>NZ_CP121473.1:701250-1402500 GCF_033954455.1 Thiorhodovibrio litoralis | reverse complement strand
AACCCAATGTTACCGCTGCGCAATACGTGAATGGCGCACTGGCTGGGCTCGGATTTGCGATGACCAAGCTTAACCCGAAAGCCTGCCTGCCGGCAGCAACGGGCGCGGCTGCTGGCGCTCCGATCGCAGATTTAGTTCACGAAAGTAAGAAGATTCGTTGACCTTCTCCCAACATCGTCTAAACTTGCAGCTTAAGTAGTTCGCCTTCAAAAACGGCATCTTGGAATTGATTTATGATGCGTGACTACAAGTTTCGCGTACGCGGCCATGGATTCCGGCGTCAGCCGAACCGTCGCTCGCGCCGGGCGCTCCGCCTTGGGTTCCTGGCGTTGGCGGCCGGTGTCAGCTATACGATCGTACAGGTGGCAGTCTCCAACGCACCGGCCACACTGACAGCACCGTCCCCCGAAGGCTCGGAGGTCATTGAGCTGCCATTGCCACCTGGGCCACTGCAGGACGACGGCCAGTCGCATCCGCCAACACTCGGACAGCGTAGCCAGTCACCCAGCACCGCGTCTCAGGAAAACAGCAGCCCTAACACGGCGCAGGCACTCAGTGTTCCGCTAAGCATTTCGCCTTACAATGACAGCGATCCCGAGTTCCAACTTGCGGACCCGCTCCAGGAACTTGCCGGTCTCACGCCCGCTCTGCCGGATCTGTTCGGCATGAGCCAAGAGGAATTGCTCGAGCTCTCGCTTAGCAATACCCCGACGCTGGCACTGCAAATCGACACTCTAGCCTTGGGAGATGCTGCGGGGGAAGACGGCGATCAGCACACCGGGGAACAAACCAAGACCCCGCCCGCTTTGCGGCAAGGCCCCTTCCGCCTGGATTATGAAGTTCAACCGGGCGACACCCTGGGCACCATCCTGGAGTCACAGGGGCTGCCTGGCCGCATGGTCTACCAGATCCTCGATCAGGTCTCCAAAACCCATCGCCGCCGCCTTGAGCAAATACGCCCTGGCGAAACCATTCGCCTGCACTTCGACCAAGCACTCGAGCTCGAGCGACTTGAGTTCAAGCTCAGCGCCACCGAGCGTCTGATGGTCTCCCATGACGGGGACACCGTGACCACCTCGGTGAATTCCGCCGCGATCGAACCTCGCCGCCAGTGTTTGACCGCGGTGGTAAAGCATTCTCTTTATGGCGCGGCCAAGAGTGCTGGCATCCCGGATCAGGTCACCCAGCGCGCCATCAACATCTTCCGTCACCAGATCAACTTTGCCCGTCAGACCCGCGAGGGAGACAAGCTCTCCGTGTTGTTCGAGCAAATCTACGCCGGGGACGAGCCGATCAAGACAGGGCCGGTACTTGCCGTGGAGTTCACCAACGGCAACAAGCAGTACGCCGCCGTGCGCTACACCACATCGAAAGGCGTCACCGATTACTTTACAGCCGATGGGCAGCCCGTCGACAAGGGTCGCTACAGCTTCCTGCGCACCCCGCTGAACTATACCCGCGTCAGCTCAGGTTTCACCCTCGCCCGAATGCATCCGGTTCTGCGCCGCATCCGCCCCCACACCGGGGTCGATTTCGCTGCCCCTGCCGGGCGCCGCGTGCTTGCCGCCGCCGATGGAAGAGTCCACTTCAAAGGTCGCAAGGGGGGTTATGGCAACATTGTCATCCTGCGCCATGGCTCAAAGTACGAAACCCGTTACGCCCACCTGATGCGGTTCGCCAAGGGTCTATCGAGCGGCGGGCGAGTCACACGTGGGGACACCATCGGCTACGTGGGCCAAACCGGGCTTGCGACCGGTCCACACCTGCATTACGAGATTCGGATCGACGGGACTCCCGTCAATCCGCTAACCGCCAAGCTGCCATTCCTCAATGAGTTCAACGACAGCGAAAAAGCACGCTTCCGCCGTCAAACTAAGCCGCTAATGGCAGAGCTGCAACGTACCAGAGAGCCTGCTTTGTTAGTGGACGCTCGCGACCCCGATTCGCCGGAATCGAGCGGCTTCCACTGAGCGGAATTGCCCTTATTCGCCTACTCCGCTGAACGCTGCCGCCCCACACAAACGCGTGTGGGTGAGCAAAATGTTAAACGCCGAACGACGACCCGCAACCGCAGGTGGTGCTCGCATTCGGATTGCGGATGACAAACTGAGCGCCTTGCAGTCCCTCGCTGTAGTCGATCTCGGCACCCATCAGATACTGCATGCTCATCGGATCGACCAGCAGCTTGACACCATCGGTCACAACCTCGGTGTCACCGTCCTGGATCTGCTCGTCGAAGGTGAAGCCATACTGGAAACCAGAGCAGCCCCCGCCCTGGATGTAGACCCGCAGCATCAGCTCCTCATTGCCTTCTTCCTTAATCAGGTCGGCCACCTTGGAAGCGGCCGAGTTGGTGAAGACCAGAGGAGCCTCTCCGGTCAGATCAGTCGTCATTGTCATAACTGCCGTCTCTTTGTTGATGTCACTGAGCCTGGATTTTGTTCCGGGATTTGATTCCGGGATTTGATATACGGGTGTGATTCCATTTAGGCCTGATCGCACTCGGGCTCGGTTGAGCCTGGCCGGAGCAGCCGAGAGCATCTCTGCTTACTAAGGGTGTGACCGTCGCGGGCTCGAATCAAGACCATTCTGGTCTTATCCGTGGCGAGGCAACTCAGTTCTCCCCCACCCCGTCGGCTCTGAAGACCGCGGGAGCCGTTGAGTTAAGGCATGACCTGTGCCCGATGTTGCTTGCGGAAAAATCGCTAGGGAATCAAGTCCCCTTTGGAACCAACTCGCCTCAGTCCCCCAATGGATCATCGGCTGGCTCTAATGCGACCGGTTGCATCCGCTCCGGCCCCCAGGTCTGCGCTTCCCAAGGGTAGGTACGAGCGGAAGAGATGAGATTCTTGACCAGTGGCTCGATCTCGATCGTCAGTGTCAGCGGCTGGAAGCCCTCGGGCAACATGAGCAGACCACTGAAATTCTGAAAGAACTCGAAGTCCATGCGATGTGACGCCGGCTCCGAGCCCTGAAGTTGAGCCGCACTGCGCGACACCGATTCGCCCTCAGGCGTCTTGCCCTCAATCCGCAGTTTAACCCGCCCGGATGTCTGGCCAAATTCCGAAATCAGCTGAGCCACGGTGAATCGGTAGCCAAATTCCCGTGGCTTTTCGGTCTCCCATAGCTCAAAGTCCTGCACCTGCACCACACCACCGCCGCCTTCCCGGATCAGGCGCTCCAGCGCCGAAACCTGCTTGGCGTACTCGTGTCGCTCGTGCTGCAATTCCTCGAGTTGAGCCTGCGCCAGGCGCTTGGCCTCGCGATCGATCGATTGAGCTCGCTCGAGTCCGGCAATGCGCTCCTCCGCCGCCATGAGGGACTCACGCAACTCACGCCGGTCGCTCTCAAGCTCGCGCAGCTCGACGAGCGCGTTGTCGGCATCATGGTAAGCGAGCTGATAGCCGAGCACGAAAGCGCTACAAATTACAGCCAGCCAGCCCAGCGTAACAAACAGCCGGAATCCCGCGCCCGGTGCGCCAACACGCGCACCCGTCCCACCCATGTTCGGATTCCATCCCATCTGATCAATTCGCTACTCGAATCAGGGGAAGCCGGCTTCTGTTAAAGCACAGCCTTAGGGTGTCCAAGCCAGATCGGTCAGGCCGGTCGTCTCGGCAAGACCGAACATCAGGTTCATGTTCTGAATCGCCTGACCAGCTGCCCCCTTGACGAGATTGTCGATGACCGCCTGCACCACCACTGTGCGCCCTGGCATGCTGCCGCCATCTCCGCCTGCGGGGCCGTCCGGCACCGTCACGGCTAATCGACAAAGATTGGTCCCACGCACCGAGCGGGTTTCAGGCGTCGAGCCAGCCGGCATGACATCGACAAAGGGCTCAGTCCGGTAGCGCTCCTCGTACAACCTTTGCAAAGCATCCGCTGTAAGACTTGATCCGTTTTGATCCAGACGAGAATAAAGGGTCGCCTCAATGCCGCGAATCATGGGCAGCAAATGCGGAACAAAAGTCAGCCTGATCTCGGGCGAACCTGCCCGCTGCGCTGCGCTCAGGGTCTGGTGGATCTCCGGTTGGTGGCGATGCCCCGCCACACTGTAAGCCTTGAAGCTCTCACCCACCTCAGCCATCAACAGCCCGGTCTTCGCCTGACGACCGGCGCCACTGACTCCGGATTTGACGTCCGCAATCAGAAAGTCGACATCCACAGCGCCGGATTCAATCAAGGGCAGAAAGCCGAGCGATACCGCAGTTGGATAACAGCCGGGGTTCGCGACCAAGTGCGCTTTACGCAAGGCCTCACGATTGATCTCCGGCAGCCCGTAGACGGCCTCGGCGAGCAAATCGGGGCATTCATGGGGCATGCCGTACCAGGCCGCCCACAGGTCAGGATCGCGCAGCCGGAAATCCGCGGCCAGGTCGATCACCCGCGCGCCAGCCTGCAGCAATGCCGGCGCCTCCTTCATGGCGGTTCCGTTAGGCGTTGCGAAGAACACCAGATCGCATCCTGACAGCGATGCAGCGTCAGCCGGCGCAAAAGCGAGCTGGCAGCTGCCCCTGAGTGCTGGGAAGTAGTCGCTTACCGCTCGCCCCGCCTCGGCGCGGGAGGTCACCACCTTCAACTCAACATCCGGATGGCGCAATAGCAGGCGCAACAACTCGGAGCCGGTATAGCCAGTCGCGCCAACAATACCTGCCCGGATCATCGTGCTTGATCCCCACGGATGCCCCCACCGAGGACTTTGCCGGCCAAGCACGGGGATTGGAACACCCGAGTTCGGCATTGCTCAGCGCCGAAAACCCTCGCGGTCATGAAGAGCAGCCACCCTGGCTGGATGAGCCGCAACTACTGCAGCCACCGCCCTGAGTCGGCAAATTGTTAAAAACGAATGTGGCGTTACCGTCGCCCTGGTCGACAAAGTCGATCTCAACGCCACGCAAATAGCCGAGCGTGTCGTCATCCACGACAACTTTGAACTCATTAAAGTCGCGTACGCCGTCCTGCTCACCGATGTTGTCGGTGAAGGTCATACCAAAACTCACCCCGCTGCAGCCTCCGGCGGCGGCATAAACCCGCACGCCCTGCACCCCATCCTCGACCTGCGCAAAAAGCTCGGTCATTTTGTCAACTGCCGGCCCAGTCAGGGCGACTTCGGATTCTGTCAAAGCGATAGACATGAACTCACATCACTCCATAGCAAGGATTCAATTACTTGAAAACCATAGCACGAAGATCGGACTCTTATCCAGGACATTTCGAGCAGAATCGACGCGCCACAACCGGACGCGGGGCATGCAATTCGGCGGCCTACAGCCCTGCCGCCCCGGTGACCGTGTTCATCACTTGCAAAGCTGGCACCTTCACAGCTCGACCATTTCGAAGTCTTCCTTTCCCGCATTGCACTCTGGGCATACCCAGCTGTCGGGGACATCCTCCCATCTCGTCCCCGGCTCGATGCCATCCTCAGGCCAGCCTTTCTCTTCGTCATACACCAATCCGCAAAGCAAGCAAACATAGCGCTTCATCATCATTACCCGTTACTCTCGTCAACAAACTTCTGGCTGATATCGGGGAAATTGTGCGCGACCAGGAAGGCGCTTGCAATGGCGTGTGGTGTTTCGACCGCACATCCCGATCAGGCTTTTCTTTCCGCACAAAGCCGCATAAGGTGCGCCCCAAAGTTTGCGCTTTCACTGGTTATCGCAGATGTCAGAAACCCTCGCCCCGACCTTGCAGGCCCTGTTCGGGCTCCTCGTCCTGCTTGGCATTGCCTGGCTGTTGAGCGAGTCGCGCCGCGAAGTCTCCTTGCGTCTGGTGCTTGGCGGGCTTGGGCTGCAATTGCTGCTCGGAGTCCTGCTGCTCAAGTGGCCCGCGGCCAAAGAGGCCTTTCTGCTGCTCAATGAGATGGTTCTGGCGCTGCAAAAGGCAACG
Source organism: Thiorhodovibrio litoralis (assembly GCF_033954455.1). Classification (NCBI taxonomy): domain Bacteria; kingdom Pseudomonadati; phylum Pseudomonadota; class Gammaproteobacteria; order Chromatiales; family Chromatiaceae; genus Thiorhodovibrio; species Thiorhodovibrio litoralis. The sequence goes on along the minus strand of NZ_CP121473.1, from coordinate 1,396,611 downwards.
GACGCGGGCGCCCAGTTCGTCTTTGGCTACCTTGCCGGCAGCGAGGCGCCGTTCGCCGTCACTGCGCCCGAGCATGGCTTTGTCTTTGCCTTCCGCGCCCTACCCTTGATTCTGGTGGTCTCAGCCCTGTCGGCGCTGCTGTTCCACTGGCGCGTGCTGCCGCTGGTGGTGAGAGGCTTTGCCTGGGTGCTGCGGCGCACGCTCGGCACCAGCGGCGCGCTGGGGCTGGCCACTGCGGCCAATGTCTTTATCGGCATGACCGAAGCGCCGCTGCTGATCCGCCCCTACCTCAAAACCATGTCACGCTCGGCGCTCTTTGCACTGATGGTGAGCGGCATGGCCACCATCGCGGGGACTGTGATGCTGCTCTATGCAAGCATCCTGAGCGGCATCATTCCCAATGCCATGGGCCAGATCCTGACCGCCTCACTGATGAGCGCCCCGGCGGCGCTGGTGATTGCCGGCATCATGCTGCCCGAGGCCTCGCAGCGCGAGCCATTCGACGCGCACATCGAAATCGAATCCGAAAGCGCCATGGATGCGATTACCCGCGGCGCGCTCGCCGCCATTCCGCTGATGCTGAACGTGATGGCTCTGTTGATCGTCATGCTGGCGCTGGTCAGCCTGGCCAATGATCTGCTTGGCCTGCTGCCTCAGGTCGCCGACGCGCCCTTGAGCCTCGAGCGCCTGCTCGGCTGGGTATTCGCGCCCATCGTCTGGCTGATCGGCATCCCCTGGCAGGAGGCCCAAACCGCCGGCGCCCTCATGGGCACCAAGACGGTATTGAACGAGCTGATCGCCTATGTCCAGCTCACCCAGCTCTCACCCGACGCACTGAGCGAGCGCAGCCGTTTGATCATGCTCTACGCCCTGTGCGGCTTCGCCAACTTCGGCAGCCTGGGCATCATGATCGGCGGGCTTGCGAGCATCGCGCCCGAGCGCCGCTCGGAGATCGTCGCCCTCGGGATGAAGTCCATCCTCGCCGGCACCCTGGCCACATTGATGACGGGCGCCATTGCCGGGTTGCTGCTATAGATCGGCAGATCGAAAGATCGAGCAGAGGCCTCTCCAGCCAGTCTCCGAGCCCAGACGCAAGCAGGCGCAAACAATGCGCCCAATGCACCGGAGCCCGGTTCCGACCGACTCTCCCAGCGATTCTCGCCCAGTGATTCTCGCCCAGTGAGTCGCACAAGAAAAGGCCGAAAGATGTGCACCTTCAGGTCCGGTTTGGTACCTGACGATTCGCTGACAAGGACGTATAGCCTTCTGTCAGCCTGACATCGCTATTGTGCTCCGCAAGGTCGCGGCCATCGCGACCGACCCATCACGGCTGATTTAGCAAAGGACAAAAACCATGACCACGACGACCCTTGCAATCCTGATCGGCACTTTCATCCTGGGCCAGGTAGCGGTCTTTGGGCTTTTGGGCCTTCATCGACAGCGCGCCAGATACCGTGCGCTGGATCAGCAAGATAGCGGGTTTCAGGCGAAAGAGGCGAGGACAGGGCGACATCCCTCTGGCGGACACCCATTGGTAACACCATGAAATTCTCGATCCTTAGCAAAGAAATCCTGCCGTTATTGGTGATGTTCGGCTCGCTGCTCGTCGCGACCGCTATCACCGATGCCTTGCTGCACCTTTTTGGGCTGATGTGGATTGGCCGCTATCTGGGCATTCCCGGAACCATCCTGATCCTGCTGTCCTTCTTCTATTCGATGCGCAAGCGCAAGCTGATTGAATTTGGCAAGCCGAAGGGGCTGTTGCGCCTGCATGAGGTGCTGACCTGGCTCGGGGCGCTGATGATCATGGTACACGCAGGCATCCATGTCTACGCGATCCTGCCCTGGCTGGCGCTACTGGCGATGCTGGTCACGCTCGCGAGTGGCATGACGGGCAAGTACCTGTTGGATCGCTCGCGGCGCCAATTGAAGTCGCAACGCGACGCTTACGAAGAGCGCGGCCTGACGGGTAAGGCCGTCGACAAGGAGGTTTTCTGGGATTCGGTCACCGTGGATCTGATGAAGCAATGGCGCGCCGTCCACTTCCCGATCACGCTCGCCTTCGGGGTTCTAGGGCTCACGCATATTCTTAGCATCTTCCTGTATTGGCAATGGAAATGAACAAAAAGCTGATCTTCACCATTGTTGCCGCAAATCTCGCGCTCCTGGTGCTACTCGCCTTCCTCTATCCGCAAGCGATGATCCAGCCCGGCAAGCTGATCGACGCGCACGCGGATCTTGAGACAGACTGCTTTGCCTGCCATACCCCCTTCCTCGGCAGCCAACCAGGCAAGTGCATTGAATGCCACAAACCTGCCGAGATCGGTCTGGTCACCACCAAAGGATTGGCAATCGGGAGCGAACACAAACTTACCCCCTTTCATCAGGATCTGATCGAGCAGGACTGCGTCGCCTGCCATAGCGACCACAAGGGTGTGCAGTCCTTCCGACCCATCGGCCAGTTCTCCCATGACCTGTTGCAGGTCAATCTGCGCGACACGTGCAGCGGGTGCCACAATAACCCCGGAGACAGCCTGCATCGCGGGACCACTGACAACTGCGGACAGTGTCACTCGCAGCAGGATTGGACACCCGCCACCATCGACCACGACCGCTTCTTCGTGCTCGACCGGGACCATCAGGCCAGCTGCCAGACCTGTCATCTGAACAACGACGTCAGTCGCTACACCTGTTACGGTTGCCATGAGCACTCACGCTCCAACATTCGCGAGGAACATGTCGAGGAAGGCATCTACGATTATGAGAACTGCGTCGAGTGCCACCGCAGCGCCGACGAAGACGACATCCATTGGGAAGAAACTGATCGCCATGAGCGTCGACGCCGATACCTCGACGCCCCGCAGGGATCATGGGACCAAGATTTCGGCCAAGAGCGCCGTGGCCAGCATGGCGACGATGACGAGGATTACGAGGATGATGACCATGGTCATGACGACTGAACCGCATTCATCGCGCAAGATTTGCACAATTCATTCACGTTCTTTGCAATGTTTTGAATCATAATCGAGTCGTAGAGCGTTCAAGGTCATCCCCCCAAAGCATCTACGAAGCATCGACCAATCAACGGAGAACCCTGATGGAACATAAGACTCGAACCCTCGTCCTTAGCGTCGCCATGATCGTCGCCGGCGGCGCGCCGTTCGCGCTCGCCCAACCTCCCGGCCCCATGCCCTTCACCGTCTTCGATCAGGACAGCGACGGCATCGTGACCGAGCAAGAATTCAACAGCATTCGCGCTGAGCGCATGGCCGCCCGTGCCGCTGCGGGAGCCCCAATGAACGGAGCAGCCAATGCGCCGACCTTTGCCGACTTCGACAGCAATGGCGATGGTCAATTGATGCCCGACGAATTCGCCGCTGGCCAGCAGGCGCGCATGCAAGGCCGTCCGGGGATGGGGCCTGGAATGGGAGCGGGGATGGGATCAGGTCAGGGAATGGGCATGGGGAGAAATATGCCGACCTTCAACGAGTTCGATCTGAACGCGGACGGCAGTCTCAGCGAACAGGAATTCTACGAGGCGCGGGCCAATCGCATCGCAGAGCGCTCGAAACAAGGCTACCAGATGCGCAATCTGGCCAACGCACCCGCCTTTGGTGACGTGGATCTCAACAACGATGGCCTGGTCGATCCGCAAGAATTCGCCACAGCTCAGGCCCATCACATGAACCGGAACCGACAGCAAATGCAGTCGCCGCCAGTTTCACCAGCGCCAGCCAATCCCAACCAGCCTCCTGAATAAGCGGGAATCCGCCACGAGGGGCGCGCTTTGAGCTCAAAAAATACAGCAGCGGCACCCACGCCGGTCGCGTCCGCAACATTCGCCGAGACCGGCCGACTGCTCCGGCTGGCGACCTATGCATCAGTCGCCACGGCCACGGTGCTGATTCTGGCTAAACTTGTGGCCTGGCTGCTGACCGGTTCGGTCAGCGTCCTGGCCTCGCTGGTGGACTCGACCATGGATGCCGGCGCATCCCTGGTCAATTTGCTGGCAGTGCGCTGGTCGCTGCTGCCTCCGGACGCCGAGCACCGCTTCGGTCACGGCAAAGCGCAGGCACTGGCGGCATTGGGACAGGCGACCTTCATCGCCGGCTCGGCGGTCTTTCTCGGTCTCCAGGCCGTCGACCGCCTGCTGCATCCTAGAGCGGTCGTCGAGATCGGCGTCGGTATAATGGTCATCGGCTTCGCGATTGCCATCACCCTGGGACTGCTCGCGATCCAGCATCACGTCATCCGCCGCACCGGATCGCCCGCAATCAAAGCCGACGCGCTCCACTATGCGACGGACCTGGCCACCAACACCGCGACTCTGATCGCGCTCGTCCTCGCCGGGGCCGGCTGGTCGGGCCTTGACCCGCTGTTCGGACTGGCCATCGGGCTCTACATTCTCTATAGCGCGGTGCGCATCGCCCTTGATGCCGTCCAACTGCTGATGGATCGCGAACTGCCCGAGCCGCAGCGGCAGCAAATCGTGGAACTGGTCAGCGCCGTCCCCATGGTGCGCGGCGTGCATGGTTTGCGCACCCGGCAGTCCGGCCAATCGCTTATCGTGCAACTGCATCTTGAGCTCGACGATCAGCTGCCCCTGGTCGCCGCCCACCACATCGCCTTGGAAGCGGAAGCGAAAATCCGCGAACACTACCCAGACTCCGACATCACCATTCACCAAGACCCGGTCAGTCTTGGCGAGGAAGCGGATGCTTAACCTCCCCCGACATCTCGGATGAAAACCTTCTCCCTGCTCAAAACCTCGCCGACGCCCGTGCGCAACCGGCTGTTCCTCGATCTGCTATTGCTGCTCGCCGTCACCGTCGGCGTGTTGATTAGCGCCAACCTGCTGCTGATGGAGGATATCCGTCACGATGTCGCGGCGGCCCGGATCGACAATGCCAAGGCGCTGGTGCGCGATGAGGTGCGCGCCCTGCTGACGCCGGTGGAGCAGCAACTGCTGATTATTCGCGATCGCCTGCGCAACGCCGATGCGTCGCCCCCGCAGACGCAAGCCGCCGCGCGGAGCTTGAATGCGCAATTGATGCCATCGCTCAATCACATCCCGCAGATAGCGGGCATTGCCTTTGCCAACGACCGGGGGGAAGAGTACTTCCTGCGCCGCGATGGCGAGAGCTGGCTGACACGTCTGCGCAGCGCGGGCGAGAACGGGCCTTTTCGCTTTCAACACTGGAGCCAACTCGACGAGCCGGGCGAGGTCAAGACAACCCAGCTCGACTATGACCCGCGCGAGCGCCCCTGGTATGAGGAGGCGCGCGACTTGCTTGAGCAGGGCCGCGACGGCGAGAACGACTTCGCCTGGAGTCCGCCCTACCGCTTCGAGTCCCTGGATGAGCCCGGGGTGACGGTGTCCAGCGGCTGGACTGGCGACGGCCAAGTGCGCGTGCTGGCGCTGGATGTGACCCTGGCGCGCATTCTCGACACTGTTGACCGTCTCCCGCTCGACTCCGGCGCCGGCTTTCTGTTCGATGGCCAGGGCGGCGTCTACAGCGATCGGGATGATAAAGAACGCTCGAGCACCAAGGGGAGATTCTTCTCTGCCGAGACAGAGCATGGCGGGCCACTGCGCTTCAATGCCATCGCCGCCTGGCGCGCGGCTGGGCGTCCGGCGCAGCAGCTGGTGCGCTTTAGCAGCGACGGGCGCGACTGGTGGGGTGGCTTTCTGCCGCTGACCGGCGATGCCGAGGATGCCTGGATCGGCGTGGCCATTCCCGTCTCAGCCAATCTTGGCATGCTACAGAGCCGCTGGTATCTGCTCGCCATCACCGCCCTGGCGATCCTCGCTCTCGGGGTCGGCATGGCCGCGCTGCTGGTGCGCAAATACAGCCATCAGCTGCGCGAACTGCCCAAGCGCGGCATCGACACCCAAGACCCGGAAGCCGACATCCGCGCCCTGATCAGCCGTGGCGAAGGCACCCATGTCGAGTTCAAATCGACCATGCGCATGAACCTGCACACCGGCAAGGCCGGCAAAGAGATCGAGCTGGCTTGGTTGAAAGGCGTTGCAGCATTTTTAAACACCGAGGGCGGCGTGTTGCTGATCGGCGTCGCCGATGATGGCGAGATGCTTGGGCTGGACGCCGACGGCTTCGCCAACGACGACAAATGCCAGCTCCATTTCAAAAACCTGATCAACAGCCATCTGGGCGCCGAATACACCCGCTTCCTGCGCCTCGAGCTCTACCGCATCGAGGACAAAACCATCGCAGCGGTGGAATGCGAGCCGGCCGACATGCCCACCTATCTGCGCAACAAAGGCGCGGAGTCCTTCCTGATCCGCAATGGCCCGTCGAACATCGAACTGCCGATCAGCAAGGCGCTCGGCTACATCGCCGGGCGGTTTTAGTTGATTTTCATGCACAACCGATGGGACATGAGGTTGTTGCGGCAGCACAGAAGTGTCAGGGGTGGGTTCATGGCTCATTCAGAGCAACTCAGCACCTCAAACCCCACCACATTGCGCTCTTCCTTGCTGAACTCTACGCCGATGAGGTGAATCGGCTGCTTGAGGGCGAGGTACTTGTCAGCATAGCCTTTGGCTTGCAGTTGCTCAATCGCCCGCCCTTCGGGAATGAGTTCCACCACCTTGAATTCAAACAGATAGACCTGGTGGTTGAATTTTACCGTCATGTCGATGCGACCGTGGTTAGTCACATCCTCGGGGATGATGTCCAGCCCCAGTGAGGCGAAGTAGGCGTAGAACACACTGGCCCAGTAGCCTTCGTAGTGGCTGATGGGGTTATTGCGGTACCAATCGTGCGGGATGCTGGCGTATGTCGAGAATCGGCTTGTCGTATTCATCCACCAACACCACAACGCGTTGACAGAAGTGTTTCCTCGTCTGTTCGATCAGTTCGCCGAAACAGCCGGGGATATTCTGACGGGTGCAGGGGATGCCCAGCCTGTGCTGGTTAGTCTCCAGCAGCTCCCAAATCTTCTCATCCAGTTGTGCACGACTCTCCAGCCGCCCTTCGGCAAAGCTGATGCGAATCACCGGATAGCGGATCGACCAGTCCCATTTGTCGTGACAGTAGAGACCGCGAAAGAGCGCTTCGTTGCCCTCAAACAGTTCGCCCAGAGTGTCGATGAACAGCGATTTACCAAAGCGCCGGGGTCGGGAGAGAAAGTAATAGCTGCCTTCGTCAATCAGGCGCAGGGCCAGCTGCGTCTTGTCGACATAGTAGTAGTCTTCGCCACGGATCTTGGCGAAGGTCTGGATACCGATGGGGAGTTTCTTGCGCTGCATGGGCCAATCGTAGCATCCCCTTGCCTGCCGTTGATGGCCAAGACGAGGTTCGGGACGGGGTGCCCCCCCGTCCCGCTGGCTCTTTCCCGGAAATTGCCTGGGCAGCCGGCGCGGCGCCAGTTCAGGTTCCGGCGCCGGGCGCGGCTAAGCGAACAAACCCGCTAGGTCGGTATCGGCGCTGTCCTGATGACCGATCAACGCTAGCCCTGGCATGTCCTGTCCTGCGCCCAGCTCCGCACTTGCCTCTGCTGGCAGGAACCGGTTGTGGTACTCGGGGCTTTGCATGAACCCTTCGATCATCCCCTGCGCGGTGAAACCCTGATCCAAGTGCCCCTGCCAGCACTCATAGCCGCCGGCATCGGGCGCACGGTCTAATTGTCCCAGGTACAAACTATCCACATGACTGGCGCTGTGGGTCACGGAGATGACGTAGGCGCCAAAGGCCTCGGGGCTGATCTCGGCGCGCAGGCGGGCGACCACCTCAAATCCCTCCAGGGTCTCGCGCGTTTCGGCGGTCAGGGTGCCCTTGTCGATCACAAAGGGGTGCGGGTGCCCGATGGCCTCGCCCAAGGCCACCAGCTTCTGCTCCTCGCTGAAGGCTTCGTAGAGCGGGGCGCCGAGCTGGTGCGCGAACAGCTCGACCACCGCCTGGGTATGGCGGGTCGATTCCTGGCGGATGTCGAGCTGCATCAGATGGAAGCCGAAGGTCTCGACAAGGCGAATCAGATCCTTAGAGTCCGCCCTCGGCGGCGTTGGAATCCCCCTGGCTGATCAGGGAGTCGCGAATCAACTGGAGGTCGGCCAGAAATGCGCGGGCATCGGGGTAGCCCTCGGGCAGATCGACGTCCTCGCCATGCAGGCGGGCGCGCAAGCGTGCCAGATCCGCCGTCAGGCGATGCTCCATGATGACCAGCTTGCGCCGGTAGGGCTCATGCACATAGCGGCGCTGGCTTTGGCTCATGGTGTCGAGCCAGTAGTCCTCGTCATCGTCCAGGCTGTCGAGGAAACGGGGCGAGGGCTGGCTCAGGGCGCTGGAGTGGCTCGACTGCAGCGCCGCGTAATTGCCGAATTTGCTTAATGCACGGGGGGGTATTCATGGCCGTGGGGCTTTGGTCGGATTGTTGTCAATCCGTGGGTGCGTGGCGGGAGCTTTGACTCTTTGGTCTGGAGATATACAATGCATATCACCATTCTCCTCATCCGAAGCCGAGGTGCGCCATACCCATGTCGCCGTCCACTGTCAAATCCGAGCAATCCACCCGCGCGGTTAGCCTGCGGGTACGCGACGAGATTCGCGGGCTGATCGATCAGGCGGCCAGAATTCAGGGTCGGTCACGCTCCGATTTTATGATTGATGCTGCTCGGCGGGCCGCTGAGGAAACACTGCTTGACCAAACCCTGGTTCGTGTCGATCAGGAGACCTATGAGCGCTTCCTCGCCGTTCTTGACCAACCCCCAACTGAAGCGGGTTACCAGCGCCTGATGTCAGCGCCAACCCCATGGAGCGATTGACCCTCGAAGCCCCCGCGCCGCTCACCGGGACGCATCGAACCGATGCTTTCTCCTCTGGTGTCCCAGCGCTTGACGAGTGGTTGACTCGCCGTGCCGCGTTGCCGTCGAACGCACCCGGGCTGCAAGCCGGATTCTTGGTGTTCGCGGACTGCTTGTTCACGCTCTATCCGTAAAGGCCGCAGCCTTCTATACCCACCATGGATTCGTCCCGTCGCCGACGAATCCTTTGACACTGATCCTATCGCTCAAACCGGGTTAGTGATTGCGTCGTCTGTGCGCTGTTTTGAGAAAACCCCGATGCTCTGAGCGACGTCGGCACCTTCCGGCACGAGGGCTCTTGATGAATCGGCGATTGGATCCCGCTGTTCATGATCGCCCCCTGGGCTGAGCTGGTGCGGCGGCACTCCTGCCCTCCAAGCATGGCTCGGGCAGAAGTGCCGCAGCCGCCTCTACAACGGCAGCATCTCCCAGTCGATGTTGGCCGCGAACGCGGCCTCAACGCTTAGCGCGTCCGTGTCAGCCCTCTCGGGGCCGAGCGCCTCGGCCAGTTCGGTGTAGTTCAACTCCTCCTCGCCGAGGATGTAGTGGAAGGTCTCCGGTGCGCCGAGCAGGGTGACGGTATGGCCCTGAATCGTCAGCGCCAGTCCATCGGTGAGGAAGCGCGCGCTGGTGATCGCCGCGTCTTCGGGTAGATAAACCTGGCTGACTTGGTTGTCGACAAGGGTGACATCGCGCGACAGCTCCGACTGCAATTGGTAGCTGTCCGCGCCACCGAAGTCGATAATCAGGCTATCGCCGCTGTCGATGACAAGGCTGGTGTCGCCGTCGTCAAGATAGCGGATGCGCCCAGGACCGCCGGCAATGGTGCCGTCGGCCTGCACCGCGCCGCTGACGTTGGCTTGATGCGGCTCGGTGCTGCCGGGTGCTGGGACGGTGGTGTCGAGGACGTGCGCCAGTTCGGTGTAAGTAAGCAGGGTGCCCGCCTCGGGATCGTCCGGATCGCCGCCGAAGACATAGCTGTGGGCCTCGGGCGCGCCAAGCAGCGTGAGAGTACCGCCAGGCAGGCTGAGTTCGAGTCCGTCGGCCAACAGGCGCGCGCCGGTAATAATCAATCCCTCCGGCAGGTTAACGATGCTGGCCTGGTTGTCGACAAGCCGCACATCACCGATAAAGGCCTCGGCGAGGGTGTAGGTATCCTGCCCGCCGAAATCGAGAATGCGCGGATAGGTGCCATCGACCAAAATGCGGTCGTTGCTGTCTGGCAGGTAGCGGGTGGTACCAAGAGGCTCGGCACGATAACCAGGCGCACCGGGATCGGTGATGGCACCGGCAGCCGGGTTGCTGTCGAAGGGGCCGTTGTCCTCAATGACAAAGTCAAGCCGGACCTTGCCGCCAACCTCGGTGACTTGCCCACCATACTCGGGGCTGGCGAGGTTGACCCAGCTGCCTGCGCTGTCTTGTTTCCAGAACCCGTTGATTTGCTCCTCATCAGGGATGTCGGGGTCTTTTTCGACTAGCAGGCTGAAGGGAATGTCGCCCGCATGCTCCGTGCCGTCAGGTACTTCGGCCGTCGCTTCGAAGCCAATCAGCCCCAAGGGCATGTCGATCCCATCGCGTTCGTCGGGCGCTGGCGCGTCGGATTGAGTGACCGATTGAATGGTGACGCTGACGCTCGGTGTCGCTGGGCTCTCAGAGCCCGGGTCTTCGCCCTCTCCTGCGCCCGCGGAACTTGCGCCGCCCCCAGCCAGGGTCACGTAGACTGCTGGCGCATCGGGATTCTCGGAGACCTTTTCTGTGTCCAGAATGGGCAAGGACGCGACATCTTCCTGCTCATTGTCAGGGGTGCCGTCGCCATTGCCGTCCCCTGTCACCGTCTCGCCGTCTGTTCCAGGCAAAGCAGGAACTTTGCTCTCTTCGCCATCATCAATGCCGTCGCCGTCGTTATCCGTCGGGGTCGATGGAGGGGGCGAAGGAGGCGCGCTGCCGCCAGTGTTCTCATTGACGTCAGTCACGGTCACAGTGATGGTCTGAGTATCGCTGGCAGCACCGTCGCTGGCCTTGACTTCGACCTCGTAGGTGTTGTTTCCGACGGTGTCGCCCTGATCCTGCGGGTTCTCGAAGTCGGGGGCGTTGATGAAGCTCAGTGCGCCGCTGTTGGCGTCGATCTGGAACAGGGCTTGATCCGCTCCGCCACTGAGGCTGTAGGTCAGGGTATCGCCGCTGTCGGCGTCGGTGGCCTCGACGGTGGTGACGGCGGTGCTGTTCTCGGCAACAGTGACTGCGCCGGTGGCACCACCGCCATCGCTGTTGATGGTCGGGGCGCTGTTGTTCCCCGAAACCGTGATGCCGTTCCCGGTGGTGTCACTTATGTCCCCGCGGGTGATCGGGCCGTTCCAATCATCGGCGGCGGCTAGATTGTAGGTGGTGCTGTCGGACGACTGGGTGCCATTGGCGTCGAGCAACGCATCCACCGCATCCTTGTCGCTGCCCGACAAGGTGGCGGTGAAGGTGGTGGCGTCGGTGATCTCGATATCGCTGGTGGTAGTCAGGGTGAAGGCGGCGCTGCTGCCGCCGGCACCGGTGAAGGTGAGCGTGGAGAGGTCGATGTCGTTGGCGTCACCCGTCAGGCTGACGAAGTTGGTACCGGTAACCACCAATGCGCCGGTCAGGCTGTTGTAAGTGGCGCTGGTGATCGTGGGCGCTGGAACCTGGCTGAAGGTGACGGCTTCGTAAGCATTGGCGCCGTCGTTCAGGAATAGAGAGAAGGTGCGGTTGCCTTGGGTGGAGGCAGTGTATTGAAGGCTTGAGATCAAGACTTCAACATCGCTTTCTGTCATCTGATCATTGAATTCGATGCGCAAGGCGTGACCGTTTTGACCGTCCTGGGTGGCATTGACGACTGCCGCGGCGTTTGGGGTAAAGCCAGTCACCGAGATCGTTTCACCCGCAGCAATCTGGCCATCGTTGCCTGAGGTTGCATCATTGGTATCGAAGGAAAAATTGCCATCCTCTGTGCCTTCGATCTGGGTGATCAGCAGATAGCCGTTCGCGAACTCTGGGGTATTGCGAATCGACGTCACACTCACCAAATCTGGACTTGCGGCGTCAATATACTGCGGCCTATTCACCGTGAAGACTGAATTGTCGCCTTGCAGATCAGCGATCTTGCCATCTTCGCCAGTATCGTTGATCACGGTGACTGGGATGGTTTCGCTACTGGTTCCGCTCGTCGAGTCCGTTGCCGTCACGGTCACATCGTAGATATTGTTGGAGCCAGCATCCGTTGGGGTTTCGTAATCGGGGCCGTCCGCGAAGCGAAGTACACCGGTCAATGCGTCGATGGTGAATTTAGCCTGATCAGCGCCGTCGGTGATGCTGTAAGTGACCGCCCCCTGCAAACCACTGAGATCGAGCGCGTCGCTCATGTCGCCGACATAGGTGGTGTTTTCGGCTATCTTGGGCGCGAGCAGGTCCTGTCCGAGCCCGCCGGGATCGACGATGCGCCCCGAGGTTGAATCGCTGTCCCAGGGGCCGTTGTCCTGGATCGCAAAGGTGATCTTGGTCTGGTTTCCGATCGTGGTGACGTCGGTTGCCAGATTGACCCATTGGCCGCTATCGTTCTGTTTGAAATAGCCAGCCACACCATTGCCACCGTCGACCAACATCGTGATGTTGGCCGTTTCATTGTCTTGAAGGCCATCAATCTGGAATGCGAACTGGCCCAGCGGCATCTTCAGTCCGCGGGGCAGTCCGCTCGGGGCGGCGTCGTTGGTCAGATCGGCCCAACGGCCCGTATCGGTAACAAAGGTGGCCGGGACATTGCCCACGGTATCGATCGTCTTGGTGCTGACGTTCAGCCACACCTGGGTCGGTCGGGCGTCATTGCCCTGCACGGCATCGAGGTCACCATCGCCATCGACATCGCCCAGCGCGACGCTATTGGTGGAATTTATCTCCCCTATGGAGACGCCGGCGGCGGTGCCAAAACCGCCGCTGCCGTCGTTCAGCCACACCCGGGTAGGGTCGAAGAAATTCCCCTGCACGACATCAAGGTCGCCATCGCCATCGACATCACCCAGCGTGACGCTGTTGGTGGCTTGACTCCCCAGGGTGGCGCTGGCGGCGGTGCCAAAACCGCCGCTGCCGTTGTTCATCCACACCCGGGTTTCTTCGCCGTTATTCCCCTGCACGACATCAAGGTCGCCATCGCCATCGACATCGCCCAGCGCGACGCTGGTGGTGGCGTGACTCCCCAGGGTGGCGCTGGCGGCGGTGCCAAAACCGCCGCTGCCGTTGTTCAGCCACACCTGGGTCGGTTCGTTGAAATTGCCCTGCACGACATCAAGGTCGCCATCGCCATCGACATCGCCCAGCGCGACGCTGCGGGTGTTGTAACTCCCCAGGGTGGCGCTGGCGGCAGTGCCAAAACCGCCGCTGCCGTTGTTCAGCCACACCTGGGTCTCTTGGCCATCATTTCCCTGCACGACATCAAGGTCGCCATCGCCATCGACATCGCCCAGCGCGACGCTGGTGGTGCGAGATATCCCCACCAGGGTGGCGCCGGCGGCGGCGCCAAAACCGCCGCTGCCGTTGTTCAGCCACACCCGGGTCTCTTGGAAGTAATTCCCCTGCACGACATCAAGGTCGCCATCGCCATCGACATCGCCCAGCGCGACGCTGAGGGTGTTGTAACTCCCCAGGGTGGCGCCGGCGGCGGCGCCAAAACCGCCGCTGCCGTCGTTGAGCCACACTTGGGTCTCTTGGCCGTTATTCCCCTGCACCACATCAAGGTCGCCATCGCCGTCGACATCGCCCAGCGCGACGCTGCGGGTGTTGTGACTCCCCAGGGTGGCGTCGGCGGCGGAGAAGGCGCCGGGGGAGTTGGCGTCAGTGGCGACGGTGAATTGCAGGCTGTGCCCTTCGTCGAGCGCTGCGCCGCTGGCCGCCTGAACCCCGGTGGTCAGCTGCACAGTCACCGTCTCGCCGGGCTTGAAATCGGTGGTGGGGTCGAAGGTCAGTGTCTCGCCGCTGGCGCTGAAGCTGCCCGTGACTTCGCCGGTCAGCGAGCCCCACACTTTGATGCTGTCGCTGTCGTAGCTGCCACCGGCGATGGCCTCGGGGAAGGTGAGAACGATGTTGTCGCTGGCCGTGATATCGGTGTCGTTGCGAGTGACGCTGTCGGCGTCCATCGTGGGTGGCTGATTCAACCACACCTGGGTCTCTTGGTCATAATTCCCCTGCACGACATCAAGGTCGCCATCGCCATCGACATCGCCCAGCGCGACGTTGCGGGTGTCGTAACTCCCCAGGGTGGCGCCGGCGGCGGTGCCAAAACCGCCGCTGCCGTCGTTCAGCCACACCCGGGTTTCTTGGCTTTGATTCCCCTCCACGACATCAAGGTCGCCATCGCCATCGACATCGCCCAGCGCGAGGTTGCGGGTGTCGTAACTCCCCAGGGTGGCGCCGGCGGCGGTGCCAAAACCGCCGCTGCCGTTGTTCATCCACACCCGGGTTTCTTCGCCGTTATTCCCCTGCACGACATCAAGGTCGCCATCGCCATCGACATCGCCCAGCGCGACGCTGGTGGTGGCGTGACTCCCCAGGGTGGCGCTGGCGGCGGTGCCAAAACCGCCGCTGCCGTCGTTCAGCCACACCTGGGTCGGTTCGTTGAAATTGCCTTGCACGACATCAAGGTCGCCATCGCCATCGACATCGCCCAGCGCGACGCTGCGGGTGTTGTAACTCCCCAGGGTGGCGCTGGCGGCAGTGCCAAAACCGCCGATGCCGTTGTTCAGCCACACCTGGGTCTCTTGGCCATCATTTCCCTGCACGACATCAAGGTCGCCATCGCCATCGACATCGCCCAGCGCGACGCTTGTTGTTACGTCACTACTACTCCCCAGGATGGAGCCGGCAGCGGTGCCAAAACCGCCGCTGCCATCGTTCAGCCACACCTGAGTCTGGCCTGCATTCCCCCGCAAGACATCAAGGTCGCCATCGCCATCGACATCGCCCAGCGCGACGCTTGTTGTTACGTCACTACTACTCCCCAGGATGGAGCCGGCAGGGGTGCCAAAACCGCCGCTGCCGTCGTTCAGCCACACCTGAGTCTGGCCTGCATTCCCCTGCACGACATCAAGGTCGCCATCGCCATCGACATCGCCCAGCGCGACGCTATTGGTGGAATTTATCTCCCCTATGGTGACGCCGGCGACGGAGAAGGCGCCGGGGGAGTCGGCGTCGGTGGCGACGGTGAATTGAAACACCTTCGGCCCGCCGACGGCACTGGTGACGGAAACGCTGACCGTCTCGCCGGGCTGGAAGTCTTTACTCTGATGGAAGGTGGCTGTATAGGGAGTCGCGTTGATCGAGCTGTAGGTGAAGTAGCCGCCGATGTCGCCGCTCAGGCTGCCCCAGACTAAGACGTTGGAATTATTGAGATTGGTGCTCGTATTGAAGTTTAGAGTTAGGTTGGCGTCGGTGGCGATGTCGCCGGAGTTGGCGCTGGGCGTCCAACCCTCCAATGTCAGGGGCGGGGGCGGCGACCCCCCTCCGTCGGTCGGCGCTAAGGCGCCGCCATAGTCGGCCGCTTGCAGCGCTGGGGTGGTGATCGTCCCCACGGTGGCTTCCAGGCGCCAGTCGCCGCCTTGGCCGGTGCGGTTGATGGAGGCGGCGACATCCGCGTCGGTGATCTCCGAGAGACGTTGGATGAAGCGCTGGCCCGCCAGGCCGGCGGCCAGATCGCAGCCATAGAGCAACAGATCGCCATCGACCGACAAGGCCTGACCGAGTTGCTTGAGCTTGGTCTGGACATCGGCCTCGTTTAGCGTCGCTTCGACCAGCTTGTCCGACCCAAGATGCAGCGCGCCGGGCGTGCCATGACTCAACAGATGCATCGCATCGTAGCCGGAGTGTCTCGCGGCCCAGGCGGCCATGCGCGCCAGCCCGCCGTGACTGGCCTCGATCAATACCACCTCGACCCCGTCCCGAACCCCATCCGCCAGGGTCGGCCAATCGGCGAGGGTGGTATCAAGAAAGACGACTTCCTTACGGGGTGCGATGGTGTTATTCATGGTTGATCACCTGGGCCAGCATTGGGGCAGACATTGCGCATTGTAGGGACGGCTTTAGACGCATCGAGTCTGTGCGACTGAAGCCGCACCTACATGACGGCGTCGGTCATGACAGTGACTCCTGAAATCTAACCCGCCCCGACGGCGATTTCTTGTACCAGCGTCCCAGAGTTGTTTGACTCAGCGTCCCAGTCAGAACGGCAAAAACGGGAAGTGGTCGATCGCCGGCGCAAAGCGCGCCGGTAGATCACACAGAGAGCAGCCAGTCGCGAAAGCGGGGCAGATCGGAGGGGCGCACGGAGGGGGTGGACTCGGCGGCTAGGCGCTGGCGCGCATCGCTCGGGCTGAGTGCAAAGGTGGCGCGAAAGGCGCGGCAGAAGTGGCTTTGATCGGAGAAGCCGCAGCGCATGGCGATCTCGGCGATGCTCAGATGGCGCAGCGCCGGGTTGCCCAAGAGACGATAGGCGCGGGCGAGACGACGCTGCTTGATGACGGCGCCCACCCCGCCCTCGGGAGCCAGCAACCGATAGAGCACGCTGCGCGAGCAGCCAAAGACCCGGCACAGATGGGCCGCGTCGAGCGGCTGTTGCAGGTGACGGTCGATGAAGGCGAGTAAGGCGACCTGGCTGAGCGGCAGCGCCGGTGGTCGCCGAGGGTCTGTCTGGGTCTGGAAGGCGATGGCTTCGGTCAGGGTATGCAGCAGCCCGTTCACCACGGCGGGCGTCTCACTTGCGGTCAGGTCGGGAAGACTGTCCCAGACGCTGAACAGGTGGGCGGTGAGAATGCGCGTGAGCGGTCGCTCGGGTGGTAGCACCAGTCCGCCAGGATTGCCGGCGCCCGCCCGCTCGCCCAGACGGGCGCGGGGCATGATCAGGGTCAGACAACGAAAATCATGATCCTCGGCCAGGTAGGGATAGGCGAGGTCGATGATGCTAAGCGCACCGGGCATGATCGGCATCGGGCGTCCGCCATTGGTGGCCTGTCCCTCGCCCTGGGTATGAAGCTGCACCAACAGCAGGTCGCTACTGGCGGCGCCGCGCCAGATGAAGTGGCCGCGGGAGGCGCTGTCGCTGAGCATCAGATCGCCGAGGCTGAAGGCGCGGACCTGGGCGGCGAAGTTTTGGGGGCGCTTTCCGGCGGCCGGCTCCAGGTCGAACAACGGGTGGAGGCTTTCGCGCCAGATATCAAAGCCCTCATCGGCAAGGAACTGGCGGGCGTCAAGCTCGACAGGGCCGGCGGTCTGATCGGTGCGACCGGCTTGACCGAGGTTGTTGCAAGATTCAGAGATCAAGCCGGGTGGTGATTCAGTCATGTCGGTCTCCGATGTCCCGTGATCGACCCCACCTCCTTTGACTCGGAGGCGGCTAATGAGCCTCTATTTATGTCTCAACCGCCAATGATCTGACTCAGACCTTCATGACGTGCACAAGCTCGTCGGCATCAAGGATTCCAATTTTCTTGCCAATACGCTCTGTTGATAGCGTGCGAATCTGACTGATTTTCACCCAAGAGCGCTTAACTGGGTGCTCCCCAGATTGCTCTCGGCCGATCGTCGGGTTCAGATCCGCCCACCGAATTCACCTCTCAGTATCGTGGCCATGCATCCAACTCATCCGCCAATCCTTCGTCAGCCATCGCCTTCTCAAGGGTAGAAATCGTCATCGAAGATTTGCGCTTGCGAATACGGGCAGATGCTAGGGAAGCTTTCCAAGGGAAGGCGTGTTTCCTTGGCGGCCAGATCGACGGCGTCGGGGTAAACAGCCGCGATGGTTCCTTCAATCGCCGCTTTCAAGCCGGGCGACTGTCTCAATAAGGTCGCCAATTGCTTCCGCTGTTCGATGATCGTCGTACGCCAGCTATCACCCTTGAATTCACGCCAGCGTTCCGCCAGCGTTTGATATTGATGTTCCCATTTCAGCAAATGCGCGATCAAGATCAATAAACGACTGTGCAGCTCGCGGCGATCGCTTTTGCTCATATCGCTGAGTTCCTCCAGCAGATGCGCAATGTCCAGTTCCTCGAAGCGCCGCGCATGCAACAGCTCGGCATTGCGTTGCGCCCATTGCGAATAATCGGTGTCATACAGCGTCGCCAAGTTCGTCATTGTGGCATCTCCATGTCGTAACAAACGTCAACCGCGCTCATGTGAGAAATCCTCGCTCGGATCACGCTCGGATCTCGATCTGGCGAATGCGTTCTTTCAGTGCACTGGTGGAAATTCCAGCCGCTGGCACTTAGCCGATGCGAAGCGCGGTCTTGATCGCCTCGAGCCGCGCGAGGCGGATGGACTCGCGAATGCGGGCGGGCTCGCTCGCGCGGGCGATGGCGCCGGTGTCTACAGCCAGGCAGGCTTGCGCAAGGCGGCACCAGGTTTCGCCTTGGGTATAGTGGCGATCCTCGAAGCCGAGGCGGCCGCGCGAGTCAGCCTCGCAGGCCAGCAGGAACTGCTCGAAGCGCTGCGGGCGGCGGAACAGGTCGGCGCCTTCGAAAACACCAAGTATAGTGCTCGCGCGCAGCTCGTCGATTTTGTGCACCTTGCCGTGATAGCGCGCGACCAGCTGCGCTAGTTCGGCAAAGCGGTTGGGCACCGGCAGGCGCTGGCAAACTTGCTTGAGCAGTTCGACACTGCGCTCCTCATGCCCATGGTGACTGGGCAGAATATCCGTTGGCGTGGTGCCCTTACCGAGATCATGACAGAGCGCGGCGAAACGCACCTCGGGCTCGGACGACAGGCGCGCGGCCTGGTCGAGCACCATCATGACATGCACGCCGGTGTCGATTTCCGGATGCCATTGCGGGGGCTGAGGCACGCCCCAGAGGCGGTCGAGTTCTGGCAGCAGCACCTTCAACGCACCGCAGGCGCGCAGTTCCTCGAAAAACCGCGCGGGTCGCTCCTCACCCAGCGCACGGCACAGTTCGGCCCAGACGCGGTCGGTCACCAGGGCATCGACCTCACCGGCAGCGACCATCTCGCGCATCAGCGCGGCGGTCTCGGGGGCGACGCGGAAGCCGAGCGGATCGAGACGCGCGGCAAAACGCGCCACCCGCAGGATGCGGACGGGATCTTCGACAAAGGCAGGGGAGACATGACGCAGCACACGGGCATCAAGGTCGGCCCGCCCCCCGAAGGGGTCGATGAGCTGGCCATCGGTATCTTGGGCCAGTGCATTGATGGTCAGATCGCGGCGCGCCAGGTCCTCGTCCAGAGTCACCTGCGGGTCGGCATGGACGACAAAGCCACGGTAGCCCGGGGCGCTCTTGCGCTCGGTGCGCGCAAGGGCGTATTCCTCCTTGGTCTCGGGATGGAGGAAGACTGGAAAGTCCTTGCCAACCTGAACAAAGCCGCGCGCCAGCATGGCCTCGACACTGCCACCGACGACGACGAAGTCGCGCTCGCGCACCGGCAACCCCAGCAGGGCGTCGCGCACCGCACCACCGACCAGATAGGTCTGGGCACCCGGAATCTGATCCTCACCTGAGCTCATTAGGGGTTCATTCGGCCTTCATCGGCGTTTATTTCGGCGTACGTTTCGGACTCGGCAGCACTGGGCAAAGAGGGTAGAATCGGCGTTTACAAGCCAACCCTACGCGAGTTAAGGCTAATGTGGAAACTGGCGCGCAATGTCTTGATCCTGGCCGTTCTGCTTTATGCACTCTGGCCCTATGTGGCGGTGTTTCGCCTCAGTGGCGCGCTCGCCAAGCCTGAGGGGCCAACGGCGACTCAGGCACTGGCCCCGCTGGTCGATCTTGCCGCTGTGCAGACCCATTATAAGGGCCGCTTCGGCAATACCGTCGATACTTGGCTGCCGAGTGGCAACGACAGCGACCAGGTCATCGGCATACTGGCCAAAGGCCTTCAGGATCTCGGCGACAACGCACTCGATAAGACGATCACCCTCGACTGGGTCCGCACCAGCCTGCGCGAGGCCATGCAGCGCGCGGCGCCAGAGAGCCCGAACAGCTTCTTGGCCGGCGTCGACTTTGCCTTCTTCGAGTCCTGGAACCGTTTCGTGATTCGACTCGGCGAACTCGGCGCCAATCCGACCCATCTGGTCTTGACGCTCGAGGGCTTCCGCTGGCGTGTCACGGACATCGCCCGCTGAAACGGCGGCGAACCCGGAAAGTCGCGGTCCCTGCCGCACCCGAAACATCAATCCCTGCGCCTGAGAGCAAGCCCTCCCGCAATCAACCGGGCTCAGGCGCGCTCGAACACCATCATGTAGTTCACGCCCATGTAAGGGGTGAAGTGAAAACTGCGGTTGAACGGATTAACCCGCACGCCGGTGCGCTCGAGCACCCGAAATTGAGGTCCGAGCCCGGCAATCACTTCCTTGGGTTTAACCAGTTTGCGAAAGTGGTGCGTCCCTTTTGGCAGCCAGCGCAGCACCCGCTCGGCGGCGATGATGGCGGTTAGCCAAGCGATCAGAGTGCGGTTGATAGTCGCCACCACCATGACGCCGCCGGGGCGCACCAGGCGCGCGCATTGGCCGAGAAAATCTGGCAACTGCTCGACATGCTCGACCACTTCCATGTTGAGCACCAGATCGAACTGGGCGCGACTGGCGGCCAGGTCCTCGACCGTAGTCAGCTGGTAGTCGATGTCCAGCCCGCTCCACTCGGCATGCAGACGCGAGACATGGATATTCTTCTCGGAGATATCGATGCCCTGCACGCGTGCGCCTAGTCGAGCAACCGACTCGCTGAGGATGCCGCCGCCGCAGCCAACATCCAGCACACGGAGTCCGGCGAAGGGTTGTTCGCTACCCGCATGCCGCCCCAGTGCGGCGCTGGCTTTCTCCCGCACATAGTCGGCGCGAAACGCATTGAGCCGGTGCAAGGGCCAGAAGGGACCCTGCTCATCCCACCAGCGGTGGGCCAGACTCTCGAAATGCGCCGCTTCGCGCGGATCGATACTCGGTGCTTGCAAATGTTGGCTCGACATAGTGCTCGTTGTAGAACTGAGGTTATCGCGAATCAGGTGGATTCATCTTCCGAGATGGCCCGGATCATGGCCGGGATCATGCCCTGACCATGAAGGTTGAAGATGCAGACGGACTTTGCCCTTACCAACCCGGCGCATCTTGGTCAGTCGCGGGCAGATCCGCAAGATTCTCGGTCAGGGACAAGATCTGCTGCATGATCGGTTGATCGTCCCAATTCCGCTCGCCCAGGGCGCGAAAACGCAACCTACCCTCTGCATCAACGACGAAGGTGGTTGGCAGCCCGCGCAATGGCCAGGCTTGCGTCACTTTTCCACCCGGATCGATGAGCAGCGGAAAGCTCACGCCCTGGGTCTCGGCAAACTTGGCGACAGTGTCGCTGTCTTCGTCGACGTTGATGCCGATGAAGCGCACGCCCTTGTCGCGCAGGCCCTGCCAGGCCCGCTCCATCGCCGGCATTTCAGCCAGACAAGGCGGACACCAGGTTGCCCAGAAGTTAACCACAACGACCTCCCCGCGCAGTTCCGACAGAACCACGCGGGTACCATCGGGCGTTTGCAGATCGAAGGCCGGCGCCGGCGATAGCTCCGGCATGGCTTCAAGCAGATCGTCCGCCGCATGCACAACAGCCGCGCCGCACAGCAGCAGCGCCCCAAGCAAAACTCTTGTTACCGAAATCATTAACGTCCTCACTCCCCCATCAGGACTCGGTTTATATCCTGGCATTCTAACCTGTGCTCGTGGCCAGGTGCGCGACATCTGGATTCCATCCGCGAATCGCTGAGACGATTCTCAGCAAAACTGGCATCCCCACCCAACGCCGACGCCAAACGCGTTATATTTAGTGGTTTGCCGCAGCCCGAGCCGCCACAAGACCCGTGATTCCCGTCGACCTCCTCAACACGTTTCAGCACCAGTTCGATCTCGGAACCTTCGAGCGCGGTTTGCGTTATTTTCGCAATGGTCGCGTCCAGAGCCTGAACATCGACCTTGAGCGCGGGTCGCTGAACGGCCGGGTGCGAGGTTCCGGCAATCAGTCCTACGTGACGCTAGTCCAAGTCTCCGCACCCAGAATCGGCACCCTGGAGCTTTCCGGGCAATGCTCCTGCCCGATTGGCCACAACTGCAAGCATATGGTCGCCCTGCTGCTGGCGGCCGAAAAACGCCTGCGCCAAGGTGATGCCAATGGCCAGGACGAACAAGCCGTCCTGCCGAGCAACGCGACCGCCCCCCTGCCGCGCGAACTGCTGAACTGGCTGGCCGGTGCGGAGCAACTGCAGCATCGCCAGACTCAGGACGATAGCCAATGCCTGCTGTTTCAACTTGACATCGCCACCGCGCATCACCGTCGCTATCTCTTTCTGAAAACCACGAAAGTTCGTCGCTTGGTCGACGGTGGCTTCGGCAAGCGCGAACCTTTCTCCCTGCTCGGTCGCTCCCAGGCGCGCTTCATCACCCTGACCGACCAGCGCATCATGGCGCTGGCCGAGAGCGTCACCCGCCAGCCTGGCGGCCCCGTCCATCGTGACCGCCTGCGCATCGCCGGTCCCGGCAGCGCAGACCTGCTGCAACTCCTTGCCAGCACCGGCCGCGCCTATTGGGAGTCGAGCGAACAGCCATTGCACTGGCAACCACCACTGCATGGCACCTTTCGCTGGGAGCTTCAGGACGACGCCACGCTCAACATCCGCCTCGACGGCGGCCCGCCCGAGGCCCTGCTGCTCCCGTGCGAGCCGCCCTGCTGGCTCGATCCCAACAACGGCCACTGTGGCCTGCTAGAGACCGACCTCGACCCGGCCACTGCGACCCTGCTGGTGCAGGCTCCCGCCGTGCCAAGCAGTGCCGCCGAGCCCCTGCGCCAGCGCCTGAACGACCGTCTACCCAAGCTCAAGCTGCCACTGCCACCGACGCTAGATCGCCAGCGGGTGAGCGATCTCAAGCCCGTGCCCACACTCAAGCTCTGGAGCGAGAACCGCGAAATCTCGCGTGAGTTGCGTCACTGGGGTATGCAGCAGTATCCGAGCTGGGTCGACGGGGGCAGCCTGAGCTTCCGCTATGGCAAACGACTGATTGCGCATGACAATCCCCAGCCATTGGTCGAGGACGTGCGCGACGGCATGGTGGTGGAGTGCCCGCGCGACCAGGAGCGCGAGCGGCAAGCAAGTCTGGAATTGAAAGGGCTCGGCTTTAGTTTCGAGTACGGCACCCATGGCCGTCTCTTTCTGAGTGACCCTGACGCTGACTGGCTGCAATTCGTTGCTTACGACGCGCCCAGACTGCGCGAGAAGGGCTGGGACGTCATCATCGACCCGAGTTTCCGCTACCAGCTCGCCGACATCGACGACTGGGAGTTCCAGATCGAGGACGAGGCCCAGGACGCCTGGTTCAGCCTCGCGCTCGGGGTGGAGGTAGACGGCCAGCGCGTCGATCTGCTGCCGTTGCTGGTCGAGCTGATGCACAACTTCCGTGACAGCTTCACCAGCGAGGCACTGGCCGCCACGCCCGACGATGCCAGGCTGCCGATCAAGCTCCCCGACGGCCGCTACGCGATGATGCCGCTCGAGCGTGTGCGCCCGCTGCTGACCACGCTGATCGAGCTCTACGACGACAAGCCGCTCGACAAGGACGGCCGCCTGCGCCTGGCGCACAGTCAACGCGGGCAACTGGCCGAGCTTGCCAACGCCCTGCCCGACACGCGCTGGTCCGGCGCCGAAAAAACCCTGGCCTGGGGCGAACGGCTGCGCGATTTCGATGGCATCGCACCAGTCGAGCCGCCTGCCGGACTCAAAGCCGAGCTGCGCCCCTATCAGCGCAAGGGTCTCGACTGGCTGCAATTTCTGCGCGACTTCGAGCTCGGCGGGGTGCTGGCCGACGACATGGGTCTGGGCAAGACCATCCAGTGCCTGGCCCATGTGCTGGTCGAGAAAGCCGCCGGCCGCGCCGATCGCCCCAGCCTGGTGGTCGCGCCGACCAGTCTGATGTTCAACTGGCGCCGCGAGGCCGAGCGCTTCACGCCCGAGCTCAAGGTGCTCACACTGCAGGGCTCCGAAAGGCACGCACGCTTCTCGGAGATTCCCAAGCACGACCTGATCCTGACCACCTACCCGCTGCTGCCGCGCGATTATCAGGCGCTCGGCGCTCACCCCTATCACATGCTCATCCTCGATGAAGCCCAGGCGGTCAAGAACCCGCGCAGCAAGGCGGCCGAGGCGGTGCGCATCATCAACGCCCGCCACCGGCTGTGCCTGACCGGCACGCCACTGGAGAATCACCTGGGCGAACTCTGGGCACTGATCGACTTTTTAATGCCCGGCCTGCTCGGCGATGATCGTCGCTTCAAGCGGCTGTTTCGCAACCCGATCGAAAAGTTCAACGACCAGCCGCGCGCGGAACAACTGCGCCGACGCATCGCCCCTTTCATGCTGCGCCGCACCAAGGAGGAAGTCGCCCCCGAGCTGCCGCCCAAGACCGAGATCCTGCGCGAAGTACCGCTAAGCGGTGCCCAGCGCGATCTCTACGAGACCCTGCGTCTGGCCATGCACGAGCGGGTGCGCAAGGAGGTGGAGCGCAAAGGTCTGTC
Organism: Thiorhodovibrio litoralis; assembly: GCF_033954455.1. NCBI lineage: Bacteria > Pseudomonadati > Pseudomonadota > Gammaproteobacteria > Chromatiales > Chromatiaceae > Thiorhodovibrio > Thiorhodovibrio litoralis. The sequence goes on along the minus strand of NZ_CP121473.1, from coordinate 1,372,233 downwards.
GCGCAGCGGCATTGTGATTCTCGATGCCCTGCTGAAACTGCGCCAGGTCTGCTGCGATCCACGGCTGTTGTCGCTTGAGAGCGCAAAAAAGGTCAAGGAATCGGCCAAACTCGAGATGCTGCTAGAACTCCTGGCCGATCTGCGCGACGAGGGCCGGCGCATCCTGCTCTTCTCCCAGTTCGCCAGCATGCTGGATCTGATCGAAGGCGAACTCAAAACCCGCCAAAAAATGCGCCCGGAGCAGGACTATGTGAAGCTCACCGGCCGCACCAAGAATCGCGATGTACTGGTCGATCGCTTCCAGTCCGGCGAGGTGCCGGTGTTTCTGATCAGCCTGAAAGCCGGCGGCAGCGGCCTCAACCTGACCGCTGCCGACACCGTCATCCACTACGACCCCTGGTGGAATCCCGCCGCCGAGCGCCAGGCCACCGACCGCGCCCATCGCATCGGCCAGGACAAGCCCGTGTTCGTCTATAAACTGCTCACCGAAGGCACTGTGGAGCAAAAAGTCGCCGAGCTACAAGCACGCAAGCAGGCCCTGGCCGACGCTATGCTAACCGGCGGTGCCGCCGCCACCTCCAGCCTGAGCGCGGCCGATCTCGACATGCTGTTCGCGCCCATCGCAGAGGGCGAGAACTAACCGGATCCATCATGCTGCAACCCCAAGACCGCGCAGCCGCGCACCATCTCCTCGACCAACTGCTGCAAGAGGGCCATGGCTTCGATCCCTTCGAGTTCCTGCTCGCCGCCGGCTGGTTGCGCTTTGCCGACTACGAGGCCTGGCGCCTCGGCCGGCAGCCCGAGCTGTTCTGCCTGCTGCGCGTCGAACCCAAGGCCAAAGCCACCGAGCTGGCCGCACTGCTCGCGGAATTGCACAGCTATGCCCGCGCTCAGGGTCTGATCGGTCTGCCCCAGCCGCTCGAGCGCTGGGGGCCGGAGCCCACGCTGCTGAAGGTCGGCGGGGGCGCCACCGAGCCGCCGCTCGATGCGCTGCTTGGCACCCGGCTTGAGCCCGATCCAGCGCGCAAGCAGCTCGATCTATTCCACGACAGCGGCGCGACCCTGCTCGAGGAACGCCTGCGCGCGGCCCTGCGCGCTCGTCGCCCGCAAGCAGCCAACGAGGCACTGGCCCAACTGCGCGAGCAGCGCCCGACTCATCCCCAGCTCGCGGGCTGGCAACAGCTCATCGACGCCCCCGCAACACTGGCTGCCATGCCCGATGCCAGCGTTCGCTTTCACGCGCTCGACGCCATAGTCCCGATTGCCCGCCACCTACTCGGCACGGGCGCGCGCGACTATCTGGCACCGCTGTGGACAGCGCTGGCCGAGGATCTGATGGCTGCCGGCGGCAGCGACAACCTGCTAGCCAATCCCGCGCATCACCCGGCCATGGCTTGGTCCCGTGCCGAGCACTGGCAACAGGCACGCACGGCAATCGATTCCACCCCGGACTGGAACAGCCATTTCGAGCTGGCCCGGCTACACGCCCGTGCCTGCTGGCAGGACGGCGACCCGCACACCGCCCGCCGTGACTGGCTGTGGCAGTGTTGGGAGCACCCGGATGAGACCGCACGCTTGCTGCTGGCCAAGGACTTCCCCGACCCGGCCCTGACTTCGGCCTGGCAGCGGTTCGAGGACAGCGACGCCGAGTTCGACAGCGAAGACTTCCCGGCCTGGCTGCTGCTGACCAGCCCCGGTCTGGTCCCGTCAGACCCCGATTTTTCGCCAGCCGATGAAAACCTGGCCGACATCTTCGCCGCCGCCCGCGCGCTGCAGGCCGAGCCCGACCAGATCGCCCGGCGCGAGGCACTGGACGCCCACCACGCCGGCCTGCTGCGGGCCTTTCTCGACACCCGCAATCGATCCCAATCACCACGACCGTGACCACCAGGACTGATACGGACGTCGTGGGCGCACGGACATCAGGGAGCACCTCGGCGGCCGCAGCAGGGGACGGGGCAGGCGCAACCTCTGGCAGCACCTCAAACAAGCACTCGGGCATCGCGCCAAACGCCAGCTCAGACAAGAACCTATCCCACAGCACGTTATCGGGCTCGGGTGCCATCCGCCTAATCGCCGTCGCCGGCGCTAGCGGCTTCATCGGCACCGCGCTCTGCCCAGAACTCGCCAAGCGTTATCAGGTCCGCGCCCTGACCCGCTCGCAGGTCCGCGCCGCTCGCCCCAGCGCTCACCCCAATATCCACTGGGAGCATTGCGATCTGTTCTCGGCGGACGCCGTGCGCCATGGCCTGCGCGATGTCGATGTCGCCATCTATCTGGTCCACTCCCAGGCGCCGTCCTCGCGGCTCACCCAGGCGCAACCGCGCGATATGGACCTGATTCTGGCCGATAACTTTGCTCAAGCGGCAGCCGCCAACGGGGTGCGTCAGATACTGTTCGTCAGCGGTCTGCTGCCACGCGGTTTTGAGTTCGCACCTTTGCTATGGAACCGCCGCGAGGTCGAGATGGTGCTGGCCGCGCGCGGCACCCCGATCACCGCCCTGCGCGCCAGCCTGGTGGTCGGCCCCGGTGGCTCCGGCCCTTCGCTGCTGATCGACCTGGTGCGCCGGCTCCCCGTGATGCTGCTGCCGCCGAGCGCCCAATCCCTGACCCGCCCGATCGCGCTGCAAGACCTGATCCGCGCCCTGCTGCACTGCCTCGGCCGCCCGCAAGACTTCACCGGCGCCTTCGACATCGGCGGCGCCGACGGCCTGAGCTACGCCGAGATGCTGCGCGCCACGGCGGATGCACTCGGTCTCAGGCGGGCATTCATCCCTGTCCCCGTTCTACCGAAACGCCTGGCCGCTCTAACGGCCCGCTGGGTCGCCGGCGCCCCGCCCGCCCTGGTCGGCGCCATTGTCGAAAGCCTGCCGGAGGACAATCACCTGCGCGACAACCCGGTGCAGCAAGCCATCGCGCCTGAGGCACTCGGCTTTCGCGCCGCGCTGGAGCAAGTGCTGACAGCGCAAAACCCACTGGCGCGCCAGCCAACCCACAGGCCAGCACGCCAGGCAACTCATAAGCCAGTAGACAAGCCAGCCCACAAGCCAACTCGGCCGATCAGTCCGCGCGCTGCCTGGTTGCCAGCCGACCGGGCACGCATGCGCCAGCAGAGTCTGGTGCGTTCCATTCAACGAATCATCACCCCGCCCGGCCTGGACGCCGCCTGGGTCGCCGGCAGCTACTTCCGCTGGCTCGGGCGCTGCTGTTTCGGACTCATCAAGACCGAGCTTACCCCGGCCAATCCTCCGACCAATCCAGCGGCCAAACCAGTAAGCGATCATTCCTTCGACCTCGCGCCCGGCGATAGCGCCAACCAGGAGTCCGGCGACTGGACCGTCACCACTCGCTGGCCCCGCATCACCCTGCTGCGCCTCAAGCTGGAACCTGCCCTGAGCACCAGCGAGCGGCGCGTCTATCGCATCGCCGGTGGGCTGCTCGCCCGTCCCACTGCGCCATCAACCGAGCAGGCCCTGCCGCGCTTCGAATTCCAATCCCTGCTCGACGGCCGTTACACCATGGCCGCCATCCACGACTACGCTCCCGCCCTGCCCTGGCCCATCTACCGCTTCACCCAAGCCCCGCTGCACCTGTGGGTCATGCGTCGCTACCAGCATCGCCTCGCAACCCTAGTGACTCAAGGCCAGCACTGACCAACACTGACCAAATCAGACCAGATCCTCAAACTCCAGCGTCTGGCCCGCATTCGCGCCGGTCATGGCCGCTCCCAGCGCGCGCCCGAAGGCTCGGCAGTCCTCGAGTTCTGCACCCGTCGGGATGAGTTTGATGCGCAGACCCACCACCGGCACCCGCAGTTTGAGTCCGCGCATCCGTTCCTCAATCATGCGCACCGCCTCGCCGGTCCAGCCGTAGGAGCCGAAGGCGGCGCCCAGCTTGCCTTTGAGATCGATCACCGCCAGCGATGAGAGCAGATCCCAGATGGGCTTGACGGCGTCTCCATTGATGGTGGGTGAACCCAATGCCAACGCATCAGCGGATTCGATCAGATCCACGAAGGGCTGAAGCGGCCCGCCCGCCAGGTCATAGAGCGACACCCGCACCCCGGCGGTCTCTTCCGCCCCGTCGCGGATCGCCTCGGCCATGCGGGCCGTGTTGCCGTAGGAACTCAAGTAGAAGATGAGCAGGGTCTTGTGCGCCTCCTGTGCCTCGCCCAGTCCCTCGGTGAAACGGGGGCTGGAGAGTTCGCGGTAGCGGGTCAGGTAGCGGCGCGGACGGTCGCGCAAGATGGGGCCGTGCGTTGGCGCGACCATCTTGAGCGGCAGCGGCTCGATCAGACGGAGCGCCTCCATCACATGCGTCTTGAAGGGGCGCATGATGTGGGCGTAATAGTCATCGAAGGCGAAGCGGAAATCGCCGCAACGGTCGTTGAAGAGCCGGCTGTCGCAGTGGTGACAGCCGAAGACATCGCCGGAGAACAGCACCGCCTCCTCGACCACATAGGTGCATTGCGTATCTGGCCAGTGCAGATAGGGCGTATGCAGGAAACGCAGGGTACGATCACCAAGCGACACCTCGTCGCCTGTGCCGACCGTCTGGTACTCAAAGGACGGCTCGTCCTCGTTCGGCTTGAGCAGCGCCTTCAGCATCGAGGTCGCGCGGGTCGAGATGTACAGCCGCGCCTGAGGTGCGCGGCGCATCAGCTCGGGCAGCGCGCCGCTGTGGTCCGGTTCCAGATGATTGAGGACGATGACGCGGATCTCGTCGTAGCGGGCGACCGCTTCCAGCCGCGCAAAGAACTCGTCGGCGAATTCGGCCTTGACCGTATCGATGATTGCAACACCCTTGGTGCCTCGCACCAGATAGGCGTTGTAGGTGGTGCCATTGGCCGTGCGCAGGATGATATCGAAGGTGCGCAGGGCTGGGTCGAGCGCACCGACCCAGTGTACGCCGGGCGCGATCTCTACCGCCTCGCCCGGTCTGGCACGTTCAGGGGCGCCCGTGTCTGCAACGGTGGCGTTCATGTCGAGTCCGACCCGGTGGGTATGTCGCACTTGGGATCATCGCCCGTCTGGGAGCAGGATTGGAAATCTTTCTCCGGTTGCGGACGAACGCCCAACGCGACGAGCAGCGGGCCGGATGTGAAACCGCAGCTCAGATCATGGCCGAGCGAGCGGAGCAGCGCCTTTTGTTTGCCGTTGGAAATGCAGCCTGGTTTTTCGTAGAAAATGACTGTGTTCGTCACGCGACGCCCTCTGGGTTTGTTCAGTGAAACGGCCAGTCGGTCGGCGCTGCTTTTGCAGTTATTCGATGTGCGCTTCCCTGCTGCCGCTCCGTTCTGGATCATGATCCGTCATCACACAAGCTCCAGAGAATCGAGGGGTGCGTTCCACTGTGACTATCAATCTTGATGACAAGAAAGCAAATATCATGCCCACTTTCGAATCAGCGACAATCCTCTGATTGAAAAGATTTTTTTGAGCAGCAGAAAAGTGCCTTGTGAGAATCGCGACAGCCAGGACAGAACGACTTTTGTCCAAATCGACACAGGTCGAGCGGCCGATTTCAAGACATAAGGAACTCCACCCCTTACTGCAACACGCGAGACAAGTCTGGCTAGAAAGTTGTGCCAGCCGCATCGGGTGGATCAAGCAAGCGGAAGGTCAAGTTTGCTGTCGCCTCGCAAGTAAAGGTGCCGCGATAGTCCTGGAATGCCCATGAGTAAACCCCGAGCGAAGTTGCGTCGATGTCCTGCACATAGTCTGTGGTGGGTGGAAGTGTGCAGGACGTCGGCGAGTGGAAGGGGGAGATGCAGCAGGTTTCATCGATTTGCTGGTTGGTCACATTGGCATAAGTACAGGCGCTGTAGCAGCCCGTCTGTCCCCCCAGGCTATCCGTGGTCTGTTGAGGCGCCGGGCACGCCTGATCCAATGTCGTGTTGGAGTTCAACGGGAATTTCGCTATCGACGTACCAGCTGGGTACATCACAAAATAGGGCACTCCACCTTCGGTATCAGCGACCGAGCAGACGGTGTCGGTATTCGGAACCAGTTCAACGCCGAAATTAAATCCGTCAACCAGCGAGATATCGATGGTGGTTGGTCCGGGCGTATAGTCCGCGTGTTCGGGCCAAACCGTCCATTCCATTTTCGTGGCATAGACCCGGGCTGATGCGTCTCGGCCGGTGTATACCCAACGTAAACGACCCTGTTGGTTAAACTGATAAGCCATCACCTGCGCTGCTCCAGAGTTTGAACCATCCTTGAGCGTTTCCGAATCGATTGCGTAACTCGATGTCTGCGCGATGGCGTGTGCTTCGCCACCAGCGCATTTCAGGTGATTGAAAGAGCTATCTGTTTGCAGACAGACCTTTGGCGACGAGGTGGCGTTGGTAAAGCTGATCCCACGAGCCGGCAGCGTATTGACCTGGCTGGGCATAGGGTCGGCTTGGTTGGTCGCCTGCGCGAACATGGCTGCCCCCATGGAGAATTGAGCGATGCCGTTTGACGTTTGCGGGGCGGTAGGAACGACACCTGCGCAGGTCGTCACGGTGTCGTCCAGGCCACCATCGGGAGTAACGCCAAGGATGCAGCTTTGCCAGGTGCTGCCGCTCTGTTGCCAAAACTCGAAGTACTGGGGCAGATTTTCGATGATCGAGGGGAACATCCAGACCGCTGGAGGTGTGCCGCCAGGACCGTCAAGGTTCTTTGGCCAGCGCTGCACATTGGTGACATGGCCGTAGTCCGCAAGCTGGGTTTTCGCCGTACAGGTCGCATCGTCACCACATCCATACACATAAATGTCGCTGCTGAGCTGACCTTGCCCAAGCACCGGAAAGAGAATTGCTATCTTGCTTGTAGCTGCGATGTCGAGCGGTATGTCATTGGCTAATGTCGCGGCGGGAGCCAGAACGCAGTAGATAGAAAAAGCAACTGCGGATGCGCTTGACGCCGGTAACTGTGTTTTCTGTAATAGGTTTTTAAACACTTTCGATCGACTCCTCTTCCGGTGGATTCTTGTGATGTGTTCGCTTGCGCCCGAGCGGGACCAGCTGCGCGGTAGCGGGGTCCTCGGGGCAATGATGTTTCGGATAGCGCCCACGCAGTTCTTCCCGTGCCTCAGCATAGTCCTGATTCCAAAAGCTGCAAAGGTTTCCTGCGATATAAATACCTTACCCCGGTTTATCGATATCATTCCGCAGGGAAACCCTGGTTAATCAGTATCTTCTAAAAAAACACGAGAGTCTGTCAGTATTTCCATCCATGACCATCACCTCAATCAATCCCTATACAGAGGCCTGCATCGAGCACTTCGCTGCTTTCGACGAACCGCAGATTGAGCAAGCCATGACGGCTGCGGAGCGCGCAAGCAGCCTTTGGGCTGAGACACCGCTTGAGCAGCGCACCAGGCTGCTCGTCTCGCTCGCCGAGCGACTGCGCGCCCAAGCCGACGAGCTGGCCACGCTGATCACCACCGAGATGGGCAAGCTCCGCGCCGAAGCCCTTGCGGAGATCGACAAATGCGCCTGGGTCTGCGATTACTACGCCGAGCACGCGCACCAGTTTCTTGCCGATGAGCCAATCAAAACCGATGCGCCGCTCAGCCTGGTAGCCTTTCAGCCGCTCGGGGTCTGGCTGGCGATCATGCCCTGGAACTTCCCCTTTTGGCAGGTATTCCGTTGCGCCGTGCCGGCCATCGCGGCGGGCAACCCGGTGCTGCTGAAGCACGCATCCAATGTCTGCGGCTGTGCGCTGGCAATCGAGCGGCTGTTCCGTGAGGCGGGCGCGCCGGCCGGGCTGCTTCAAACCCTGCTGATACCGGGCGAGCAAGCCGAGGCGCTGGTTGCCGATCCGCGCATCCGGGGTGTGAGCCTGACCGGCAGCGAAAGCGCCGGACGGCGGGTCGCAGCAGCGGCCGGTGCCAGGATGCGTCGCTCGCCTCAGCCAGGTCGCTACCCTTTTCCCTCAAGCCGGCTGGCTGAAGACTTCGCGGAATGGGCCAAGCGTGGTCCGCTTCGGGGACCAGTCGGTGATGGCGAAGACCGCCTCAGCAAAAGCGCGGGGTGTAGTCCACCGGAGCGGACAGCAGGCAGGGCTGCCCGAAACTGGCATAGAGGAAGCGATGCAGGTCGCCGAGCGCCTGCGCGCAGCGGTAGAGGACCCCCAGATCGAGCTTGATGACGGCCAGGAACTTCAGGTGACCATCAGCCTGGGTGTGGTCGAGCTCGATGATACCAGTCCCGACCTGGACGCACTGCTCAAACACGCCGACCTGGCCATGGACGCGGCCAAGCGCAACGGTCGCAATCGGGTCGAACGCCATACGCCAGGCATGGTGCTTGGCGCGGATGAATGATGATCGACATCCCAACATCACCCGCTTGAACACAAGGTCCGTTTAACGGCCGCGCTGGCTGCAATGGCTAGCTACCGCTTCACAGCAAGCTCTCAATCTTCTTGACCATCTTGCCGCTCTTTGGGTTTGTCATGCTGGAGAAAACCTCGACAACCTGGCCGTCGCGGTTGATCAGGTACTTGTAGAAATTCCACTTGGGATACACCCCCGTCTGCTCGGCCAGATACTGAAACAGCGGACTAGCCTTGCCCTTCTTGACGTGGGATTTCTCAAACATCGGAAACTCCACCGAGTAGGTCAGGCGGCAGAACTCCTGGATCTTTTCCTCGCTGCCAGGTTCCTGGTTGGCGAAGTCGTTCGACGGAAAGCCGAGCACCACCAGGCCGCGCTCGCCGTACTTGTCATAAAGCGCTTCCAAGCCCTCGTACTGCCCGGTGAAGCCGCATTTGCTGGCCGTATTGACCATCAGCACCACCTTGCCCTGATAGTCATCGCACAGGCGCACCGTCTCATCGCTTGCCAGACGTCGCATCTCGAAGTCCAGCGCCGGCGCGCAAGCCTGCTCCGCTGTATCCGCTTCCGTCGCCATGGTATCAATTGCCATCAGTCCACCTCCAATCGCCAACATCAGCACCAACAGGTGTTTCATGAGTGTTCTCCGCCATTTCTCAGTGGCGAGCGCCCCGCATTGGGCACCCGTCCGGCACGCGAGCGCGCGCAGACTTCGAGAGATGGAGCGGCGACCTGATAAACACAAGACCCTTGAGACGGGGCTTCAGTTGCGGGGTCGCTTCGGCTGTGTTGGCTTGGTGGTGGACGCTAAAGCGACCGCGATTTCCTTCTATCGCAAGCTGGGCTTTCGACCGCTGGAGGCGATTCCAAGGTACCCTCGGCGACCGTCCTAAGCCCCTGCCGATGTTCTTGGCGATCCGCCGGATTGGCGCTGTCGTGAACTGAGCTTCCACATCAGGCCGGATCGTCCCTGATCGGTTGTCCGGGAATGCGCATTTTTGTGACACGGCGGGCGCGGATCTTCATGCCGATTGCGGTGTATGATTCAAGAATCAGTCGCAGAAACCCAACAGCCAAGGCGTTGCGATGAATAAGTTTTTCAACACCTCCGGGCCAATCAAGCCCGAGAACCACTACAACCTCCCGCCTCTGCACCGGATCGATTGGGAAGAAATCGCACATCTGATTCGCTCCGAACGCTACTTCGTCCTCCACGCGCCGCGTCAGACCGGCAAGACCAGCACCCTGCTGGCGATCATGGCGGACCTGAACCGCGAGAGTCAGTTTGCCTGTGCCTATGCCAATATCGAGGGCGCCCAGGCCGCGCGCGGGGATGCCACGCAAGGCATTCCAGCGGTGTGCAGCGCCATTGCACGGGCGATTGAGATTCATCTGGCCGATGCCCGCATCAAAACTTGGCTTGCCGGCGAGGGGCGCGGCGTCGTTGCCCAGGATCAGCTCACCGCCATGCTCGAGCACTGGGCGCAGATCTCGCCCAAGCCGGTAGTGCTGTTGCTTGATGAGGTCGATGCGCTGATCGGCGATACCCTGATCTCGCTGCTGCGCCAGATTCGCGCCGGTTACAACCAGCGCCCCGCGGCTTTTCCACACAGCATCATCCTCTGCGGCGTGCGCGATGTGCGCGACTATCGGATGCGCACGGCGGATCAGGAGATCATTACCGGCGGCAGTGCATTCAATATCAAAGCCAAGTCACTACGCATGGGAAATTTTACCGAGGATGAGACGCGCGCACTGTGGCAGCAGCACACCGAAGCCACCGGCCAGACCTTTGCACCGGAGATTTTTTCGCAGCTGTGGCTGGACACCCACGGCCAGCCCTGGCTGGTCAATGCTCTCGGGTATGAAGTGACCTGGGAAAACCGTGCGGCGCGTGATCGTAGCCGCCCCATCGTGCTGGAAGACTACCACGCCGGGCGCGAGCGGCTGATTCTCTCGCGCGCCACCCATCTCGATCAGCTCACCGACAAGCTCAAAGAGCCTCGGGTGCGCCAAGTGGTCGCGGCGTTGCTGTCCACCGAGCAGACCGAGCTACAAATGTCTGAGGATGATCTGCAATATGTCGCCGATTTGGGATTGATCACACGAAAACCTGATATTCACCTGAGCAATCGCATTTATCAGGAGATTATCCCCCGCGAACTCACGGCGGTGACGCAAGACACCATGATCCAGAAATCCGTCTGGTACCTGAACCCGCAGCATCGCCTCGACATGGACAAGCTGCTGGCCGCCTTTCAGCAGTTTTTTCGCGAAAACGGCGAGAGCTGGGTGGAGCGCTTCGACTACCGCGAGGCCGGTCCCCAGTTGCTGATCCAGGCGTTTTTGCAGCGCATTCTCAACGGCGGTGGGCGCCTGAGCCGGGAATATGCCCTGGGGCGACGGCGCACGGACTTGTTTTTGGAGTGGCCCCTCAATGAGGCGCAGGGCTTTTTCGGCCCGGTGCAGCGCGTGGTCATTGAGCTGAAACTCCTGCACGCCGGGCGCACGCTTAAGAGTCTGTTGCCCGAGAGTCTGGCGCAAACCGCCGACTATGCCGACAAAACCGGTGCCGAGGAGGCGCATCTGGTGATCTTCCACCGCGATGCCGCGCTCAGCTGGGAGCAGCGACTGTGGCGGCGCGAGGAACACCAGGGGTCGCGAACGATCCGCGTCTGGGGGTGTTGAGGCTGCAACCGCGCCCTATGTTCTCGTCAATGAGCGAAAAGGTGCGCCCGCGACCGACGGTCATCTCCCGCTCCACCCGGCCGCCGACCTTGACGATGCGCTGCGAGAAGGCCATCAACCGCAGCAATTGCCGGCCCACCTCGCAAAAATCATAGCGTTCCAGCCAGGCTTCGGAATGGCGGCGGTAGAAGGTCACGAAGGCCGCGCAGAAGAGCGTCCATGTCCAGCCGTTATCTGGTCAGCTCCGGGGTTAGCTCTCGGGTCGTATCCCGGGTCGGATCGCTGGCCAGGTCAACGGCGTTGGGGTAGACCTCGGCAATCGCCGCGTCGAGCACGGATTTCAAACCGGGTGATTTGCGCACATAGGATGCAGGCCTAAAGGATCGACGTTGCCCCGAATAGATCTTGGAAAGCCGCGATGTCGAGTAACTGCGCGTCGTCGCTGGCGCTGAGGCCCGTCAGCTCGATCCGCACCAAGCCGCCTGCCCCTACCCAGTTAAATTCCACCATACCGTCGTCGAAATCATTGTTCACCAGCGTCGGGGCATTGCCGCTGGGAAACGCCAGGACGTCACCAGCACCAAAACCGGCGATGCTGTATTGATAATCGCCAGGGTGAATGTCGAAATAGAAGTCTCCTGTACTGGCATCGCTGGGGTTTGTGTTGCCAGCAGTCACCTCGACTGTCGTCATCGGCGCAATCCCGCCATCGGCTTGGATCATGACGCTCTGGCTCACTTCATTGGGGGCGGCCCCCGCAGCCGGCACCGTGGTGCCGAATCCCTCCGCCAACTCGCTAAAGTTCAGCGGAGTCTCGGCATTATCGCCGAGATAATAGTTGAACGATTGGGGTTGACCGAGAAAGGTGACGGTCTTGCCCAAGACCGAGAACTGCACGCCGTCGGCAGCAAATCGCACAGCATCGAGCAACAGCCCGGCTGGCAGCCGAACCTCACTGATTTGATTGTCAACCACGGTCACCGACTCACTGAGGTCGAGGTCTAGGATGTAGGTATCCGTGCCGCCAAAGTCGAGCACCTGTTCGTAGGTGCCGGTGATGGAGAAGGTGTCGTTACCCGCGTCAAGATACTTGATCATGATGTAATCCCATTGTGTTACAGCTATCCAATCAAACCCACATGCCCCTGATGCAGGCAACGCGGACAGGCAAGGCGTCCGGGGCAGCCCAAAAGCTCTTGAGGGGCTTGGGGGTAGTAATCACCACTAAAGCGCATCCTGTTCAATGATGCCCGCGCGCTCACTCGCCAGCGCCGCCCGCCCCAGGCGCATCTGGTTGCCGTCATACCACAGCGGCGCACTCACATCGGTGAAGAGCAGCTCGGTGCCATCGGCATCCCCTTGGGCGCGGATGGTCGCGACCCAGCGGTCATTGCGGGTGATCTCCGCCCCATTGCCTTGCTGGCGGAAGCGGTAATCACCCAGCGCGCCGTCGAGATGCACGCGGTCGATGTTTTGGTCAACCTCCACGCCGGGGGTGCCAACCAAGCGCAGGGTATCGCGCGCGGGGGTGCCATAGGCGTCAGCAAGCTCGGCCAGATGCACCACGGCATTGGGCTCGAGCAGGAACCGGTTGGGACTGAGGTTGTCACTGAAGGGACCCGTCCCGGCTGCCGCCGCCGGGTCGAAGCTGTCGCCGAGTTCGCTGGCGTCGAACTGTTGGGCTCGGCTGCTCAGCGGTTGATGACCCAGTAACACCTGCTGGCCGCTGAAGTGCAGCCAGGTGCCGCCTTCATCGGTGGCCACCGCGGTGCCGTGCGCGCCGCCTTGGACGACGATGCGGGCGCTGCGGTTGGGGCCTTCGATCCAGACGGTGTTGCCGGCTTGGCTGAAGCGGTAGTCGCTGAGCGCACCTGGCAGTTCGATGCCGTCGATGTTTTGGTCGATCCAGCTACCGCGTCCGCCTTCCAGACGCACCCATTCTTGGCCCTGTTGGCCATAGACGTACAGGCGTTCGTAGAGGCTGATGCCGTTGTTCACCGGGAGCAGGAGGCTGGCCATCTCGCCACGGTAGCCGGGGCCGCCGGGATCGACGAGGGTGCCGTTGGTGAGGCCGTCGGCGTCATAGGGGCCACCGTCCTGGAGTTGGTAGTCGAGGCGGATTTTGATGCCTTCAGGGGTGATGGCGGTGGCGATGTTGTCCCAGGCGCCAGTTTGCCGATTGCGGTAGTAGTAGCCGTTGACGGCGGCGTCGTTCTCGACGTAGACGGAGAAGTCGAGGGTGGCGCCGGGCTCGAGCCCTTGGACTTGGAAGGCGATTTCGCCACAGCCGAGGGTGAGGTCTTCGGGCAGATCATCGGGTGGCTCGCGGCGGGTGACATCGCTCAGCTCGGTGCCAACGGGGGCGGCGAGGGTGACGAAGCGCGGGCGCTCGCGTTCGGGACAGTCGGCCCCGGTGAAGGCGCTGACATGGGCTTGTTCGACATCGGGGATGCCGTCGCCATTGCCGTCGCCCTGGGTGGCGCCATCAAGGCTGAGCACTTGGCCTTCGACGGCGTCGGGAATGCCGTCGGTGTCTTCATCGGGCAGCTGGGTCCAGATCTCATCACTGGGGATGTCGGGATCGGGATCATAGGGCGGCAAGCCTGCGGCGTTGGCACCGCACCAGGTGCTTGCCCCGCCGTGCTGACCGCTGCAATTCCAGAACCAGGGGCCGGTGCCGGCGATGGCTCCGGCGGTGCCGCTGGCGCACAGGCCGCTGCTGGGGCGGGTGGCGAAGGTGGCGCCGCTGGCGGAACCGCAGCGGCCGTCGACTTCAGCGGTGGTGGCGGTACAGTTGGCATCGGTTCCGCCGTACTGACCCTGACAGGTCCAGGACCAAGGGCCGGTGCCGCTGACCGCGCTCGGTGTGCCGGCGCTGCACAGGTTGCTACTGGGCGCGACCGCGAAAGCTTCGCCCTCGGCGCTGCCGCAGCGGCCGTTGATGGGGCTGGGGGTGCCCCCGCCACCACCTCCGCCTCCGCCGCCGGTGGATTCAAAGGTGGCGGAGACGGTCTTGGCCTCGGTGACGTTGCTCAGGGTGCAGGGGTTGGTGCTGCCGGAGCAAGCTCCGCCCCAGCTACTGAAGCTGTAGCCGCTATTGGGGGTGGCGGTGCATTCGCTGTCTTCGCCTTCAGGGACCGGATTGGGAGTGCAGCTGATGCTGCCGCCGGCGCCCGGATTGGTGCTGATGGCGTGGGTGTTGGTGGCACAAGTGACGCTGACGTTGCTGACATCGGCCATGACATTGCTGCCGGAGTCGTTGCTAACGGTGCAGGTCTGCCCTGTGGGCTGGGTCAGCACGGTGACGGCGTAGCTTTCGCCTGAGGCGATATTGGTGTCGAAGGTGAAGGCACCGTTGGCGGAGACGGTCTTGTCATCGCCGGCGTTGTTCTGCAGCGCCACCGATTGGTCCGAGGCCAGCCCGGAGACGGTGCCGCCGATGCTGTAGGTAGGAATACCGCGCGCGCTTCGGATGATCAAGTTGCTGCCGTTAGAGGCCGCCCACACGGCGGTGGCGTTGCCACTGCTGTCGACGGCAATCTGGTGGCGTACGCTGGTCGCCGCGGCGCCGAGGTCGCTGACGGCGCTCCAAGCCTCGCTGACGGCGTCGTAACGCGAGCTCTGGATGATGGCGGGACTGGAGAGCCGCCGCCACACGGCGATGGCGTTGCCACTGCTGTCCATGGCAATTTGCGGAACGTCGGCGGACTGCCCGGTGGCGCTGAGGTCGCTGACCTCGATGGCCTCGCCGTCTTTGACCCAGCCGGTGCCCTCTTCGTAACGCGCACTCTGGATGATCTGGTTGCTGCCATTAGACCCCCGCCACACGGCGATGGCGTTGCCACTGTTGTCGATGGCAACTTGGGGCTCTTCGCCGCCCAGCTCGGTGAGGTTGCTGACCTCGCCCCAGGTGCCACTGTCGGCGTCGTAACGCAAGCTCTGGATGATCCGGTTGCTGCCATCATACCCCCGCCACACGGCGATGGCCTTGCCACTGCTGTTGACCGCGACCTGGGGAACGTCGGCCCAACCGGTGGCGCCGAGGTCGCTGAGGTCGCTGACCTCGCCCCAGGTGCCTCTGTCGGCGTCGTAACGCGAGCTCTGGATGATGAACTTACGCTTCCATACGGCGATAGCGTTGCCACTGCTATCGACCGCGACCTGGGGATCGTAGGCATTCAGCCCGGTGGCGCTGAGGTCGCTGATGGCGCCCCAAGTCTCACTATCGGCGACGTAACGCGCGCTCTGTATAATCCAATTACCGTTAAAGACCTCCCACACAGCGATGGCATTGCCACTGTTATCGACCGCAACCTGGGGATTGTCGGCGTTCTGCCCGGTGGCGCTGAGGTCGCTGACCTCGATGGCGCCGTCGGCTTTGACCCAGCCAGTGCCGACTTGGTAACGCGCGCTCTGGATGATGGAATTACGCTCCCACACGGCGATGGCATTGCCACTGCTATCGATTGCGACCTGGGGAACATAGGCGTTCAACGAGGGATCGCTGAGGTTACTGACCTCAATGGCGCCGTCGGCTTTGACCCAGCCAGTGCCGACTTGGTAACGCGCGCTCTGGATGATGCCAGAACGTTCCCAAACGGCGATGGCGTTGCCACTGCTGTCGACCGCGACCTGGGGATCGACGGCGTTCTGCCCGGTGGCGCTGAGGTCAGTTGGTGGCGTGCCCCAGTTGAACTGAGAAGCTGCCGCGTTCTCCCAGAACAGGAAAAACAGACTCAACAGCGCCAGAAGACTGAATAGCGTCGGAGCCCGCGCGCCCGTCAGCCGTTGGTTTATCCCCGTAACCTTTGGCTGAGACGACCTTACCTGGCCTTGATGCAAACCCAGTGAACAGCGCACTGGAGATTCTAGATATTGCTTGTTAGGAAAAGGTGCCGCATGCGGTCGATTTCTGCCGGAGTCTGCGCAAGAGCCGCCCCTTCGCCTGAAGCGGCTGAAAGCAGTCGTCACACCTGCACAAGGCGCCGACGCAGTCAGTTGCGCCTGCGCTGAATGCCGCAGTTGCGCTTTTGCCAGGTTGCGCACGCGAAAATCATCATGGTCGCGCTCTTCGGTGACCTCGGGCTTGCCCGCAGCGCTGAGGCATTGGCGCGGGTGACGGTAGACGGCAAGGTCTTTTGGGCGGCGCGAACGATGGGGCTGGGACTGTTCGCGGTTGATCAGATCAAATCGGCTCATGACCATTTCCGTTCCTCTTTGCTGCAGCGCTTGGGAGCTTTACGAGGAGCCTAAATGGCTGTTTTGGTGCTGGCTAGGTCATTTCCCGCAAGACTTGCAGTGGCGGTTTAACAAGCGGCGTCTCGGCGGCTATTGTGCCGCAACGAGGCGGGCCGGCGTTCAGCGCGCGAGGGTGGCGGACGGGGCCTCTTTGAACAGCTCGCGATAGGCCCGTGCGAAGCGGCCAAGGTGCAGGAAACCCCAGCGGGTGGCGACCTGGGTGACGGAGGTGACTTCGGCGCTGGATGTGACTAGCTCGGCGCGCACGCCGTTCAGGCGCAGCAGGCGCAGGTAGGTATTTGGGGTCAGCCCGAGTTGGTCGCGAAAGGCGTATTGCAGGGTCCGCTCGGACACGCTCGTGTGCAGGCACAAATCAACCATATTGGGGTTGCAGCCCTGCGCGAGTTGCTCTTCCATGTAAGCCTGCGCGCGGCGGACAATCTGCAGGCTGCGGCGACGGGCATGCAAGCTCGGGTGAGTGCCGGGGATGACCTCGTCCGAGGCGCTGACGGTGATCAGCACCAGTTCCAACAGGTTGCGGCGCAGCGCTTGCGGGCTGGCGCCCCGATGTCCGGTGCGTGGATCGCGGACGATGTTCTCGAGTGCGCGCAGGCTAAGCTCTAACGGCCGCTTGCCGGCGTTTCCCAGGGCCTGGAGACCGCCGCTGGTCAGGCGCTCGGCGAGTGGCTCATTCAGCGCGGCAAGACCCTTCAGCAATGCCCGTTGGTTGAGACGCACATAACAGGTGGAAAGGCCGCCTGGGACGATGGCGTCGAACGCGGTTTCTCCGGACATGAAAAACAACTGATCGACCGCATCCTCGGCAAATTGGGAGAAACGGGCATTGCCCTCGGCGCGTTGAATCAAGGAGACGGTGCAAGTGCCCGGCGGCATGACGCCGGCTTTGTGAATATCCTGGCTTTGCTGCTCGCGCACGATCTCAATGCCGTCCAGGTCGACCCGCTCCAACAGACCGGAAAAGCGCCCCGCGCTGAGCTGACGACAATTGAATTCCGCCACCCAGGCCTGTTCATCGGCGGACTGGGAGGCGTCGATGAGGGCATGGCGCTGGGGTTGCCAGATCTGGGGCGGTGGGCGACCGCGCGGTTGGGCGCTGGTGGCTGGAGCGGTGTTGGATGACATCAGGTAATTTGCCAGCGGCAAGCCAACTGACATAGCGCATTGACAGGAAATGCTTTAAGCCTATGTCAAGATTCCACAACTGGCTATCCTGGTTTGTGGTGATTTTTGTCGAGTTGGTCACTGTTATGGAACTCGACAGGAGCAAAGCGGCGGCCATTGATTTGCGCGGCGCGCAATCTATGGCTGGCGGCCCGTGCTAAAGGTTAGCGGACTTGATCGCGAGCGGCTTTCCCCGGCTTGGTCAGCAGCGCTGAGACATTGGTGCGCGCGCATTCCCACAGCCGATAGCTCCAGTCGAGTGTCTTGAGCAGGGTGACCAGCACCACCGCGAGCGCGGGTGCTTGCAACAGCAGGCACAGGCTGACCAGGGCATAGAGGGTGAAGATATCAAAGCCGGGCATCAGGCCGCGATCCATGAACCACTGCTTCCAGCGCGCGCGGATGAGTGTTCTGCGGCGCGCGCAGGGGGTGATTACCCAGGCGACCAGGGCGATATCCAGGTAGAGGGTGGCCAGCATGGCAATGGCAAGCCAGCCTGGAACATGAGAGACCAACGCCAGGGAAACGAACAGCGCCAAGCGCACTAACTGATCGCTGAGTTGATCGAGCCGCTTGCCAACAGTGCTGCAGCGCCCCTGGGAGCGCGCCAGGTTGCCGTCGACTCCGTCAAGCAGGTGATGCAGCTGGATGAGCAGCGCGGCCGCGATGAACCAGTGCGCAGCCAGTGCCCCGGCCGCGGCCACGCCGGCGACGGCCGCGAGCGCGGTGGCGAAGTTGGGTGAGCAGCCCAGGCGGTCCGCCACCCAGGTCAGCAGGGTGTCGAGGCGATGGGCGTAGTAGCGGTTGATGGGATATTCGTAAGCGCGGCGCGGGACGGGATGGTAGCGCGCATCAATGCGCGCATAGCCATCTCGAAGTCGTTGCAGCAGCGTCATCCGCGACAGCATCCTGGCTGTTTAGCTGGCGCTTGGCCGCCGACGGCTCGGACAGCATGCATGCGAGCCAAACCGCAACAGCATGGCATCCGGGCCAAAACCAGGATTGATTTAGCCACCAGCCGCTTCGCGCAGCGCGGCCACGACGGCATCGCCCATTGCGGCGGTGCCCACTGTCGCCGTCCCAGGCGAGGCCAGATCCGCACTGCGCAGGCCTTGATCAAGGACCTTCTCAACGGCCTTTTCAATACGCTCGGCCTGCTCGGGTGCGGCGAGCGAATAGCGCAGCATCATGGCCACCGACAGGATGGTGGCGAGCGGATTGGCGATGCCTTTGCCCGCAATATCAGGGGCCGAGCCGTGAATGGGCTCGTACATGCCTTGGCCGCTTTCGTTCAGCGCCGCCGAGGGCAGCATGCCGATAGAGCCGGTCAGCATGGCGGCGCAGTCGGACAGGATGTCGCCGAACATATTGGTGGTGACCATCACGTCGAACTGCTTGGGCGCGCGCACCAGTTGCATGGCGGCGTTGTCGACGTACATGTGGCTCAGCTCAACCTCGGGGTAATCCTGGCCGACCTGGGTGGCGATCTCGCGCCACAGCTCGGTGGCTTCCAGCACATTGGCCTTGTCGACCGAGCAGACGCGCTTGTTGCGCTTCATCGCGATATCGAAGGCCACGCGGCAGATGCGCTCGATCTCAGACTCACTATAGACCAGGGTGTTGAAGCCACGGCGCTCGCCAGAGTCCAGGGTCTCGACCCCGCGCGGCTGGCCGAAATAGATGCCACCGGTCAGCTCGCGGATGATCATCAGATCCAGCCCGGCGACAACATCGGGCTTGAGCGTGGAGGCGGCGGCGAGTTGCGGATACAAAATGGCCGGGCGCAGATTGGCGAACAGGCCCAGACCCGCGCGCAGTCCCAGCAGGCCCTTTTCCGGGCGCACGGCAATCGGCAGCGGCTCCCATTTGGCACCACCGACGGCACCAAGCAGGACGGCGTCTGAGGCCTTGGCCTGGTTCAGCGTCTCCTCGGGCAGTGGCGAGCCGGTGGCATCATAGGCACAGCCGCCAACCAGGGCCTGCTGCATGTCGATGGCGAGACCGAAGTCATCGCGCAGGCATTCGAGCACTTTCACCGCTTCGGCGATGATTTCCGGGCCAATGCCATCACCCGGCAAAATCAAAATGGTCTTGGACAAAGGATGGTTTCTCCGTTCGGGTCAAGCACAGTCAGGCGAACAGCCAGGGCGCCTCGGCGGCGCGGCGTTGCTCGTAGGCGGCGATGGCATCGGCATGTTCCAGCGTCAGGCCGATATCATCCAAGCCGTGGATCAGGCAGTGGTGATGGTGGGGGTCGATGTCGATTTCGATGTGCGCGCGACCATCTGGGCTGAGCTTGAGGTTGTGCAGATCGACATCGATGGTCAAAGGCTCATCACCACTGGCCAGGGTGAAGAGTTCATCAATCAGCACCTCGTCGAGCACCACCGGCAGGATGCCATTTTTGGTCGCATTTTGATGAAAGATGTCGGCAAAGCTCGGCGCGATCAGCACCCGAAAGCCATAATCAGCCAGCGCCCAAGGGGCGTGCTCACGCGAGGAGCCGCAGCCGAAGTTACGGCGTGCGAGCAGGATCTTCGCACCCTGATAGCGCGGATCATTCAACACGAAGTCCGGATTGATAGGCCGGTTGCTGCAGTCCATTCCTGGCTCACCATGGTCGAGATAGCGCCACTCATCGAACAGATAGGGGCCGAAGCCGGTGCGCTGAATAGACTTCAGGAACTGTTTGGGGATGATGGCATCGGTATCGACATTGGCGCGGTCGAGCGGCACCACGACGCTGCTGAAATTCTCAAAAGGCTGCATGGGCATGGCTTAGACCTCCCGCACGTCGACAAAATGACCATGAACGGCCGCCGCTGCCGCCATAGCCGGGCTGACCAGATGAGTACGGCCGCCCGGCCCTTGCCGGCCCTCGAAGTTGCGGTTGCTGGTGGATGCGCAACGCTCGCCTGGCTCCAGGCGGTCGGCATTCATCGCCAGACACATGGAGCAGCCCGGCTCGCGCCACTCGAAGCCGGCATCGATGAAAATTCGATCCAGCCCCTCGGCCTCCGCCTGCTCCTTAACCAACCCGGAACCTGGCACCACCAGCGCTTGCTTGACGGAAGCAGCCACCCGTTTGCCCTTCGCCACCTCGGCCGCCGCGCGCAGATCCTCGATGCGGCCATTGGTGCATGAGCCGATGAAGACCTTATCCAAAGCAATGTCGCTGATCGCCGCACCGGGCTCCAGGCCCATGTAGGCGAGCGCATGGCGATAGCTGCCAGCCTTGACCGGATCGGCGATCTCGGCCGGATCAGGCACTGTCGCGTCCACCGGCACCACCATTTCGGGCGAGGTGCCCCAGGTGACCTGCGGGCGGATGCTGGCAGCGTCCAGATGCACCACCCGGTCATACTCGGCACCGGGATCGGAATTCAGGCTTAGCCAGTAGGCCGCCGCCTGCTCGAAGGCCGCGCCCTGGGGCGCCATGGGCCGTCCGCGCAGGTAATCGACGGTTTTCTGATCAATGCCAATGAGTCCGGCACGCGCGCCGGCCTCGATCGCCATGTTGCAGACCGTCATCCGCCCTTCCATGCTGAGCGCTTCGATGGCATCGCCGGCGTATTCGATCACATGACCGGTGCCGCCGGCGGTACCAATCTCGCCGATGACGGCCAGCACGATGTCCTTGGCCGTCACACCGGCCCCAAGCGCCCCATCGACGCGAACCAGCATGGACTTGGATTTTTTCTGCGTCAGGCACTGGGTGGCCAGCACATGCTCGACTTCCGAAGTGCCGACGCCAAAGGACAGCGCACCGAAAGCGCCATGAGTAGAGGTGTGGCTATCGCCGCAAACAATGGTCATGCCGGGCTGGGTGAAGCCCTGCTCGGGGCCGATCACATGCACGACGCCCTGGCGCTTGTCCGCCATGTCGAACAGCGGGATGCCGAACTCGTGGCAGTTGTTGATCAGCGTCTCGACCTGAATGCGCGAGACCGGATCGGCAATGCCGAGGTGCCGATCAAGCGTTGGCACATTGTGATCCGGCACCGCCAGATTGGCCTCGGGCCGACGCGGTTTCCGGCCAGCCAGGCGCAGCCCTTCAAAGGCCTGCGGCGAGGTGACTTCATGCACCAACTGCCGGTCGATGTATAAAAGCGCGGTGGCATTTGATGACTCGGAAGCCGATGCCACCGAGTCATCGACTCGCACCAGATGCGCGTCCCAAATTTTGTCGTAGAGCGTCCTCGGACTCATGTGCTGCCAACCTCAACTAGGGCCACAATCGGGGCCTCAACTCTGGATAATCCATCAGCATAATCGCGGGAAGCAGGCCATGGCAAACCGGTGCGAATCTCATGCCCGCTCGCGGTCAAGCATGCTTAATCGCTCGCCACAGAACCTGACCACGTTGGGCATCGCAATGGCAGGAGGGTGATTTAGATCAGATCCTGGCCAAAATCCTCAACCAGGCGCGCATAAATCCGCAGATATTCCTCGGCGGGCGCATCCCAGGGATGCTGCGCGCGCATTCCGTTCAGACGCAGCTCTCGAAAGCGTTGCGGATAATCGAACCACAGCCCAATGGCCCGTTCCAGCGCAAATTCGAGATCATCCGGCCCGGTTCCGTCAAAGACAAAGCCATTGCGTTCGTGTTCCGGCCGGGTGCAAAAGGTTGCGTCAAAAACAGTATCGGCAAGCCCGCCCACACGTCGGACAATGGGCACGCAGCCATAGCGCATGGCGATCATCTGCGTCAGGCCGCAGGGCTCATACAGGCTGGGCACCAGGATCAGATCGGCACCGGCATAGATTTGATGCGCCAGGGTTTCATCGTAGCCAAGCTCCAGATGACAGTCTGGATGATCTGCATGCTCCGCTCGCAAACGCTCAAACTTTGCCTGGATTTCCGCATCCAGGGCGCTGCCCAGCAAGACGAACTGGCCTTGTCTTGCCAGAGTGTAAGCCATTGCGTGCGCAATGAGACCGACGCCCTTCTGCCGATCCAGTCGACTGACGACGGCGATGAGCGGCTTGTTTGCCTGGCCCAGTTCGAGTCCCAGTCCCAGTCGCTCACGCAGGGCCTGGGTGTTGGCAGACTTGCGCTCCGGATGCTCGAGGTCGAACGGGTGGGCAATCAGGGGATCAATACGCGGATTCCAGGTCGCTTGATCGATTCCATTCAGCACGCCCGCGAACCGCCCCTGTTGCTGCTTCCAGGCCAAAACCGCTTGTAGGCCCTCGCCCTGCTCGGTGCGCAGAACCTCCCATGCATAGCGCGGGGAGACCGTGGTGACGAAATTGGCAAAGACGATGCCGCCCTTCATCAGATTGGCACTGGGCGCCCCGGCACCGCCTTGAAGGTGGTCGCCCTGAAGGCGATCGGGCGTCATCAAGCGCTCGGCATTCAGCCCCAGGGTGCTCAGCAACTCCGGCCCGACCCAGCCCTGGTGGCCGAGGTTGTGCAGCGAGTAACACACGCGGGTGCGCTCCACCCCGCGCTGCGCATAGTCCTCATAGAGCAGCACCGGAACCAGTCCGGTCTGCCAGTCGTTGCAATGCAGAATGTCCGGCCAGGCGCCAGACTGCTGGAAAAACTCCAATGCCGCGCGGCAATAACAGGCAAAGCGCAGCGCATCATCGGCTTCGCCATAGATGCGCCCGCGCGCAAAAAAGTTTTCCGATGTTGCGGGCGCCAGAAAGCGGCAGCGCAGCCCGTCGACCTGTCCGGCAAACACCCTGCAACGGATTGTCTCGCAGCCGAATTCAAACCTTAGATCGTCCCGGATCAACTGCCTGTCGTGGACAAGCTCAAGCCTCAGGCAGTCGTAATCTGGCAGCACCACCTCGACATCCGCGCCCGCGGCCATCAGTGCGCGCCCCAGCCCATGGACGAAATCGCCCAGTCCACCGGCCTTGGCGACAGGTGCGCATTCAGCGGCGAGAAGCGCAATGCGCATCAGCGGTCTGCGCGATCAGCGCTGGTATGGCTTGAATCCAGTCGCACAAGGAGCACTGCGCTCACTCTTCCTCCCGCTGCGTCACAGGCAGCGCGGGCAGCAACCGCAACAGGGCATGGATTAACGAAGGATCGGCAATGTCGAGATCGAACGCAAAGCGCCCCCCCCGGACCTACCCGATAAGAATGGCCACCAAGCTCGAGCAGGGAGCCAGGCGCGGCGCGCCCACCAATGCGCAGCTGTCCCCAAATGTCCGCGTCTGAAGCGTCCCTGACCGACTCAATCGGCCCGCTGCCGGCTGTTGGATAACGCGCCTTATCGTCGTCACCCGCAACCGGCCGCGCACCAAAGGCCCCACGCGCAGAAGGAATAATTGGCCGCGCAAGAGCGCTATCCAGCGCTTGATCGACGGCCTGATCAGAACCGGGATCAGAACCCGTATAAGAACCGGGATCAGAACCGGAACGAGCACAACGATCGGTGAAAGTGTTGTCATGCCAGGCAGAACTGCCAGCCCCTGCGTTGCAATCCACTGCATTGCGATAAGCAGCGGATGCCTCAATGATGGCGCGCACGGCCGATTGCGCATCGCCACCGCGGCGGTTTACCGGCGCAGGAGCAACACCACCTTGAGACCTGAACAAATCGCCGGCGGCGGAAAGCACCGTCCCAACGGCGGGGTTACAATGCGCCCGCGCTGATTGTTGTTCCGGCGCGGAGAGATCGGCCAACGCTGGCTCTTTGCCGAAGTCGCACCGAATAGGGGGCAGCAGCGCGAGACGATTGGAGCGCGCCAGCATCAGCCAGCCGCCATCGGCGCTGGCCAGCCCAAGCTCGGCCTGATACCAGGCATCGGACTGCAAAGAGATAAAGCCGATGCGGCCCTGATGCACGCCTGCCACGGGAAGCATGTCGCCGTCATCCCCGCCATCGGCATGCTGATCAGCAAAACGTCGCAGCCTGACGCTTGGTGATAAGGCGCCGGCCTTGGTGCCAAAAGCGGCCTTCAGGCCATCCAGCTGCGCTTGCGTCAGGCGCCAACGTGCCTCGAGCGCGTCGGACCGGGCCGGATACAAGACAAAGAAATCACGCTCGCCGGCAACCGGAAAAGGCTCTGACGGGGCGCGCGCAATCGATGTCTGAGCATCGTCGGAACGGGGGAAGAGTCGAAAAATCCGCCTGGCCTCCAGAGATCAAGCCCAAGCCGGGCGCGGCAAGAGCAGAGCCTAATAGGTCCGCGGCGGCCAGCGGAACCTTCGGTGTGAGATCTTAACACAAAACCCTTAACACAAAACAGGGACGACGCCTAATAGCGCCCTTCCCTGTCGACAAAGAACCAAGTGCATAGCCAGCCGCCCAAAGCTGCCAGTGCCGCCAGCGCAAAGGTGGGCCCAGCGCCCAGCGGCTCCCATATCTGACCGGCCAGCAGGCTCCCGGCACCGCCCCCGGCGCCGAAGCTCAAGCTATTGTAAAGTGCCTGCCCCCGGCCCTGAATCGAGCCCGGGAAATAATGGTGCACCAGGTGAATGGCCGCCGCATGAAAAGCGCCAAAGGTTGCGGCGTGCAGCGCTTGAGCAAAGACCTGCACCCACAGGATTGGCGCCAGAAAGCCTATCAGACTCCAACGCAACACCGCCAGCAACAGGGCCGTCAGCAGAATGTTGCGCGCGCCGAAGCGCTCGAGCAACCAGTGCATGCGCAGGAATACCAACACCTCGGCCACCACGCCAAACGCCCAAAGACCGCCGACCAACACACTAGGATAGCCAATTGCCTCGAGATGAATGGAATAAAAAGCGTAGTAAATCCCATGACTGAACTGCATCAAAAAGCAAGCCAGCAGAAAAAAGGCGATCTCGGGACGGGCAAGCAGGCAGCGAACGGGCGGCACCGGATGCGGATGGTGCCGATGCGCGCAATCGGGAACCAACAAGGCACTGATCCAGACGGCGATGAAAAGCACCAGCACGGCCCCTGGAATCGCACCTGTACCGTCGCGTCCAATCCACCAGCCGAGCAGCCCGACTGTGAGAACAAAGCCGACCGAACCCCACAGACGCACCCGTGAGTAACGATTGACGGCTGCCCCCAGGTGATTGAAGGTGACCGATTCCATCTGCGGCAAGGCCGCGTTCCAAAAGAAGCTGAACAGCAGCATCACCGCCGCCACCGCGCCCAGCGACTGCGCCCAAAAAATGCCGACGAACGCGATGCAAGTGGCAAAGGCGGACAGACGCACCAGCAGCATGCGCTTTCCCAGATGGTCCGCCAGCCAACCCCAGAGCATGGGTGCCGCCAACTTGGTGCCCATCAGGATGGCCATGAGCGCGCCAATGGCCGCCGAGGAAAACCCGAGTGACTTCAGATAAAGGCCCCAATAGGGCACCAGCGCACCCAGGGCGCCAAAATAGAAGAGGTAGTAGCCGGACAGGCGCCAGTAGGGCATAAGGGAGATGCGGGCAGCGGATAACCGGCAAGACGCGCTCGCGCCGGCAGGGGTCGCTAGCGGATGTTCAAGGCTGCTTGGAGTGGAATGGGAATAAGGGGATGCAACAAACCGGCATCCGTCACTCGCCCGAGGGCGGCGCCTGCGCCGGCAATGGGTCGAGCGGGGTTTGAATCCCGGCGTTCTGCCCGCGCTGGCGCAACAGATGATCGGCCAGCACCAGCGCCAGCATGGCCTCGGCGATGGGCGTGGCGCGAATGCCAACGCAAGGGTCATGGCGGCCTTTGGTGACGATCTCCACCGCTTCCCCGCTCAGGTTGACCGTGCGCCCTGGCAAGCGAATGCTTGAGGTTGGTTTGAGCGCAAGGCGCGCGATGATGTCCTGCCCGGTTGAGATGCCCCCCAACACGCCGCCGGCATTGTTGCTCAAAAAGCCTGCCGGGGTCATTTCATCGCGGTGCTCGCTACCTTTCTGGGCCACGCTTGCAAAGCCGGCGCCGACCTCGACGCCCTTGACCGCATTGATGCTCATCAACGCATGGGCGATATCGGCATCGAGGCGATCGAATACCGGCTCGCCGAGCCCCGGAGGCAGCCCCTCGGCCACCACGGTCACCTCGGCGCCGATGGAGTCACCATCCTTGCGCAGGGCATCCATGTAGGACTCAAGCTCCGGGACCAGGCCGACATCGCCGCAGAAGAAGGGGTTGGCGTTGACTTGCTCCCAATCGAGCACTTGCGGGCGCAGCGGCCCGAGCTGCGACAGATACCCCCGCACCCGCGCGCCACACAGGACCTTGAGGACCTGTTTTGCCACCGCCCCCGCGGCGACGCGGGCAGCAGTTTCGCGCGCCGAGGAGCGCCCGCCGCCGCGATAATCGCGGTGGCCGTATTTCATCGTGTAGCTGTAGTCGGCGTGGCCGGGGCGAAAGCGACTGGCGATTTCGGAGTAGTCTTTGGAGCGCTGATCGACATTTTCGATCAGCAACGCGATTGGCGTACCCGTGGTCTGCCCCTCAAAGACGCCCGAGAGAATGCGCACCTGGTCAGGCTCGCGCCTTTGGGTGGTGTGGCGCGACTGACCAGGCGCGCGCCGGTCGAGATCGATTTGCAGATCGGCCTCGGCAAGCGGAATGCCCGGCGGGCAGCCGTCGAGGATTCCACCGATCGCCGGGCCATGACTCTCACCAAAGCTGGTGAAGACCAAGCTGCGCCCGAGGCTATTACCAGACATGTCGCGCGCGACCTCAGTACGACGGTGGCTCGACCAGATCTTTTTTATTCAGCCAGGCGTTGCCCATCGCGAGCACATCACGGTTGAGCGTGCTGGTCGCCTGATGCAGCAGGGCGCCATTGATGATGTAGTCGTAACGCGACGAGAGGTAGTCATATTCCGCCTGGAACAAATTCTGCTGCGCATTCAGCACATCGACCTGCGTGCGGGTGCCGACTTCAAGACCTGCCTGGGTGGATTCCAGGGCGCTTCGCGCTGAGACAATGGCGGCCTGCCGCGCTTTGACATCGCTGATGCTTGAGAGAATGCCGCGAAAGGCGTCCTTGACGTCGTTGAGCACCGCGCGGCGCTGCTGATCGAAGCGATCCTGAGCGGCGCGAAAATTGTACCCGGCCTGGCGGGTGCGGGAGGCCACGGCACCGCCCTGATAAACAGGCACCGTCAGATTCAACCCAACGTAGGCGCTGTCGGTATCCTGACCGTACTCCGCCCCGGAGCGCGCCAGATCATAACCCGCCTGCACATCGACACTTGGGTAGTAGCCTGAGCGCTGAACTTCGATCTCCTTGCGCGCCACCTCGACAGCTTGTCGCGCGGCGATGACATTAAAATTACTCGACAACGCTGTCTCGGCCCAGGTGTCCATATCGTTTGGCTCGGGCGGAGCCAAGGGTAGTTTGTCACCCAGTCGCGCCAGAGGCAGCGAGACCGGACCAACAATGCGCCTGAGCGCCTCCCAGCGGTTATCGAGGATGTTCTTCGCGCTGATCAGATTGGCACGCGAGCGGTCGTAAGCAGCCTGGCTTTCGTTCACGTCGGTAATGGCGACCAGGCCCACCTCGAAGCGCTGCTGCGACTGCTCGAGTTGGCGCGCATTGGCGGTTTCCAGCGCCTTCTGCACGCGTACTGCATCATTCGCGCGCAGCACGTCGAAATAGGCCTGGGTGGTGCGCACCATCAGGTCGATTTGCGCCGCCTTGTACTGGGCCTCGGCCTGATTGATGGAGTTGTCAGCCTGACTGAGCTGGACCCAGCTCGCACGGTTATAGAGCGATTGCGACAGCACCGCACCGACGCCCGACGTCTGATAGGTATCGTTGCGATTGGCCGAGCCAAACAAGCTGGTGCGCCCCCCCTGACTCTTGACGTTGTTGTAATTCACATTGCCGTTCAGAGAGAAATTCGGCAACAGCAGCGCTTGCGCCTGCGGCTTGCTCTCGCGCGTGGCGTAGAAGGTCTGCTCCGATTCCCGCAAGGTGGGATCGCTGTTGGCGGCGAGATCGTAGATGTCGAGTAGATCGGCCGCCTGCGCTCCAGGCAGAATGCACAGCGGAGCGAGCAGCGCAACGGCAAACAGGCGCGCGCGCGCAATCCCCGAGCATGAGCCGCCCGAAGAAGACATCGTGAAGGGTTTTGACATGACAGTGTTGATTCCCGAGACCGTCGGCCCCAAGCCGAGTATTCCTGATGCTTGATCGCCCCGCACGAACCTAACGGACCACCGCGAGCAAAGCCGTCGCTCGCGCAGACCCGAGGGCGCATGGGAGGCGAATAACCAACGGAAATGATACCTTGTCCCGACCGGCCTTGCATCGGTAGATTGCGCCGTTAACAACTCCGACAGTTAATGGCCGCCCCAAGCAACCGAGCGTGTCATGAAATTTTCTGAAATCCTTGATCCGGGAACCTTGCGCATCGACGCCTATGACGCCGAGCATTTTTGCATCAGCGGGCAGGTCTTCGCCCATGCGGTCCTGCTGTTACCGGACGCCCCGGTGCGGCCATGGGTCTTGCCGCAGTCGCCATCGAGTTCGCCGCCCTCTCGCTCGATGAAGCAGAACACCCTCGAAAAAGCGGACCTCGAAGACTTTGAACCAGCCGACATCAGAGACTTGGAACGAGCCGATCTCGAAGCTTTGCTCGACGCCCGCCCGCAGGTGATTCTGATCGGCACTGGCGCGACCCCCATCCTGCCGCCGCCATCGCTGCTCGCCGCCGGCGCCGAAGACGGCATCGGGATCGAATGGATGCGCACCGGTGCCGCCTGCCGCACTTACAACCTGCTCGCCAGCGAGGGCCGGCGCGTCGCCGCCGGCCTGCTGCTCGAGCGGCCATGATCTAAGCTGCGGCTGCGCGCCAAGAGCGCTACTCGCCGCCAACGAATGACCTTAAGGGCCATGGACCGAAAAATCATCCTGAGCATCCTGGCCGCTGCGCTGATGGGCTTTATCGGGGTCTGGCTCCTGCTGTCGCTCAAGCCACCCACTGCGCCATCCGGCCCGCCGCGGCTGCCCTGGGATGTCACCCGCTCTGAGGCCGGGCAAGTCGAGGTCTTTGGCCTCACCCTGGGCGAGAGCCGGCTGGCTGAGCTGCAGGGGCTGCTCAGCGAACCCGGCAAGCTCAGCCTGTTCGTCGAGCCGGGCGGCAGCATGAGCGTCGAGGCCTTTTTCGATGACGTCATCCTAAGCCAGATCCGCGCCGATTGGGTGGTGACCTTGCAAGTGCCCGCAGCCGAGCTGGAGGCTATTTACCAGCGCGGAACGCGCATCAGCGGCCTCGGCAATGGCGCGCGCAAGGTCACCCTGGCACCAGCGGACTCCACCCGCCTGGCCCAGGCACCGCTGCGCCGTCTCACCTATCTGCCATGGAAGCGACTCGAAGCGCGTGATCTCGCGGGAAACTTCGGCGAGCCAGCGGAAATTCTCAGCGAAGAAACCGGCATCCTGCACTGGCTCTACCCTGAGGTCGGCATGGACATCGCACGCGACCCAGACGGCGCCGTGGTCATCCAATACCTGAACGCGGACGATTTCCTGGCCGCGCGCGCAAGGCTGCTCGCGGCCAAGTCAACCGCCGGCGAGGCGGAAACGCCCCTCGAGCTCAGGTAGGTCCACCGAGGACAGCACCAGCTCCAGCTCGGCATCGAGCGCCAGCTCCTGCTTGGCGCGCAACCGGGTCTCGAAGGCAAGCTCAGGAATCATCACCATGGTGCGTCGCTCCTCCTGCGCCACCACCTGGGCACGTCCGCGCCACCCTGGGTGGGCGCGCAGATAAACCAGCTTCCAGTGCTGATTAGACAGCCGCTCGGCCTTGCGCACCGCCGCCCCGGCCACCTCGGCCTGACTGGCGCGCGCGGCGACCTCGCTCGCATCCAGCACCGGATCGCCGCGCAGATGCGCGCGCAACTGCTGATGCACCAGCAAATCCGCATAGCGGCGCAGTGGGCTGGTCGCGCGCGCATAGAGCGGCAGGCCCAGGCTGCCATGCGCGCCGGGCTCCACCGCCATGCGCGTGGGCTTAAAACAGCGCCGATAGGCGTACATGCCAGACAGCGTCTCCGGCTGCTCGATGCGCTCCGGCGGCGGCTGCACGGCAAAGGGGATGGCAAGCGCGCGTTCCTGGCAAAAGCGCGCTGCGGCCTCGCCGGCCATCAGCATGGCGTCAGTGACCAGATCGCGCGCGGCCAGGCGTTCGATCGGCTCGATCGCCACTTGGCCGTCGCGCAGCCGCACACTGACCTCCGGCAGATCGATACGGGCGGACTGATTGGCCGCACGCCGGGCGCGGAAGCGCTCGGTAATTTGCATCAAGGAGGCGAAGGGCTCCTCGTCCAGCCGCTGCTCCGCCTCGGCGTAGCTCAGGCGCTCAACCCGCACCCAGCTTGGCTGAATATCGATATCGGCAAGCTCCCCCTGCTCGTCGCAGCGAAAACCGAAGGACAAGGCTGGGGAAACCTCTTGCAGACCCACACCGAGCGCTGCGGTCGCCGCCTCTGGCAGCATGGTCACCGCCCCTTCTGGCAAGTACAGCGTGGCCCCGCGCGCACGCGCCTCGAGGTCGAGTTCCGAGCCCGGGGCCACTAAAGCGGCCACATCGGCCACATGCACCCAGATGCGTTCGCCATCCAGGCTGATGGCATCGTCCGGGTCCTGATTGCCGGCATCGTCAATCGCGAAAGCCGGCAGGCCGGTCAGATCCAAACGGGACTCCTCGACCAACTCGGGCAGCGCCAACTCGGGTGACCTGAGCGCCACCCCGAAGCGTCGCGGATGCGGGTTATGCTCGGGCCGCCAATGGCCGATGCGCAGCAGGAATTCATGCGCCTTCGCTGGCTGCTCGGCCACATTGAAGTGTTTGAGAATGCGCGAGTGCTCGCTCTGCTGATAGGCCAGGCGCTCGACCTCGCGCAGGCGCTCGGCATCCTCTGGGGCCAGCGCGCGCTGCTCGACGCGGGCGACAAAATCCGCCCAGTCCTGCTCGGCGCGCGCCTTTGCCTCGCGCTGCTCGCGCTCCTCGGCAATCGCCTCGGCCGAGCGCGGGTGGATGGCATCGGGCTCGCCCTCGAACAGCACGCCTTCCATGACCAACTGCCAGGTCGCCCAGACAGCCGCAGGGGAGGACTCGCCATGAATCAGCTCGGCCAGATCGACCAGGGTGGTGGTCTCGCCATCGAGCAGCTCCCAGGTCTCCTCGACACTCCCGCCATCACCGGCCAGCTCGCCAAGCCCGTTGGTAAGATCAGCAAGCCGGCGCAGCGGGCCCGGATGCAGCATCACCACGTCTTTGGGGCGCACGCGCTTGGTCTGGCTACCTTCGAGCTCGATCTCGATTTTGTCGTCGAGCGCGCTGACCCGCGCCGGGCGGGACTTGTAGAGCACCAACGCATCGACGCGCGGACTGCCTTGATGAATGGACAAGATGAAGCTATCTCCCAGACAATAGCAAAATGAGGCGCCGCCCGGCGGAAGGCGCAGGTATATGCGACCGCCACCGGCTTGAGCTGCTCACCCTACCCCAGCCAGCCTATCGCAGTCATCTTTCGCGCAAATGGCGAAGGTAGAAACCGGCTCAAAACCAAAAACCGTACCCGACAAACGCAGCAGGCAGACAAACAGGCATGCACCCATGAACGACCACTGGCAAAGTTTCCTCGCGGATTTCGGCGGCACCGTCGGCGCCACTTCCAAAGTGACATTCCCCGACATGCCGGCTGAGGCCGAGTGCGCGCTCTGCGCGCTTGGCGAACTTGGCGCAATCGACATCCATGGCGCGGAGGCGACCGACTTTCTACAGGGACAGCTCAGTAACGACCTACGCGAGCTCTCCGATTCGCATGCTCAGCTGAGCAGCCACTGCAATGCCAAGGGCCGCATGCTGGCCAACTTTCGCGTCCTGCGCGAGGGCGACGGGTATCGGCTGATCCTGCCGCGCGAGCAAATCGCCACCCTGCTGCCACGGCTGAAGATGTTTGTGCTGCGCGCGCAGGTCAGCCTTAGCGATCGCAGCGACGAGCTCGTCTGCCTGGGTCTGGTCGGCGAATGCATGGCTGCAGTGTTGACAGAGCGCTTCGGCAGCCTGCCAGACAGCGACAACGGGGTCGTCCGCCGCAGCGATACGGCACTGATCCGCATTGCCGGCCCGCTGCCGCGCTGGCTGTTCGTCGGCCCGCCATCCGCCGCCGAAAGCCTGTGGCGCGAAGCTCAGACTGCCGGCGCCGCTCGCGCCGCCGATGATCTCTGGGCGCTGCAGGACATTCGCGCCGGCATCCCGACCATCGACCCGGCCACCAGGGAGCTGTTCGTGCCGCAAATGATCAATTTGCATCTGATCGACGGCGTCAGCTTCCACAAGGGCTGCTACACCGGTCAGGAGGTTGTCGCGCGCATGCAATATCTGGGGAAGCTGAAGCGACGCATGTACGTCGGCGAGGTGGCGCTCGCGCAGCCCCCTGCCCCCGGCAGTCGGCTTGATTCCGCCAGCAGCCAGTCCAGCCAAGGAGCGGGCACAGTAGTTGCTGCCCAGCAAAACGCCGCCGGTCGCTGCGAGCTGCTGGCGGTAGCGGAAATCGCCGCGGTCGAACACGCCGATCTCACCCTTGCCGACACCGGCACTCCAGTTGAGCTGCAGCCACCCGCTTACGGATTCCCGCCCGAGGTGTAAAAAGCGCTCAATGCCAGGTGTTCGCCGTGGCGACCCGGCATTAGCTTCAAGCGGTTAGTCTTGCATTTCGCGCGCGATCAGCGCATCAATTACCTCGAAGGTACGCGCGCGGCTTCCCGTCTGGGTCGGACTAGTCACATAGGCGCCATTTACCACCAGCGCGGGCACGCCGGTAATGCCGTAGCGGGTCGCGAGATCGGCCGATTTACGCACCTGCATATCGACCGGAAAGGACTCATAGGCGGCGCGGAAGGCGTCCTCGTCGACGCCCTGCTCGGCGGCAAAGGCGATCAGCTCCTCGTCGCTGAACAGAGGCCGGCGTTCCTCTTGCAGCGCTTTGAACAGCGGCTCGTGCAATTGCTCGAGCGCGCCGATCTGCTCGGCGGCAAAAAAGGCCTTGGCATGGTTGACCCAGCGCGCCGAATTGGCCGCCGGCATGCGGCGAAAGTGCACCTGCTCGGGCTGACGTGCCAGCCATTCCTTGAGTTCGGGCTCGAGGTGGTAGCAATGCGGGCAGCCGTACCAGAAAAATTCCACCACTTCGACCTCGTCCTGCTTGCCGGGTGAGGCATCATCGCCAGCCGACTCGACCCGCTGGGGATGCTCGACCAGGCGGTAGTCGATGCCCTCGTCGATGTCGCCAGGATTAATGTCGTCAGAATTGATGTCGCTCGCTAGTGCCACACCCGAGGCGGCAAAGATCAGTATCAACAGCAGCAGAGGTTGACGGATCAGGGACATCAGCGGTTTCCTCTTCAAGATAGATGGTTGTCTCACACCCAAGAATTTGTTTGCGCTCAGTACATCAATAAATAATCGATCGCCACACCGGCAAACACGGCCATGCCGTAGTAGTTGTTGTTCAAAAACGCCTGAAAGCAGCGCTTGGGCTCGCGCCCGCGAATCAGCCATTGCTGGTAGACAGCCAGTGCTGCGGCGACCGCCAGCCCCGCGAAATACGCGGATCCGAGCCCGGCGGCCAGCCCGACCGCGAGCAGAATCGCGAGCATCACCAGCTGCAGCAGCCCGACCACTAGGAGATCGTAACGGCCGAACAGAATCGCTGTGGATTTGATGCCGATCTTGAGGTCGTCTTCGCGATCGACCATCGCGTACTGGGTGTCGTATATCAGCGCCCAGACCACGGCGGCGACAAAAATCAGCCAGGCAAAGCCGGGGATACTTCCGTTAATGGCCATGAAGGCCATGGGCACCGCCCACCCAAAGGCCGCACCGAGAAACACCTGCGGCAGATGCGTATAGCGCTTCATAAAGGGGTAGATGACCGCCAGCCCCAGGGCCACGAAGGACAGCGCCACCGTCTGCCAGTTGAGCATCAGCACCAGGGCGAACGCCAGCAGGCAGAGCACCAGAAAGACCCCCAGCGCCTCGCTCGGGCCGATGGCGCCGGCCGCCAGCGGCCGCGCCCGGGTGCGCATCACATGGCCGTCGAAGTCGCGATCGGCATAGTCGTTGATGGCGCAGCCGGCCGAGCGCATCAGCACCACGCCCAGCACGAAAATCGCCACCACGCCCCAAGGCGGCTGCCCGTCACCGGCAATCCAGAGCGCCCAGAGCGCCGGCCACATGAGCAGAAAGATACCGATTGGACGGTGTAGGCGCACCAGTTCGAAATAGGCACGCAGCCGCTCGCGCAGGCGGAAATCATGCGGATCAGCAAACTTGGCGTCAGGCACAGACATCTATAGTCATCACAAATGCGCTTTGGGTTTCGGGTCGGGTGACGGGCGCGGGGGCTTTTCAATCGCGGAAACCGATAAAAACAGGGCTGGAATTATGCCACAGCCAGAGCTGCGGGCGCAGAGGACACCGCCCCCCGTTCGCAGCGGAAACTCATGCGGGTTCGGCATCCAACAGCCGCGTCAGCAAGCCAAACTGACTTTTCCCGTTAGCGATCTCGGGTAGCGCGAGGCGCACCGTCCAACCGGAGCCGGGGGCAACATCGAGCGGCTTGCCGTGCAGGTCAGTCAGCCCCTCACAGCGAAACCGACGGTTACCGGCAGGAGTCAGCAACTCCAGCTGGTCGCCGCGGGCAAATCGATTGCGCACCTCCACCTCCGCCAGGTCGGAGGCTGGGTCATGGCCCATCACATCGCCGACAAAGATGGCGCGCTGGTTGCGGGAGACGCCGTGGTCATAGTTCTGCAACGCCTCCGGAGCATGGCGCCGATAAAAGCCCGAGGTATAACCACGGTTGGCAAGCCCCTCAAGCTCCTCCAGCCAGCGCCGTTCGAAGGGCGCGCCGGTCTTGGCCGCGTCGATGGCCTGGCGATACACCTGGGTGGCGCGGGCGTTGTAGTAATGCGATTTGGTCCGCCCTTCTATCTTGAGACTGTCGATCCCCATCGCGACCAGCGCGGCCACATGCTCGACCGCGCGCAGATCCTTGGCATTGAGGATGTAAGTGCCGTTCTCATCTTCGAAGATCGGCAACGACTCGCCGGGACGTTGGGCTTCTTCCAACACGAAAGTCGGATCAGTGCTCTGCTGCGCTGTATTCTCGCTCGCGGCGCCCGGGACGAGCTCGCCGAGTCGGTACTCCCAGCGGCACGCATTGGTGCAGCTGCCCTGGTTGGCGTCGCGGTGATTGAAATACCCTGACAACAGGCAGCGCCCTGAGTATGCAATGCAAAGCGCGCCATGGATGAAGACCTCGAGCTCCATGTCCGGGCACTGCTCGCGAATCTCGGCAATTTCCTCAAGCGACAGCTCTCGCGACAGGATCACGCGCGTGAGCCCCTGGTGCTGCCAGAAGCGCACGGCGGCTGCATTGGTGGTGTTGGCTTGCACCGACAGATGGATGGGCATATCCGGCCAGTGCGTGCGCACTAGATCGATCAAACCGGGATCGGACATGATGAGCGCATCGGGCCTGTCTGCAGGGTCATCTGGGGTCAAAATCGGGCGCAAGTCATCGAGAAAGGTACGCAATTTGGCGCCATGCGGCATCAGGTTCACGGCCAGATAGAAGCGCCGTCCCAGCCCATGGGCGGCGCGGATGCCGATGATCAGATTCTTGCCGGAAAAATCGTTATTGCGCACCCGCAGGCTGTAGCGCGGAATGCCGGCGTAGACCGCGTCGGCGCCATAGGCGAGTGCATAATCGAGATTGCGCAGGGTGCCAGCCGGCGCCAGCAGCTCAGGGCCAGTGCTCGATTGAGTTCTCAATTGAGTTCCACCTGCACCGTCAGGCGCTCGGGCGCGCCGATCAGCCCTGGGCGCAGTGCCTCCACCTCCAGCCGGTCACCAGGCGCTGCGTCGATCATGGCGATGCGCACATCGGCATAGTCCTCAATGGCGCGCTCGCCGATGCGCACCAGACGGTCCCCCTCCTGCAACCCGACCTTCTTGGCGCCGCTTTCATCTGAAAAACCCTGGATGCCCAGTCCTTCGCCCTCGGATTCGGTATCGAGCATCACGCCGAGCAAACCGCGCTCGGGAAGCTCCACCTTTTGCGGAAACAACAGATAATCCGCGCGCCCGGGCGCGAATGCGTGATGGGCGCCATTTAGAATGGTGACTGTCTCGACCTCTCGACGCCGCTCGAGCCGTTGCGGAATGCCCTGGCCGTATTCGACATGACCCGATCCGGCCAGCACCACCAGCGTGGTGCCTGGATGCTCGGCCAGGTAATCCGCCGCCTGCTCCGCCATGCCTTCGTCCCACAGCAGCTGGACAGCAAGAAACCGCTCAAAATCGCTATCTGGTCCGTGTGGATGCTGATCGTAAACGGCCTTGACGCGCTCGCGATAAGCAGGGTCTGAATCGTCGAGCTGCGCCGGCAAACGCGCGCGCTCTTCCGGCGACAGCGCCCCAAGGCCCTTGTCGCCGACCTTTTCGGTCAGCTCCCGAGGCACATTGAGGGCAATCAGCGGGATGCGGTGCTCGCGCGCGAAGCGCAGAATCGGCCGGTAGAGCCGGTAGTCGAAGCGCCAGCGCTCGAAATACTCAGTCTGCTCGAGCATCTCTTCCTCGCTGATGCCGCCCGCGACATAGGCATCGAGCACCGCCTGGAACGGCTGCTGGAAGAACTCCATGCCAATCGCCAGCGTCTTACCGCGCGCCTGCAGTCGCTGGATGATCGCGAGCTGAGTGAGATGATCGGCATAGCTGTCGTGGGTCTCACCGACAAAGATCGCGTCTTTAGCCGCGATCCGCGCGATCAGCGCTTCAAGGTCAACCAGGCTGGCCACATCCAGCACCTGGGTACCGGCGGCCACCCGATCCGCCATGCCCTCGTCAGTCTCCGCGGGCAATGGCGCTTGCGCACCAAAGCCGACCAGCGGCAGACACATCAAAAGGCTGCCGAGTGCGAAGGACTGGCGCCAAGCACAGAAAAAACAAGAGCAATTAAGCACGAGACCGACCCCTCCGCAAGCAATGCCTGCTCGACCTTTAATGGACATCTTCGCAACATCAGGTTGCAGAGTCCCGCGCACAACCCTTATCTGTGCAGAAGACAAGCAAATCACCCACCCAATCGCTCCTCGTCGCAATCATGTCCCAGTGCCAGCTCGGCTTGCTTTTCCCGGACTCCAGGCTCCGCCGCATACCCGCAGCCTCCCGCAGGCCCCGCATTGCCGCTTTGGCGGCGCTGCTCCCCGTGTTGGCTCTGGCTGCCTGCGCCATCGCAGCAAACCCGGCGATGGCGGGCGAATCCCCTGCCCCCGCACTTGTCCAACTACCGCCTCCCGAGGGCGCTGCCAGCGCGACAGATTCCGCATCAGAGATCGCGCCTGTCCCAGCGGTTGCACATGCACTGGTGGTCGAGCTGATTCCCAACCGCGGCGAGATCATCGCCAACGACAGACTGACGCTGCCTGAGCCCGCGCGCGCGGTGACGTTCGCGTTACATCGCGACTTGCATCCCAAGCTCGTGAGTGCCGGGCGACTAAGTCGCATCGGAGCCCAGGGCCATCTGAGTTTGTACCGTATCGAGCAACCCAGCCCGTCCGCCGAAGTCACTCTGGACTATCACGGGCGCATCCTCCTCGCGCTGCAAGAGCGAACCGAGGGGATGGGGCGCACGCGCCAGCAATCCATCGGCACCATCGGCGGGGATGGTGTTTTTCTCACGGGTTTCACCGGCTGGTACCCGCGTGTGGAGGACAGCATGGAGACCTTCACCCTTGATGTTAGCCTGCCCGAGGGCTGGCTTGCGGTCTCCCAGGGAGCCGGACCCGGACCCGGACCTGAACCCGCACTGGCACCGACACCGGCACCGGCACCGACACCGATAATTGGCCAGACCAGGGACCAGGCGGCCACGCCAATCGCTCCAAAACAGCCGCTGCAACAGACGTTGAGCTCTGAGCTTCAAGGCGAGCATCGCAGCAAACCGCAAGACGCGCAAAAGGCGCCTATCCAGGTCCGCTGGCAAGAGTCCCATCCCCAAGACGAAATCTATCTGATCGCCGCGCCTTTCCGGCTTTACCGCCAGCAGGTCGCTGGCGTGGACATCCAAGCCTGGCTGCGGGAGGCGGATGACGACCTCGCCCACCGCTACATAGCGGCCACGCAGGAGTACCTTGCCCGCTACAGCGCGCTGATCGGCGACTATCCCTACGCTAAGTTCGCGCTGGTCGAGAACTTCTGGGAGACCGGCTATGGAATGCCGTCCTTCACCCTGCTCGGCTCGCAGGTTTTGCGCTTGCCGTTTATTCTCCACAGCTCCTACCCGCACGAGATTCTGCACAACTGGTGGGGCAATGGCGTCTTCGTCGACTGGGACAGCGGCAACTGGAGCGAAGGCCTGACCGCCTATCTGGCTGATCACCTGAACAAGGCGCTCGCCGGGGAGGGCGCGGCCTACCGCCATGACCAGCTCAAGGCCTACGCTGATTATGTTCGCAGCGAGAGCGACATCCCGCTGAGTGAGTTTCGCGCCCGCCACAGCCAGGCAACCCAGGCCATTGGCTATGGCAAGTCCCTGATGGTCTACCACATGCTGCGCCAGCGCCTAGGCGACGAATTGTTCCTCGCTGGGCTGCGGCGGTTCTATGCCGACAATCGCTTCCGGCACGCGCGCTGGAGCGAACTGCAACAGGCTTTTGAACAGGTCAGCGATCAGGACCTGGATGATTTCTTTACCGCCTGGGTGCAACGCCCCGGCGCGGTGCGCCTCAGCCTGGAGGATGTCCGCTCTGGCCCGGCGCAAGACGGGCATTATAAGGTGACCGGGCTCCTGCGCCAGATTCAACCCGAGGCACCCTTTCCGCTGCGGGTTCCCATCGTTGTTCACGACGCCCAGGGGAACCCTCAGGAGCAGTGGCTTGATTTCGCCGGCACCCGTAAGCGGGATTTCGCCTTCACCCTCGACCAGCCCCCGCTGCGTCTGGCGATCGACCCGCTATTCGACACCTTTCGCTGGCTAGAGCCCGGCGAGACTCCGGTCAGCCTGAGCACGCTTTTTGGCGCGCCGCGCGGCACCATCGTTTTGCCCGCGCGCGCCGCGCCTGAGCTGCGCGAAGCCTATCGGCAACTGGCGGGCGCCTGGCAACAGGGCCAGACTCAGTGGTCTGTGGTGGAAGACAGCGAGCTGCGCGAACTCCCCACCGGGCCTGTGTGGCTGCTTGGCTGGGAGAATGGTTTCCTGCCGGCTTTCAGTGCCGAGGCGTTGGATTTCCGCATTGATCCGAAACGGGCAGCCGTCAGCCTTGGCGGTGAAGTCCATCAAGACCAAAGCCCGGTCCTGACGCGCCGCATGGAAACCTCAGCGGGACAGACGCAAGTGCTCGGA
Source organism: Thiorhodovibrio litoralis (assembly GCF_033954455.1). Taxonomy (NCBI): domain Bacteria; kingdom Pseudomonadati; phylum Pseudomonadota; class Gammaproteobacteria; order Chromatiales; family Chromatiaceae; genus Thiorhodovibrio; species Thiorhodovibrio litoralis. The sequence continues at coordinate 1,332,508 of NZ_CP121473.1, read as the reverse complement.
TGGCTGGCCGCGGACAATCCCTCAGCCATTGCCGGGCTGGCGCGCAAGCTGCCTCATTACGGCAAGTACGGCTATTTGACGTTCGCGGGTACGGCACCGACCAATCAGCTCAAGGGGCAATGGCCCGTGCATGATTCGCCGTTGATCAAATGGCTCGACCACCAAGCCGCAGGCGTTTCCTCACCCGACGAAGGGACGGGGACACACTCAGGCAAGGCCTGGGCCAGCGGCAGGGCCGGCGTGCCCGTATTGAAACCCGTCAAGCGTCATTCCTTGCTGATGCATTCCCCGAGCGCGCGCCAAGCGCCGTGACATAGCGCAGCAGCTCTTCAGAGGTGGAAAACCCAAGCTTTTTCATGATCCGACGGCGGTAGCTATCCACCGTCTTGGGGCTGATACCCATGTCCTCGGCCAAATTCCGCAGCGCGCCAGTGCGCGCCATGGCTTCAAGCAAGGCGCGCTCGCGCGTCGACAAGCGGTTGGCCGCAGTATCCTCGGACGCATCTGGCTTGCTCTGAAAAAACTGCTCGCCCTGATTCACCTGACGGATCGCGTCGAGTAAGTCCTCCGCCGACTGGTCCTTGTGAACAAAGCCGCTGGCACCGGCATTCGCCATCTGCTGCACGAAGGCCGCATCGCTGTAGGCGGAAAGCGCGATCACCCGAACGCCAGCCGGCAGCCCACGAATGCGCTCGGCGGCATCAATGCCATGCATGCCCGGCATGCAGACATCCAACACCACCACATCAGGCTCGAGCTCCTCGCTCATGCGCACGGCCTCGTCGCCATCGCCGGCGCAACCGATGAGGTCAATGCCCGGGTCGCGACGCAACAGCGCCCCCAGGCCATCGCGCACCATGAGATGATCATCCACCAGCAGCACCCGAATTGGCGCGCTTTCCTCGTCATCCTCCAACTCGGGCGCCGAGTGGTCAGTCCGGGCTCCAGTGGCGGATGCATCCGCCCCTTCAAAGTCTCCCAGCTGATCGACTTGCTCCAATGTCATGCACACCTCCGCTATCATGCGCACCTTCGCGTCTGAGGCGCATTGATGCTTGCTTCGGCTCATTTTGGGCCGGGTGACGGCCCAAAACCGGAAACTCATTTTTGATGGCAATAGATCGTATCCCCGGGATATGAACCCTGGGATGGCTGAAACCCGAATCCGCAAGTTAGGATGCGCATATCCAGATAACGCCTGTTTTGCTTGCGGTCATTGTTTAGCATGCCAGGCACCTCACCGCAACCAAGTCCGATGCCACACGACATGACATACGACAAAAACTCGCCCCCCCTTGACTTTCGCCGCGACATCTGGAGCGTGTCGCGACTCAATCGCGAGCTGTCCGCGGTGCTGCAGGGCAGTTTTCCGCTGCTGTGGGTGCAGGGCGAGGTCTCCAACCTGGCGCGGCCGGCGTCCGGGCATCTGTATTTCAGCCTGAAAGACCAAGCCGCGCAGATGCGCTGTGTGATGTTCCGCAACAAGCGCCTGTTGTCAACTGTCAGCCCAGCGAACGGCCAGCAGCTGCTGGTGCGGGCCAGGCTCGGCTTCTACGAGCCGCGCGGCGACTGCCAGCTGATCGTCGAACATGCCGAGCCCGCCGGCGAGGGGGCGCTGCGCATGGCATTGGAGGCACTGAAACAACGCCTCGCCGCCGAGGGGCTGTTCGACGAAGCCGGCAAGCGCCCGTTGCCGGTGTTTCCGCGTCAGATTGGGCTCATCACCTCGGCCAGTGGCGCCGCGCTGCATGACCTGCTGACGGTGCTGGGGCGGCGCTGGCCGCTGACACCGCTGCTGATCTACCCAGCACAGGTCCAGGGCGAAGGCGCGGCCGAGACCCTGATCGCAGCATTGGAATGCGCCAATGCGCGCGCCGACTGTGACGTCCTGATTCTGGCGCGCGGTGGCGGCTCGTTCGAGGATCTCATGGCCTTCAACGACGAGGGGCTGGTGCGGGCGATTCGCGCATCCGCCATCCCGATACTCAGCGGCATTGGGCATGAGATCGACATCAGCCTGGCGGACCTCGCCGCCGACCGTCGCGCGGCGACGCCCTCGGCCGCTGCCGAGTGCGCCACCCCGGCCCAGCAGGCGGTGCGCGAGCGGCTGCTGGCCCTGCAGCGCCGCCTGACCACCAGCACCAAGACCCGATTGCAACAGCGCCGGCGCCAATTCGAAACCACCGAGCGCCATCTGCGCCTGTTGCACCCGCGCAACCGGCTGCAGCAGCAAGCACAGCGGCTCGATCAGCTCGAGCAACGCTTGCGACGGGCGGCGCTTGAGCAGCTCCAGCGCCGCCGCCAGGGGCTGGCGCGCATCAGCGAACACCTGGCGCGCCAGACACCAGCCTGGTCGATCGAACGCGCGCGATCGCGCACCGATCAGCTCGCCAGCCGCCTGCTCGCCGCCGAGCAGCGCTTGATCGAGCGCCAGCGCCAACGTCTGCAACAGGCCAGCGCGGCCTTGGATGCCCGCAGCCCGCTCGCCACCCTGGCACGCGGCTATGCGCTGGTCAGTGATAGCAAGGGCCAGATTCTGCACAGCTGTCAGCAAGTGAGCGCGGGAGACCAGATCGCTATCCGCCTGGCCGACGGAGCGATCGGTGCCCGCGCTGAGGAGCGACTGACCGAGCGCTGATCGCGCCCTCTGATGAGGCGTCAGCCTGCCTGCGCCAGTGCAGCGACCGCGGTCAGGCGTTCCATCGCCTGCTCGAGGTTGTCGCGACTGGTGGCGATGGAAATGCGCATGTATCCGTTCAAACCGAAGGCCGAGCCCGGGACCACCGCGACGCCGGCTTGCTCGATCAGGTACTCGGCCAGCTCCAGGTCGTTACTCACACGCGGCAGGCCCTCGATCAATCCCTCCACCTTGGGGAACACATAGAAGGTTCCATCCGTTGCCAGGCATTCCACGCCCGGCATGGCGTTCAGCGCCTCGACCACCAGGTCGTGGCGTTCCTTGAAGGCAACCACCATCTCCTGGATGCATTCCTGCGACCCCTCGAGCGCCGCCTGGGCCGCGACCTGGGAGATGGACGTGGGGTTGGAGGTGCTCTGCGACTGGACTTTTTTCATCGCCTTGATGATGGGCTCCGGGCCGCCGGCATAGCCAATGCGCCAGCCGGTCATGGAGTAGGCCTTGGAGACGCCGTTCAGCACCAGGGTGCGCGGTTCCAGGTCCGGGCAGACATTGAGGATGTTGACAAACGCCTGATCGCGATCCCAGCGGATGTGCTCGTACATGTCGTCGGTGGCAATCAGGGAGCGCGGGAACTCGCGCAGCACCTCGCCGAGGGCCTTGAGCTCCTCGGCACTATAGGCCATGCCGGTGGGATTGGACGGGCTGTTGATCACGACCAGACGCGTCTGATCGGTCATGGCCGCGCGCAGTTGCACCGGCGTGATCTTGAATTGCTGTTCGGCGCCAGCATTCACGAACACGGGAGATGCACTAGCAAGCAGCACCATATCCGGATAGGACACCCAGTAAGGCACCGGAATGATCACCTCGCCGCCCGGATCGAACACCGCCTGAGCCAGGTTATAGAAGCTTTGCTTGCCGCCGCAAGAAACCAGAATCTGATCCGGGGTGTAATGCAGACCATTCTCGCGCTCGAACTTGGCGATGACAGCAGCTTTAAGCTCTGGCGTGCCGTCGACGGCAGTGTATTTAGTAAAGCCATCGCGAATCGCCTTGATGGCTGCCTCCTTTATATGCGTCGGCGTGTCGAAATCCGGCTCGCCGGCGCCGAGGCCGATAACATCTTTGCCGGCAGCGCGCAGCGCCTTGGCACGGGCAGTAATCGCAAGAGTGGCCGACGGCTTGACCGCCTGGACCCGGGCAGAGAGCTTCATTGTCATGGCTGTCATGGCTGTCTAGGAGTCTCGACTCTGAGGTAGGAAGTGAAAAGTATGAAATCAGACGCAGAAAGCAAGGCCTTTGGCCGGCCCACGAGCAGACTGGGCCGGCGAAACGGGCCCAATGGCTGCCAGACTTGCCGAACGACGCGCAACTGACTTCAGATATTGCGAGAATAATAGCCAATTTTTGCGACCATCACAGCGCCGCGATCAGGCCTGCCCATGAACCTGATCATGAGGCACCTGATCACCCAGTCATTCGCCACGCCCGGAATCCACCGATGTCCAAGCCCTTCCAGCTCGAATGCGCCTTCCAGCCCGCCGGCGATCAACCAGCTGCGATTCGCGCGCTGGTGGAGGGGCTGACCGACGGCGAGGCGGGCATGACACTGCTTGGCGTGACCGGCTCGGGCAAGACCTTCAGCATCGCCAATGTGATTGCCGAGCTGCAGCGCCCGGCTTTGATTCTGGCGCCCAACAAGACGCTCGCCGCTCAACTGTACGGAGAGATGAAGGACTTCTTCCCGCACAACGCGGTGGAATATTTCGTCTCTTACTACGACTACTATCAGCCGGAAGCCTATGTGCCGGCCACCGATACCTACATCGAGAAGGACGCATCGATTAACGAGCACATTGAGCAGATGCGTCTGTCCGCCACCAAGGCGCTGCTCGAGCGGCCGGATGTCATCATCGTGGCGACTGTCTCCTCCATCTACGGTCTCGGTGATCCGCAAGCCTATTTGCGCATGGTGCTGCATCTCTCGCGCGGCGATCTGGTCGATCAGCGCGCCATTTTGCGCCAGCTCGCCGCGCTGCAATACCGCCGCAACGAGATCGAGCTCTCTCGCGGCAGCTACCGGGTGCGCGGCGACATCATCGACATCTACCCGGCGGAGTCCGAAGACGAAGCACTGCGGGTAGCGCTCTTCGATGACGAGATCGAAGAGTTGTCCCTGTTTGATCCGCTAACCGGCGAGGTGCAACGCAAGGTCCCGCGCTTCACCGTGTTCCCGAAGACCCACTACGCCACCCCACGCGAGGTAGTGCTCAACGCCATCGAGCAGATCAAGGTCGAGCTGCGCGAGCGCCTGAACTGGCTGCGCGATAACAACAAGCTGATTGAGGCCCAGCGCCTGGAGCAGCGCACCATTCATGATCTGGAAATGATGCAGGAGGTCGGCTATTGCTCCGGCATCGAGAACTACTCGCGCTATCTCTCCGGGCGCGGTCCCGGCGAGCCGCCGCCGACGTTGTTCGACTATCTGCCCACCAACGCCATGGTGGTGGTCGACGAGAGCCATGTCACCGTGCCCCAACTGGGTGGCATGTACCGGGGGGATCGCTCGCGCAAGGAAAATCTGGTCGAGTATGGCTTCCGGCTGCCCTCGGCGCTCGATAACCGCCCGTTAAGGTTCGAGGAATTCCAGGCGCGCCAGCCGCAGACCATTTATGTCTCCGCCACCCCGCGCGACTATGAGATCGAACAGTCAGGCGCCGTGATTGAGCAGGTGGTGCGCCCGACCGGGCTGGTTGATCCTGAAGTCGAAGTCCGCCCGGCACTGAGCCAGGTCGATGATCTGCTCTCAGAAATTCATCTGCGCGTCGCCGCCAACGAGCGGGTTCTGGCCACCACGCTAACCAAGCGCATGGCCGAGGATCTGACGGATTATCTGTCCGATCACGACGTGAAGGTGCGCTATCTGCACTCGGACATCGACACCGTCGAGCGGGTAGAAATTATCCGCGATCTGCGCCTGGGCGAATTCGACGTGCTGGTCGGCATCAACCTGCTGCGCGAGGGCCTCGACATGCCCGAAGTATCGCTGGTCGCCATTCTGGATGCCGACAAAGAGGGCTTTCTGCGCTCGACCGGCTCGCTCATCCAGACTATCGGCCGCGCCGCGCGCAACGCGCAGGGCAAGGCAATTCTCTATGCCGATCGGGTGACAGGATCAATGGCGCGCGCGATTGAGGAGACCGAGCGCCGCCGTACTAAACAGATCGAGCACAACAGGCAGCACGGGATCACCCCACAGACCATCCGCAAGGCGGTGGCCGAGGTGCTGGAAGGAGCGAGGGTGCCGGGAGCGCCGGCGACCGGCCGACGAAGCAAGCGCGATGCCCCGGATGCACGCACCGAGGAGCATTTAACCCCGGCGCAGCTCAGCAAGAAAATCAAAACGCTGGAAAAGCAGATGGTCCGCCATGCCCGCGAGCTGGAATTCGAGCAGGCGGCGGCGGTGCGCGATCAGCTCAAGGCGCTCAAGTCACAGGCGCTGGCGGCCTGACAGGGTCTGCCGCCTGGGAAGGGGCCGACTCGCGCGCGTCGCCCGACTCAGCCTCCGTCGCACCCGAGTTGTTGTCCCGTTCTTGGGCGGGCTTTTCGGTTGCTGCCTCTTCGGTGGCAATCTCTTCTCTGTTGGTTTCCGACGCGCTGGAGCGATCAGACGTGGACGGGAGATCCTCACCGCGCAGAGCAGCAATCTCGGCATCAAGTGACTCAAGCGGACCGCCTTCCGCTTCAGAGGCCGCGGCGCGCGCACGCGCGTCCTTCTGCTGGCTTTGGACGCGAGCCATGTAGTTGCCGTAATCCGGACCCGTCGACCCGATCACGGTCACCCGAGTCCCGGAGTCGACATGGTCGAACAGTGCGTCAGCCACCTGAGCGGGCATGCGAATACAGCCATGCGATGCCGGGCTCCCGGGCCTTGGGATGGGCCCTGCATGCATGCCGACCCCGTCGAACGTCATGCGCATGAAGTGGGGCATCCGGGCACCGGCAAAGCGACCGCCTGGGGGAACGGCATCGCGCCCCGCCTTCGCGTTACGCTTGACCAGCTTACCCTCGCTGTTGTAGATGCGGCCGTAGAGATTAGAGCGTTTGTCGGCCACCTTCTCGAGCACCGAGAACTCGCCCGTCGGCGTGCTGTGGCTGGACACGCCAGTCGCTACCGTGCTCCAGCCGACCAGTTCTCCGTTATCGAAGAAGCGCGCCTGCTGGGTATCGGTATCGATGACGATGCGGCTCACGCGCCGGCCATCACCATGCCATTCGAACATCTTGCCCACGGCGGCCGCCTCCTGCGGCATTGGGATATCGCCATTGGGTGGCGGCCAGGGCAGCGGCTCATCGGCGTCCGGATCAGCGGTCGCCCCCGCGCTCTCGGCAGCGCCAGGGGCAGTGGATGCCGCCTCGGGGGTCTCCTGCTCCGCGCGCTCCGGCAGGCTTTGGGCGCAGCCGCTCAGCAGCGCACCCAGAAGTCCGGCGCGAATCACATTGATAAGAAGCCAACTGCAGTCCCACGCCTCGCCATCGGATGCGGCGCGGCGCAAGCTCAAGGCAGACATGGCAGGAAATTTGTTCATCCGTCGATCATCCCGATATACATGGTCCCGACAACCCCGGATCACGAATCCGCATGGTTCTCGGCAAACCCGATCGCCGCGAAAGCAGCGTTTTTAAGCAAAACCAAATGCCAGCGAAGCTGCACGTTACCCCGTTAATCTCGCGAAATCAAAACAATTCTCCCACTCTAACAGAGCCCGTGTTTGCGCGCGATGCGCGACTCAGGTATCCCGCGCCACATCGACCAGCGCGGTGCGCATGGCATCGACGATCAGTCGGTTGGCCTGTGTTTCGTCCAACTCGGGGACTTCCCATGCCATGATGCGGCAGTACTTTTTGACCAGGTGGCGCAGGTCGTGCGCCAATTCGTCGCGATAGCGCGACATTTCGATCTCTTCCAGCTCAGCCATTGACCATACCTCCCAGGTTTGCAACAACCGCGGCGCCGCTCAACCCCGAGTCGACAAGATGCCGCCGGCGGCAAGATGAACAATCGGTAATGCTCGAGAAAAACCGCGTTAACACTGGCATCCTCACACTTATGGCAAGACACCGTTAAACTGAGGCTTCATCCGCCATGACTACCATGAACCAGAAATTCCAGACTATCCGTGCAAACCCGCGCTCCAGGCAACCGCTTGCCGTGCTGCTCGGGCTCAGCCTGATTCTTATCACCGTCAGCATCTCCAACCAGCTGAGCGCGGCACCTCAGCCCAACGCCCCGCAGACGGACGTGGTGATGCGGACCACCCCGCCGGCAGCAGCGCCCATGGCGTTGCCGAGCTTCGCCGACATCGTCGAGCAGGTGGTCGATGCCGTGGTGAACATCAATGTCGAGCAGTCGGTCGCTCTTGGGCGTTCCGGCACTTCTGCACTGCCACGGGGGCTGCCGGAAGACTCGCCGCTATCGGAATTTTTCCGCCGCTTCCATGGCGAGCCGGAGTTTTCGATGCCACGCGAGGGCGAAGGTTCCGGTTTTGTTATCGACCCGTCAGGCTATGTCGTCACCAACAACCATGTGGTGCAAAATGCCGATCGCATCCGCGTAACGCTGAACAACGGCGATGAGTATGAAGCCACCCTGATCGGGCGCGACCCCAAGACCGATCTGGCACTGGTCAAAATCGCCCCCCAAAAGCCCCTGACCGCCGTGCAGCTCGGCAGCGCCGAGGGTGCTCGAGTCGGCGACTGGGTGCTGGCGGTCGGCAACCCCTTTGGACTGGGTGGATCGGTCAGCGCCGGCATCATCTCCGCGCGCGGGCGGGACATCAACTCCGGCCCCTACGATGATTATCTCCAGATCGACGCCCCGATCAACCGCGGCAACTCCGGCGGGCCTTTGTTCGATGCTAGCGGTCGCGTCATCGGCGTCAATACCGCCATTTTCTCACCGAGCGGCGGCAATATCGGCATTGGCTTCGCAATCCCGGCCGAGACCGTGTCGAGCATTGTCGCCGAGTTGCGCGCCAAGGGCCATGTCGACCGCGGCTGGCTGGGCGTGCAGATTCAGCCGGTCACCGATGAGGTCGCCTCGAGCCTGGGGCTGCCGGATGGCAATGGCGTGCTGGTGACCGAGGTTCTGCCGGACGGCCCGGCCGCCGCGGCCGGCCTGCGCGATGGCGATGTCATTCTGCGCGTCTCCGGCGAGACCATGGCGGACTATCGCGACCTGACCCGCCTGATCGCTAACCTGGACGCTGGCAGCCAAGCGCAGATTGAGCTCATGCGCGGCGGCCAGCAGCTGACCTTGCCGGTCACCATCGGGCAAATGCCAAGCGACGGCCAAATCGCCGCAAGCGGCCCAAGCAGCAGCGGCGATCAGGCCCGCCTGGGCATCTATCTGGCGCCACTAACACCCGAGACGCGCAGCGAATTCAACCTGCGCCCGGATACCGTGGGCGTGTTGGTGGCCGAGGTCGAGCCGAACAGCCCGGCGGCACGGGCCGGGATTCGCGCCGGCACCGTCATCTCCATGGTCGGCCAGCAGCCGGTCAATGACCCAGGCCAGGTCGTCGCCATGATCCGCGACGCCGCCGCCCAGGGACGCCCCTCGGTGCTGCTGCGCGTTGAGCAGGACGGCCAGCAGCGCTTTGTGCCGGTGCCCTTCCAGGGGTGAGGCCGCAGCCATTGAAAAAGCACCCAAGCGGGCCAAGGCCATGAGCAGACCCTTGGAGGCACTGTCGGTGCTGGCGTCTTTCTCCGGCACCGGCGGGGTCGAGCGCATGCTGGTCAATCTGCTGCTGGCTCTGGATGCGCGCGGGGTGCAAGTCGATCTGCTGCTGCTGCGCGCCGAGTCGCCCTATCTGCAAAACTTGCCATCCAGCATCCGCCAGACCCGGTTGACCGGGCGCCACAGTCTGCTCGCCATCCCTGCACTGGCGCGTCATCTGCGCCGGACGCGCCCCGCCGCTCTGCTAGTGGCCAAAGACCGCGCCGGGCGCAGTGCGGTGCTGGCGCGCGCGCTGGCGGGCGTCAACACCCCCATCCTGCTGCGCCTGGGCACCCATCTGTCGACCGCGATGGCCGGGCGCTCGACGCCGGAGCGCTGGCTCAGATACCGGCTGATCCGCTGGCTCTATCGCGGCATCGATGCAGTGGTGGCCGTCTCGGAGGGTGTCGCCGACGACGTCAGAGCCATTTCTGGCCTGCCTGCCGCTCGCGCTCATGTGGTGCGCAATCCGGTGATCACGCCAGAGCTTGAAGGTCGCGCAGCTGCGCCTTGCGAACATCCCTGGCTTAATCCTGAAAACAACGGGAAAACCAACGGGGATAAGACCAACGGAGATAACCCCAAAGGAGATAACAAGAGAAAACCCAATGGAACGGAACCGCTACCGGTCATCCTGGCCGTCGGCCGGCTCCAGCGGCAAAAGGATTTTCCGACACTGATCCACGCCTTCGCCCGCCTGCGCCAGCAGCGGCCCTGTCGGCTGCTGATTCTCGGCGAGGGCAAGGGCCGTGAGGGATTGGAGCAGCTAATTGGCGAGCTTGGACTGAATGACGCGGTCGGGCTACCGGGCTTTGTCGCCAACCCTTACCCGTACATGGCCCGCGCCAGCCTGCTGGTGCTGTCATCGGCTTGGGAAGGCTCGCCCAATGTGCTGACCGAAGCCATGGCCCTGGGCACGCCGGTGGTTGCAACCGACTGCCCGAGCGGCCCGGCGGAGATTCTGCAGCAAGGACGCTTCGGCCCGCTGGTACCGGTGGGCAATGCCGAAAAACTAGCCACGGCCATGGCCAGCACCCTGGACGCGCCCCTGCCCGCAGAGACCCTGCGCGCAGCTGTCAGCGACTACCATGCCGAGCGCAGCGCCGAGCGCTACCTGGAGTTGCTCAGAGATCTGGCAAGCAGATCGCTTTAGATCAAAATCGGGCGCTCGCCCGCGACTTAGTCATCCTCGCGCCGGTAGTCGGCCTCAATGAATTCCTCGCGCGCGCTGCGCACCTGCACCGAGCCAGCAGCAGGCAGCACGGCGACATAGCGCCGGATCAGCCAATGGCGCAAAGGCGGGATCAGCAGCAGAAACCCGACGGCATCGGTGACAAAGCCCGGCAGCAGCAGCGAGAAGCCACACAGCAGCAAAATGGCACCATCCATCACCTCGAACGCCGGCATCTCACCGCGATCGAGCATCGACCGCACCCGCATCAACACCGACAGTCCCTGCTCTCGGACCAGATAGCCGCCAAGCGCGGCAGTGAACAAAGACAACAAAATCGTCGGCAGCGCGCCGATGACTGAGCCCACCTGAATCAAAAAGTAAAGCTCGATCAGCGGCGTACCGACAAAAAGCAACAAAAACCAAAGCATCGGATTCTCTCAGACGACTCGCGAGCAGCCTCGCGAACAAATGAACCAACCGCATCGCCTTCACGGCAACCGGGGCAGGACAAAGCAGCCGCCTATGGCAGCGACAACAAAGGACTGACCATAGACCGCGCAAGCGGTCAACGCAATCCCTCGCGACTGGGCAGGCCGGCTCAAGCTGTCCTGTAATCTGCAACCTGTAACGGGCTCGCAGCCACGCGCAAACGCCACTTTGGTCTAGAATGCGCGGCCAGTTGTCCCGATTTAACAAGTTGCCGGGAGTCAGTTCGATGTCATCACCACCCTGCATTGCCTATTGCACCTGTCCCGATTCCGACTGCGCCGAACGCATCGCCGGGGTGCTGGTCAATGAAGGACTGGCGGCCTGCGTGTCCCTGCTGCCAAATGCCAAGTCCGTTTATCGCTGGGATGGGAAGCTGTGCCAGGATACCGAGGTGCTGATGATGATCAAGACCACGCAGGCGCGCCTGAAAGCACTCGAGGCCCGTCTCCTTGAGGAGCACCCTTACGATGTCCCCGAGCTGATCGTCGTCCCGGTGATCGCAGGCTCAGAAGAATATTTACAATGGATGGACTCATGTACCGCCAACTCGTGACCCTTTGCCGAAACATTCTCCAACCAGGAACCGCAGGACCCGGGGGGTTGCCTACCGGGGGTTTACCTAGTAGAACAACCCCGTCCAGTCCGATAGCCCCGCGCAGCCGGTGGCTTGCGGCCGCGGTCATGCTCGGATTGCTAACCGGGGCTCTGCTCGCCCCCGTTGGTCAAGAGGCTCTGGCAGCGACGGACTTCCTGCCGGTCGAGGAAGCCTTCCAACCGTCCGCCGAAGCCCTGAGCGCCGATCAGTTGGCCGTGCGCTGGCAGATCGCACCCGGTTATTACCTGTATCAGAGCAAATTCCGCCTGCGCAGCGACACTGCGGGAATCACTCTCGGGAAACCGGAACTGCCGCCGGGGGAGGTCAGACAGGATCAGTTCTTCGGCGAGGTGAACATTTATCGCGACCAGGTGGAGATCAAGATCCCGATCGAACGGGGCGACACTCAGGCACAAAACCTGACCCTGCTCGCGCGCTTTCAAGGCTGCGCCGACGCAGGCTTCTGCTATCCGCCGGAAGAGGTCGCGCTCGATGTGGCGCTGCCCGCCGCGTCTCAGGGTGCCGAGACGGGGCCTGCTCAGGCTGAGGCTCAGGCTTCCGACCCCATCTCCGCGCTGCGCGAAGGCAGCGGCGCGAAACGCAGCTTCGGGCTTGAGGACGACATTTTGCCGGCGGAAGAAGCCTTCGTCTTCGAGGCCGAGATCAAGACGCCCAATCAACTCGAGCTGCGCTGGAACATCGCACCCGAGACCTATCTCTATCGCGATGAGATTTCGGTCGAGCTCGCCCCGGAAAGCGCCGCCGGCGTCCAACTCGGCGCCTTCGAGCTGCCCGCTGCCGAGATCAAGGCCGATACTGTCCGCCCGGACGGCAGCATCGGCGATGTCGCCATCTACCATGGCCTGCTGAGCGCCGAGCTGCCGCTGTTGCGCACCTCGGGTGAGGCGACGGAGATCGCGCTGACCGCTCGCTTCCAGGGCTGCGCCGAGCGCGGGATTTGCTATCCGCCGGTAACCGAGACCATCACCCTGGCGCTGCCCGCCACCGATGAACTGGCCGATGCGCAAGCGCTCGCGAGCGCTGAGGTTGATCAAGCCAAGGCGGCTGCCACCGAAGGCGGCGCGCCGAGTGAAGAGCGGGTCTCGGAGCAGGATCAGATCGCCGCGAAACTGGCCAGTGTCGGCATCTTCGGTGCCGTAGCACTGTTCTTCGGCCTCGGGCTGCTGCTGGCCTTCACGCCCTGCGTCTTCCCGATGATTCCAATCCTCTCCGGCATCATCGCCGGTCAGGGCAAAGGGATCACCACCCGACAGGCCTTCATGCTGTCACTGGCCTATGTGCTGGCCATGGCGCTGACCTATGCCGTTGTCGGCGTCTTTGCCGGACTCTTCGGCGCCAACCTGCAGGCGGCCTTCCAGACGCCCTGGGTGCTGGTGCTCTTCGCCGGGGTTTTCGTCGCCCTGGCGCTATCAATGTTCGGCTTCTACGACCTGCAGCTGCCAAGCGCCTTGCAAACCCGGCTGACCGAGCTCAGCAATAAGCAGGAAGGCGGCACCCTGATCGGCGCAGCCATCATGGGCTCTCTGTCGGCGCTAATTGTCGGCCCCTGTGTCGCACCGCCGCTGATGGGCGCGCTGATTTTTATTGGCCAGACCGGCGATGCGGTGCTCGGTTTCTTCGCCCTACTCGGGCTCGGGCTCGGCATGGGCGCGCCGCTGCTGCTGATCGGCACCTCGGCGGGCAAGCTGCTGCCGCGCGCCGGCATGTGGATGGACGCGGTCAAGGCGGTCTTCGGCGCACTGCTGCTGGCCGTAGCCGTGCTACTGCTCGAGCGCATCCTGCCGGCGGCTATTTCGCTGCTATTGTGGGGCCTCCTGCTGATCGGCTCGGCGGTCTATCTCGGAGCACTCGAGCCACTCCAGGAAGGCGCCAGCGGCTGGCGTAAACTATGGAAGGGTCTAGGCGTTGCCCTGCTGATCTATGGCACCCTGATGCTGGTCGGCACCGCTGCGGGTGGGCGCGATACCCTGCAGCCGCTGCGCGGGCTGGTTGCTGCCGGCGGTGGCGGTGAGGCGGCCGCTCATGCCGATTTCAAGCGCATCAAGACGGTGGCCGATCTGGAACGCGAGCTGGCCGCAGCGGCACAGCAGGGCAAACCGGTGATGCTGGACTTCTACGCCGACTGGTGTGTGTCCTGCAAGGAAATGGAGCGCTACACCTTCCCCGAGCCTGAGGTGCAGGCCGCAATGGACAATTTCGTCTTGCTGCAGTCAGATGTCACCGCTAACGATGCCGAAGACAAGGCGTTGATGCAGGAGCGCTTCGGCATTCACGGCCCACCGGCCATGCTGTTCTTCGACACCGCCAGCACCGAGCTGCGCGGCTACCGCCTGGTCGGCTTTGTCCCGCCGGATGAGTTCGCCGCACATTTGCGCGAGATCGCGCCCTAGAAGTGATGGCTACCGAGCTGTCAGTCTTGGGCCGGGTGACGGGCACGGGGGTCTCGGCGGCAGGACGCCGCCGTGAAGCCTACAGGGAAGTATTCACGGCGTCCCCCGCGCCCGTCACCCGGCCCAAGACCCACCAATACTTAGCAAAGGCCAATTCCGATGAGCGTGTTGAAAGTCCTCTTTGTCACCCTGCTGGCCGGCAGCCTGAGCATCAGCGTGGCACTCTTCGGCCAGCGCTGGATGGATGCACACCCCGACCTGGCATTGGCGGCCGAGAGAGACAGTTTCCATGGAATGGTTTTGCCGGATTTGCGCCTGAGAGATATCACCGGCGAGGAAGTCGGCAGCCACAACTGGGCTGGCAAGATGCTGATCATGCACTTCTGGGCCAGCTGGTGCGCCCCCTGTCTGACGCAGATCGGGCCGCTTGAGCGTCTTCAGGCGCAACACCCCCTGAGCGCGCTTGCGGTGGTGGGCATCACCATCGACACCCCCGAGGACGTCAGTGCCTTCCTCGCCTCCCGCTCGGTGAACTATCAGGTTCTGTTGGGCGGCTTGCCCGAGATTGAGCTGGCAACGCGCTTTGGCAATCGCACCCGCTCGCTGCCCTATACGGTGCTGTTCGACCGCCATGGTCGGGTGGTATTCAGTCATGCGGGGCCGCTTACAGAAGATGCGCTAAAGGCCCAGGTCGACGCGCTGCTGCCGCCCCAGCCGTCCCCACCAGCCACGGACAGCAGCGACACCCCGACAGATGCCATGCCTCGCCTCAGCGATGCGCGCTGATCTTTGTAAATCGACGCACTTTCCTATACCCTTGCCGCAGTCACCGTTGGACGGCTGCTTTGATGCCTGTTAGCTTCCGATAGACGCTAATCGCGGCACATAGGGTGCGAGTTCACGCACCCGAGTCATCGCAGCCCGCCATCCAGTTTCATCACTTGCCCGATTTACCGACCAAACGGTTTACCGGCCAAACGAGTTGCGCGCAGCCTATGTCGGCCATCCTGTGCCTGAACGGTCCCAATCTGAACTTGCTCGGCCGGCGCGAGCCTGGCACCTATGGCCAGGTCAGCCTTGCCCAGATTGAGGATCGCCTGCGCGCGTGCGCCGAGCAAGCCGGGTTGGAGCTGCGCTTTGTGCAGAGCAATGCCGAGCATGTGCTGATCGACGAGATCCAGCGTGCGCCAGAGGCGGGGGTGGACTTCATGATTTTCAATCCTGCGGCCTTTACCCACACCAGCATCGCGCTGCGCGATGCCATTCTGGCCGTAAAACTGCCCTTCATTGAGGTGCATTTGTCGAACATCCACGCGCGCGAGTCGTTTCGGGCGCAGTCTTATTTTTCTGACATTGCCGAGGGCGTGATCAGCGGGCTGGGCGCCGATGGCTATGAACTGGCGCTCACCGCAGCCCAACGCCGCCTGCAGTGACAGGACTGACATTGATACAACTGAATTGGCCCGCCTGAACTGGTCCAACTTAACTGGCCCAACTGAATCAGCCCATCGAGAGACCCAAGCCGCATGGACATCCGAAAGGTCAAAAAGCTTATCGAGTTACTCGAAGAGTCGAACGTCGCCGAGATCGAGATTCACGAGGGCGAGGAATCGGTGCGCATCAGCCGCCATGGCGCTGCCTCGCCAAGCTACTTCATGCCGGCAGGCGCGCCCCAGCAAGCACCGCCAGCGAGTCTGGCTTCTGGCCCATCCGCCACGCCAGAACCCGCGAGCGCCGCCGCCAGCGAGCCCGAGGAAGGCACCATCGTGCGTTCGCCCATGGTCGGCACCTTCTATCGCTCGCCGTCGCCTGGAACCAAGCCTTTTGTCGAGGAAGGTGTCGAGGTCAAGCTTGGCGATACGCTGTGCATCATCGAGGCGATGAAAATCCTCAACCAAATCGAGGCGGATATCGCCGGCCGCGTCAAGCGCATCCTGGTCGAAAATGGCCAGCCCGTGGAATACAACCAGCCACTCTTTATCATCACATGATCGAGAAGGTCCTTATCGCCAACCGCGGCGAAATCGCGCTCCGCATTCAGCGCGCCTGCCGCGAGCTTGGCATCAAAACCGTGGCAGTGCATTCCGATGCCGACCGCGACCTCAAACATGTGCTGCTCGCGGATGAATCCGTCTGCATCGGGCCAGCCCCGTCGCGCGACAGCTACCTGCATATTCCGTCCATCATCAGCGCGGCCGAGGTCACGGATACCGTCGCCATCCACCCCGGCTATGGCTTTCTGTCCGAGAATGCCGATTTCGCCGAGCGCGTGGAGCGCAGTGGCTTCGTTTTCATCGGCCCCAAGCCCGAGACCATCCGCCTGATGGGCGACAAGGTCTCGGCGATCAAGGCGATGAAAGCCGCCGGCGTGCCCTGCGTGCCAGGGTCCGACGGTCCGCTGGACGATGACCCCAACCACCTGATGCGGCTAGCGCACGAGATCGGCTACCCGGTCATCATCAAAGCAGCTGGTGGCGGTGGCGGTCGCGGTATGCGCGTGGTGCACTCGGACGCGGCTCTGCTCAATGCCATTTCCCTGACCAAGGCCGAGGCCGGCGCCGCCTTCGGCAATGACGTGGTTTACATGGAAAAGTACCTAGAGAACCCGCGCCACGTGGAGTTCCAGGTGCTGGCCGACTGCCAGGGCAACGCCATTCATCTGGGCGAGCGCGACTGTTCCATGCAGCGTCGGCATCAAAAAGTGGTAGAGGAGGCCCCGGCCCCCGGCATCACGCCCGAGCAGCGCCAGCGGATTGGTGATCGCTGCGCCGAGGCTTGCACCCGCATCGGTTATCGCGGCCTGGGTACTTTTGAGTTCCTTTTCCAGGATGGCGAGTTCTACTTCATCGAAATGAACACCCGGGTGCAGGTCGAGCATCCGGTCACCGAGATGGTCACCGGCATCGATATCGTCAAGGCGCAGATTCTCGCCGCCTCCGGCGAACCACTGCCCTTTCGCCAGGGCGACATTGAGATGCGTGGCCACGCGATTGAATGCCGCATCAATGCCGAGCACCCGGAGACCTTCATGCCAAGCCCTGGGCGCATTGAGGACTTTCACGCCCCCGGCGGACCCGGCATTCGCATGGACACACACATTTACTCGGGTTACGTGGTACCGCCCTACTACGACTCCATGATCGGCAAGCTGATTGCCCATGGGGAGAATCGCGACAGCGCCATCGCGCGCATGAAAAACGCCCTGCGCGAGACCGTCATCGAGGGGATACAGACCAATATCCCGCTGCATCGCGACATCATGAAAGACGCAGCCTTCCAGGCCGGCGGCGCCAACATCCATTACCTCGAGAAGAAGCTCGGCCTGTGACGCCCTCCCGGCATCTGGGTTGGCATTCGCCCCTTCACGCACCCCCATGGCTTGGCTGCAACTGGCACTGATCGGCGAACGCGCTCAGGTGCCGCTGATCGAAGCGGCGCTCGAGAATGCCGGCGCGCTGTCAGTCACTCTGGATGACCCCGCCGACCAGGGCGACACAACAGCGCCCGCCGATCTGGCCCTGCTCGAGCCGGCCCCCGGCGCCATGCCCCTGTGGGCTCTGGTGCGAGTCACCGCCCTGTTCGAGGATGACCCGGCATCCCGCGCGCGTGCCGAGCAAACCGCCGCCTTTCTGCGCGATTCACTGGCCGCGCCTCCCGAGCTCACGCCGCTGGCGGACCAGGTGTGGGAACGCGCCTGGCTCGCGCACTGGCAACCACGGCAGTTCGGCCACCGCCTCTGGGTCTGCCCGCACGGTCAGGAGTCATCCATCGCGGCGGCAACATCCACTCTCAACAAGGTCACAAGCCAGGGAGGCCGCGGCTCCAGCCAAGCCCCAGACCAAGCCCCCACCCAAGGGAGCAAACAGGATGCCGCAAGCGATGCGGTAATCGTCTCACTCGACCCTGGCCTGGCCTTTGGCACCGGCTCTCACCCCACCACCGCGCTCTGCCTGGAATGGCTCGACGGCATTGAGTTGAACGGCAAGACGGTGCTCGACTACGGCTGCGGCTCCGGCATTCTCGCCATCGCCGCACTCAAGCTGGGCGCCGCGCGCGTTATCGCCGTCGACCATGACCCCCAGGCGCTGACCGCTACCGCCGCCAATGCCGCCGCCAATGGCGTCGGCGAGCGCCTGAGCTGCCATGCGCCTGGAGACCTGCCGGACGGCCGCGCGGATGTGCTGATCGCCAACATTCTCGCCGGCATTCTCATCGAGCTCGCGCCAACCCTGATCGGGTTGTGCGCCCAGCATGGGCGGGTGGCGCTCTCTGGCATTCTGGAGCCGCAGATCCCGCCCGTGGTCGCTGCCTATGGCGACCGCGTCGCCTTCGCTGAGCCAAAAACGCTCGAGCAGTGGGCGCTGCTGAGCGGCCTTTGCCTTGGCCCATGACGTTGGCAATATTCTCGCCTTCATCCGCTTTGTGACGAAGCCCGCATTGCTTGGCGAGCGACTTTCCTAAACTGAGTCATCAGGCAGTCGCGTCCGGTATGTGCGTCAAACGCCTTCTCACTCCCGTTCTTTCGTCCGCTGAGTTACCCCATGCTGGGACCCGCCGCAGCACCGCGCACCACCGCCGAGTCACCCCCAATACCACCGCCGCTGCGCATCGGCGCGCTGGAATTGTCTTCTCGGGTTCTGCTCGCGCCCATGGCCGGCATCACTGACCGCCCTTTCCGCCATTTATGCCGGGAATTCGGTGCCGGACTCGCCTTCTCGGAAATGCTCTCGGCCAACCCCGAACTGCGCCACACCCGAACCAGCGCGGAGCGTCTGGACCATAAAAACGAGCCACGCCCTTTCGCGGTGCAAATCGCCGGCGCTGATCCCGACGCCCTGGCCGATTTTGCCCGCTACGCAGTCGATCAGGGCGCGGACCTGATCGACATCAATCTTGGCTGCCCGGCCAAGAAGGTCTGTCGACAGGCGGCCGGCTCGGCGCTGTTGCGCGACGAGGCGCTCGTCGCGCGCATCATGCACCGGGTCGTGCGCGCGGTGAGTGTTCCCGTCAGCGTTAAGACGCGCACTGGCTGGTCACCCAAAGAACGCAATCTGGAGCAGATCGGGCGCATCGCGCAAGACGCTGGAGTCGCCATGCTAACGGTGCATGGGCGCACCCGCGCCTGCGGCTACCGCGGTCAGGCCGAGCATGACAGTCTCGCCGCGCTGCGCGAGCACATCCGCATTCCATTGGTTGCCAATGGCGACATCGACACGCCCGAAATAGCACATAAGGTGCTGGAACAGACCGGAGCAGATGCTGTTATGATTGGTCGCGGCGCACTGGGCAAGCCATGGATTTTCGATCGCATCGCGCGCTTTCTGGCCACCGGCGAACATGTCGGGCCGCCTGAAATTGCGCAGCGCCGGGACATCCTGATCGCCCATCTCGAGGCACTGCATGCGTTCTATGGCGAAGCACGTGGCCCCCGCGTCGCCCGCAAGCACATCATCTGGCACTGCCAGGACCTGCCCCGCTTCGACAAAGCGCGCGGGGCACTCTTGAAGGCGCAATCCGCGGCCGAGCAACGCCGCCTGTTACTGAGCTACTTTGCCACCCTGATGACACCGGAGACCGACGCATGAGGATCAACCAGGCACCGATCGCGGACCCGGACACATGCCCGGACGCTTTTCCCGATCGGCATTCGCTGCCTATGGATCAGTCGGGGCAGAACCAGGAGCACGGCATTCCCTTGCGTGACTGCGTGCGCTCGGCCATGCAATCCTATCTCGCGCGAATGGGCGATCACCACATCGACAACCTGCATCGGTTCGTCCTTGATGAGGTCGAGCGCCCACTGGTCGAAACCGTGCTGCATCATTGCAACGGCAATCAGACGCTGGCGGCGCGCATTCTTGGCATGAGCCGCGGGACGCTGCGCAAAAAGATCTCCCAGTACGGACTGATGTCGGCCAACGACCCACGCAATCCTTAAGGCTCATCCACTCACTCCTCCACTCACCTCGGTTCGCTTACCCATGCCATCCGTTCGACGCGCTCTAATCAGTGTTTCCGACAAGACCGGCCTGCCCGAACTGGCCGCCGCCCTCGCCCGCCATGGGGTCGAGATTCTGTCCACCGGCGGCACCGCAGCGCTGCTGCGCGAGCAGGGCCTCGCGGTCACCGAGGTTGCCGACCACACCGGCTTCCCGGAGATGATGGACGGGCGGGTCAAGACACTGCATCCCAAGATTCACGGCGGCATTCTTGGTCGCCGCGGCCAGGATGACGCCGTCATGCAGGCCCATGACATCGCCCCGATCGACCTGGTGGTGGTCAACCTCTATCCCTTCGAGCAGCAAACCGCCGACCCAAACTGCCCCCTGGCCGACGCTATCGAGCAAATCGACATCGGCGGCCCCACCCTGGTGCGTGCCGCCGCCAAGAACCATGCCGCAGTGACCGTGCTGGTCGAGCCCGAGGACTACGGGAGGCTGATGGATGAGATGGACGCGAATGCGGGAAGCGTCGGCGATGCGCTGCGCTTCGACCTGGCCGTGCGCGCCTTCGAGCACACCGCCCGCTATGACGCCGCCATCGCCAACGAACTTGGCCGCCGTCTGGAACTGAGCCTGAGTGACGCCCCCGAGCCTGAACAAGCCCCCGGCTTTCCACGCACCTTCAACTGGCACCTGCGCCGCCAGCAGTCGCTGCGCTACGGCGAGAACCCGCATCAGCAGGCCGCGTTCTATGTCGAGCGCAATGCGCCGAACGGCTGCATCGCCAGCGCCAGACAGCATCAGGGCAAGGAGCTGTCCTACAACAACATCGGCGACACGGACGCCGCGCTCGAGTGCGTCAAGCAGTTCACCGACGCGCCCACCTGCGTGATCGTCAAGCATGCCAACCCCTGCGGTGTGGCCGAGGGAGACAGCCTGCTCGCCGCCTATGAGCGCGCCTTCAGCACCGACCCGGAATCCGCCTTTGGCGGCATCATCGCCTTCAATCGCGAACTCGATGCCGACACCGTCAACGCCGTGGTCGCGCGCCAGTTCGTCGAAGTCATGATCGCCCCGAGCATTCACCCTGATGCGCTCGAGGCGGCCAAAGCCAAGAAGAACCTGCGCCTGCTGAGCTGCGGCGACTGGATGGCGGTGGACGCGCGCCTGGGGCTGGATTTCAAGCGCGTCACCGGCGGTTGTCTAATGCAAAGCAACGATCAGCTCCTCGCCGCAGAACTGCGCCAGGTCAGCGCCCGCGCGCCCAGCCAGGAGGAAATGACCGATCTGTTGTTCTGCTGGCGGGTGGCGAAGTTCGTCAAATCCAACGCCATTGTCTATGCCCGCGAGCGCATGACCATTGGCGTTGGGGCCGGCCAGATGAGCCGGGTCAACTCGGCGCGCATCGCGGCGATCAAGGCCGAACAGGCGGGGTTGGACGTCAAGGGCGCGGTCATGGCCTCGGACGCCTTCTTTCCGTTCCGCGATGGGCTCGATCAGGCCGCAGAAGTCGGCATCACGGCGGTGATTCAACCCGGCGGCTCGATGCGCGACCAGGAGGTCATCGCCGCAGCCGACGAGCATGGCATTGCGATGATCTTCACCGGCACCCGGCATTTTCGCCATTGATCGGCCTCGAAGCCCTAAGCCGCACCAGGGCATCACCTAGGGCAGCATGAGCGTCCATCCCACCGCCATCGTCGCGCCCGACGCAGACATTCATCCCAGCGTCAGCATCGGGCCTTTCTGCATCATCGGCACCGGTGTGCGCCTCGGTGAGGGCTGCGTCCTCGACAGCCATGTGCGCATTGAGGGCGCCGCCCAGCTCGGCCCCGGCAATCGCGTCTGCCACGGTGTCACCCTGGGCACCGAGCCGCAGGATATCGGCTTCGAGCCAAAGCTCTCGAAGCCTTTGACCATTGGCGCAAATAACCACTTCAAGGAAAACGTCAACATCAGCCGCGGTCTCAAGACCGAGGCCGGCACCTGCATTGGCGATCACAACTACTTCATGGCCTTTTCCCACGTCGGCCATGATTGCTGCGTCGGCAGCCACAATATCCTCGCCAACACCGCCACCCTGGCCGGACATGTCACCCTGGGCGACAGCAATTTTCTGGCGGGGCATGTGGCGGTTCACCAGTTCTGCCGCATCGGCGATCTCTGCATGATCGGCGGCATTACCGGAGTGGCCCAAGATATTCCACCCTTCGCGCTGGCCAATGGACAACGCGCGCGCATCCTCGGCCTCAACACCGTCGGCCTGCGCCGCGCCGGGTTTGATCAAGCGGCGCGCAGCCGCATCAAAGCCGTCTATCGCGTGCTGTTTCGCTCCGGCCTGCGACTGAGCGATGCCATGGAGCAAGCCGAAACGCGCTATCCAGGCCCCGAGACCGTGCAGATTCTTGCCTTCATCCGCGCCGGCGACTCGGGCCGCGGCATCGCGGTTTTTGGCAGCGAGCGGGGCTAAGCGCGAGCTGACCCAATTTACCCATCGCAAATGAGTTATCGGTTTGGGCTGGTACCCGACCCAAAACAAGCCAAAATCCCATGCCGTTCAGGTATAAAATGCTGCTTGCGTTTTTGGACCGAAATCTTCTGTTTCTTCGCTCAATCGTGATCAACAAATCATGAATCTGCTCATCATCGGCGGCGGCGGGCGCGAGCACGCTCTCGCCTGGAAAGTCCGACAGTCCCCGCTGGCCGAAAAGGTCTGGGTCGCGCCTGGCAATGGCGGCACCGCCCGGGAGCCCGGCATTGAGAATGTGCCCATCGGCGCCGACGACATCCCGCGCCTGGTCGAATTCGCCGGTCAGCATACGGTCGATCTCACCATTGTCGGCCCAGAGGCGCCACTGGTCGCCGGTGTAGTCGACGCCTTTGCCGCGGCCGGTCTGCGCTGCTTCGGCCCCAACGCTGCGGCGGCGCAGCTCGAGGGCTCCAAGCAATTCACCAAGGACTTCCTCGCCCGTCATCGCATACCCACCGCGGATTACCGGAGTTTCAGCGGTCAGGCCGCCGCTCTGGACTACCTGGACAGCATCACCGATGACCCGCCAAAGCCGCTGGTCATCAAGGCCGACGGGCTTGCCGCCGGCAAGGGGGTGGTGATTGCAGCGGATCTCGCGAGCGCGCGCGCGACTGTCAGCGCCATGCTCGGCGGCGGTCAGTTTGGCGAGGCCGGTCGTCGGGTGGTGATCGAGGAATTTCTGACCGGCGAGGAGGCCAGCTTCATCGCCGTGGTCGATGGCGAGACCATTGTCCCGCTGGCCAGCTCGCAGGATCACAAGGCGCGCGATGACGGCGACCGCGGCCCCAACACCGGTGGCATGGGCGCCTATTCACCGGCCCCTGTGGTCACGGAGGCCATGCATGCGCGCATCATGGATGAGGTGATGCGCCCAACCGTCAGCGCGTTGGCATCCGAGGGCTTGCATTACCGCGGCTTCCTTTACGCCGGTCTAATGATTGGTGCGGACGGCGTTCCCCGGGTGCTGGAATTCAACTGCCGCCTCGGCGACCCGGAGGCCCAACCCCTGCTGATGCGCCTGCAAAGCGACCTCGCACAGCTGTGCCTGGATGCCTGCGACGGACAACTCAGCGACACTCCGCTCGACTGGGACCCGCGCGTTGCCCTCGGCGTGGTGATGGCCGCCTCTGGCTATCCCGACACGCCGCGCAAGGGCGATGAAATTCATGGCCTTGAAAGCGCGGACAGCAGCGACTGCAAAGTCTTTCATGCCGGTACCCGGGATCAGGACGGCGCAACACTGACCAACGGCGGGCGTGTGCTGTGCGTCACCGCACTCGGACCCGATGCTGCCAGCGCCCAGCGCAGCGCCTACGCCGGGGTGGAGCGCGTCCAATTCGACGGTGCTTTCTACCGCCGCGACATCGGCCACCGTGCCATTTGTCGCTAGGGTCATCACGTCTATCGCACCCTGCACCCGACTATCTGGCCGGCTCCGGGAGCGGCGCGTTCAATCGCCCAACAAACGCCGATAGAGGGATCTCGGCTCCAAAAAACTGAACTCATAACGGCCAAATGCCAGCAACCAGCCGTCGTGAAGCTGCTTGAACCGCTCCCCAAGGGGCTCGCCATTGAGCCGAGTACCGTTCTTGGAGCCGCAATCGCGGACAAAGTACTCTTGGTCGCGAATTTCGATCAAAGCATGTTTCTTGGAGATAGCCAGATCTGGAATCACCAGATCGTTACCACTGACACGGCCAATGGTGAATATATGCTCCGCACGCGCCGCATCCGGCGCTTTGATCAGCGGGTAAATTGCATGCTTGAGCACATCGGACAAGGATTCGCCGCCTGATACCTCTGTCATCTGATACGCCAGAGTGGCATTCGGTTCGGGCGATTTCTTGTCATGCGCGCCCATCACCATCCCCTCCCGTACCGATGAGCCTGCCAGCACCGGACGCTTCACAAAGCGGCAAAAATCTCCGCTATCGCAAGACTCGGCGAAACGCACCAGGGATGCCAGGTTAACGCGCCCTGATGGTGTAAGCAGGGCTTCAATGACTCCGGCCAAGATCGCTCTCCACGAAATCGTTCTGCAAAGGCAAAAAAAGACTGATCGGCACTTGATATGGTCTCCCCAGCCGATCAAATATACTATATCCAATCAGCGCGGAATTTTGGGTCGTTTCGGGCCGCTCAACCGGCGGCCTGACTTTTTCACATGCGGGCTTTTGACTAAGATGCCATGGTTTCACAAGGTCGTTGGCTGCTCTTGCGCCCGCTACCCGGCCCAAACCAAAAATTCATTTGCGACCACTATACAATTTGCCTGAAAACGGCTTAGCTTAGGCTCTCCCACGAAGCAAAAATCCGCCCACTTCAGTCTTAAAAGGTCATCTTATGTCCGGAAGTAGCTGGTACCTTGAGGGGTATGTTGGTGAATCCAAACGCCTGCGGCGGGTGCATCTTTACCAGTTCCCCTTCCAGGTTGGGCGTCACAAAGAATGCGCGCTCACCCTCGACAGCACTGAAGTCTCGCGCCGCCATGCAGAGCTCGACATGGCCGATGGCCAGCTGTTGCTGCGCGACCTTGGCTCGACCAATGGCTGCTTCATCAATCACCAACGCATTGAAAAGGAACACGCATTACTGGCTGGCGATGTGGTGCATTTTGCCGACCAGGAATACCGCCTGATCGAGCAAGCGCCGGGTGACGAGCATCTGCTCGATCGCACCAACGTGCGCGTCGGCTCCCTGCCAGAGAATTTGCCGCGAGGCGCGCGCGAATTCCAGATGTTAATCCTTCAGGGTGCAGTAACCGCTGCCTTTCAACCAATTGTCGATGCGGATGGAAACCCTTTCGCCCACGAGATGCTCGGGCGCGGCGCCCTGGAAGGCTTACCCAACGCGCCCTGGCCCCTGTTTCAACTCGCCGAAAGCCTTGAGCTGGAGGTCCACTTAAGCGAGCTATTTCGCCAGAAAGGCCTTGAGATTGCCCACGGCCAGCATCCCAACGGACGCTTTTTCTTCAACATCCATCCGCGCGAGCTCAGCGATCCCGAGCGTTTGCTAGGCTGCGTCGAGAGCATCCGCACGAATTTTCCACAGCTGCGGCTGATTTTCGAAATGCATGAAGGCGCGATCACCAACCCGGCACTGATCCGGCGCATTCGCGACGATCTGCAGGCGATGAACGTCGGCCTCGCCTACGATGACTTCGGCGCCGGACAGGCGCGTCTGATCGAGTTGACCGAAGTGCCGCCTGATTTCGTCAAGTTCGACATCGCCTTGGTCCGAGACATCGACAGCGCACCTGAAGCCAAACGGCAAATGCTCGAAATGTTCCAACGTTTCCTGCTCGACATGGGCATTGCCACACTGGCCGAAGGCGTGGAAACCGAGGCCGAATACCGCGTACTGCGCGACCTGGGGGTGCAATACTATCAGGGCTACTATTTTGGCAGGCCCGGCCCGCAAATCGACCTTGGTGCCTGATTGCTCAAGCGCCCATGTGGCGCTGCGAAAATGCTCACGCCAGGCAAGCCCCAGCTCCCGCTGGGTGTGACGCCCGTCTAGCGTGCCTGTGATGGATATCCCTGGTTACACCATTCTGCGCGAGCTCGGGCGTGGCGGCATGGCCACGGTCTATCTGGCGCGCCAGGATCGACTCGGACGCCAGGTGGCACTCAAGGTCATGGAGCCGGTGCCTGGTCTCGGCGATGACTTCACCGCCCGCTTCATCAAGGAAGGGCGCATCATTGCCCGACTCCAGCATCCGCAGATCGTCACGATTTTCGATCTCGACAGTGCTGGCGAGCTGCATTACTTCTCGATGGAGTTCCTGCCGAACGGCACCCTGGCGGAAAAGATCGTTGCCGGGCTCTCAGAAACGTCAACCATCGACATTATCCGCCGTGTTGCTCAGGCTCTCTCGATTGCCCACGACAACGGCGTCATCCATCGTGACATCAAACCGCAAAACATCTTATTCCGCACGGATGGCACGCCCGTACTGACCGATTTTGGCATCGCCCGGGCCGCCAGCAGCGGGCCCGAAGCCACCGCTCTGACCAATGTTGGCATGATCGTCGGCAGCCCGCGCTACATGAGCCCGGAACAGAGCATGAGCCGTCCGGTCGACGCCCGCTCCGACCTCTACAGTCTGGGCTGTGTCTTCTTTGAGATGCTGACCCAGGATCTGCCCTATCAGGCTGAGGACGTCATCAGCCTGGCGATGCAGCATTGCTCCGCGCCGCTGCCAGAGCTGCCAACCCGCCTGGCGCGCTATCAACCCATTATCGACCGACTGTTAGCCAAGGAGCCAGAGCAGCGCTTCGGCAGCACCCAGGCACTGGTGCAAGCACTTGAGCAGGTCGAGCAAGGTCAGGATCTGAGCGCGGCATTGGATGAGGACGAGGCCACCGCTGTCGCCACTCAGGTCCTGACGCAGACGCCAAGGTCACCGCCAACACCAGAGATGGCCGCGACCGGCACCGGTCCCCTGCCCCAGCCGCCGCAAGAGCTATCCAATCCGCAACAGCCACCAACGAAGCGCCCGCGAAACCTCGCTATCGCTGCACTCGCCTTGCTCGTCGTTGGGATCGCCAGCTACTTCGGCGTTCTGCAACGTCCGGCTCCTGATCCGTTGCTCAAAGTCATGCGCCAGCTGCCGCAACCGGCGCCAGATCGCTCCCCGACCATCGAACGTTATGAAAACCTCGCCCTTGAGCACTTGCGTGCCGGCGAATTCGACCGCAGCACTGAACTCATTCAGCTCGCCCTGGCAACCGAACCTGACGACGCCAGATTGCAGGCAATCGAAACGCTGATTGAAGATCACCGTGCAGCTTCCAACCAGCTGAGTAAAGCGCATGCGCTTCTCACACAGGGCAAGATAGCGGAGAGCCTCTCCGTCATCGAAGACGGGCTTAAGCGGGTACCGCAGCACCCAGACCTAACCGACCTGCGATCGAAGGCGCTAACCGCCCAGGCTCACGCGAATCGCACAATGGCTGATACGCGCCGAAAAGAAGCCCAGCAAGCACTTAAAGCCGGACAACTTGCCGAAGCCCTGAGACTAATCCGCGAAGGCCTGGCTGCCGTCGCCGATGACCCGGAGCTAACTGCACTGCAAAGCCAGGTGCAAACCGCATTGAAGACCGACCGCAATGTGCGCGAAATCCTCAGCAATGCCACTAATCTGATCGCCGAAGGTCTGTTGCAGGACAGCCTGGATCTGATCGACCAAGGACTCGAACTGGCGCCTGAAAATCGACAACTTAGCGATCTCCGTGCCACGGTGAAGCATCAAATGCAGCGCGAGCAGGGGCGCCAGGCAAACAAATTACACCAACAAGCGGAATCCGAACTGCAGGAGGGTGCACTCGATCAAGCACTTGCCACCATCGAGCGCGCCTTGATTCTGCAACCTGAGGACAAGTCACTCACGGAGACGCGCCAGAGCATCCTGGATGCACAGCAAGACAGCCGCGTCCAAAGCCTGCTTGACCAAGCCCGCGCGGCCCTGAGTGACGGAGAATCAAAAAGAGCGCTCAAGCTGGTCGATTCTGCACTGGGACTGCGCCAAGATGACCCACGGAGCCTTGCTCTGCGCGAGCGTATTCAGGTGCATCTCGCCGCCGAACAGCTCATTGAGAAGACGAAATCCGAGGTGAAGCGTCTGCAAGAAAACGGAAGGATCGGTGCCGCCTTAGAGCAAGTCGAAAACACGCTGCAACAGTTCCCCGAAGATGCCACTCTCGAGAGTCTGCGCCAACAGTTGCGCGACCAGCAACTTGCGCAAAACCAGGACGCGGCCCGGGCATTGAGCGCGCGGGCGAGTCAGCTCCTCGCCGAAGGCGATTCCCAGCAAGCGCAGGTCCTGATTGACCATGGCCGCGCGATCGACGCTGAAAACCCCGACCTGATCGAATTAGAGCAGCGCATCGCCAGGCAGCGTTCCACCGCGAATGAACGCCAGAGGGCCATGGCCGAGTGCATGCAACTCAATCCCACCCGCGCCGCACCGGCGGTCAAGCTGAACGCCATGACCGCCGCGGTCGATTGCCTGCTGAGCATTCCCAATATTACCGAAAAACCCGCTCAACTGAACGGACCCCTTGAACAAATCCGCAACGACCTGACTGCCTGGGCCAATCAACAACAGACCGCCGAATTATCCATGCGAGCCCTTGATCTGCTTGAGCGGCTCGAAACCGTGCGTCATCAGGATTCTAAGCTCCATGAGCTGCGCAGGCGTCTTGCCGCGCAAGCAGGCTTGATACCCGACATGCGCGACATCGAAGGCGGTTGCTTTGTGATCGGTTCATCGAACGACTCCGCGCCCAGAGAACCCGACGAGGCCCAGCGAGAGGTCTGCATCGATGATTTTGCACTCGCCTCCACCGAGACAAAACAGCATGACTTTGCTCTATTTATTGAGAAAGCGGACTATCGCACCGATGCCGAGCGCGGTGCCGGCGGCGCCGATGGTTGCCTGACACTGGACCGGCAGGCCGCCGAGCAGCCTTGGAGTTACCATTCGTGGGCAAACTGGCATAAACCGAACAAGTACCAGGAGTCGCGGGATGACCACCCGGTGACCTGCGTCAGCGCCAATGACGCTCGCGCCTACTTAACATGGCTTTCGGAAATCACCGGCGTGCCTTATCGGCTCCCTACCGAAGCAGAATGGGAATACGCAGCGCGCGCAGCGACCCGGACGCCGACCTTCTGGGGCCGCGCCGACTCAGCGGCCTGCACCTATGCCAATGTCGCTGACAAAGGACACGACTGGACCAATAGTTTCGACTGCAATGACGGCTTCGAGTGGATTGCGCCCACCAAATCCTTTCCCCCAAACCCCTGGGGTCTTCACGATATGCTCGGCAATGTCTCCGAATGGACCTGCTCCGAATACCGCGAGCTCTATGATGGGAACGAAACCGAGTGCGCACCTGAAGGCGGCCGCGCCCCATTGGTCATGCGCGGCGGCGCTTGGAACAGCGCACCAGCCAACCTGCGATCAGCCTATCGCAATCGTAACTTTCCGGAATCCCGTTACAGCTTTGTCGGTTTTCGCGTTGCACGGGACGGAAATGCTGCCGCCAAGGTTGGCGACAGCGCAGCTGCGCGCGTTATCCCTCAGCGCGAGTCGAGCCAAACCGCCGCGCAACAGCAAAATCCTTAGACCCGCATGGCTGAACACGAAATCCCAGTCACGGTGCCATCGCCAGCCGGGCTTGATTCGCCGCCAGCGCATCTGAACGCTGACGCAATGTCAGCTCGAGTTTCCCGACCAATGCCGCCTTCTTGCTGGAAGCGGCCGTCGCCGTATCGCCCTGCTTGACCTTCTCGACCGCATGAAGTTGCTTGCGCACCTGTTCCTGCTCGCTCGCCGCCTCGCGCCGCAGACTTTGGGCGACAGACTCGAGCCGCCGACGGTCGACCGGCTGCAGCTGTGCCGCCGCCGTCTGCGCCGGGGTTGAGGTCGGCGCAGCAGCCGATTTGGTTGACGCTGCTGCCGGCGCTGCGCCCCCCGCATTCCCGGCCGCCTTAGTCCGCGACAGTTGCGCACGCAAAGAAGCAGCTACCTGATTTCGCAGCGCAATCTCCTGGCGAAAAGCCGCCTGTTGTGCTTTGAGCTCTGACTCAAAGATCAACCGATCCTCTGTCACACCAGTTGCCCGCCGATACCAGTCCAACGCCGCAGCCTGATCCTGAGGCACACCCAAGCCGCGTTCATAGAGGGAACCCAGATTGGTCTGCGCCGGGCGATGTCCGCTTGCTGCCGCCTGTCGGTACCAGCGCGCCGCTTCGGCATAATCAGGCGATGGCAAACCAAGCCCTTTCTCGTAGATTTCCCCCGCATAGGTTTGCGCCACTGCATCTCCCGCCCGAGCTTTTGGCAACAGACTCTGAAGCGCGTTGCCATAATCAGAGCGATCGAAGAGCACAAACTCACCACCACGAATACCGCAATCCGATTGGGTCGTCTTCACCCGCCGCCTGGGTGCAAGATAGGTCATGCGACTGCCAAGCTGGCGAATCTGCCCCGGCAATAGACAATCAACCAGCACAAGATCGTCTATCCTTTGGAAAGAACTTACCCCCGGTTGCACCATGCCTGCTCCTTGCTCGGGATTCGACTCGCAACCTAACGCAAAAAGCAACACTGCTGCGACGACCGACAAGCTCATGACTGACGGATTACTGATAAGCATGGGGTTCAGCTCCAATGGATGAATTCTCGAACATAGCAAGTATAATTCAGCTCACAGCGCCGGCACAGCCTGGACCCGACTAAAACCAATGAGGACGCTTCCCGCTGCGATCCACGTGATTGTTCTGGCCGCGTTTCTGGTCATGCCGCTAGCGGCATGCAGCAGTTTGGCAACGCGCTACGACATCATTGCTGAAGGCTATGGACTAACGCCAGGCAAGATTACAGCTAAAGGTTTTGTACTTCGAACCTACAGAAACGCTGAGGCCCACTCGCCTGAGCAATCCCTTAACCTTTATCTTGATGGCGACGGGCGCCCATGGCGCAGCAGAACCAGCATCAGCCTGAACCCAACCCCGAGACAGCCTCTCATGCTCGAGTTAATGGCGCTCGATCCGCAGCCGAGCCTGTACCTGGGCCGCCCGTGCTATTTTGGCCAAGAAAAGGCTCCGGGTTGCTCACCCCTCTTATGGACCTCCGCGAGATACTCAGAGACCGTCGTCGCCACCATGGCTGCCGCCTTGGAGCAGATTTTCCGCGAAGAAAAAATCCAGAAGCTCAATCTGATCGGCTACAGCGGCGGCGGCGTTATTGCCTGGCTAATCGCCGAACGACTGCCGCAGGTCACCCGCTTGGTCACCATTGCAGCAAACCTTGATGTGCGCGCTTGGACGGAACACCATGGCTACAGCCCTCTCGCGGCTTCGCTCGATCCATCTGAGCGGCAGCCGTTAAGTGCCGAAATTGAGCATTGGCATATTATCGGCACCCGTGACCTGCAGGTCCCAGCTAAGTGGCTCGACGATGAAACCCAGCCTGCCATTCAAAATGCTCACATCATGAGGATTAATAGCGACCATCGGTGTTGCTGGAAAAACTACTGGACAGAGATTTTGCGTCGGACAGTAGCATCCACGTCATACTAATCGCGGAACAACAATTTGCACGAAAAACTCGGCTCACTATAACACCACCCTTGCCTTCAGTGGCACTTGGAGCGGTGCAAGAGTCAAGTCAATAACCCCAAGCCATGTTTCCAATCATGCTCTAATTTTATCAATTAGAGAACTTTTCAAAACAGCCCCCATCGGAGGATCGCCGCAGTGAGAAAAAACTGGAAAGCTGCCCAGCTAGCAATCATCAGCCTTGCCTTTTTATTCTTTTCCATAAATGCTTATGCGCAAACAGGTGTCGTTTCAACGGAACCTTCAGGTCCAGCGACCCAGGATCTCTACCAGCGCATTACTGATCGCCCGCAACCCACCCCACCTGCACCAACGCCCGCCCCCCAAGATCCTGATCAATCGCCTGCCTCGAGCTTTGAGAGCGCTGGCCAAGCGACGGGCAATACCAATACCGTTGGGCTTTCCAATACTGTCCTGACAGCCTGTGCCGGCGGAGCCAATACAGGAACCCAATTTCAGACTGACTGCAACACCTTGGTGGGGGGATCAACAACAGACCCATCCGGTGCATCATCGGCACTGGAGACACTGACCCCGGATCAGGTAATTGCGCAAAACAACGCCGCAGCGCAACAGGTGCAAAGTGTCACCAGCTTGCTGGCTTCACGAATGATGACTCTGCGCCTCGCCTCGCAAACCGAATCGAATGGCTTCGGCAGTTCACTTGTG
Organism: Thiorhodovibrio litoralis; assembly: GCF_033954455.1. Classification (NCBI taxonomy): domain Bacteria; kingdom Pseudomonadati; phylum Pseudomonadota; class Gammaproteobacteria; order Chromatiales; family Chromatiaceae; genus Thiorhodovibrio; species Thiorhodovibrio litoralis. The sequence continues at coordinate 1,300,150 of NZ_CP121473.1, read as the reverse complement.
TCAGGCCTCATTTATGGCCAGACCGGCGGCGCTGCCAGTGCCGACGCCTTGAACGGAAAAGCTGGTGGATTCCTCACGGCCAAATACCTTGATGGCACGCAAGACCCGGATCGCTACACCTACGGATACGACTCACATGGCTGGAATCTGACCGCTGGGGGTGACTATCGCTTAGGGCCAAATCTGATCGCCGGCGCCATGATCTCTTATTTGCAGGGCACCACCGATTACGACCAGAACAAAGGCGATATGACCATGGACGGATGGGGTCTCGGTGCCTACGGCACTTACTACCTCGACAGTGGCCTCTTCCTTGAAGGCACCATCGGCTACAACTGGAATGACTACGATGTGAACCGCAATATTGATTACAATATTGATGACTCTGGCAGTATCACCCGAGTCAGACAAACAGCCAAATCGAGCCCCGATGGCAACCTGTTTTACGCGACGCTTGGCGGCGGTTACAGTATCAATCGCAAATCCTTTACCTTCACACCACAGCTGAGCGTGGAATACATCAGGAATCATGTCAATTCTTTTGGTGAAAGCCTTACCAACCCCAATGCACCAGGCAGCAGCTGGGCATTGGCATACGATTCACAATCTTACACCTCTTTAACCTCGAGACTGGGTATGATGGCCGCCAAGGCGATCAGCACGCAATCCGGCATTTTTGTACCTCAAATCAGTATCCATTGGATTCACGAGTTCGAGAACGACCAGGAAGGAATCAGTGCGCGTTTTATCAATGATCTTAGCGCGACACCTCTGACCATCTGGACAACCAAGCCGGATCACGACTACTTCGATCTCGGCCTCGGTCTTTCCGGACAGTTCGCCAATGGCCGCTCCGCCTTCATTAGCTACAACACCATTCTTGGGTACGAGAATGTTAGCGAATACGCCATAACCGGCGGCGTGCGCCTCGAGTTCTGACCATTGAGCGGTTACTGGCGCCGAGTCAGTGACCGCGATTGGCGGTTACTTGCTGAGTCCTGCCAAAAATCGACGGCGCCCACACTCTGATGAAGCCCGCAACGCGCCTCAACTGAGTGGCTGGCACCACTTCTGCTTGAATATCGCTGACATCCACCCTAAATCCGGAATAACCCTAAGGATAACCCGAATATTTACCGGAGAACCCCCATGCGAATGGACAAGCTGACCAGCAAGTTCCAGATGGCCCTTGCCGACGCGCAAAGCCTTGCGGTCGGCCGCGACCATCAGTTCATCGAGCCCGTGCATCTGATGATTGCCCTGCTCGACCAGGACGGCGGCAGTGTGCGGCATTTACTCTCCCAGGCCGATGTCAATGTCAACCGCCTGCGATCCGCCTTGGGCGAGTCGCTCGAGCGCCTGCCGCAGGTCTCGGGTACCGGCGGCGACGTGACCATTTCCAATCAGTTGAGCAAGATGCTCAACATCACCGACAAGCTTGCCCAGGTGCGCAACGATCAGTACGTCAGCTCAGAGCTGTTTGTGCTCGCGGCCCTGGAGGACAAGGGCGAGCTCGGCAATGCGCTGCGCGAGGCGGGCGCGTCCAAGGGGGCCGTCGAGCGCGCGATCGACAATATGCGCGGCGGGCAGAAGGTCGAGGACCCGAATGCCGAGGAACAGCGCCAGGCACTGGAGAAATACAGCATTGATCTGACCGAGCGCGCCGAGCAAGGGAAGCTCGACCCGGTCATCGGGCGCGATGACGAAATCCGTCGCACCATCCAGGTGCTCGCCCGCCGCACCAAGAACAACCCGGTGCTGATCGGCGAGCCCGGAGTCGGCAAGACCGCCATTGTCGAAGGGCTTGCCCAGCGCATCGTCAACGGTGAGGTGCCTGAAGGGCTCAAAACCAAGCGCCTGCTCTCGCTCGACATGGCCGCGCTCATCGCTGGGGCTAAATTCCGCGGTGAGTTTGAAGAACGCCTCAAAGCCGTGCTCAATGATGTCGCGCGCCAAGAAGGCAACATCATTCTGTTTATCGACGAGCTGCACACCATGGTCGGCGCCGGCAAGGCAGAGGGCGCCATGGACGCCGGCAATATGCTCAAGCCCGCCCTGGCGCGCGGCGAACTGCACTGCATCGGCGCCACTACTCTGGACGAATACCGCAAGTATGTCGAGAAAGACGCCGCGCTCGAGCGCCGCTTCCAGAAGGTGCTGGTCGTTGAGCCGAGCGTCGAGGACACCATCGCCATCCTGCGTGGGCTCAAGGAACGCTACGAGGTCCACCACGCGGTGGAGATCACCGACCCGGCCATTATCGCTGCGGCCATGCTGTCGCATCGCTACATCACCGACCGCCAGCTACCGGATAAGGCCATCGACCTGATCGACGAAGCCGCCTCGCATATCCGCATGGAAATCGACTCCATGCCGGAGGAGATGGACAAGCTCGATCGACGACTGATTCAGCTCAAGATCGAGGGCGAGGCGCTCAAGAAAGAGTCCGACGAAGCATCCAAGAAGCGCCTCGACGATCTGCAGACCGAAATCGCCCGTCTCGAGCGCGAGTTCTCGGACCTGAACGAAATCTGGCAGTCCGAAAAGGCTGCCGTGCAGGGCACCGCTCACGTCAAAGAAGAGCTGGACCGCGCTCGGGTCGAGATGGAAACCGCCCGCCGCGCCGGAGATCTGACCCGCATGTCGGAGCTCCAATACGGCCGTATCCCGGAGTTGGAAAAGCGCCTGGCTAGCGCCGACGACTCCGAACCGGGCAGCGGCAATCAGCTGCTGCGCAACAAGGTCACGGATGAGGAAATTGCCGATATCGTATCCAAGTGGACCAAAATCCCGGTCTCCAAGATGCTTGAGGGCGAGCGCGACAAGCTGCTGCGCATGGAGGAAGCACTGCAACAGCGCGTCGTCGGCCAGCAAGAAGCGGTCAGCACCGTCAGCGATGCCATCCGCCGCTCCCGCGCCGGCTTGTCCGACCCCAATCGCCCCATCGGCTCATTCCTGTTCTTAGGCCCCACTGGCGTGGGCAAGACCGAGCTGTGCAAGGCGCTGGCGCAATTCCTGTTCGATACCGAAGAGGCCATGGTGCGCATCGACATGTCCGAGTTCATGGAGAAGCACTCGGTCGCGCGTCTGATCGGCGCCCCGCCGGGCTATGTCGGCTATGAGGAAGGCGGCTATCTGACCGAGGCCGTGCGCCGGCGGCCCTACAGCCTGATTCTGCTCGATGAGATCGAGAAAGCCCACCCGGATGTCTTCAATGTGCTGCTCCAGGTGCTCGACGATGGCCGCCTGACCGACGGCCAGGGGCGCACGGTGGATTTCCGCAACTCCGCTATCGTGATGACCTCCAATCTGGGCTCGGACATCATCCAACAGAAAGCCGGCGAGGCCAATTATGCCGAGATGAAGGACGCGGTGATGGAAATCCTTCGCCACTCCTTCCGCCCTGAGTTCATCAACCGGCTCGATGAGATCGTCGTCTTCCACCCGCTCGGGCAGGAACAGATCCGCGCCATCGCTGGCATCCAACTCGAGGAGCTGCGCAAACGCCTGACCAGCCGCGAGATCAGCCTGCAGATCAGCGAGGATGCGCTCGATCACCTCGGCGAGGCCGGCTTTGACCCCGTCTATGGCGCCCGTCCACTCAAGCGCGCCATCCGCGCTCAGGTCGAAAACCCGCTGGCGCAGGAAATCCTTGCCGGTCACTTCAAGCCCGGCGATCTCATCGACATCAGCTTGAGCGATGGTCAGCTTCGGTTCGACTCTGTCGTCGAGGGAGAACTGGTGGACGGCTGACGAAATCTTTTCAGCGCTCGAACACTGCCATAGACTCAACATGCGCGGTATGCGGGAACATGTCCATGGCGCCGGCGGCAACCAGGCGAAAGCCGTGGTGCTCGACCAGATGGCCGGCATCGCGGGCGAGGGTGCCGGGATAGCAGGAAACATAGACCAGACGGCGAATGCCGGTCGCGACCAGCGGGTCGAGTACCTGCAGGGCGCCGCTGCGGGGCGGGTCGATGAGCGCGAGGTCGAAGGCCTGCCGCGTCCAGGGCCAATGCGCAGCGGGGTCCTCGCCCGCAGCTTCAGTGTAAAGATCGGCGCGCTCGAAGCGCACGCGGCTGTCATCAAGCCCGCTGCCTTCGGCATTGGCGCGGGCGCGCTCCACCAGGCCCGCATCGCCCTCGACCCCGAGCACGAAGGCGGCGCGGCGCGCGATGGGCAGAGTGAAATTGCCCAGACCACAAAACAAGTCAAGTACCCGATCATCGGGGCCGGGGTCGAGCCGCTCGAGCGCGCGCGCGACCATCAGGCGGTTTAGCTCCAGATTGACCTGAGTGAAATCATTGGGCCCGAACACCAGGTTGATATCCGGCGTCGGCAAAGGTTCGACCACCGGCGTGGCATCCGGCGCCGGCAAGGCATAGCTCAGCTCCACCTGCTGCCCGGGCAGCGGCGCAACCGTCTCGATGCCGCCCGGCTGGAGATAGACATGCAGACCGGTTCGGGCGGCGAAGGCGTGCAGCAGCTCGATGTCACCCGGCGTTGGCGGCTCGAGCACGCGAAAGATCAGCACCACCGGGCCGTCGCCCTGGGCCATCTCGATCTGCGCAACCCGCTCGCGGATGCTTAAGCTCCCGATCAGCTCGGCGAGTTCGGTCAGGCGCTCACCGACCGCCGGGTGCAACACCTCGCAGCGCTCGAGATCGGCGACGAAGGACGAGCGGCGTTCGCGAAAACCGACCAGTACGCGGCCCTTTTTGGCGACATAGCGCACGCCAAGTCGCGCCTTGCGCCGGTAGCCCCAATGCTCCGCCACCAGCGGCGGCAGCCAGGTTTCGGGCGAGACCTTGCCGATGCGCCGCAGCGCCTCGGCGAGGACCTCCTGCTTCATGCGGATTTGCGCAGCCGGGTCGAGATGCTGCAGGGCGCAGCCGCCGCAAAGCCCGAAATGCGCGCAGCGCGGGGTGACCCGGTCTGGCGATGCGCTGAGCACCTCGACCACCTCGCCCTCGTCATGGCGCCGCTGTCGGCGGGTCAGTCGAAAGCGCACCCGTTCGCCGGCCAGGGCGCCTTGCACAAACACGGCCTTGCCGTCGACATGAGCGACACCGCGACCGTCGTGACTCAGGTCGCCAATCTCGGCCTCAATGGGCTCCTGGGGAAGCGGTTTTTTCTTGCTCAACGTAATACCAAAACGTCATGGGTTTAGAATCGAAACCGAACACCAATTTCTAATCGCTATCGCTCACTTCACCAGACCATGCACGCATGGCCCCATGCGCGCGGAATCCGCTGGGCTCAGGCGGGGAAGACGCCTGTGGAGAGGTAGCGATCGCCCCGATCACAGATGATGACGACGATCACCGCGCCTTCCTGCTCCCGCGACAGCCGCAGCGCAGCGGCCACCGCGCCACCGGAAGAGATACCGGCGAAAATGCCCTCCTCCGCCGCCAGCCGGCGGGTGGTGTCCTCTGCCTCGGCCTGGCTGATGTCGATGATGCGATCCACCCGCGCCGGATCGTAAATTTTCGGCAGGTATTCCTGCGGCCAGCGGCGGATGCCGGGGATGCTCGAGCCCTCCTGCGGTTGCACCCCAACGATTTGCACACTTGCGTTGCACTGCTTGAGGTAGCGGCTCACCCCCATGATGGTGCCGGTGGTACCCATGGCGCTAACAAAGTGCGTCACTGTGCCCTGGGTATCGCGCCAGATCTCGGGGCCAGTGGCCTCGAAATGGGCCTCGGGATTGTCCGGATTGGAGAACTGATCCAAGCGCACGCCCTCGCCTTTTGCCTCCAGCACGCGCGCCAGATCAATGGCCGCCTCCATGCTGCCATCCTTGGGTGTAAGGCGAATCTCGGCGCCAAAAGCGGCCATGGACTGGCGCCGCTCGACGCTCATGTTCTCGGGCATGATCAACAGCATCCGATAGCCCTTCATGGCCGCAGCCATGGCAAGCGCAATGCCAGTGTTACCGCTTGTGGCCTCGATCAAGGTATCCCCTGGCTTGATGCTACCGCGCTGCTCCGCACGCAGAATCATACTCAGCGCAGCGCGGTCCTTCACCGAGCCGGCCGGATTTTGGCCCTCAAGCTTGGCGAGGATGGCGTTGCTGGTCTCACCTGGCAGCCGCTGCAACCGCACGAGCGGGGTGTTGCCGATCAGGGATTCGATGGTTGAATGGCTCATGGATGCTCCTACAACACCTTTGACACCTGCTTGACGCTGTGGTCGAGCTTATCGCTTTCGATCCGAAAGCCGAGCGACTTGACCAGCGCGAGCATGCGGGTGTTGGCCGAGAGCACCTCGCCATCCATAATGCGCAGGCCTTTGGCGCGGGCATTGGCCATGAGCGAGCGCATCAGGCGCGCGCCGATGCCGCGGTTGCGCCACTCGTCGGAAACCACGATGGCGAACTCGCAGGTATCGCCGCCGGGGCGCGACATGTAGCGCGCGACCCCAACCTCAACATCCCGCCCTTGATCCAACACCACGCCGATCAGCGCCATTTCCCGGTCGTAGTCGATCTGGGTAAAGCGCACCAGCATCTCGGGCGTCAGCTCCTTGATTGCCTGCATGAAGCGGAAATACTTGGTCTGCTCCGAAAGCCCGCGCACAAAGTCCTGCTCCATCTGGGCATCTTCGGGGCGAATCGGGCGAATGGTCAGGTCCGTGCCGTCCGGCAGGGGCACGCGTTCGATCAGGTGCTGCGGATAGGGGTGGATCGCCATGTGACCATAGACCGGCATCTGCGGTGGGCGATAAGCGACCTGAATGCGGGCATCCACGGCAATCACGTCCAGATCATTGCCGATCAGCGGATTGATCTCAAGCTCGATCACTTCAGCGAGCTCGCACACCATCTCGGAAACCCTTTGCAGGATGCGCGCAAGCGCCTGGCGATTCATCGGCGGCATGTTGCCGAAGGCGCCCATCAGCCGCGCGACCCGGGTGTGCTCGACCATAGTCTGAATGATGAAGGCATTCAGCGGCGGCAAGCCGAGCGCGCGGTCGGCGAGCACGTCGGTGTCCGTCCCGCCGGCGCCGAAGCTGATCACGGGGCCGAAGATGGGATCGCGCGCCACCCGCACCATCAACTCGCGCGCGGCGCGGGTCGGGATCATGTGCTCCACCGTGACCCCTTCGATCTTGGCCTCGGGGCGCAGAATGCGGGCGCGTTCGGTCAACTCGATATAGGCACGACGCACGCTCTGGGCGTCGGTCAAATTCAGCCGCACGCCGTCGACATCGGACTTGTAGCGGATATCGGGCGAGTTGATTTTCATCACCACCGGGAAAGACAGGGCCTCGGCAGCGATCAACGCCTCGTTGGGCGAGCGCGCCAGCACCGTCTGGGTGGTCGGAATGCGGAACGCGGCCAGAATCGCCTTGGCCTCGATGGTGCCAAGCGTCTTGCGCCCCTCGGCCATGACCCCTTCGATAATCAGCCTCGCCCCCTCGACATCGGGCATCAGCTGTTGCGACAGCGGCCCGGGGGACTGCATCAGCAGCTTCTGGTTACGCTGTTGGCGGCCGAGGAAGGACAGCGCCTCGGCGGCAGCTTCCGGCAAGTCATAATGCGGCAGACCGTGCTCGGAGAAGAGCGCGTGCGCCTCCGCCACACGGGTCGCGCCCATCCAGCAGGCCAGCACCGGCTTCCGCGTCTTGGCGGCGGCATCGATCACCGCCCCCGCCACCTCGGTCGGGTCCACGCTAGCCACGGGTGCGAGGATGGCGAGCACGCCATCGACATTGGCATCGGCCAGACAGGCGCGTACCGCCCCACCATAGCGCGCCGCCGGCGCGTCGCCGATCACATCGATCGGGTTGCCATGCGACCAGTGCTCAGGCAGCAGCTTTTCTAGCTCGGCGCGGGTCTCGTCAGACAGCGTCGCCAGGCTCAGCCCCAGCTCCACCGCCCGATCCGCCGCCAGCACGCCCGGCCCGCCGCCATTGGTGACGATGGCAATGCGGTTGCCGGCGATGCGCCGCCCGGCACCGAACACCTGCGCCGCCGCGAAGAGCTGATCGAGCGTGTCGACCTGCACCGCGCCACCGCGCTCCATGACCGCGCGGAAGACCTCCGACGAGCCCACCCAGGCCCCGGTGTGCGACTTGGCCGCGCGCGAGCCGGCCGGATGGCGCCCGGTCTTGACCACCACGACGGGCTTCAGCCGCGCCGCGGCGCGCAGGCCGCTCATGAAGCGCCGCGCGTCGCGAATACCCTCGACATAGAGCAAAATGCTGTGAGTTTGCGAGTCGAGCGCCAAATAATCGAGCACGTCGCCGAAATCGACATCCGCCGCCGCCCCCAGGGACACCACTGCCGAGTAGCCAATGCGGCGCGGCCCGGCCCAGTCGAGCATGGCGGTGCAGACGGCGCCAGACTGCGACACCAGCGCGACATGCCCGGACAGCGCCGGCGCATTGCCAAAGGTGGCGTTCAACCCATGGGCTGGCCGCATGACGCCGAGACAATTCGGCCCCAGCACCCGCACCCGATTGCGCCGTGCCGCCTCGACCAATTTCTCCTGCAGGGCCGCGCCGCGCTCACCACGCTCAGCAAAACCCGCCGAATGCACCACAGCAGCCCGCACGCCAGCCTCGCCGCACTGATCAAGAATACCTGCGACCTTGTCCGCCGGCGTGGCGATCAGCGCTAGCTCAACATGCTTTTCGAGCGCCGCCAGGTTTGGATAGCAGCGCTCGCCCGCCACCTTTTCATATTTGGGATTGATCGGATAGCATCCCCCCTTGAAGCCGCCGGCGAGCAGGTTGCGAAACACCACGCCAGCGACCGAGCCCTCGCGGTCGCTGGCGCCAAAGACTGCCACCGCACTCGGGACAAAGAGTTGGTCGACATCCGATAAACGCATCTTGGGTTGCCCTCCTGGGCGCAGGGGCCGATATATTTGCCCCGATAGACTAACCTGATTACATGAAGCTTCTTCAGGCGAATCCATTCGCCTCTCCACCGCGAGCGAATCAACTCGCCCCCACAGGCCGAGCACAACAACCATGAATCTCGCCTTCATCTCTCATCCCGACTGCCTGGAGCACCGCATGGGCGCTCACCATGTCGAGGTACCCGAGCGCCTGCACGCGATCACCGACCGGCTGATCGCCTCCGGCATGGAAATGTTGGTGACCCATTATGACGCGCCTCTCGCGGAGCGCGAAGCCCTGTTGCGGGTCCACGATGCCGATTATGTCGAAATGATCTTCGCCAACGCGCCCAAAGCAAGCGATGTGCTGACCTGGGTCGATGGCGATACCGCCATGAGCGCCGGCACCCTGAATGCGGCCCGACGCGCAGCCGGGGCAGCCATGCTGGGGATTGATCTGGTGATGACCGACAAGCACCACGCCGCTTTCTGCGCAGTACGCCCGCCAGGCCACCATGCCGAGCGCCATCAAGCCATGGGTTTTTGCTTTTTTAACAATGTCGCCGTCGCCGCCGCCCATGCGCTGGCCAATCATGGGCTTGAGCGCATCGCCATTGTGGATTTCGACGTCCATCACGGCAATGGCACCGAGGATATCTTCGCCGGCGACGAGCGGGTGCTGTTCTGCTCCAGCTTTCAGCATCCGTTCTATCCCGGCTCCGGTGCCGACAGCCAGGCACCCAATGTGATCAATCTGCCGCTGCCGTCCCGCACTGATGGCACCGCCTACCGCGCCGCGGTCGAAGAGAAATGGCTGCCGCGCCTCGACGACTTTAAGCCCGAGCTGATTCTGATCTCCGCCGGCTTTGACGGCCATGCCGAGGATGACATGGCCCACTTCATGCTGCGCGAGCCCGACTACGCCTGGATGACCCACGAACTCCACGACCTCGCCGCCCGCCATGCGCGCGAGCGCGTCGTCTCCGTGCTCGAAGGCGGATACGCCCTCTCCGCCCTTGGCCGCTCAGTCGGCACCCATATCGATGAGCTGATTGGGCACGGCTAGCACTTTCGTCACACCCACGAAGATGCCCGCGCCGCGCCACCCAATGGCAGCACCATGAAGACAAGCTTATCCCCCCCTTACCAAGAGCCCTCTCATGCATCTTGATATCGAACTCGATCCCACCATCGGCGAGCGCTTGTTCGCCGTTGCCGAACAGCAGGGACAAAGCGCTTCGGCGCTGATTACTCAGGCACTGCAAGCCTGGCTGGCCGAGCGCTCGGACTACTGGCCAGCGGCCGTGGCCAACTTCGAGGGCGTTGCCGACGCGCCGCGTTTCGAGGCGTTCCGCGAGGGCATGCCGGCCCCCACTGAAGATCCGCTTGCATGAGGTATTTGCTCGATACCTGCACGGTGTCCGACTTCGTCAAGGGCGAACCGACGGTGCTGGCCCGCGTGAAGGCCACGGCGCCGACGCTGATTGCGGTCTCGACGCTGACGCGCATGGAGGTGGCGTTCGGGTTGCGCCTAAAGCCGGCGCGCGCCCGTGAGCTGACGCCGGTGCTGGAGGCGTTTTTTGCCTCCATCACGACCCTACCCTTCACCTTGGCCGACGCGGAAGCCGCCGCCGCAATTCGGGCCGATCTGAAAGCCCGGGGCACGCCAATCGGCCCTTACGATGTCCTGATTGGCGCCACGGCGCTGGCGCGCGGCTTAACGATGGTCACGAGCAACGAGGTGGAATTTCGCCGGATCGTTGGGCTGCCAGTGGACAATTGGCGCTGAGCCACTCGCTCAGCGCGTCAGCACGCTCAGCAGCTACCGGTCCATACGCTCGCACAAACCGGCCAGCGCGACCGAACGCACGGTCTCGCGCATGCCAAAGCGCAGCGCGACACGCTGGTTGCGGCGCAGCCGCTAGAGGCCGCGAATGCTCCTGGCTCGCCGCTCGAAGGCGGTGCTGGCGCGGTAGAAGACGCTCGTGCGCAACCGCAGTGCGTTCGGCCACCGGCTCTCGGGAATCACCTGGCTGCGCGCATCCGCAGCTAGAGCAACCCATCCAACGGACTGCGCACCCCCTGACCGCCACGGTTCAACACATGGGTATAAATCATCGTGGTTGACACATCCGCATGCCCCAATAACTCCTGCAAGGTGCGAATGTCATAGCCGGATTCCAGCAAATGTGTCGCAAACGAATGGCGCAGACAATGGCAGTTTACCTTCTTCGTAATCCCCGCCCGTTGCGCCGCGGCCTTCACCGCCTTCTGCAAGCTATTCTCATGCACATGGTGCCGGCGCGTCTTGCCGCTGCGCGGATCAACCGACAGCCGACCACTCGGAAACACATATTGCCAAATCCACTCCTTGGGTGCATGCGGCCATTTGCGCGCTAGAGCATCCGGCAAAAACACCTCCCCATGGCCCGCGGCGAGATCCTGCTCGTGCAATGCGCGCACCTTGCGCAATTGCTCCCGCAAGGGCTCCTCCAAACGCACCGGCAGCGGCACCAACCGATCCTTCTGCCCCTTGCCATCGCGAACAAGAATCTGATGATAACTGAAGTCGATATCCTGCACTCGTAACCGCATGCACTCCATCAACCGCATCCCGGTACCGTAAAGCAAAGCCGCCATGAGATGCTGGACGCCCTCGATCCCACTTAGCAATCGTGCGACCTCCCCGCGCTCCAGCACCACCGGCAGTCGCTTCGGCCGTTTCGCGCGCGCAAAATCCCCAAGCTCCTCCAGCGACCGCCCGAGCACCTGTTTGTACAGAAACACCAGCGCATTCAATGCTTGATTCTGGGTACTCGCCGAGACATTGCCGCGCACCGCCAAGTCCTCCAGGAACGCGCGAATCCGCTCAGCGCCAACATCCGCCGGGTCCCGCTGATCGCAGAACAGAATAAAACGGCACACCCAGGCTTCATAAGCCTGCTCCGTGCGAATCGAATAGTGCCGTCGCCGAATCTCCCCCACCATGCGCTCCAGCAGCGGCCGATGCGCCTCCCTCACCTGGTCGAGCGCCGAGGTCGCATTCCGCTTCTCCTTTAACCGGGCACCCGATACCGGAGATTCCTCAAACGCTGGCGTCTCCCGCGCCACAGTCGGGTGATCCGCCTCCAAGGTTCGCGCCGAGGCCCGCCAAAAGTCCCAATCCACCTCCGCCGCCACCGGCGCCTTTGCAGTCACCAGCAAATTCTGTATAGCATCGACGATTTGCACAAACTGCCAGTCAGAAATTCTGTCTAGCCGCCCAGCCTGTTGCAGATAGCCGGTCACGTCATCAAGCTTATGTTGCTTCAGGCGCTTGCCCGGAAAGGCCGCAAGATAAGCTTCCGCCCGGCGTACCAGCCATCGAAGCGCATTCCCCTCGACGCCGGCTTGAACGGCTCGGGCGATGAACTGATCCCAAAACCGATCCTTGGCCGTTGATCCTGTTGCTTGAGGTTGCGGCATGTGCTAACGTCGATCTCACAGGCAGAGAGTGTTGATTTCGTCTAGCGCCGGTCGAACGGTTCGCCTTGGTTCTCCGGGCTAGATGGAATCTATGCTAACGGGGCTAGACGGATTCTGTCTAGCACACCTGACCAACTTTCTGTCTAGTTAACTGTTAGGTGAAAAGAAGAGCATGGAGCAATGAGTTTGTTTTCAAGCAACCCGTTAACAGAACACCGAACCGTTACAAAGCGGTTGGCGAGATCGTTGAAGAGAACTGACGTTTATCACTGGCTCTGCGAAAATGGATACTTCCCTGAAAGCTACGTAATGCCCCCATGCTTTAAAGTGGCAAAACGACCTGCCAAGCCAAAAATATATTTCAAAGTCACAGGCAAAGGAAAAAAGTATAAAGTAGATAGGACTGAATGCATTAATGTTCACTTTCCAAAAACAGAATACACTGACAGGAATTTTGGCCTAATCAATCCTTGTATTCACAACGACATTGCCTATCACATCGCCAGAAATTGGCTAAAGATCGTCGATGTAATGATTCCCGCTAACAGTCAGGTAGCATCTTACGCATTTCCGGTGCCCATAGACTCACGCAACCAAGGGCGCATAGGCTATCTAAGAAGTGGGCGACTTATCTACGAATTCATAGGCATGGTTGACAAGGACGTAACATCAATAGCCTACAAGTATAGCTATCTTGTAAAAGCAGACATTAAGAGCTTTTACCCTTCGATTTATACTCACAGCATACCGTGGGCTATTCACGGCAAAAAGCACATAAGAAAACCAGCTAATCTCCACAACTTCAAGCTTCTTGGAAACCGCCTAGACAGGCTATTTCAAAATGCTAATGATGGTTGTACCAATGGAATCCCAATTGGCCCGGTTGTGTCAGACATTGCTGCTGAAATTGTGGCGTCCGCCGTAGATGTTGAATTCACAAAGGAAGTTAGAGCATCAGGTATTGATTGTGAGGCTGTAAGGTTTAAGGATGACTATAGAATACTCGCAAAAACAGAATCTGATTCGAAACGTATCATTAAAATTATCCAAGCTGCTTTAAAAGAGTACAATTTAGAGTTAAGCGATGAGAAGACAATAATATCGGCACTACCTGATGGCCTCTTTCGAGAATGGGTTTCTAAATATCACGCAGTCCATCCGAAAAAACGAAAAAAATACTCTTGGAAAGAGTTAAGGGAGCTATATCTGTCAGTTGTAAGGATAGATCGTGAATGTCCCGGCACAGGTGTAATAGATAGGTTTCTAGCTGATATTATCGACAAAGGCGGCAAGCTAAAGGTGACCGTTTCAGAGTTCAACTTGGAAAGAGTTATTAGCATGCTGTTAATGCTCGGTACTCTCAGAGTAAAAGCATTCCCGAAAATAGTTGCAGTATTGGAGTCTGTCTTAACGAGTCCATTTGGGATTTTGCATCAAGCTCAAATCGTCGAGTACCTAGAGCAATATTTGACTTCCCTGTCTGACGAAGAAGAAAGAAATAAATATCTAATTTCGTGGATTAGCTATTTTCTAGTGAGCAACAACTTACAAAAACTTTTGTCGTTCAAGCCAAAGTACAAAGACCCAATTACGCGAACGATATTTAACAATCGAACGCATATATTCAAAGAGTGCAAAGAATTTAAGCTGTTTGTTGGGTGTAGGACCATCGCAAAGAAAGTTACTTTGCTAGAGCATCTCGATGTATTTAATCCGCCACAAATCACCTAACAAGGCCGTAAACTCGGACGCATTTTTCGTTCGCTGCGCTCACTACAAATGCGCCGGTTACGGCTGGCGTTATGCGCTCACACATTCGATATCGGTGTCTATCCACTTCGCCGTGATCCGGTACCGCTCGTCTATCTCCGCCAGCTCGGCGTCATCTTCGATCTCTTGCGCCAGCCTCTCGATTTGTGCCAGCTTTTCGTCCGCTTGTTCTGGTGTCATATCAACTCTCTTGCATAACAAAAAGTTCCAGCCGACGCGGTACCGACTGGCGGTTTTTCTCTGGCCGCGTACCGCGCGCGGCTGAACTTGGCGTTATGCCTCGGCAGAGGCGTGGCGAATATGCCGTGAAACCGGGACATGGCGAATAATCGAGACCACCGTCCGATCTCCATACTCTCCATCTCGCCTGAAATCGTCCGCTACATCGTAAATGCATTCAGCTTCTACGTAATGGCGCTCGGTCTTGATGTCCTTCTGGTCGCGCTCGTCTTCTATCAAAACCTCAAATAACCAAGGCATAACAAGTCGCTCAAGCCGACCCAGCGCGTCGGCGTCGTGGTTTGGTTCAAGCTCGGTAGCCGCGCTGGTCGGCTTAGCTTGGTCGTTATGCAGAAAGACGAGAAATCGCTTTCTCTGCGTAATACTCAGCGCGCTCTAAACGCATGAATGCGGCAGAGTGCTTTTCCTGGGCATCATCAAGAGACATAGGAACCTCGTCGTGCTGGCCTTCATCTGGGTTATGTGCGTGCCAAAGGCGGTTTGCCGCGTCTCTCATATTGGCTGCAGCCGCTATCAGTTCGCGAAACTCAGAGTGCATAACAAGCTGCTCCAGCCGACCACGCGCGTCGGCCTAATTTGGTTATCTCAGCTCCGTGCCGCGCGCGGGGCGGCTGAGCTTGTCGTTAGGCTGAAAACGTCTCAGCATATTCGCGCACTAGCTCGCGCATATTTTCATTCGGCATTACGCACTCAAAGCCAAGTTCAAACAGACTGAAAAATAAGTCTGCGCACGTCTCGCACAGGAATTGATCGGCCAGGGGTATCGTCGGCCCACCACCATAGATCGCTTCCTCAATATCGTTTTTCGGACAACGGTTGCGGGAGAATTTGGCAACGATTGCGCCCGCGTCGATCAATGCCTCGCAGCTCGCGCATCTCTTTCGGCGCTTGAGTGCCGGCATCTCAGAGTAGTCAATAGGGTGATAGACGTAGAAATCTACGTCATCGCCATAATCGCAAGAGCATGACAGCGGCATTATCTACCTCCAAAATAGCCTAACCCGAGCATCCAGCCGACGCGCCAATAGCTCGCGGCTGATGCTTGGCGTTAGGCGGAAAATTCCCAGCGGAACTTTTGTTGCCCCATTACTGGTTGCCAATTCCGCTTGAGATGGTCTTTTTTGTGCCAACCAGGTTTTACTGGCGCACATTCCGCGACGACGCGCCAACCCGCGCCGCGCAAGCTTGCCCCTGATTCGGTTTGACGCGTGTAGGTAATCATCTTGCGTCCGCCCATCGCGCGCCACGCTCGCCAGCAGGCCGCGTACAGTTTGGAACAGGCTCCTAGTGGTGCTTTTTCGTTCGTGCAAACGCGCAACACTTCCGCAGTGAACCCGTCCATCAGGGTTGCCGATAATGGATTGCCTACAATCGCAACACCAACAAGCTCGCCATCATGGGTTAAGCCGATCGCATACTTTCCGCCATCGCGAGAGGTGCGGCTATTGTGCCGGTGGAACGATTCAACAAAATCATTCGCTTCACGTAATGTAATTGGGCAAAGTTCCATTCTAAATACACCAAAAAAACGCCTAACACGGTGCTCCAGCCGATCCCTGTTTCGCTCTCGCTCAACCGGCTCGGCTGAGCTTGGCGTTAGGCCACAGAAAATTAGAGAACTGCCGAGGACGTATGAACCACCGGAGCTTTGCTGCATTCATGGAGCACGTAGTCCTGCCACGGCAGGCCGCAGACCCAGCGCAAACCCGTTTCGATGGCCAAACATCTGGGGGTAATCGCGAGCCGGCGGGCTTCTTTTTCCATCAGGGAAGGCTCTGGCGGGTTCATGCCGATTCGCATTTCGAGCCACTGATACTGGCCTATCGCGCACTTACGAACAAGCCCGCAGAAGATCCATTTGTCGCCAGGAAGACCGGCTCAGGCAAAAGGTGCTGTTTGGTGTTGATCGCTGAGTTACAGCAGCAATTGTGTCAACCGCGATTTAAGCATCTCTATATCTATGAGGTTTCACCCCCGCGATAGAATGAACCTCATGGGACAGGTTGGCGCCGGAATCCGGCTCACAAGGGAGTTGTGCCGCTACGGGAAATCGGGAGTTAGCTATGCCATTTAAGGTCGGCGATCGCGTGAAGCATCCGAAGAAGCTCGATTGGGGGCTCGGTGAAGTCACGGCATCCGGTGGGGGAAATGTCACCGTCCATTTTGTTGATGCAGGCGAGAAGAAGCTGTCGCTGAACCATGTCGCGCTCCAGTTAGTAACAGGAGATGACGCAGTGAGCCCGCAACTCGATCAGATACGCCAGGAGCCGGTCGCATCGAAGACGGTGAGGTACCGGATCAGGCGGGTACCGAGAACCACAGCGGCGCAAAATGTTAGAACCTGGGGCATTCTCGAACAACAGTTAGCGACCGTCAGGTCGGCGAGCTACGAACAACTTGTGCGCTGGGCCAAGGACCATGATCATGCGCGCGGCGGCAGAGGTTTTATCGACTATTGCATTGACAATGGGTGGCTAGAGGCAGACATCCCGGAGCCGTCTGTTACGCGCGCCGGTGCGGAACAGCCAGCGGCCGGGAACCGGGGATCTAGCCTTATTCCAGATCAGGATGAACGTCCAATGGCGGTAGCGGATATTACGCCAGCAGGAACTACAGACAGGCTGCTGCAGGATTACATTCACGGATGTTTCGGCTATGGCTCGCTGTCCGCGCCGCTCTGGTTCATCGGGATGGAGGAGGGAACGGGGCAGGAGTCACTCGACGAGCGTCTGCAGGCCTGGCAAGACTTGGGGCGGACAGCCACGCTGGATATTCGCCTGTTTCATGAACGCATCCATGAAGCACGCTGGTTCTCGCTGTTTCCGACCATCCAGAGAACCTGGCGGCGGCTCATCATCGTGGCGCTGCGCTATCTTGGCGAGCCGGTCGATAAGGAACGCATTCGCCACTATCAGGCCAGTCGGCTAGCAATGGAAACCGAGGCCTTGCTCGAACTGATGCCACTGCCTCACAAGGGCCTCGGCGAGTGGGACCACCAGGGCCTGTTTGCGAGCCGCCACGACTACCTGTCCGCGGTCGCACCACGACGTTTAGCCGAACTCCAAAAGGCCGTGGCAAGCAATGACCCGAAAGCCGTTGTCATGTACGGTACGACACCGCCCTACCCGAAGTATTGGCAAACCCTCGCGGGAGGTCCGCTGACTGGCACTGAGCAGGGGTGGTCCTATCGCCGCTCCGGTCGGACGCTTTATGTGGTCTGCCAGCATCCCGTCGCTCATGGGGTCACGGACGATTCCTACGCCAGCATTGGCGATTTCCTCAGAGAGGGAGAAAAGAGGCCAGGCTCAATTGACGGCTCACCCCACCAATGAAGTCGCCTAACACGGCACTAAACCCGACGGCAAAAAGTGCTGGCGCACTTTGGGCCGCGGGTTAGTTTGGCGTTAGCTGCCCACGCAACCCAGCAGAACCGTGATGGGTGCGAAGGTCTACATTGAATCCTCGGTGATCGAATTAAAGGGGTCTGGATGGAATTGTTTTCCAGGCTGGAAATCAAAGTCCAATCAACCGCCTAACACGGTGCTTCAGCCGAAGCCGGTTTCGCTCTCGCTCAACCGGCTCGGCTGAGCGTGGCGTTAGGCGGAATCACTTGTCACTAAACGGATTGCCGCCGCCGAAAACAATGGCTATAGATGATCCGTTTTGGTAAAGGTACTGAATGTTGTCCCAAGATTTATCATTTTCATATTGCACGATGACAACATCATCAGGATCAAAAGGAGAAAGAGCGTCGATCAATTCTTGCTTCGTCATAAATCACCGCCTAACAAGTTGCTCCAGCCGACCCCGCGCGTCAGCTTGGTTTGGTTGTCTCGGCTCCGTGCCAGCGCTGGGCGGCTGAGCGTTGTCGTTGGGCTGCAACATGAATATACATTCTAGCAAACCCGATCGGTACGTTGATAGGCTCTATCTTCAGAGATTTTCGTGTGCAGGCGATGGAATGCACTTAGAATTGTGCATTGCAAAACCGACCGGCGAGCTTGATACCACGGCACAGCCCTATCCAATCGTAACAATTCGGGCAGATAAAGGCGATGAGAGAAGATTCGTGATATATGGCGAGAATGGCCCCGTAAGTATACCGATAGGTGAAATTGAGGCAGCCATTGCTATGTCCAAAGAAGAAGTGCATTCTGAGGCATATTATGATTAACCCAAACAGAATGACCGTGATCGCCCAACAAGTCGGTCAACCGGACGCCTTCGGCGCCGGTTACCTTTGACGTTGGGGATCTGTAGCGACACTGGTCCTGGCATACTCTTCAGCATATGACACTCGCCTACAAACACAGAGGCATCAACCACTACTGTCGGCATACTTGTCAATATCGATCATCTCGGCCAAAACAGCAGATCGGATCTGCACTTAATCATTGCTTACACACGTCCCTGAACCGGGTTTCCACTGCAAGCATCAGACCAAACCAATAGATCTGCTCCCTACACACCTCGCCAACCAAGGCTGCTTGCACAATTGGGCAAACGCCTTGAGATCAATCCTCTGAGCATCATATTGCCAGGATCAATACACAGAATCCCCAACAAGCGCTTGCTAGGGACGATGCTTCGCATCGCCCCAGAAGCGCAGCGTTGGGCAGCGCAGACATAACCTGGATTCCGAGATGAAGTCGACTGTGAAAAGGTGGTGCATGGATTTTGGCTACACATGGCATGGAAATGGTGTGTTCTCATCTGAGCGGTACGACTACAAAATTCATTTCCGCAAGGGCACGTTCGCCTTGTTTCGTGCAGCCCATGGTCCCTGCATCCTGCCTAGAGAATGCTCTACCAATACCGGGAAGCCATTCCTCGTATTTCCAGTCTATTCTCAGATCGTCGGTCAGAAAGAGATGTCTAAATCTAAATTCACAAGAGCT
This sequence comes from Thiorhodovibrio litoralis, assembly GCF_033954455.1. NCBI lineage: Bacteria > Pseudomonadati > Pseudomonadota > Gammaproteobacteria > Chromatiales > Chromatiaceae > Thiorhodovibrio > Thiorhodovibrio litoralis. Next base: position 1,280,931 of record NZ_CP121473.1, on the reverse strand, counting down.
ACTGACTGGATCCTTTCGTGTCTTGCTGGCAGGATATGTGAGTATCCTCATGTAGCTGCCCAACAAGGCGGTCAACCGGACGCCGCTTCGCGGCGCCAGTTACCTTAGACGTTAGGCATAAAAATGGAAGCCGAATATTCCTTCCGGTCTGCAAATCCTGAGGATCAAGCGCAATTGTTCGAGCTATACCGATCAGTGATGGGAGGCTACATCGAACAGATCTGGGGTTGGGATAGTCAATGGCAAAAAAATGATTTTTCAGAGCACTTTGATCCAGAACAGGTAACGGTGGTCTTACGCGAAGATCAAGCCATAGGTTATGTGCAAGTAGAGAAACATAGTGATGAACTCTACATCCGGATGCTTTTGCTCGCTCCGGAGCATCAAAAGAAGGGGCTTGGGGCAAACGTTTTGAAACGGGTTATCTCGGCAGCATCGAAGCAGCATCTCGGAGTCAAGTTGCAGGTTTTCAAAATCAACGCGCCGGCAAAGCGTTTTTATGAGCGCCATGGGTTCACGGTAGTTGGCGAAACGCAAGCGAGCTTAAAGATGGCGTTCGATGCCTAACACGCACCTCAAGCCGACCCCATACTGCGCGCGTAGCTCATTGCATTCATTCAGTCTCATCCCAGCGCAGTATGGGTCGGCTTAGGTTTGACGTTAGGGTACTCAAGAAGAACGTGAACGACTCCATACTTTATTATCCTCATATAGAAATCCGCAACGAGAGATGGCTAAAGGCAGCGCTTCTACTTTGGGACAATGTCTTTCGAATTGTTCCTTCCGGCTATTCTCCTAGGGACTCCATTGAGATAATTAAAGCATGTGACAATGGACTTGTTAGACCTATAGCTTTAGAGCCCGAGGATCTAAGCGGCGTTACTCGGGACTTTCAAGATCTATTGGAAGGCATTCAGTACAAGCCTGCTGGTCTCGAGCACGATGAGTATTCTTACTTACATCCAGATAAGATCGACTCTGTTCTTTATCCGTCGTTGGAGAAGTATGCCGTTGGCGAGTCTGAAGAGGGATTCTTGCTTCTTCCAAGGGAGGTCGTTCGCGGCTACATGTTCTTTCTGTCCACAGAAGTTTCCAGACGAAGGCAACTTTCTCGATGCACAGATGATCAATACTCCTTCGCTGTTAGCTCATATTTCTCGGAATCAGCTAATTTTGACGATTTCCTATCCGACACAGAAGCAAATGGCTTTTATTCGGCGCTAGTATTCAACGATCTACTACCGTTTGATGTCGATTCAATTCCCATGGATAGAATTGTTAAAGCTTCGGCGCACTCAAAGGATGAGCGAAATACATTCAAGCTTGAATTGGAAAGATTCTCTGACCAGCTACATAAGTGCGAGTCGATCAAACATGGCAAAGATATTCTAAATGATTTCAAACGCGATTTAGAGAAGGCGAAAGCAAACCTTAAAGCATCTCAAGGCTTCCTAAATAAGGATGATGTTGGAAGCATGTTTACGATGGGGGTACCCACCTCAGCCGGCGTTTACGGCGCATTACTGGGAGCTACAGGGGACCCATTTAACCTCTATGAGATCGGAGCATCAATGCTTGTCGGCGCGATAGCAGCATACATTGACTATCGAAAGGCGAAGTCGGCGCGCAATAATCCTGCTGGCGCGGCCTATCTGATTGCCTTGGAAAGGCAATTTGGTGCAGGAGGTCGCTATCCAGCGTTTGATCGATACTTAGAGGAGTTTATCAATGATTAACCCTAACGAGCGCATTAAGCCGAGCCTGTACTGCGCCGTCGAGCTTGGCGTATTGTTTCGGGGTCATCCTGGGCGCAGTACAGCCCGGCTTATGCGTCACGTTGAACTAAACCGCCTTCGGCGGGGCTTGGCGCCAAGCCTATAACGAGGAAATATGGATACTCGGCAAACCACTGAGACCGGAAGTGGGTGTGTCTGATTCGATAGCGCGATCCAGATCGGCAGGATTGTTACAAAATGATGAAGACTGTCATCCTCAGGAGACAAGAAAATGCTTGTTTACAACAAGATAGAACCGCGCCGCCTGAACCAGACGGCAGATACAATACCCTCTTAAGCATAATCCCTGCCATATCCGCTCGCGCCCGCCAGCTAGGCCGTTCCGGAAACTGGCACCGCGCATAAGGCGGTTTAGCCCAACAAACATTTATCCGTCGTGCGCGTCGAACTCAGTGCTTCGACGGCAACGTCTGTGTGGCGCACGCCGGATAAAATGCTTTTTCGTTATGTGCAAAAAGGGAGGCAAACAATGCCGGAAATATCATTTGAAGTTCAAGGCTCTGCCGCCGAGCCATACGGAGTTGTCTTTGTTAAAAGATCAGATACCAATCTTTCTGCGTATTGTTCATGTCCGGCTGGAGAAAATGGGCAATATTGCAAACATAGATTCAACATCCTTGCTGGTGTAACAAAAGGAATAGTCAGTGAAAACCTAGAAGATGTAAAAATTGTGCAGTCTTGGTTGCCGGGTACAGACGTCGATGAAGCAATTCAAAAAATGCGAGAGTTGGAATCTGAGGCGGCAAGAATAAAAAAAGAGCTTTCTGCCGCAAAGAAAATTGTAGCAAAGGCAATGCGAGATTAAAAACAAAAATGAAAGCTATAGTAAAAGTCATAAACCCCGGTCGTGGCATGTACGCAGCCGAGATTGATGGCAGTGGAGAATTTGTAGTTTTCGAACTACTTGATTCATGTGAGCCGGAAATCGGAGATGTAGTTTCTTATCCAGATTTTTATAGCATGGGCGGTGAAACCTTTAGGAACCTTACTCAAGGTTGTGAATTTGATGTTTCGGTTGAAAATGTATGTGGGGTAGCGCAGGTAAGACAGCAGTGTTCTCTGTAAGCGCACATAACAAGGCAAATTCACATGGACGGCAAAAAGCGCCGCTCGTTCCTCGCTCTGCTTTTTGCCGCCAGTAATTTGGGGCGTTATGCAGAAATATAGATGGGAGAAAATGAATCAAAGGAACCAGGATGGAATTATTTTCCAGGCAAGTCATTAACGCAGAATCAATCGCCTAACGATGGCCTCCAGTCCGACCACTCACTACGCTCGCGCCAGCTGATGCTGGCGTTAGGCCACAAAGGTACTATTATGAGAACATTTGAAGAAATTAAGATAGAAATCGAAGCCCTTCCGCATCGTGAATATATGAAACTGATGCACTGGTTATCTGAGCATGATTGGGAAATGTGGGATGAGGAAATTGAAAAAGATTCTGCTGCCGGAAAATTAGATTTTCTAATAAATGAAGCATTGGAAGAAAAAGCGAAGGGAATGCTTAGTCAAATTTAATGCACAAAACCACCACGCGATTTTGGGCTTGCTTATATGCCTTGCCAGAACAAGTGCAGAAACTCGCGCGAAAGAATTATGAATTACTTAAAGAGAACCCACGCCATCCATCTTTGTGTTTCAAGAAAGTCGGCAAGTTGTGGTCGGCGCGAGTTGGCGGTAATCACCGTGCGCTTGCGATGGAAGATGATGACGGGTATGTGTGGATCTGGATAGGCACTCACGATGAATATGATAGTTTAATCAATGACTAACTGGCCTAACACGGTGCTCCAGCCGAAGCCGGTTTCGCTCTCGCTCAACCGGCTCGGCTGAGCATGGCGTTAGGGATTTAAAGCAATAACTTAAGAGCCTGGTGCCGCGCGGTAGTTGCTAGGGCAGAGAAAGTGCATGAAACAGGTCAAATTGAACTACCTAGGCAGTGACTCACTGTTTCTATTTTTATGGCCGTCATCACCTTTTAGGGAGGCAAGTAATCATGCCAAAGAAGATCGGCGGGTTTGAGTATAGTGGCCCAGATCAGGGAGATAAAAGGTATCTAAATTTTGAATTTGGTTTGATGGATGAAAAAGGCCGATCAGTCGGTGCGATTGCTTACATTAAGAATGTCGCAGACTCTGGCTCTCCACCAGAGTATAGCATTTGGACAAACCCAGCTCGCGGAGGACAAGCATTCGGTAAAGCCAAAACGTTGGCCATATGCGCTTCCATGCAAGAAGCAGAATCCGCAGTTGCACAATCACTTCAGGATTTGTACAAGAGGGCGCAGGAAAAATTCAATTAAAGGTAGCCTGCAATTAAGAATTAAACAATTAAGCGGATCAAGTTCGGTTTAATTTTCAAGACCGAATCTAATCCATCAAATCGCCTAACACGGTGCTCCAGCCGAAGCCGGTTTCGCTCTCGCTCAACCGGCTCGGCTGAGCGTGGCGTTAGGCGCCGCAACAGAAACCATCTGCACTAGGCTACTCATCTACTTACAGAGGGATTCTTGTGAACGAGAGTGCGAGGTATATCGAACTACTTGCCGACAACCGGCAATCTCGTGCTGTGCTGGTGGGCTACTCGCCAACCGCGAGCAAAGCGCTGCATCAGAATTGGTCCCGTTCCCAGCAGGCGAGCCCCAAAGGAAATATCTCCGCTAACGTTGTCGATCAACTCAGCAAAGCAATCCCTGCGGTCGCCTCTGGTCTCGCGAACGGCAGCACCTTTCAAGTTATCGGCACTCCGGCGTTGGTCGAAGGAATCAAAGCGGGAACCCACGCACTTGCCCAAACTACCGGTGGGTCCCTTGGCACAGTCGTGAGTACATCTACAGGTCAAATAGCGGGCCAACTCCGTTTTGCCCCATCATCAATGGCACCAATCATCGCGCCCTTCGCTGTCTGGTCTGTGCTCAACGGAATCGCCGGTACATTTCAGCTCCAACGAATATCCCGTCGATTGGATGTCATGACCCGCCAGATGGAGGCAATTGCTCTTCGACAAGAAGCCGATGCGCTTGGGCGAGTCTACCAGTCAATAAACGCTTTAGATGAAATTATTGACGAATATATTTGCACCGGCCGCTTTTCCGACCTTGCGCGTGAACGTCTCAGCATCTCAGAACACGTCATTGGTTCAATTCTGGAAAGAAACAAAATAATCATTTCTCACTTCGCAGAACGAGTCAACGGGATACGTAATCAACGTGGCGCGCAGGGTGCAGAGCAAGCAGCCGCGCTTATCCAGGAACAAGGCGGATCAATCATCCACGATATGCAACTGCTCAACGGGCTGCTATCCGCGCAAGCTAGAGTATACCAAGCGCATCTATCCTACGATCTCATGGAGAATACAGAGTATGTGGAGCGACGTTTGGACAATATTGATCGCCGGATGCAGGAACACAAAGCAGTCATTGATGCATACCCTAAAGTTTCAGATCTGCAAGATCATGCCAAAAAATGCGTAGAAGAAATGAATTGGTTCAAGCGCAAGTTGTTTTACCGATCAACTGTGAAGCGCGTTCAAGAAGCATCAACGCTTTCGGACCCATATTCGGGAGGCTCATCCGGTGCGGAAATTCCTAGCTTTGTGTTTTGGAAAGAAGAAGATGACCTTAAGGTCAGAATGGCCACTGCACCTAGTTCAGGCGATATGCCAAAGTAATTAACGCCTAACAAGAGGCTCGGCCCGACCGCCCGTTGCCGCGCGGTCGCTTCGCTCCCAGCGCGGCAACGGGCGGCGGGCCAGCCTTGACGTTAGGCAGTAAACTAATTCGACCCTCGCCGCTATTCCTTAGACTTTGACGTTAAATTAATAGTTCCAAATAGGATATTTCATCATGTTAAAACAATCCATACTCAGCTGTTTGACGTATTTTTTTGCAACCATCCTATTGCCAACATATGGATACGCTGATAATGCTTGGGAAAATTGTGCAGATATTGCGATTTCAGAAGCAATCGGCACTATCAAAACGGGTCAATACAAAATGTCAAATTTTCTTGATAAGAACCCAAACTATTTACTAAATAGATGCGGAAAGCTAAACGATTGGGAAGATTGGGATAAGTGCGCTTCTAAGGCCCTCGAGTTACAGACGAACATCTGCATGGAGGAAAATCCTGGTGTTGATTGGTGTGATGACTTCGGGAGTAGCGCAGGAATAGGGTTTAAGTTAGGCTATTGCAGTTTCAAGCCAGACGCACCTTTATCAGAAACTCAGAAATCTGTGATTTCTGAATGGTGCAAGGGAAATCAAATATCGTTCGAAGACTTGCCTAATGCTGCAACGCGTCACTTCTGGGCATTTGACGATGAAAGCAAGATCATTAAGGATGCGCGCGATCTGTGTTCAAAATATAATAAATCTGACCTGAAAAATCATTCGGATTCTGGTTCTTATTCGGGTCGTGGTAAATGGGATGTTTCTGTTAAGACAAACCCACTTGATGACTCAAAAACCGTTTCGTTGTATCTTGCTGCATCCAGTGGAGTATCCAGATGGGGAAAGCCAATATGGCTTGTTCTAACTTGCAAGAGCAATAGAACTGATCTTTACATTAATTGGAATGATTATCTTGGCAGTGATGCCCCGGAAGTAATTTTCCGAATCGGTTTAAATAAAGCGAAAATCGGACGATGGTCAATTTCAACAGATAATGAAGCAACCTTTTATCCAGGCGGGACTATTAGTATTATTAAAGAAATCATGAGAAGCTCAAGCTTTGTTGCGCAAGTTACCCCTTATAACGAGAGTCCTGTAACCGCTATTTTTGAGACAACTGGTCTCTCTAACGCTATTAAGCCACTGCGCGAAACATGCCTTTGGTAGTCAAAGTAGATCAAATGGATCAAATGGGGTTAGGATCAAATAGTGTAATTAAGTAATTAACGAGTCTGTAGTTAAAGGGTCTGGATGAAATTATTTTGCAGGCACTAAATCAACGCGCAATCAATCGCCTAACGAACGCCTCCAGTCCGACCACTCGCTACGCTCGCGGCGGCTGAGGCTGGCGTTGAACTAAACCGCCTTCGGCGGGGCTTGGCGCCAAGCCGATAACGGGGAAATATGGATACTCGGAAAATCACTGAGACAGGAAGAGGGCGTGTCCGATTCGATAGCGCGATGCAGATCGGCTGGATTGTTACAAAATGATGAAGGCTGCCATCCTCAGGAGACAAGAAAATACTTGTTTACAACAAGATAGAACCGCGCCGCCTGAACCAGACGGCCGATACAATACCCTCTTTAGCATATTCCCTGCCAGATCCGCTCTCGCCTGCCAGCTAGGCCGTTCCGGAAACTGGCACCGCGCATAAGGCGGTTTAGTCCAACAGACATTTATCCATCGGGCGCTGAGAGTTCGGCGCATGATCGGACTCACGACTTAGCGCCCGATGGATAAATGCTTAATAGTTAGTGCCGACTAATTAATAAACCGTGATCTCTTCTAATCTTTACCTAGAAGATCGGAAGATCAAGTTTGGAGAAAAATATGCTTTGTCTTGGCTGTGGAAAAGAAATACCGTTTCTCGGCGATGTATGTCCTTACTGTCAGCGGGATAAAAGTCGTGACCAAATTATTCTGGTTGTACTTGTATTTTTTGCTGTTTTGGGAGGCTTCGTAGGGAGTTTTTTTAGTTTCATGGGCTTAATTATCGGCACAGCTGTTGGTGTGGTTATTGGCCTTATTCTTATACTATCACTATGGACTCTAAACCATAACGAAGTTTTGAGCAGACATAACAATCACCTAACTCAACCGCCTGTTGTTCGTATGGCGAGTGAAAAAAATTCTCCCCCACCCCCGAACAATTCAATTGCTGAGCATTTAGAAAATCTAGAATATTTAAAAACAAAAAACCTTATTTCGCAATCAGAATTTGATAAATTACGAAAAGAAACTCTCGCGAAACTATGAATCGTGAGAAATCTGAGCGTGGGTAATTAAACGACTCAACAACCACCGGCTGAAAGCCGGTGGGTTAAAATAGCGGACTGAAAGTCCGGATACGCGTCGACTGAACGACGCGTCGGTAGGGCTCAACCCGAAAATCCGGTGCTGGCTTCGGCTCAAAATGGTGCTCAAGAGGAGTTAATGGGAGTTAATGGAGTTAATGGGGCCAGGGTCAGTTTATTCTCTGACTCCCATATACAATCGCCTAACACGGTGCTCCAGCCGAAACCGGTTTCGCTATCGCTCAACCGGCTCGGCTGAGCGTGGCGTTAGGCTGAAAAATCGAACAAAAGGAAGTAAGCGATGGAAAACAATAAGAACTTAGTGATTACTTTTGTCATTGTGCTCCTATTGTTAACAGCTTGCAAAAGTGAAGAAGATAGAAAGATCGAGGAATATGCTACAAAGTATATCCTATCCGAGAGCACTGTTGCTCAATGCTTCGGCGATTACTCCAGGCTTAGTAATCGGGAAATTGAATATATGCTAAAAATCATTTCTGCGGAGAAAGGTTTTTTTGGATTATTTAAAACTTCTTGCAAAAAACTATATCAAGATTACGAAAATGTTAAGTCGCAAATACACTCAATTTTTGAATCTAACGGTATTAAGAATTGTAGACATGCTGAACTCATGAAAATGATTGGCAATACTGCATTAGATCCATGCTTCTTGGAATTTAAGAAATTTATTTTTCTACGCGAAAAAACAAAAAATGTTACAGGAGCAATTTTATTGAAAGATCGGATTGCATCGTTTGCAAAACAGCAAGGTTATTCTGGAGTTCAAATAGAAAAAGAATTTTTTCGCCAAAAAAAGTTAGAAGTCGATTCAGTTATCAAGTCAGCTAAGAGTTATGCAGTTAAGATCAAAGCTGCAAGAGAAACACGTAGTGCTGAGATGGAAGCTGACCTTGCGAGGAGCAGAGCTGAAATTCGTTCGCGAGAAATTGCAATTCAAAATCAATTTCGCGCAGTCCGAGATAGATGTCTTCAAGAATACGGATCTTCCTCTATCAGTATAGATTACTGCAACGCTCAGACTGATCGAATATTGGACGCTGCGCGTTAGATGAATCCGCGCAAAACGGGGAGGTAGCACGTTGTAAATCGCCTAACACGGTGCTGCAGCCGAAGCCGGTTTGAAGCCGGTTTCGCTCTCGCTCAGCCGAGCCAGTTGAGCGTGGCGTTAGGCGAGAGGCTAAGTCGACCCAGATCCTATTTCACCCTAATACGCTAGAATCTGACTAGAGGTATTCAATAGTGGCGCTAATTACATGCCCCGAATGCTCTAAGAGCATTTCTAATCAAGCTAAAGTTTGTCAAGGATGTGGGTTCCCGATCACTAGAGCAGTGACCCCATCTGCAAGCCAGAAGCCTTCCAGCAATATTGTAAACATTCCACTGGGTTTCACCGATATTATTGAGGGATTCTCTCTGCGTACCGAGGTGGTATGTCCACATTGTGGGAAGATGGGCTGCGTAGCGACTATGAGATCCAAGCAAAAGAAGGGTATTAGCGGAGGAAAAGCAACTGGCGCTCTTCTGACCGCTGGACTCTCTGTACTTGTAACTGGCCTATCTCGGAAGGAATCAGTCAGCGAAGCGATGTGCAAGAACTGTGGAGTGCGATGGCAGCTCTAGCTGAAAGGGAAAGCAAGGAAAGGGGACTGGCTCGAATTGTTTTGGAAGCATAGAAAATAAACCGACCCTGGCCCCATAAGCCCTGGCCCCATAAGCCCCACAAATGCGAAATTTCTGGAGAAATTACATCTAATGGACGAAAACTCAATGAAGAATGGTGTTTTACTGAAGTTAGCCATTCTGTCAATAGTTTTTGGCACACCACTATCTGTGCAATCTGATGAGTCAACAATTACGGTCGAGGATAAATATACTTTTGCTTGCCGAGAAAGAGCAGATGCTTTAGACGTGTTGAGTGAATTACGCTTTTTCCGTTTTAGCGACTATTTGAAAACCTTAGAGCATAAAGTAGCAGAAGGTAAGTGCGTGAAGTTTGAAGTTGGGAAAAGGTTAGTCTTGGCAGATTCGTTTTCGTTTGGTCCGCTTTCCAAGGTATCCGCAGAATCACTTGTTTCCGATATTGATGACAACAAGCAACCCGGCACGCTGAGCCATACAGACGAAGATTGGTACGCGAGTTTAAAAGGTTTGATTGATATGAGGATCAGTTATATATCCCGTGACATAGTTCGTTGTAGTACGCAATCTTGGAGCCAACTTGACAAAATTTTTGAAAATAATAAGCAGAAAAAGAAATGCTTAAGAGAAATATCTGCTGGTTATATTTATCTAGATGTTTGCGACCCCTTGCGTGATTATTTGGATGTTTCAATTCGTGGATTAGAACGGCGAAGAATATTGGATAGCGGTGATCAATTTTTTTTGGATTTAGAAAGAACTTCTGAATGCCAAAAGTGGGTCATCTTAAGTTCGATGAGATTTGGTCGAATTGATATAGATAAACTCTTTAAAGAAATTGATATGGATGAAAGTTATAAATCGGTTCGGCTTGCAAAAGCTGAGCTCGCGAAAATTATGACCGCACTTCAGGAGTCAGATAAAAGAAGCGATATATATAGGGATAGCATAAACCAAATAAGGGCTATACAAGCGCTTCTAGATAATTATTTAGTGGGGTTAGAACAAATAAGGGACTTTTTCTTAGCTTTTTCTGGTACCAACAATCAAAATTTGTCGCATTCTGATCACAGGCCATCTTGGTGGCAACGATTAAAACTGTTTCTTGGTTCCGATTCAGCTAATGAAACATCTGCTATTGAAAAGACCGACAATTCTGTCTCTTCAGAAAGAGACTTTTTGGGAGACAGTTTGGTATTTAATGAGATTAAGGCGGAATTAGAACAATTTATGCAAGAAAAAGAGTTGCTAGTTGGTTCAGATTGGGAGTATCTCTCTAAGATCGAAAATTATGAGAGTGATCTGATTGAACGGTTGCATGATCTTCGGTTTCAGCTTTCAGCTAATAAGAGTTCATTGACTTCTTGCATAAATAATGTAAATGCGCTTGAGCTTATTAAAAAGAAATTTAACTTGATGTTTGATTACATAAGAGTGCGAACGTCCAATGATATAATGAGCGCCGGCCGGAATGCCCGAAAATCGTTGCAAAGGGAAGACCCAAGCGACATTGCTCAAATGAAACGCGGGGAATTTGAAAAGTCTGAAGAGTTTGAGCAAAGACTTGCAATTGCAAAAGAAGAAAAGGCAGTAAAAGCAGCAAAGGAAAAGGAATTTGAACGTGAACAATTGGAAATCGTACTCGACGCTGTTGACATTATTGATCAGGCCCAGGCGGCAGTCTTCCATGAGATAGACCAGGTGGATGCCACATTGCGTTCAGTGCGTTGCTGTCTTGAAGATGAGGCAGGTGAACCTTTTTCTCTTGGTGATTATGATGCGGATCGGGAAATATTTCTGCTGAGTATTCAGTTGCCGCAAAGTGAGTTGATTCCTCAATGCGAAGCTTTTGTAAACGATGAGCACGCGAAGATTGATAAGTGCTCAATTTTTGTGCGGGTTCCGATTGGAATTGCAAAAGAATTTCAATCTTCTTTTGATGATGCATCAGTTTGTTCGACGATAGATTCAGATGGCCACTGGAATGTTTCGGATGCAGTCATCTCATCACCCCATGAAGACACTCCGTTTGAGCTAGAATTTGGTATACACTACCATATTCCGTTTTCGACTCATATTGATACAGCGAGAGCTTTTTTGAAGTGGGGTGAATCGTTCGACAAGACGGCATTTTCAAAAAAATGCAAAGAAATATTCAAGTCAAAAAGTTTTTCAGAGATAAATATTCCGCCGCACCATAGATTAGATACGGACTACTCGATCAAGTTAGATAGCGGTGCGTATCATCTGTCGGGCTCGCGCTATGTGGACAAACTGTCCTGCCGAGCTGTAGGGAAATATGTTATTACCCCTGAATAGATTAATTAATGGATAGAGTAGAGAGCAGGTTGCCAACACTTTAGTCGCGGCTTATCCGTTGACCGCCCCTTTCGTTTGGCGGTGCCTAAATAGCCGAGGCATGGCGCTGACAACCAGCCCTCCCTCATCAAACCGTGCATGCGATTTTCCCGCACATTATGTGGCGCGCCACATAATGTGCGTAATGTGGCGTTGCCGGTTATGTGGCGGTGAAACCCTAAACGCCTGACCAGGCTTAGCGTTTGGTGAGGCTGGGCGCCACATAACGATTATGTCGGTCAAATCACTTTTGCAAAGGAAGATGACCTGTTCTACAGGCTTTTCAAATGACAGAGCACAATCGCTCGTCAGCTCAAAGCGCCTCTGGCATCGGAGCGCCCGTTCTAGCTGAGACAATGCAAAGAGGATGGAGCGGTAATGGAGACGCTCGTGCGCATCGCTTGAAATCTCCTTGTCGTCGTTCGGGAACTAGACCTCTGCTCACTTAGTCACGCCCGCAGTGGTCGATGCCGCTGCCTAGCCCTGGGCCGAACAACGGAAGCGCCGTCATCGCGCACAGACGCTTTTATGTGGCGCCCAGGCCGACAGTCGATCAGTATCTACGGCATCCGCAAGACGGGACGCCACATAAATGGCAACGCCACATTACGCACACGGCTTTCCGATGTGCTTCACAACGAGGCCTGCACAACTTTCGTTGCTTGGCCTGGAAGTAGAGCGACCTCTGTAGCGTCCTGATCGTATTTGGAGTGGCTAGCGATGAACGCAATCTCCCGATCCTCCGCTCTTCGGTGGCGTGCACAAAGTAGGGTCCCTTCCCTCGACCGGGGTTATGAACGCCGCTTACAATCTTGCATACTTGAAGCTCCATTGGATTGCTCCGATGGTTTTTCCGGGGTGCCGTTGTCATCCGGGTCGCCGATGTTTGGATCGGGATCAACCCGAAAAACCACCAGGATTTCCTCATGGTAAATCTCGATACGCTTGACAAGCGCGCGAATGATGCCGCGCTTGGTCTCGAAATCCAGGCCGGTTAAACGTTCCTGAATCGCGGCGGCAAATTCCTCCAGCCGATTGATCACCAGAAACAGTTCGGCCTGGCCAGCATCTTGTTGGCGAGCTGTCTCAATCTGAATGTGAAGTTGCTCGAGTTTGCTATTGAGCTGCGCCATTTTGGGATCGAAGTCGCTTTTATCGATTAACCCCTCGGTATAGCTATCGATCAGCCGCGATTTCCCTTGTTTCAGGTGCTGGTGCTGTTTTTCCAGCACATCTGTATCGGTGTGCGACGCATGAGCCTGCTGCAGGCGATTGAGGCGCTGTTCATATTCCTGCTGCAAGCGCTCAGGCTGTTGTAACAACGCCAGGACTTGCTCCCACACCAGGTCATCGAGCCGGCTGGTGCGCACTTGCTTGTTGTCGCAAATACGCTCACCGCCAAAGCGATAGGCATCGGTGCCGACGCAGCGATAATAGGCATAGCATTGTCCACCTTTGGCCGCGCTTTTGCTGACAGGCTTGCCATAATACGCATAGCGGCAGTGCCCGCAGACGATGAGCCCTTGCAGGAGATGGCGCGCGCCGCGCCGGCGTTGGCGTGCCAGGCGGCGATTCTCCTCCAATTGCTCCCCCACGGCGAGAAACAGCGCTTCGCTGACCAGCGGCGGGACAGGGATCTCAATCCAGTCCGCGCGCGGGGTACGCACGACGGAGGTGGCCTTCTTGGGCGTTTCGGCGCTGTGGCGGGCGGGGCGCACGCGCGGGCGGTGCGGCTGTGACTGGGTCTTGCCGAAGGCGGCACGACCCATATAGGCCGGGTTCTGCAGCATTCCCCACACCACACTGCGGTCCCAATGCGCTTTGCCGGTGGCGGTGGGAATGCCCTCGGCATCAAGCCGGCGGGTCACTTCGCCGATACTGAAGCGATCCACGCCAACCCAATGAAAGATTTGCCGCACGGTGGCCGCTTGGGACAGATCAATCACATACTGCGCCGGTGCGCCATCGAGTTGCTTGCGCTGATAGCGATAGCCGTAAGGCGCGCCGCCAAGCACATTGACGCGCCCATGACGCGCGCCATGCAATTTCCCGCGACGGTTGCGCTCCATGATCTTCGCCCGCTCGTATTCGGCAATCATGCCTTGCATCTGTAATAACAGGTCTTCTTCCGGGCTCACACCGCCGGCATGATTGAGAAAGACAACGGTGACACCGGTTTGCTGGAACTCTTCCAACAGCAGGGCCTGATGGGCGTATTTCCGCGCCAGGCGATCCGGGGCCAGCACATAGAGCCGATCAATCAAGCCCATGGCCGCGCGATCGCGCAACCGCTCCAGTTGCGGGCGAATGAGGGTCGCGCCGCTGACACCAGCGTCGATGAAACACTGCTCTTCGGGAAGCTGTTCGCCATCACTGGCAATGCGCGCTTTCAGCGCCGCAACCTGGCTGTCGATGGTGCCGGCCTTGACCTGGCGATCGGAGGAGACACGGGCATAGAGGGCGACGTTCAGGGGCTGGCTCATCGCGCACCTCGGCGCTGTTGGCGCTGTGGTAGAGCGGTCTTTGCCGCAGCAGGAGCCGTTTCGATTGGGCGTGATTCCGTCGGCTTGAGCTGGGCGTAGATCTCGCTCAAGCGTTCGGCTGAAAACCGGTTCGGTTCAAAGGCAATGCGCACCGACAACGCCCGCTGTGGTCGCTTCATCACTGAGCCTCCCGCGTCGTGGGGACGTCAATGACCAGCCGAATCTCGGCATCCACCGTCCCCTGAAAGCCCCACGAGAGACAGGCTCGCGCGACCCGTAGGCCCCATTGTACGCGGGAGTTTGCTACGTTGTTGGTGGCGTTTGTTGTCCCTCAGTCTCAAACGGTACTATGCACCCCTCTGACTTCCATGATAGGCGACAGCGACTTCGTTACCTTATACGCTGGCGTTGGTAGTCTTGCCTACCTCCCGTCATGGATCTCCAGCACTGGACAAGTAAATCTTCAAGAACATGCCGCCCCTGCTACCCCGAGAGACGATGACCACCACTTCCGTTCTTCCAGTGGCCACCCAACGGCCTTCCCCTTCTGACCACAGGGCCGGCGTGGCGTCTCCAACCTTTGTTCACGAGGCTACATCTGGGTTCACTTGCGTTACGGCCTGCTCTCTTGCTGTGTGGAAACTTAAGACCCCTTGTTACCAAGACGCCGCTTCCTCATGCTACGGAGGCGTACGGACAACTCCCCGGACGGAACTTTAACCCGCTAGACTTACTGTTGTTACTGCGAACGGTCAGGTTCGGTTTAATTTTCAAGACCGAATCTAATCCATCAAATCGCCTAACTTGTCGCTCAAGGCCGACCACCCGCCGCCGGGCTTTTTCGGTTTTGTTTTGGTTAAGTGGCGGCGGGTGTCGGCTTAGCTCGGGCGTTAGCCAAGATAAAACATACCGCAACCTGGCACTCACTGACTACAGGGAAAACCAATGACCGAGCTTGAACAGATCGAAAACCGTGTTCTCAAACTCAGTCCGGCCGATTTTGAAAAGTTCCGGAAGTGGTTTCGAGAGCAAGAATGGGATAAATGGGATCGTCAGATCGAGCGTGATTCCGACTTCGGAAAATTTCAGGCTCTTACTGAAAGGGTGCTAGCCGACCATGCTGCCGGGCGGACGAGTCCCATTTGAATCATTTCACTCATCCCGACTTTTGGGCGTGTTACCACAGACTCATACCATTACCCATATCTCCCCGCCCCAGCGTCGTCCGGGGCTGGACACAGCTCCCGAGTTCTGCTGAGATGCCCTTTCATCTTCAGCAAGGGGACGGGAGACCATGGACCAAGCGATTCCAAGCCGTTTATGTGGGCGCCCTTTCAACGAGACCGACTTAGCGCGCATTCGCCAGGAGATCGCGCTGGCGCAGCCGCCGCTGCGCGCGGAGATCGCTCGGCGGGTGTGCCGCGCGCTGGAGTGGACCGATATCCAAGGCCGCCCCAAGCTCATGAGTGCCCGGGTGGGACTGCTGCGGTTGCATCGTGCCGGGCTCATTGTGCTGCCGCCACCGACCTGCGGCAATGGCAATGGGCGGCGCTTCGTCCCGCGCCCCGAGTCCCGGCCCGAACCGATCCCAGTGTCCGTCCCGCTGCGCGCGCTCAGCGGCTTGCGCCTGGCGCGCGTTGATGATCGAAGGGCCTCGCAATTATGGAACGGCCTGATCGAGCGCTACCACTACCTCGGCTACAGTCCCCTGCCTGGTGCGCAGCTGCGCTACCTGATCCAGTGGGATGGCGGTCTGCTCGGCGCCATCGGCTTTGGCGCGGCGGCCTGGAAAGTCGCTGCCCGCGACCGCTGGATTGGCTGGACGCCCGCGCAGCGCCAAGCACACCTGGGACGGGTGCTCAACAACGCCCGCTTCCTCATCCTGCCCTGGGTGCAGGTCAAACACCTCGCCTCCAAGGTGCTGTCCTTGGCCGCGCGGCAAGTCAGTGTCGACTTTCCCGCCCGCTATGGCGAGCGTCTGGTGCTGCTGGAGACCTTTGTCGAGACCCCACGCTTTGCCGGGACCTGTTACCGTGCCGCCAACTGGCACGACTTGGGCGAAACCACCGGGCGCGGCAAGTGCGACCGCACCCATCGGGCCGCGCTGCCGCGCAAGGCGATCTATGTCTACCCGCTGGCGGCGGACTTCCGCGCCGCCCTGGGGGTGGTGGCATGATCGCGCTGGCCTCTGAACTGCAGGACATCTCTCTGGGCGACAAGCGCCTGAATCATCGCGCCCAACAGGTGCTTGAAACCCTCGGCGCCAAGCCGACACAAAGTATTCCCGGGGCTTGCAACGGTTGGTATGAGACCCGGGCCGCCTATCGCTTTTTCGATCATCCCACGGTCACCGCCGAGCAGATCCTCGCACCCCATTTTGCTTGTACCGAAGAACGTCTGCGCGAGCATCCGCGGGTGCTGTGTATCCAAGATACCAGCGAGCTGGACTATACAACCAAAAAAGGCATTGTCGGTCTTGGGCCACTGAACTTTGAGAGCCGCTATGGGATGTACATCCATCCCACCTTGGCGGTCACGCCCGAGCGCCTCGCGCTGGGGCTGCTGGATTTGCACACTTTTGTGCGCGAGCCCGGTAGCCTGGGCCAGGACAAAGACTCGCGCCGCCCACTGGAGGAGAAAGAAAGCGTGCGCTGGGTCGATGGCTACGCGCGCGTCAATGCGCTGGCCGAGGAACTGAGCGACACGCGCTTGACCTATGTTGCCGATCGCGAGGGCGACATCTACGACCTGTTTGTTGAAGCGCCCATCCCCGAGAACAGCGCCGATTGGCTGGTACGGGTGCAGCATCGCGACCGCTGCTTGGCCGATGGCAGAAAGCTCAATGAGGCCCTGGACGCCGCCCCGGTGCTCACCGAGATCACCTTCGAGCGTCCCGCCACCAAGGGGGCCAAAGCACGCCAGGTCACGCAGGAGATCAAGGTGGTGCGCGTGACCCTGAAGGCACCCTGGCGCCCGGATCGCACCTTGCCCGATGTCACGGTCACGGCTTTGCTGGCCACCGAGGTCAATCCGCCCGCCGGCGAGGAGCCACTCAACTGGCTGTTGCTGACCAATCTGGCGGTGCAGAGCGCCCAAGAGGCCATCGAGACGCTCTCCTGGTATCTTTGCAGGTGGCAAGTGGAAATTTTTTTCCGGATCTTAAAAAGTGGCTGCCGCATCGAGGAGCTGCAGCTCGAGACGCGCGAGCGCCTGGAGCCGGCGCTCGCTTTGTACATGATCATCGCGTGGCGGGTGCTGTACCTGACCATGCTCGGGCGCGAGTGCCCGGAGTTGCCTTGCGATGCGGTCTTTGCCGAGGAGGAATGGAAGGCGGTCTATCTGGTCACCCAGAAACAAGCGCCACCCGAGCAGCCGCCCTC
This sequence comes from Thiorhodovibrio litoralis, assembly GCF_033954455.1. Taxonomy (NCBI): domain Bacteria; kingdom Pseudomonadati; phylum Pseudomonadota; class Gammaproteobacteria; order Chromatiales; family Chromatiaceae; genus Thiorhodovibrio; species Thiorhodovibrio litoralis. The sequence goes on along the minus strand of NZ_CP121473.1, from coordinate 1,263,290 downwards.
GCTCGATACCATGGTGCGCATGGTCGCCTCCCTGGGCGGCTTTCTCAACCGCAAATCCGATGGGTTCCCGGGACCGAAGACGCTCTGGATTGGGTTGCAGCGCATCCCCGATTTTGTCATGGCGCTGGAGGCTTACCGCAGCGTCAGGGATAGTTATGGGTAATGGTATGACCACAGACTACCGCAGGACATCCGGCGGCGCGCTGATGCCGCTTACGCTCTCCTGCGAGATAATCCACGCCACCCGTCTCTGCGCTTCAAGAAGGTGGGAGCATTGTGGTCAGCGAGAGTTACCTTGGATTACCGTGCATTGGCAGTTGAGGCACCAAATGGCTACGTTTGGTTCTGGATCGGCCAGCACGATGAATACGAAAAGATCATCGGCTAACAAGTGCCTCCAGCCCGACCGCTCGCTACGCTCGCGGCGGCTAAGGCTGGCGTTAGGCGCAATATCTGCGTATCAACAAAAATAAGCGAGGTAGGAGTTTAAAATGATAGCGCATTTTATAGAATTTATTTTCAGCAACTTTACACTTACTTTTTTGGTAATCGGCTTTTTGTCTTCCATTATAGTTCTTTTGCTAAAACCGAAGCCTTTGAGCAAACATCAAGTAGTTGAGGCACTTTTTTCTTACTTTCTTATTTTTAGTATTGGTGTCAGCTTTTTATACAATTTTGTCATGCACGTCTTCTTCGCTGATATGGCCGCGTCTTTTATTGGATGGAAGAACAGCCCGTTTCAATATGAGGTGGGTTACGCAAGTTTGGGATTCGGAATTACCGGGATACTTGCATTTAAACAAAACCTGGGCTTTCGGGCTGCTTCGGTAATTGGTCCGTCATTTTTTCTTTGGGGCGCCGCTGGGGGACATATATATCAAATGATCACAGAGCACAACTTCGCTCCCGGCAATGCTGGAGTTATCTTTTGGACTGATGTTTTTTTGCCGATTATGTCATTCATTTTTCTTTATCAACAATACAAGCTGGAGAAAACGAGCTGATTACCCTCAGCTTGCTAAACCAGTATGGGCGTCATTGGCGACAGCTCCAGAAAGCCGCGAGCATCGGCCAAATGTGCTGGAATCTCGCGATCCTGCCAGACAGCGAGAGAGAAAAAGCGATCGCGAAATTACAGTCGACGCTGGAGATGGATGAGCCGGAACGGGGCGAAACGAACGCTGCCCCTGCGGCAGTGGCAAGAAATACAAAGTCTGCTGCGGCCGCTGAGCTGCATCTAAGGATCGCTCGCCAGCTGAACTGAATCGCGCAGATAGCGGAACAGCTTGCGCGGACCGTCGGGCTTACCGCGTTCAGCGTCCCGCTGGGCGGAGCGGATCAGGGCGCGCAGGGGCTGGCGTTCGGCGTGGGGGTGTTGGGTCAGGAACTCACCAAGCGCGGCGTCGCCCTCCGCAATCAGACGCTCGCGCCAGCGCTCGAGTTGGTGGTGGCGCGCCTTGGCGGCCCGCTCGGCCTGCTCGCGCTTATCCAGCAACGCCTTGAGCGGTTCTTGGTCCAGGCGCGCCAGGCAGTTGGCGATGCGTTTGTAGTGACGTGCCAGAGCGCGTTTGTCCTTGATGCGGGCGGTCTCGTCGATGGCTTCCCAGGTCTTGGCGTCCAGTTCCAAGGTTTCCAGCTCTGCGCGCGGCAGATGCAGCAACTGCTCGGCCAGGTCCTGTAAGGCACGATGCTCGCGCTTGATGGCGCTTTTACTTGGGCCCAGGTCCGCAGCCTGCTCCATGTCCGAGTCGCCGCCATCCGCGCGCCCCGGGTGCGCGCTTTTCGGCTGCGTGCTGTCCGCGAGGGCGTCATCGGAATCGTCCTGCCCGATCACTTCAACGCTCACTTTCATCTTGCCACTTCACCCAGGACGACGCGTCCCGGTTGTCGGGACGGACTCCCATGATTGAGTCTAAGCAGCAGGTTGCGCATGTTCCAGCACCAGTTGCGGGCGACGCAGGCCGCGGTAGTCGTTGACATCGAGGCGATAGGCGAGATGCGCCTGCTGGCCCAGGCCGGCCTTGCAGGCGGCGAGATTGAAGCCGATGGCGTCAATGGCGGTGCCGTCCGGCGCGCGCGCGCGCAGCTTGAGATGCTGGTCCTTGATGACCCGCACCTCGGAGACGGCGAACTCGCCGTCGAACACGGGCTCGGGGAAGCCTTTGCCCCAGGGCGCGGCGACGCGCAGGGCCTCGGCGGTTTCAAGCGACATGAGCGGGCTGGCCAGCTCGCCGTCGGAGAGGATTTCGCGCTCTTGCGGGGCATGGCCCAACTCGGCCGCGACGGCCTCGAAGTAGGCCTCGCGAAAGGCGTCCAGATGGGCCTCGGGCAGGGTCAGGCCGGCGGCCATGGCATGGCCGCCGAAACGCTCCATCAGGCCAGGATGGTGATGATCGATGGCGGCGAGCAGATCGCGCAGGTGTAGTCCGTCTACGGAACGCGCCGAGCCACGCAGCAGGCCTTTGCCGGAGTGAGCACCGGCGCCTGTATCAGCGTTGGCATCGGCGCGAGCGAAGACGATAACCGGTCGGTGATAATGCTCCTTGAGGCGCGAGGCGACGATGCCGATGACACCTTGATGCCAGTCCTCGCCGAACAGGCAGAGCCCGGGCGGCAGCGCGTCCTGCTGCTGGCTCAAGTCGGCGACGAGCATCTCAGCCTGCTCGCGCATGTCGAATTCCAGCTCGCGGCGCTGACGGTTGAGCGCGTCGAGCTCGCGCGCAAGCTGCATGGCACGCACCGGATCGGCGGTCGCCAGGCATTCGACGCCGATGGACATGTCTTCCAGGCGCCCGGCAGCGTTCAGCCGCGGCCCGGCGACAAAGCCCAGATCGCGCGCGGTGACCTCCTCGATGCGCCGCCCGCCGATCTCGAGCAGCGCACGCAGACCGGGACGGCAGCGCCCGTGGCGAATCCGCGCGAGCCCCTGCTCGACCAGAATGCGATTATTGTGATCCAGCTGCACCACGTCGGCCACGGTGCCGAGCGCGACCAGATCGAGCAGCTCGGCCAGATTGGGCTCCGGGCGCCCGGTCCCGAACCAGCCCCGGGTGCGCAGGCAGGCGCGGGTCGCGGCCAGCAGATAGAACATCACTCCAACCCCCGCCAGGGATTTGCTCGGAAACCCACAGTCGGGCTGATTGGGGTTCACAATGGCGGCCGCCTCGGGCAGAGAATCACCCGGCAGGTGATGGTCGGTGATCAGTACCGGTATCCCCAGCGCATTAGCGCGCTCCACCCCGGCGATGCTGGCGATGCCGTTATCGACGGTGACGATCAGGTCCGGGGAGCGCGCCGCGGCGGCATCCACCACCGGCGGACTCAGCCCGTAGCCGTCGGCGAAGCGGCTCGGTGTCAGGTGATCGACCTCCGCCGCGCCGAGCGCGCGCAGCCCGAGCAAGGCCACGGCCGAGCCGGTGGCGCCATCGGCGTCGTAGTCACCGATGATCAGGATGCGCTGGCGCTCGAGCACAGCACGCGCCAGCAGGTCCGCCGCCGCCTGGCTGCCGCGCAACTGCTCAGCCGGATGCAGATCGGCAAGCGTCCGGCCCTGCTCGCGACAGGCACCGCGATTGCGATACAGCGAGTGCAGCAACGCATTGAGCTCGCGCGGCATGCTATCGCCCGCGGTGCGCCGGCGAATGCGCACCGGTAAGCCGGTTGCAGAGGTGGCGGAAGTTCGAGAAGTCGTCGATCTTGGCATGGGCAAAGCCTACCACGATCGCCCGCCATGACTACATGACCATGCGCGCGCGCTGCGGGCACCTTGAGCTGGCGCAGTGTCGGGCCTATTTCAGCCAGATGAGCAGGTACTCCATTGTCTTGGGCATGCTGGCTGCGCTAATTCCCGCCGGCTGTGCTTGGCTGGGCGCGGACAAGCCTTTAGAAACGCCGGTTTCCCCAGCTGCTGGCACTGAAATCACGGAGCATCGGCTCACTCTGACCGATGGCCCGGCGCTGGACTACCGCCTGTACGAACCCGCCAGGCAGACCGGCAAGGCCCTCTCGACGGGGGCTGAGGGGAATGATCACAACACAACAATGCCGTTGGTCGTGCTGGCACATGGATTTCTGCGCAACCAACGCAACATGAGCGGGCTTGCAACGGCGCTGGCGAATGCTGGCTACCCGGTTGCGACGCTGGACTCGCGCCATGACTCGCCGATCAGCGGTGGTCATGTCCAAAACAGTCAAGACATGATCGCACTGGCCCGCCATCTCAAGGCGAACCGGGTGATTTATGCGGGATTCTCCGCCGGAGCGCTCGCAGCGCTGCTGGCCGCGCATGACGACCCGAGAGCGATCGGGGTCTTGACGCTCGATCTGGTCGACAGCCAGGAACTCGGCCTGGGAGTGGCTCCGGAACTCAAGCTGCCGGTGGTTGCTTTAGCCGGTGCACCGACCAACTGCAACGCGAACAACAACGCTGCTGCGCTCTACCAGGCAATCGACAATCTGCGCCTGACACCGATTCCCAAAGCCAGCCATTGCGACTTCGAGTCCCCCACCGACTGGCTGTGCCGAACGGTCTGCGAAATGCCTGCCGAGCGCACCCATGCTGATCCCTCCGTTCAGTTGGAGATCATCAACGCCGCCTTAGCGGGCGTCGGTCAGTTAGCGAGGCGCTGAGCGATCTCCTCCGGCTGGCTATCATCCTGGCGGGTACGCAGAAAATTCCCTGCCGGAAAGCCCTTATCGGCAAACTCCTTGAGCCAGGCATCGACCTGCGCATCGCTGGCATGCGGGTCGCGGGCCAGCACCCAGGCGCGGGTCTTGGTGGGCTGGCCGATCAGCGCATAGTCGTAGTTGGCACCCAAACCAATGACCCAGTAATCGTCCCAGAACACGTAAACGCCGTAGAGCATGCGAAAGCTGATCTGCAAACGCGCGTTGCGACCGGCGTCCAGCACCCGCGCCACGCCGTTGGCCTGGCCAATGCGCCCGTCTTTGTAGCGGCAGCGGTTGTCGACGTGAATCACCCCGTCCTCGCTCATGCGGTAATCGGCCATCACATTGGCCGTGCAGCGGCGCTCGGTAAAATACGGCAGGCGCGCCATCTCGTACCAACGCCCCATGAAGCTGCGCAGATCCACATGCTCCACGGTCGCCGGCGCGGTCAGATACACCTTGGGCTTGCGCAGCTCGGCGCTGACGATGACCTCCGCCCCATCTGCCTCGCGCTGGCGCTTCGGCGCCGCGAAAATGTCGCGTTCTTGCACCGGCTCGCCCGCGCGCGCGGCGCGCCTTACTCCGCGGCGCCTTTTTGGCGAGTCGTCATTTGATTGCCCGGAAGACTTCATATCCCTCTCTAAGCATCTGTGCAAATTTCGCTATACTAGCGGATTTCCGCCGCCCCCGATGTCCCGACCATGAGCCACGCAACCGACGATTTGCGCATCCGCAACATCACTGAGGTGATCGCGCCCAAGGATCTGCACCAGCAATTCCCGATTACCGATCAGGTGGCGGACACCGTCTATCGCACCCGTGCCGAGATTCAGCGCATTCTGCACGCAGAAGACGACCGCCTGCTGGTGGTAGCCGGCCCCTGTTCGGTGCACGACCCCAACGCGGCCATGGAATACGGCGAGCATCTGCTAGCCGCGCGCCGCGAGCTGGCCGATCAGCTGCTGGTGGTCATGCGGGTATATTTCGAAAAGCCGCGCACCACAGTCGGCTGGAAGGGACTGATCAACGACCCCAACCTGGACAACAGTTTCGCGATCAACAAAGGCGTGGGCCTGGCGCGCAAACTGCTGCTGGACCTCAACAATCTGGGAATCCCCGGCGGGACCGAATTCCTCGACCTGATCAGCCCACAATACATCACCGACCTGGTCAGCTGGGGCGCCATTGGCGCGCGCACCACCGAGAGCCAGGGCCACCGCGAACTGGCCTCGGGCCTGTCCTGCCCGGTGGGCTTCAAGAACGCGACCGACGGTAGCGTGAAAGTGGCCATCGACGCCATCCATGCCGCCGCCCGACCGCATGTGTTTATGTCGGTGACCAAAGAAGGCCATTCGGCTATCTTCAGCACCGCCGGCAATGAGGATACCCACATCATCCTGCGCGGCGGCAATCGGCCAAACTACGACACCGAGAGCGTGAAGATCGCCACCGACACCATTATTGAGTCCGGCCTGACGCCCAAAATCATGATCGACTTCAGCCACGCCAACAGCCGCAAGAAGCCAGAAAACCAAGTCCTGGTCTGCAACGACGTGGCGCGGCAGATCGGCCGTGGTGACCATCGTATCATCGGCACCATGATCGAAAGCCACCTAGTCGGCGGCCGTCAGGACCTCACCGCAGCCCAGGATCTGCTCTACGGCCAGAGCATTACCGACGGCTGCGTCTCCTGGGATCAGACCCTGCCGATGCTGCACGAACTGGCGGAAGCAGTCGAGCGGCGACGCAGCGGGTGCTGAGCGGGCGACTAAGCGGTCGGGGGCGCGCTGTGAGGGCTCAGGTCAGCTCCTTCTCATCGAAGCCTGCCATGCGATACCACTTGCGGGCTTCTTCCGGGTTTTTCTCAACGCCGCGGCCTTCTTGGTACATCATCGCGAGCGTGGTCTGGGAGCCGGCCAGGCCCTGCTCGGCGGCCTTGGTGAACCACTCCACCGCGCGCTGCGGGTTTTTGTCGGCGCACTCGCCTTCCATGTACATAAAGCCAAGACCGTGCTGCGCGGTGCCAAGGCCGGCCTTGGCGGCGGCTTTCATGTAGCTGAACGCCTGCAGCGGGTTGGGCATCATGCCGAGGCCGTTCTGGGCCATGATCGCCATGCGGTACTGGGCTTCCGGGTTGCCGGCCTCGGCCAGCGGTGAGAGCAGCCCGACCGCGCGCGAGAACTGCTTGCTCTCGAAAGCCGCGATGCCACTGCTCAGTTCCATGTCCTGGTCGGTGATCGTTTCGGTCATCAGAATCTCCCGTGTTGCTGAATCGCGTGGTTGGATGGGTGAATGTATTGACGTGTTGAACGCATCTCGAACATCGTGCCTAGTCATGCCAAGGCAGGCCGACGAAGGCCCACCATTGAGCGAACAGGTTCTGATTGGCCGCCGCCATCGCCAGCCGCGGCTCAAGGGAGGGTTTTCCGGCCTCCTTGTCCAGTCCAGGCTCGAGCAGGCGCACTTTGACGCCCGCCTCGGCGGCGATCAATTGGCCGGCGGCGTAGTCCCACAGACGCTGCCCGCCATGGAGGTAAACCTGGGCGCGCCCGGCAGCGAGCCAACACCAGTCGAGCGCGACTGAGCCGAGATTGCGCTGCGAGCGAAAGGCGCCCTTGCTGAGCAGCGCGGGCATGCGCTCGGGCGGAATCCGTTTGAAGTCCATCAGCGCCATGGCATCGGCCAGCCGCTCGCAGGAGGACTGACACACCAGGGGCGCGCCATTGAGCCAAGCGCCCTGCCCCCGCTGCGCGGCGAAGCATTCATCGCGGATCGGATCGTAGATGACGCCAAGCTCGACCTGGCCGTTTCGGAACAAGGCCAGGGATATCGCGAACGCCGGGAAACCACAGACGAAATTGCTGGTCCCATCGAGAGGGTCCAGCGCCCAGAAGGCGCTGGTGGCTGCGTCAGGTGGTGGATCGGACCCTGCGCCTGACGGCATGTCAGACGCCGCGCCGGCAGAACCTTCGGCCGAGCCGGCATTTCCGGCGCCAGCGCCCAGGAGCTTAAGCTGGTCGGCATGGGTCATTTCCTCGCCCAGGACTGGAATCTCGGGCGCTAGGCTGCCAAGTGCCGCGATCAGACGTCGCTGCACGGCCAGGTCGACCTCGGTGATCAGGCTGCCATCGGCTTTGGCGCTCGCTTGGGTGCGTCCGAAAGTCGGCAGAATCTCGGTCTGCCCGACCTCGCGCACCAGGCCCGAGAGGCGCTGCAAGGATGGGGCTTCTGTGCTTGATGTGGATGAAATCACCTAAACCGGCTCCAAAATTCTTCGTTCGCACCAACATGGGCACTCGGAGGCAATGATCCAAACCTCGACGGGTATTCTTCACGGATCAGGCACGCGGGAACAAGAACGACTCGGTTGCGCGAGCATGGCTCGAAGGATTGTTATGCAACAACAGACAGGTCAAATTCGGGTTCTAATGGCGCGGGCTTTACCCGTTCGGGCTCTGCTGGCGCTTTACCTGGTAATGGCGCCCGTTTCCGCAGCGGTCGCCGAAACCGTTGCAAAGGTTGGCGACACCAGCGCTGCGGGCGTTTTGACCGGCGCGGAAATCAGCCCGACGGTCACCAACGGCGCAGCGGGCTCGGGCACCGACGAAGAAGCCGCGCTCGCTGCTGCGCGGGTGCGATTCGGACAGGCCGAGTGGGCACTCAAGCAGGGCGATCTCGCCCGCTTTGCCACCCTGAATGATTCCCTGCAGGACTATCCGCTGGCGCCCGATCTCGCTGTCGCCGCCCTTGTACGGCGTCTCGGGCGAGCGCAGAGCGCGGAAGTCGAGGCATTGCTCGAGGCCTATGCCGGCACAGCCCCGGGCGAGCGCCTGCGGCGACTGTGGCTCGGGCGGCTCGCCGAGGAGAAGCGCTGGGGCGAATACGTCAAATACTATGTGGATAACGGCTCGGAGACCCGCGAATGCCTGTATCGGCGCGCGCTGCGACACACAGGCAAGGCCGATGCCGCCTTTGCTGGGCTCGACGCCCTCTATCTGACCGGCGGCTCCCTGCCCGATGTCTGCGATCCGCTGTTCTCCGCCTGGTCGGACTCCGGGCAGCTGGACCCCGATCTGGTCTGGAAACGCATCGAGCTGGCGCTGGCGCGTGGTAATGATGGCACGGCCCGCTATCAGCGCCATTATCTGCCAGCCGCCGATCAGCCCTGGCTCGCGTTTCGGCTCCAGGTCGCGGAGGGCGGGAGTCAATTCCCTTCGCCACCGGCGGGGCAGCATCCGCGTCGGGACCGCATCCTTGGCGCCGCGCTGGCCGATTATGCACGACGCCGGCCGGATGAAGCCCTGGAGCTGCTCACGACCCGTTTCTCAGCGCTGCCACCGGCAGCGGCCGGCCCGGTGCACGCCGCCGCGGGCCTGGCTTTGGCCGGGCGCGGTGACAGCGAGCGCGCGCTCGCGCAGCTCGACCAGCTCCCGCCCGGCGCCGGCAGCCTGCGCCTGCAGCAACAGCGCCTGCGCGTCGGACTCAAGCTCGGCGCCTGGGAGGCGCTGGCGCGTTGGATTCAGGCCCTGCCAGTGCAAGAGCGCAACAGCGCCGAATGGCAATACTGGCTCGGCCGCGCGCTGGAGGAATCCGCACCAAGCCAAACTGCGCAAGATCAGGTCGCACAGGTGCAGATCGCACAAAAGGACATGGCCGATGGCGAGACGCCGGCCCAGGCCGCTTACCGCCGCGCCGCCAAGGATCGCAGCCTGTGGGGATTTCTCGCCGCCGAACGTCTGGGGGTGCCGCTCAAAATCGCGCATCAGCCCGCGCACGTCAGTCTGGAGCGCATGGGGCAGCTGCTTGACTCACCGCGCGCGGCGCGCCTGCGCGAGCTCAAGGCGCTGGGCCGCGATGTCGAAATCCGCCGCGAATGGCGCGAATACGGCCGCGCGCTCGAACGCGCCCATCAGGGCGACGCCCAGCGCAGCGCCCTGATGGAGGCGGCAGCACTGGCGCGTGCACTCGACTTTCCGACCCAGGCGATTTTGATACTGGCCCGCAGCGGCTACTGGGACGACCTCGAGTTGCGCTTCCCGCTGCTCTATGTCGACCTCACCGAAGAGGCCGCCCAAGCCACCGGGCTACCACAGTCCTGGCTGCTGGCCATCATCCGCCAGGAGAGCATTTTCAATCCGGATGTCGCCTCCCCGGCCAATGCCATCGGACTCATGCAAGTGCTGCCAAGCACCGCGCGCGAGGTGGCCCAGCGCATCCAGGCGCCGATTCCCGACGAGCGGGATCTGACCGATCCGGCCAGCAATGTGCGCTTAGGCAGCGCCTACCTGGATTACCTGAATGAACGGTTCGACGACCAGGACGCGGTCGCCACCGCCGCCTATAACGCGGGACCAACAGCCGTCGGCCGCTGGCTGCCGGAACGCCCGATGCAAGCGGATGTATGGATTGCCACCATCCCGTACTATGAGACGCGCAATTACGTCGCCCGGGTGCTGACCTATCGGATGCTTTACGATTATCGCCTTGGCCGCGCGCTGCCCCGGCTGAGCGAACTGCTAACGCCAGTGCGCAAGTCTTGACCGACAGCGAAGTGCGCAGCAATCCATCAAACCCGGGCGCTCGGTCCAATCGAAGCTCTATCCAACATCCCATTGACGCATGCAACAGCGAACCACAGCCTATAACCACCGCAATCGATGCAGACTCGCGTTCTCAGAACGCTGGCCTGTCCTTGCCCTCGCCCTCGCCATCGCCGGCGTCTGCCTGGCCCTGAGCCTTCCAGCTGTTGCGGAGCAGCAGCGCTCGACCGGCGCGGCAATGGCCGAGGCCATGACCCGCATGATGGATGCCATGGGATTTAACGGCGAGGATTCACCCGGCGACGCCCTCTCAAACGGCATGCGCAACCCCATGTCGCCGGACTCGCCCGGCTGGTCCTTCATGATGGGCCAGGACAATCCAATGAGCGAGCGCTTTGGCGACCCGGTGCGGCAGTTCGGCATGCCCGATGCCCGTCGCTGGTTTGGCGACAAGGACGGCCCCTGGCAGCCCACCCGTCTGGATGGCATTTGGGAGGGCCGCACCGGCGGGCTGTTGATCGTGCGCGGTTACCGCTTTCGGCTGTATCAGCCGAGCGCCGGTTTTATCGACGGGCTGATTCAGCAGCGTGGCGACCGCATCGCGATGTACAACCCGGCCAACGACACCGCCCGCCCTTATGAATTCGCGCTGGATCGCGGACGGATGGTGCTACGCGATGCCGCGGGCGAGCTATTCTTGTACCGCCGTCTGTGGCTGGAGGACGAGCAGCAGGCCGAGCCGTTCAGTCAGGGCCGAGCAGAAGACGCGCCGCGATAAGGATTATCAACAGTGCCGGAAATACGGCGCAGCATCAGTGCGCCCTAGTCAGTTTCGGTGCGCGCCAAAGGGCGGCATAATAGCCCGTCCATCACATCCCCATCATCGGGACATACTTGGGCATCCGGCGGCACGCGCCTGACCTGGCGGCGCCGCTGCAACCCTCTGGCACATGGCACTGCAACACCTATGAAGAAACACTCCAAGGCTTGCATTCTCGGCGGGACCGGTTTTGTCGGTCGCGAACTGGCCCGGCGTCTGGTCGCCCGCGGCTACCACTGCCACCTGCCGACACGGCGACCCCATCGCCATCGGGATCTCAAGCTCTTTCCCGGCATCACCCTGCAGCCGGTCAAATCCCTCGATGAGGCCACCCTGGCCGAGCAATTCGCCGGCTGCGATCTGGTCGTCAATCTCATCGGCATCCTCAACGAAAGCTCCAACTCCAGTTTCCAGCAGGTGCATGTCGCGCTGGTTGAGAGGGTGCTGAATGCCGCGCGCGAGGCTGGCGTGCCGCGACTGCTGCACATGAGTGCGCTGCATGCCTGCCCGCCCGGCGAGGAGACGGCGCAGACCTCCGAGTATCTCAAATCCAAGGGCGCCGGCGAGGCCCTGGCGCTGGCCGCCGAGACACCCGCAACCACCGCCTTTCGGCCCTCGGTCATCTTCGGGCGCCAGGACAGCCTGTTCAACCGCTTCGCCGGTCTGATCGACTTCGCACCCGGCTTTTTCCCGCTCGCCTGTCCCGGCGCCCGCTTCGCGCCCGTGTGGGTGGGCGATGTCGCCGAGGCCATGGCACGCGCACTCGATCACCCCGAGAGCGCAGGCAAGGCCTACGACCTCTGCGGCCCACGCGTGCTCAGCCTGCGCGAGCTAGTGGACTACACCGCCAGACTGCGCCGGCGCAGGATCAAAGTCATCGAGTTAAGCGACAAGGCCGCCCAGCGTCAGGCACGGCTGTTCGAGCATCTGCCGGGAAAACCCTTCACCATGGACAATTATCGCTCGCTGCAAATCGCGAGCGTCTGCACAGGACCGAACGGGCTGGAGGAGCTCGGCATCACCCCCACGGATATCGACGTGGAAGTGCCGCGTTATCTCGCGACCGGTTAATGCCAGCGCCAACATCGTCCTGATCAGCATCGTCCTGATCAGCATCGTCCTGACCAGCATCGCCCTGATCAGGCTGAGCCAAAATCCCAATCTCGTTGTGGGAAATGCTGGCCCAGAACAGGCAGGGCTCCCCTCTGGTTTGGGTATAATGCCGGAGATTCGCGCCGGGTCGGCGCCCGCAGGAGGTCTCGATGTCCGAAATTCTCTACCAAGCCAATCCGTCGGTGTGGCGGATGCGTCCCCTGGGCACCCTGATCGCCTGGCTCGTGGTCGTGTTTGGCCTCTACGTCGCCATCACCGGCAACTTGCCTTACCTGGCACAGCTAACCGAAAGCCTGCCGGTACTCAAGGACATCAAGATTGGGGATAACATTCACATCGGGCCCCGAACCATCGCGACCTTTACCGGCTATGGTCTCGCCCTGATCGGTGCATTCAACCTGCTGCGCTCCTGGCTTGCCTGCCTGACTGACCGGCTGGAAATCCGCCGCAACGAGATCCTCTGGACCCACGGCCTGCTTGCCAAGAACTACACCGAAATCAACATGGGCTCGATTCGCACCGTGCGGGTTAACCAGTCGCTCCTTCAGCGCCTTCTCGGCGCCGGCGATCTGGTTATCTTCACCACCGGCGACGAGCCCGAGCTTGCCGTGCGCGGGCTGCCGCGCCCCAACGAGATTCGCGATCACATCCGCCAAAGCGCCGCCTCACCGCAGGATTGAGCCCGCGCGATGCTTCTCACTCGTCGGCGCCATCAAGCAGCCGCACTCATCTGTCAGGTTGCGCTGGGTCTGAGCACACTGCTCTCTCCGCCCGTGGCGCTAAGCGAAACCGGCGTACTTGCGCGCATCGCACTGAGCCAGAAAATCCGTGTGGCCTATCCGGCAAACGCTTACCCCATCGCCTTCAAGGACGAAGACGGCCTGCCGCGCGGTTACTCAGTCGACCTTTGCCGGCGCATTGTCGCCAGCATTCAGCGCGACCTCGGGCTCGACGGCATTGCTATTTCCTGGATCGAAGGGAACACCCCGAGGCGCCTCGCCGCCGTTGCCAATGGCGAGGCGGAGCTGGACTGCGGCACCACCACCATGACCCTCTCGCGCCAGCGCCAAGTGGATTTTTCCTATCCGGTGTTTGTCGAGTCCGGCGGCATCCTGGTGCTGAAGGACTCGGGCATCAGCAGCCTTGCCGACCTGGGCGGCAAAGCCATTGGTGTGGTGCCGCAGACCACCACCGAGTATCGCCTGCGCCCGGTGCTGGCCGAGCGCCTGATCAACGCCGAGCTCAAACCGGTCAAGGATGCCAAGGACGGGCGCGAGCAACTTCAGGCAGGCGCGATCGATGCCTTTGCCGATGACCGGCTGGTACTCATCGGCCAAGTGGCCGCGAGTGGCAAAACCAATGCCTTCCAGGTAATCGACACCGACTTCTCCGTTGACCCCTACGCCTTTGCCTTGGCGCGCGACGATGCAGATTTTCGCCTAGCGGTAAATCGCGGGCTGGCGCAGATCTACGCGTCAGAGGAAATCGACCGCATTTTTGCGCTCTGGTTCGGCGCCGATGCACAGCCGACGCCGCTGTTGGATTCGATCTATTTCATCTTCGCACTTCAGGATTGAGCCGCCGCGTTGGCCTCGCTCCGCAGCCGCCCATAGAGGCGGTCTTTGAGCAGCAAACGTTCTTTTTTCAGATCCTCGATGGTTTCATCGGCCACAGGCGTGCCCAGCTCCTCAAGCCTGCGAACTCGCGCGTCCAGCGCGTCGTATCTGTCCATGTCCTCGGCAAAGTCCGTGTCGGATGCGCGCATCGCATCGATTTTACCAACGAGATCTGGAAACTCGTGGATCAGGTCGTGCACTTCTCCAAGCATCAGCGTGTTTTCTCCACGTGGTCGGCGACGGCTCGCGCCGGCGCTCTTTAAGGTTTGAATACCGCTAGCAGTATAGCCCAGCGGTGCGCGGTCAGGCGCATGTCAGGTCTCAGGTCAGGGTTGGATGCATCCGGCCGCAACGCCATCGAGCGCGGCGCCCGCCCGATGCGACCATGGGTCATTTTTTCTTGTCCATCAACTCGATGACCTCGTCGGTGAGGTCAGTCTTCGGGTCCAGATACAGAATCCCCTGCTGGCTGGCCTCGAACACCGCAGAGAGCTTTTTCTTTTCGGCGATGGACTTCAAGGCTTCCCCGGCGGGCTCAAGAATCTTTTTGGCCTCCTCCTGCTGCGCCTCCATCAGTTCACGCTGGACGGCCGTGAAGTCCTTCTCGAACGCTTGGATACGCTCGCGCACCTCGGTCTCCTTCTTTTCAACCTGAGCTTCGCTCATCAGCGCCTTGTCGCGTTCCAATCCCTGCTGCAGTTGACGGATCGCCATTTCCTCCTCGGCGAAAGGCTCCGTCTTCGGACCAAAACGCTCCTGCAGCCGCTTCTCTGCATCAACGCCAAGCTGGCTTTCCTTCAGCACCCGTTGCATGTTCACATAGCCCGTATCCGCTGCCTGAGCGGCCCCCAAGCCAAGCAAGGGCAGGCATAGCAGGCATCCAAGGTAAAATGCGGCTTTCTGTCGTGTCATTCGTTCTCTCCCGATAAGGCATGGGCCACCGAAACCGAAGCAGCGTCGATCCGGGGCAAAAAATGGCGAGTTTATACCAATTTGAGCAGGATTTTTTTGCTTTCCGCCATCGCTGGATGAGCCAGCACGGCGCATCGTGCCGCAAACAGGCGCAGACTTTTCTGTTGCCGTGTATCCTTAACAAAATCTCTTCCTGAAACCTGATCGCAGGGTCCCGCACCCTGACCGTGAGGCGAACATGGGCAATTCCTTGCAGGATCAGCTCGTTAGAGCTGGTCTGGCCAGCACCCAGCAGGCCAAGCAGACCAAATCCAAAAAGCGCAAACAGCGCCGCCAGGGCGGCGACACAGAAACCGCCGAACGCCGCGAGGCCGTCGCCCGTGCCGAGGCCGAGAAAGCCGAGCGCGACCGCAAACTCAATCGCCAGCGCGAAGAAGAAGCCCGCCAAAAAGCCGAGCAGAGCGCGCTGCGGGAGATGATTCACCAGCAACGCGTGGCGCGCGCCGACGGCGATTTGGCCTACAATTTTGCCGACGGCTCTGCGCTGAAAAGGCTCTACGTCAACGCCCAGCAGCACGCAGCCATCGTCGCCGGGCAGCTTGCCATCGTGCGCCAGGACAACTTTTACGAACTCATCCCCTCCGACACCGCCGCGCGCGTGAGCGAACGCGACCCCGACCGGATTCTGGTCTGGAATAAGACCAAGGACGCAACGACAGAGGATGACGAATACGCCGAGTATCAGATACCGGATGACCTGATGTGGTAAGCCCCGATGCGGCAAGCCTGGTCTGGTCAGCCTGATCCCGTAAGCACTCATGCGGCTAATCGACACCCACTGCCACCTGGATTTTCCCGAATTCGACCAAGATCGGTCCGACGTCCTGCAACGCGCCTGGGCCCTCGGCGTCAGCGCCATCGTCATTCCCGGCGTAACAGCTGCCAGCTGGCCGCGCGTGCTCGAGCTCTGCGGCCGCGGCGATCACCCGCCACTGCACAAGAATTCCTGCGAGCGCTGCCCGGCGCCTTCATCCGACCAGCTCCCCACCCTGCATCCCGCGCTGGGCCTGCATCCTTGTTTTCTCGCAGACCACCAGGCCACGGACATTGACTGCCTGCGCGCCCAGTTGCAGCAGACACATGTCACCGCCATCGGCGAAATCGGCCTGGACTTCGCGCTCGCCGACACCGACCAGACTGAACAACGCTGGTATTTCGAGCAACAGCTCGCGCTGGCCTCCGAACTCAGACTGCCCGTGCTGCTGCATGTGCGCAAGGCCCATGATGAAGTCATCCAAATGCTGCGCGCCGCCGAAGTGCCCGGCGGCATCGCCCACGCATTCAACGGCAGCCTGCAGCAGGCACAAGCCTACCTGGAGCTTGGCTTCAAACTCGGCTTTGGCGGCATGCTCACCTTCGAGCGCTCACGCAAACTGCGGGCGCTGGCACAAGAGCTGCCAATTGATGCCCTGGTGCTAGAAACAGACGCCCCCGACATGACCGCCGTCTCCCACCAGTATCAGCGCAACAGCCCCGAGTATCTGCCTGAGATCCTCACCACCCTGGCCGACATCCGTCATCAAGACCCCAAGGAAATTGCCGAGGCCACCACAGCCAACGCGAACGCGGTGCTGCGCCTCGAGAAGCATCAGCCACTGCCAATGCGCCAACGCACCGAAATTTTAATCGGCGCCGAAGGCTGCGATCGGCTTGCTGATGCGCGGGTGCTAGTCGTCGGTCTTGGCGGCGTTGGGGGGCATGCGGCGGAGGCGCTTGCGCGGGCTGGGATTGGTCAGTTGACCTTGGTGGATCATGACCGGGTGGATGCGTCCAACCTCAATCGCCAATTGGCTGCGCTGCATTCGACGATCGGTCAGCCCAAGGTGGAGGTGCTTGCCGCCCGACTGCAGGACATCAACCCGAATGGGCGGTTCAGGACGGTGGCGAGATTTTTTGACGCTGAGCACCTGCCTGAGTTTGATATCAATGGGTTTGATGTCGTACTCGATGCCATTGATACCCTAAGCAGCAAGATTGCCTTGCTGGCCGCCTGTCTGGAAGCCGGGGTGCCCGTGTTCAGCAGCATGGGCGCTGGCGGGCGGATGGACCCGAGCGCGATGCAGATCTCCGATCTCATGAACACTCGGCAATGTCCGCTCGCCCGGGCGGTGCGCCAAGGGGTGCGCAAGCGCGGCTTTGGCGAGGGAGTGCAGGCGGTCTGGTCATTGGAGCCGTCGCGCCCACCGCTGCCACCCGGTCCGAGCGGCGACAAGTGGGCGCGAGCTGTCAACGGCACCATCAGTTACATGCCCGCATTGTTCGGACTCACCCTGGCTGGCTGCGCGATTCGCCATTTGCTTGACCAGCGTGGCCTAACCTAACCCCGCGCCGTGCAATACGTGCGCAAGCTGGCACTGCGGCAACCGGTAACGAATCTACGCATTTTGTTGGTGTGCGTTCTATACTCATACCCCATTACCCTGCCTGAGGTCCTGTGATGCCCGGATTCTGGAAAAAAAGCTCGCCAACCAAAAACGACGGCCTATCGCCGGTCCTAAAAGCCGCTGACAAGTCCGGCGCCTTTCCTGAGCTTGCTGAATCCGAGCTCGTCGCGCTCTTTAATGCCGCTGAACTGGTTAAGTTTGACGCTGAAGGCTGGCCTTTCACCGCCGACCAGCTCGGCAGGGACTTGATCATTATCCTCTCCGGACACCTTGAGCTGCGCGCGAACGAAGATCAGAGCCTGCCGTCGGAGACTTTCGAGGCCGGTGACTGGATTTGCGACGGGGATTTTGACGCCCCCGCGGATGAAGAGCACTTCGCAGCCCTGGCGCGCACCTCTGGCACCGCTTTGGTGATTAACCAAAAGACCTTTGCCAGCCTCAATGAGGACCTGCAATCCTATCTGCTGTTGCGCATGAAGCGCATCACGCAGGACCGACTGCAGCAGCAGAGAAAGAACGCGCAAAGGCTCTACGACACACGCGCGCAACTGCTCGGAGCCATGTATCACCTGCGTACCGAGCGTGGTGCGGGCTTTAGCAAGTCACCGATGACGCAAAAGTTGTTCGCCAAGGTGCCGAAGCTACCGATCTCCTCGATGGAGCTTCTCGGCAGGATGCTCGACGATCGCACCACGCGCCAGGAGATCGTCGATATGGTGGCGATGGACTATTCGCTGACCAGCAGCCTGCTGAAGGCGGTGAACTCGCCGATCTATGGCTTTGAAACCAAGATCACCAACCTCAATCACGCCATGCTGCTGCTTGGGCACGATCAGGTTTATCAGATCGTGATGTCCGAGAGCATGCGCCACAGCCTGCCCGACACCCCGGCTTTCGCCGAGATCCATAAGCGCTCAGTGGATATTTCGCGCATCGCATTCGTGGTGGCTCAAGCCCAGCCGCGGGTCAAGCCGGCCGAAATTTCAACCATCGGCCTGCTTGGCGAAATCGGGATGGTCATTGTCGAGCTGCTGAAAAACTACAACTCACAACTCGGCCCGCTGTTCGATCTTGTCGACCCGGCGGAAATGGCCGCCGAACTGTTGCGCACCTGGAAGCTACCGGAAACCTTGTGCAAAACCCTGCAGTATCAGTACTACCCTGAGTTCGCGCGGCCAGAGCGCGTGCCGGAGGACGTTCGACTGCGCGTGGCGTTGTTGTATCTGTCACGGCGCATGTACCAGGTGCTCAAAAGAGCTCCGTACACCGAACCGGGAATTTTCGTCAGCGACTATCTTGAAGTGATCGGTCTGCGCGATCTGAGCGAAAACAAGCTAATTTTTGAGCGCTCCCTGCCGCGTCTGGTCAAGGAGATCGACACCCTGCCGAAATCGCTCGCTTCTCTGGTGAAAGCCGAGCGTTAACACCAAGCAGGGATGGCGGTCAGCGCTCCGCACCGCCGCGGGTATTGAAGGATACCTTCCACTCAGCCGCCTTGCCGGTCAGCGGAATCGCAATCAACTCCAGGTTGCCGACATCGGACACCGATGCCTGCAGCCGCACGGGCACTACCTCGCCCTGCTCGCGATTATCCGCCGGCAGATTGGTCTGAATGTCCTCAAGCTCATCAATCTCATCAGGACTCCACTCCTCCAGCAAATCGCCGGGTTGGTCCTCGCGCCGCACGGTGGAGCCGAAGAAGCGGAAGCGCACCGGCTCGCCAACGATAAGGCCGAACTCCTGCGGCGGCTGCACCGGGTCTGATCCTTCCTCCAGGCCGAAGGGTACCAGGCACAGTGCCTGCAACTCGGGCTCCATGCCTGGAATAGCCGGCCCCGAGCATTCAATACCCACATAGTAGGAATGCGAGGTACCGCCACGAATGCGCACCCCGCCATGGCCGCGCACATGGGCGAAAAAGGCGGCGCCACGGGCGACGGCCAGGTCAAGATCGTGCGACTCAAGCAGGCGCGCGGGTGGCGCATCCTCGCCCGCGAGCCATTGATTCACCACCGACATGACCCTTTCGCGCAGCACCGCCGCATTGAACACGCCGCCATTGAACAACACGGCAGTAGGATGCAGAAAGCTAGCCCAGTGCGCTTGCTCGACAAAGCCTTCGAGATCGCCGGTCGCGCCGGCCTGGCGACTCAGGAAGGCCGCGAGATGGCGGGTGATGCCCGGGTCCTGGGCAAAAGGCAGCCCGACCTTGGTCAGGGCGCCGCGCTCGCGTACCGAGGGACGGGCGGAAATCTCGCAATCAGGAAAAAAACCCTCAATCAGCGTCTGCTCGACCTCCTCGCGCGTGAGCTCCGTGCGGATGCTACCGCCGATGAGCTTGGTGCCGCGGCTTGGCACCACCACCGGCACCTTGTCGAGCTCCGCGTCAGCCAGCAGGGACTCCTTGGCGTGGCGGCAGCCATGGGTCAGCGCCTGCACCTGCCAGCGGTTGAGCTCGATGCCATCAGCCTTAAGCTTCTGCTTGACCAGATGGGCGAGGGTGAGGTCCATGTTGTCGCCGCCGAGCAGAATATGCTCGCCCACGGCCACCCGCGTCAGCTCCAGCGCGCCAGCATCCTCGGTGACTGCGATTAGAGACAGGTCGGTGGTGCCACCGCCGACATCGACCACCAGCAGAATGTCGCCGACCTTAACCTGTTGGCGCCAGTCGCCGCGCGTGTCGTTCACCCAGCTGTAGAGCGCGGCTTGCGGCTCTTCCAGCAACACCAGGTTACTGAGACCAACCGCACTTGCTGCCTCAGCGGTCAGCTCGCGCGCGGCGGGATCGAAGGAAGCAGGCACTGTGACCGTGACTTCCTGTTGCTCCAGCGGGTCATCCGGATGCTGGCCGTTCCAGGCATCGCGCAGGTGCGCCAGATAATGAATGCTGGCATCGAAAGGCGACATGCGCGAAATATCGTCGGCCGGGTCGGGCGCCGACAACGGCGGTGGCAGAATCGCCGCCTTGCGGTCCACATCCGGGTGGCACAGCCAGCTCTTGGCACTGGAGACCAGACGCAGCGGCGTGTTGGTACCCTGCTTGCGCGCCAGAGCACCGGCGATGCGTGCCGGGTCGCTGGGCCAGGGCAGACTCAGGTCCCCCGCCTTGAACTCGTCATGATGCGGTAGATAAATGAAAGACGGCAGAACGGGCAACTCCTCCACCGAGCCCGGCCCCGTCAACTGGGGGATGAGCATCTGATGATGCTCGACCTGCTCGCCGTCGCACTTCGCCGACTCGACATAGGCCAGGGCACAATGAGTCGTGCCCAGATCAATGCCGATCGCAAAACGCGGCTTGCTCACAGCTCCACCTCCGCCGCGGCCAGGATGCGCAAATCATGGCTGCTGGCAATTTTGGGCAGCTGAATCTCCGTCGCCTTCCAGCCGCGATGCACCAGCGCGCCGGTAAAGGGTGGCTCGCCGACGACCTGACCGGTCGGGCGGACTTCGGACGGATTGAATCCCGGCTCCAGGGTGACTTGCGCCCCTTCCGTTTCGGAACGCACCGGCGCGATGTGCAAATATTCATTCAGCACCTTGCCGCAACCCTGGTGCACCACACGCGCCGCCGCGCCGACTTCCTGATCGCTATAGCTGCCGACATCCTCCTGCATGAAATCAATGAAGCGGCCCTCTTTCTGTAGCAGACTGAGCAGCAGCAGGGCCGAGTCAGGCGGTGCTTTCTCAAGCTCCACCGGCTCCAGCTTGACCGGCGCGCGCTCCGCCGGTTTGGCCGCGGCCGCTTGCGCGCTTGCCTGGTCCGCACCTGCCAGTTGCGCAGCGGTTGGGGAAGCAGCCTGCGCCGCCGAGCGGGATGCCGAGGCTGACCCAAGACCGGGCGTAGAGAGCCGATCAGCATGGAGCGCACGCAGCTCCTCTGCGTAGTCCGCATCCGCCAGCGCGTGGGCAAAGGACAGGCTCGCGATCGGCAGTCGCTGCAACACGACCCAGGCCGCCTGAGCGCCGATGCGCCCGTACTTGTAGGCGATGGCGCCGTATTTTTTCGCCAGTGCCTGCACCTGGCTCAGCAGGGGCTGAACCTTTGCCAGCAAGGCGCGGGCGCCTTCCTGATCGGACAAGGACTTGAGTTTTTTCATTCCGTCTTCCTCATCGCAGCGACCACTCTCGTTGGAGCTACCATTGAACCGGCCGCGATAGCGCACCCCGCCGCCCGCGTCTCGGACGCTAGCTGACATGTCAGGTTATAGTAACGCGCACGCCCGTTGGCTTCACTATCTTTACTCCGATACTCGGAGATCGCGTGAAATACTCCGCGACCGGCGCCAATAAGGGGCGAGATTGACTTAGGCCGCCACACAACAGCACGAAATGAGCGCACAACCGTCTTCTGTCATCAGCCCCACCGCAGCCGACCGCCATCGCATGATCGCGGTGGCCGCCTATTTTCTCTCCGAGCGTCGCGGCTTTGCCCCGGGCCAAGCCGAGCGCGATTGGATGCTGGCTGAGCGTGAAATCGATCGCATGCTCAAAGAGCTGCGCCAGCGCGGTCAATCCGTGACCACCCTGCGCGACGTCGATATTCGCAATGCACTGCGCCTGTGGTCGGAGTAGCCTGGCGGACTCCAGCCCACCCTGGGTTTCAGAACGCCGCGCCCGATGGCTTGTTCATTTTCTTGAGAATCAAGGCCAGAGGGCAGAAGCCGGTAAAGGCCGACTGCAGCAAATTCAGCCCGATAAAGGCGGTGAACAGATACCAGTACTCGCTGAACTGCCAGCCCAGCAGTAAGGTCAGCAGAATCATGAATCCGGCAAAGGCAAAGACGATACGATCAATATTCATGGGCAACTCTCTTAAAAACAACAAGAC
The DNA here is from genome assembly GCF_033954455.1 of Thiorhodovibrio litoralis. Lineage (NCBI taxonomy): Bacteria > Pseudomonadati > Pseudomonadota > Gammaproteobacteria > Chromatiales > Chromatiaceae > Thiorhodovibrio > Thiorhodovibrio litoralis. Next base: position 1,241,346 of record NZ_CP121473.1, on the reverse strand, counting down.
TCAAAACAATAAGACTGGGTCGAAACACCACTGCCAGGCTACCTGCTCGGCAGGCCAGCAAGTGACGCGCGATCATAGTCAAGCTCCGGCGCTGCATCAAGCGGCAGCATGGTCCGAAGCCCTCTTCTGGTCGCTTGCCTTCTGGTCGCTTGCCTTGTGGCCTCTGACTGGCATCAGCAGCGCGCTGTCATGACAGCCAGGCTCCCAGACGGATCGCCGAACCGTTCTCCCGACAAATCTGGGGACGACTCACCGGATCGCTCACCTGATCTTTCCATGGATCACTCACCGGGTCACTCAGCAGACGCGCCCCGTCAGACACTCGCTTCCATCATCGAGGCACTCAAGCAGCCGGACGCCTACCCGCATCCCGTCGGGTCGATCGAGGTCATTGAAACTCACATCTCCTTCGTTCTGCTCGCCGGTGCATACGCCTATAAGCTGAAAAAGCCCGTCAATCTTGGGTTTCTCGATTTCTCCACCCTGGAGCAGCGCCGGCACTTCTGCCATGAGGAAGTCCGCATCAACCGCCGCCTGGCGCCCGGGCTCTATCTGGATGTGGTGCAGATCGGCGAACAGGCCGGTCGCATCCGTCTGCAAACCCATGGCGAGGCGCTGGAATATGCGGTGCGCATGCGCCGCTTTCCGCGCCAGGTGGTGCTGACCGAGACCCCCGTCGACCGCGGCATTATTGATCGTCTGGCGGAGCAGATCGCGGCATTTCATCAGAGCCAGCCCGCCGCCGGCAGCGACAGCCCCTACGGAACTCCAGAAAAAATCCTCAAGCCCATGCTGGCCAACGTTCAGGTTCTGCGCGACGGACCGCTCTGCCCCGACAGCGCAGAGCGCGTCAGCCGAATTGAGCACTGGACCCGTCAGCGCTTTCGCGAGTTCGAGTCGCTGCTCGCCGCGCGCAAGATGGAGGGCTGGATTCGCGAATGCCATGGCGATCTGCATCGCGGCAACATCGCCCTGCTCGACGGCGAGCCGACCATCTTCGATGCGCTGGAGTTCAATCCCGAGTTGCGCTGGATCGATTGCATCAGCGACCTGGCTTTTCTCGCTATGGACCTGCGCGAGATCGGCGAGACCGCACTCGAGCGACGCCTGATCAACACCTACCTGGAACTCACCGGCGACTATGCCGGCCTGCGCCTGCTGGCCTTTTATCAGGTCTATCGCGCCATGGTGCGTGCCAAGGTCAGCGGCATCCGCCTGAGCCAACTTCATCAAGGGCATCCCGACTCCCCGGAAGACGAAGCCCAGGCGCGCGCGCAGCTTGACCACTATCTTTGCCTGGCCGAGGACTACACCAGAGTCCATCAGCCCAGGCTTCTGATCACCCATGGGCTGTCGGGATCAGGCAAAACCTGGCTCGGACATGCGCTGCGCGAGCGTCTGCCACTGATTCAAATCCGCTCCGACATCGAGCGCAAACGCCTGTTCGCGGCCACGCAGAACGAAGCGCGCGCGCCCCAACTTTATGGCGAGCAAGCCTCGCGGCAAACTTATCAGCGCCTGCTCGCGCTCGCCGAGCAGATATTGCTCGCCGGCTGCAGCGTGCTGGTCGATGCCGCCTTTCTGTGCGCCGAGCACCGCCAGTGGTTCCATGCACTGGCTCGCGAGCAGCACTGCGACTTCACCATTCTGGCGCTCAAGGCGCCGCCGGATGTCCTTAAAGCAAGAGTGCTCTCACGACTCAGCCGCGGTGACGACGCCTCAGATGCCGATACGGTCATTCTCGCACGCCAGCAGGAAAAACATGATCCGCTAAGCCGCGAGGAAGACCACACCGCCATTCACTTAGAGACAGAATCTCCCGCCCAGATCGCCGCCTTCCTGCAACGCATGACACGTGAGTCCCATGAGGAAGCGCCCACGAACCCGCCTTTAGCGGAGAGAACAGATTAAGCACTCTTGGTGAAACCCTCTGGGCACCCGCAACAAATTCCCTTATATTTTACAGGTTCATGACGGGCCTTGATGCACTGAGTCGCGGGCCTTTCTCTCACTTTACCAGGGGGCACCGCCTTGAAACCCATTACCCGAAAACACCGCCTTGTTCTCGCCTGCGGTCTGACTATGGCTGTTGGCTTCAGTCTGGCCACGATAGATTCAGTCCAGGCATCAGGATTCGCGGTGCCGGAGATTTCCGTGGCCGGCCTCGGTTCCGCTAACGCCATGGTTGCTAATCCGGAAGATCCCGGTGCTTTTGCTTTTAATCCGGCTGCCATGGGCTTTCATGACCAAAGCTCCATTGCCGCCGGCAGTCTGTTCATCGGGCCGAATTTTTCGGTGCGCACAGCCACCGGCAGTCACGACAGTCAGGGTGCTGACTGGCTGGCCGCACCCATGATGCAGGCTGCGATTAAGCTGAATGATCAATGGTGGGCTGGTCTTGGCATCACCGCTCCCTTTGGTCTCGAGACCCGCTGGCCCACTGGCACTTTTCCGGCCCTGACCGGAACGACCACCCTGCCAACAGGTGCCGAGGTGCCCATCAGCCCCCAGCCCACCCAAAGCAAACTCGAGACAATCGATTTTTCACCCACGCTCACCTATAAAGTCAGCGATCAGCTCAGCCTCTCAGCAGGCGCCGATCTTTACTGGCTCAAGTCGGCCACGCTCAATTCCTCGCTCACGGATCTCAGCGGTGACGGCACCGGCTGGGGATTCAACTTAAGCGCGCTCTATAAGCAGGAACGCTGGAGCCTGGGGGCGAATTTCCATTCGGCCGCCACCGTGCAGGTCACCGGCAGTTATCGCCCACTGAATGACACATTGGCGGCTCTTTACGCACAAACCGGCGGACTCAGCGGACTGCCGCCGGCGCAAAGTGCCGAGCTCGATTTGAATCTACCTTGGCGCCTGCAACTTGGAGCGCGCTACAAGCTGACGCCAAAACTAGCGATCGAATTCGACTGGACACGCATGGGCTGGAGCGAGTTCAATCGCATTACAGTTGAAAGTCGCACCAGCGGTCAGACGCTGCTTGAAGACCAGAACCAATGGGAAGACTCGAATGCCTATCGTCTTGGCCTGACCTATCAACTGACGCCGGCGACTCTGCTGCGCTTCGGCTATGCCTACGACGAAAATGCTCAGCCTGACGATTACTTCAGTGCCCGGGTGCCCGATAATAATCGTCAGTTGATTAGCCTTGGTGTCGGCCACCAACTCAGCGACGGCTGGCGTATCGATGCTGGTTACATGCTAGTCATGTTTGAAAACCGCGATGTCGACGGGGTACGTCCTTACAATCCACTCACCGACCCCGGCGATGTCAACGGCACCACCGCCATTGCTGGCAGGTATGAAGCTCAAGCTCATATAATTGGCCTTGAAGTCACCAAGACCTTCTAAATCGATCTGGTCTGATTCGGTCTGGGCCTAATCAAGCCAGGTCAAGCCAGATTAGCTGGCTCTGGTTCAAGTTCCGGCGCGAATTCCGCCCCGATGTATGGCTCAGGCTCGTCCTCGAGCCGTCCTGCTTCCACCAGGTTAAGCGTCGGCGCGAGGCGCAGCTCGCGTTGGTAGACGATCTCGACTGCCTTGCTGCCAAGCAGCTGTCGCAAGCGCTTGATGAGATTGTCGCTGGGGGCCACCCGCCAATCCTCGCCCAGATTCAGCTCGCCGCTGGCGCCAGGGCGGTGATAGCGGATGCGCGCGCCGAGTCCGCTGCCGCGAAACTGCTGCAGGATGTCGATCATGCTGTTGACCAGGGCGCTGCCCTGGCGATGCCGCTCCGGGTCGGCCAGATCGACACTGACCAGCAGGTGGTCGGCCAGCTCCGCGCGGGCTTCGGCCAGTGGGCGCACGGCACTGGCCCGCAGCGACCAGCTGTCGCGGAAGTGGTCGAACGCCACCTGCCCTGACACCACCAGGATGCTGTCGGGGACCAACAACTCGCGCACCTGCTCGTAGAGCTCCGAGAACGCTGTCGCCTCGATGCGCCCGGTGCGGTCATCGAGAGTAAAACTGGCCATGCGCCCGCGCTGAGTCTTGTTGGTGCGCACGGCCACCACCAGGCCAACCACGGTGCGCGGCTCACCGCGCCCGCCGCCCTCGTCGCCAAAGCCAAGCCCCTGCCCGCTTTCGACCAAGCCGGCAATGCGCCGCGAGACCATGGCGTTGAGCTCGGACTCATAGGCGTCGATCGGGTGGCCGGTCAGATACAGGCCCAGGGTTTCCTTCTCGCCAAGCAGGCGCTCGTCTTCGTCCCATTCCGGCCACTCGTCGGCGGCAATCTGCGGGTCGGGACCGGCGTCGGCCTCGTCGCCGCCTCCGCCCATCCCGAACAGATCATTCTGGCCGCTGCTGGCGCTGGCGTGCGACTGCTCGGCCAGCTTGAGCGCAACCGGCAGCTGATTTAACAGAGTCGCGCGGTTCTTGCCGATGCGGTCGAGCGCACCAGCGCGAATCAGCGCCTCGATCACCCGGCGATTGACGCGACGCAGGTCAATGCGACGACAGAAGTCCCACAGATCACTGAAGGACCGGCCACCGCGCACCGCGAGAATGTTCTCGATGGCGGACTCACCGACGCCCTTGATGGCGCCAAGACCGTAGATGACGCGCGCATCGCCTGCGGTGGTGAAGCGCCAGTCCGACCCATTGATGCAGGGCGGATCGACGGCCAGCTTCATCGCGCGGCATTCGTCGATGAGCGTGACCACCTTGTCGGTGTTGTCCATGTCCGCCGAGAGCACCGCGGCCATGAAAGCCGCCGGATAATGCGCCTTGAGCCACAGGGTCTGATAGGACACCAGCGCATAGGCGGCGGAGTGGCTCTTGTTGAAGCCATAGCCGGCGAATTTCTCCATCAGGTCGAAAATGTGCGTGGCGACGCCGGCATCCACACCGCGCTCGGCGGCGCCCTGCTCGAAGATGGCGCGCTGCTTGTCCATCTCCTCGACTTTCTTCTTGCCCATGGCCCGGCGCAGCAGGTCGGCGCCGCCGAGCGAATAGCCGGCGAGCACCTGGGCGATCTGCATCACCTGCTCCTGATACAGGATGACGCCATAGGTGGGCTTGAGGATGGGCTCGAGGTCCGGGTGCGGATAGGCCACCGCAGCGCGGCCGTGCTTGCGGTCGATGAAGTCATCCACCATGCCGGACTGCAGCGGACCGGGACGGAACAGGGCCACCAGGGCGGTAATGTCGCCGAAGCTGTCGGGCTGGAGCTTTTTTATCAGCTCCTTCATGCCGCGCGACTCGAGCTGAAACACGGCGGTGGTAGCGCAGCGCTTGAGCAGCGTGAAGGCATCTGCGTCCTGCGGGTCGATGCGCTCGATCTCGAGTGGTGCCTCGCCCTGCTCGGCGCGCTGGGTATTCACTGTCTTAAGCGCCCAGTCGATGATGGTCAGGGTGCGCAGGCCGAGGAAGTCGAACTTCACCAGACCAGCCTGCTCGACATCATCCTTGTCGAACTGGGTGACCAGATTCACACCACCCGGCTCGCAGTAGAGCGGTGCGAAATCGGTCAGCTTGGTCGGCGCGATGACCACCCCGCCGGCATGCTTGCCGGCATTGCGCGCCAGCCCCTCAAGCTTGCGCGCCATGTCGATGATGGCGGTCACGGCCTCATCCTCGGCATAGGCCGCTTTTAGCTCCTCGCTCTCGACCAGGGCCTTGTCGAGTGTCATCTTCAGCTCGAAGGGCACCATTTTGGCGATCTTGTCGACAAAACCATAGGATTGCCCCAGCACCCGCCCGACATCGCGGACCACCGCCTTGGCGGCCATGGTGCCAAAGGTGATGATCTGCGAGACCGCCTCACGGCCATATTTGTCGGCGACATAGTCGATGACTTCGTCGCGGCGCTCCATGCAGAAGTCGACATCGAAGTCGGGCATGGACACGCGCTCCGGGTTCAGAAAACGCTCGAACAGCAGATCATGCTCGATGGGGTCAAGATCAGTGATCTTGAGCGCGTAGGCCACCAGCGAGCCCGCGCCCGAGCCTCGCCCAGGCCCAACCGGAATACCTTGGTCCTTGGTCCACTGGATAAAGTCGGCGACGATGAGGAAGTAGCCAGGAAAGCCCATGTCGCAGATGACCTTGAGCTCAGTCTGCAAACGCTCGTCATAGACCCGACGGCGCTCGGCGAAGTCCGGCGCATTCACATCAAAGGTGCGCGCGAGACGCCAGTCGAGCCCTTCTCGGGAGGCCTCGGCGATGAACTCATCGACCGTGCGCCCCTCGGGCACCGGTGAGTCGGGCAAATAGCTCTTGCCCAGCTCCAGTTCCAGATTGCAGCGCTTAGCGATCTCGAGTGAATTCTCCAGCGCCTCCGGCAAATCGGCGAACAGCTCAGCCATCTCCGCCGGCGTGCGCAGATATTGCTCCGGGCTGTAATGCCGCGACCGGCGTGGGTCCTCGAGCGTCACGCCCTCATGGATGCACACGCGCACCTCGTGGGCATCGAAGTCATCGGCCGCCAGAAAGCGCACGTCATTGGTTGCCACCACGGGCACCAAATGCGCGGCAGCCAGATCGACCGCGGCCTCGATATACAGATCCTCGTCCTGGCGACCGGTGCGAATCAGCTCCAGATAGAAACGCCCGTCGAACAGCTCGAGCCAGTGCGCAAGCAGACGCTCGGCCTCATCACGATGACCGCGCACCAGCGCCTTGCCGATATCGCCTGCGCGCCCCGCGGAAAGCGCGATCAGCCCCTGGGCACCTTCGCGCAGCCAGTCTTTGTTGATACGGGGAAAATTCGCATCCTGACGCTCGACATAAGCGCGGGAAATCAGTCGGGTCAGATTGCGGTAGCCGGTCAGGTCCTGCACCAGCAACACCAGCCGATGCGGATTGGCGGGGTCAGCCGGGTCTTCGAGCAAAAACTCGCCACCGACAATGGGCTTGACCCCGGCCGCCATGGCCGCCTTGTAAAAGCGCACCAGGCAAAACAAATTGGTGACATCCGTCACCGCCACTGCCGGCATACCACCCCCGGCCGCGGCTGCCACCAGCGCCTTAGGACGGATCAAACCATCGACCAGGGAAAATTCCGAATGCAAATGCAGATGGACGAAGGGCTGTTCCACAATCCAGCGCCTGATACGCGAAAAGTTTTAGCGAAGAAAATCAGCGATGGGACAAGTGCATGCCGGCGACCTCAGCCGTTCGGCACTGCATCGGCTGCGCGCAAGCAATCAGCGCACCATCAACACCAGCACCACTACCAGCCCGGCCACGCCGGCCAAGGGCAGCACCACCGCCGCCCAATCGCCCTTCTGCGCCTTGGGGCCATTTTCTTGCCAAGACTTGTAAGCGGGCCACATCCGAAACAGCAGCAGCACCATGACCACTGCCAAAACAATTTTCAGGAAAAGATCCATGCTGCCTGCCTCCAGAAAAAACCCCGGACGAGTCCGGGGTTTTGGCCTTCGAGATCAAAAACCAGCCATCACTTCCAGATGACGGCGACCATGAACAGGGGAAGCCGCGCAGCGGCGGCCCGTCCTGTCAGGCCTGTTCAACCTCACTCATCGCCCATTACGCCGAGAATCTGCAACAGGCTGATAAAGATATTGAAGATCGACAGGTAAATGCCGTAGGTGGCCATGATGTAGTTGGTCTCCTCACCCCGCGCGATACGACTGGTATCAAACAGAATGAAGGCACTCATCAGCAGGATGATCGCGCCTGAGATTGCCAGCGACAGCGCCGGCATGTTCAGGAACAGATTCGCGACGATGGCGACCAACAACACCATCATGCCAGCGAAGACAAAGCCGCCTAGAAAGCTGAAATCCCGCTTGCTGGTCAGCGCGTAGCCAGACAGGCCAAGGAAGATCAGCGCTGTGCCGCCGAAAGCGGTCGCGATGATGCTGGGACCATTCGGCAGCGCCATGTACATGCTCAATATCGACCCGAGGCCGAACCCGAGCATGCCGGTAATCAGGAAAATCACGCCGATACCGCTGGCAGACTGCGCCGCGCGCGGCAGCACAAACATACCTAGCAGCATGGCGCCGATCACCGACACCATATAGACCCAGGGCGGCATCGCCAGCGCCATGGAGATCATGGCCATGACCGCGCTGAAGCCGAGGGTAGCGGAAAGCAGCAAGTAAGTATTTTTCAGTACCTTGTTCGCTGCGACGGCGCTCGAAGCACCTTGAGTCATCGTGTAATCATTCGCCATGGTGTCTCACCACTCCAATGTTGATAAAGCCAAAGTTGACAGTGACTTTGTAGAAATTTGGGTCCGACATCGGCGGACATCAACGCCTTCCGACCCTGCCGCCGTGCCCTTGGTTCCGCCAAGGATAACTCAAGCAGCCACGAGATCAAGCACTCAATCCCCCGAGCAAAGCGCATAAAGGGATGGTCATGACCAGTGCTGATGCGTTATCCTTGCACGCCGTTCAACAGCCAGCACAACGCACATCCGGGCCGCGCGGACATTCCAGACACCCCGTCTCTTGCAGACCGTCTGAAAGCAGACAATCCGTCTGCAAAGTCCAGCCTAATGCCCCGCCCCAGCGTTCCGCGCCAACCAGCACCCTCGGAGAGGTGGCAGAGCGGTTGAATGCACCGGTCTTGAAAACCGGCGACGGTTAATCCCGTCCGTGGGTTCGAATCCCACCCTCTCCGCCATTCATGTTTTCAATATCCTGTTTTTTCTCGCCTTTCTCTTTGACTATCTCCGCCGGTATACAAACGGGTATACAAACGCGCATCAGTACCGGGTCTTTTTCGGTGGTGCTGGCATGTCGAAGTCAGTCGGCAAGTCGAAGTCAGCCGGTAAGTCGAAGTCAGTCGGCAGATCGAAGTCGACAGCGGTGTCGGTGGTTGCTGCTGCCGCGCGCATCGGCTCGAGCTGTTTTCGGCTCATTCTCCGCTCGCTGCTCTGGTCGGGAGGTTGCTGCTCCGCTGGCCACCCGATACCGCGCGACCGACGCCGGCCAGCCTGACCATCTCAATGCAAGCTCTGAGTCGGATAGTCGGGTTGTGCCGGTATTCGACCAGTAGCTCGAGCTGGTCAAGCGCGCGCTCGGACAAGTCTAGAACGCGACTCCCGATAACCGCTCGCGCCTCGGACAAGATGCCGTCGACAGCCGCCTGCCACGCCGGGAGCTTTCTCCATCTGCTGACCGTCTCCGGCCTGACGTTAAGCTCTCCGGCAATATCCACGCCTGACCAGCCAGCCGCCGCAAGCTCTGCGCCGCGTCGTTGCTGGTCTGTGAGTCCGTCTTCAATACCGACCGGGTCGGTGCTGTCGCTCTTTGCCATGTCAAACATCCTCAAGAAACAACCAAGTTTTTTTTTCCTGTCACTAGCCAGACACCGCGCCTCGAACAACCCGTGGTGCATCAAGCTCCAGAGGGACCCACAGTTAGTGTAAGCCCCGCTAGACCGCCTCCGCCTGGAGGATGGCCGCCGCCGCTTCTGCTCTGACAACCGACTCATGGCGCTCTTTTGCCGCGAGTCCTGGAAACTCTTCACTGGTTAGCTCGGGTGCCGCGAGTCGCATCGCCGCTTTGTCGAGCGCGGGGTCGAGCTGTAGGAGCTGCTGAATAATTACCTCGGTGGTGGCGGGAGCTTTCGCGCTCGGGTCTCCGACCAGATACCGCGCCAGCCAGGACCGCGCTTTTTCATCGCCAGCCAGCGCATCGTCTCGCGCCTTCTCGCAGATGCGACGCCACTGGTCGAGGTCGACCACGCTCATCATGGTTGATAGGTAGCCGGCCTCGGTCTGCCGCTTCGGTCTGCCAGGTCCGCCGGGATGTCCGACCGTGAACCGGCCTTGTGTGTCGCGCCTGACTGCCATTTCACCTCCCATCTAAACCGCTGATGCGCGCACCATTCAGCCGCGCGAGTATCTCCGGGAGGTCGCCGGGACCGTCTCCCACAAAAGCGATATATCCATCATCGGGTGGTGTCGCACAGACAATGAACAGCGCGCTTGTGGTGGTGATAGCTGAGACATGACCATCTGCTCTTGCGCGAGCTTTGCGCAGTGCATCCGCTACGCCATGTCTTTCAGCCTCCCGCATAACGTCGTTGTCGCTATTGAGCGCGCGGATATTAGACATGGTCAGCCTCCCGCACCTCGAGCACCCGCGCTGCGCCGAATTGAGCGACCGCCGCGCGCTGTGCCTGGGTGATGTCACATCCGGGAGCAAGCAGCGTGCACCAGCGCGCCGGCTCATCATCCATTGCCACCAGCACCCGATAGACCCTCATCAGTGACCGCGCCTGCTGCTCCGCCTCGGGTCGCCGGAGTCCAACATCAAATTCCATGATGGCCGCGCGTTCCACCACGGCCTCGGTGATGTCCGCCTGCTCTGCTGCCGTGAGCGGTGGCGGGTCAATTTTCGGCTCTGGTGGTCTTGCGACTGCTATTGTTGCGACTGTTGCGACCGTTGGCGCTGATGTTGGCGCTGTACCTCGGAGTGCGCCGGGTCGCATAAGAGCGGATAACTTCATGCTGCGAGCACCTCCGGCCTCACCTGCAAGAGCTTTTTCTTGCCGTCGACGCGCTCGCGCACCCGACCATGCTCTGCCAGGGTCAGGATCGCATCTGTGAGCTTGTCTCCGCGTCTCAGTGCCGCCGGTGTCACAAGCTGCTGCACTTCCTTGCGCTTGACCGTATCGACTCCATGCGCACGACAGTGACCCACAAGCCACTGCTCGAGCTGCGCTGCTGCCAGGGTTGCGGGTGGAACCGCAAGCTCTCCGAAAAACCTCCGCGCCTCGGACAAATGCCAGGTCACAATGCGGACCGCGCGCTCCATGATGTCGACGCCGATAGGGTCAGCCAGGTTATGCTCGAAGACGTGAAACAGCGCCGCAAGTCTGGCCGCGTTATCAGCCACCTTCGCCGCCACGTCGCGCACCTCGTGAAGCTCTCCGGCGGGTGCAAGCTCCGCCTCGATGGCATCATGGAACTGCACCCACAACGCCTTTGCATCGGGTGCCAGCGTGAGCAGATGCGGTGATAGCCTGCCGTCTTCATCCGGTACGACGGGACTCTCGAGGATGCCTGACAGCCGGGAGTTGAACCGCGCCAGCGCCGGCCAGTGCTCCGGCGGATCGGTGAATGGCCGCATGCCTTGCGTCGACTTCGGCCAGCAAACGAGAAAGCGCGCAAGAAACCCTGACCCACGCGCCAGCGCGCCGGCTCGGTCGAAGTATTCGCGCAAGGTCTGCTCTTGTACCATCAGACCCACGGTGAAGCGCGCACCCTTGACGGTGAAGCTCTCCGTTGTCCGCCGCCCGATGTCGAGACAGCCGCCGTCCCACAAGATATTCAACAGCGCCAGGTTGCGCATGACGCTGTCTTTGCCCATGCCATGCGCGCCGAAGATGACGCCGGCCTCGGATGACAGGACGCCAGCCGACGGCCATTGCTTCGCCAACGACCACGCCAGCGCCTCGGGTGTATCGTCTCCGCGTAGCAGACGCGGAACGCGCGGCTCCGCCGGCTTGCTGTGCTCGAGGTCTTGCAGTGCGAGTCCATACTCTTTCACCTTTTCGGACTTGCCGGCCTTTCGCGACTGCCGAATACCAGTCAAGAGTCCATCGCACTCCGCCTGCCATTTCTTCATTGCCGCGCGGTAGTCTTCAAGCTCCGACTTCATCGCCTCGTGCTGTTTCGCCTCATATTCGCGAATGGCCGCTGTGAAAAACCCGTCGACGGTGCTCTTGCGCTCGCCTGAGTCCGCAATGGCCAGCATGAACAAGCTGCTCGGACCCTTGAGCTTCTCCGCGCGCGCGACATCGACATGCCCTTGTGTTGCCACTGACAGCACCGATAGCGCGCTGGTGGCGACCAGCGGGAGCGGTGCCTTGACGAAGCCCTGCACCTCCGCGACAGCGGCTCTCACGCGCTCTGGTAGCGCGTCGAGCGGGTAAGGCTCCGGCTCGGTGATGTTGTGGAGCGACTCGAGGTCTGGCCACGGGTCAATGCCGAGATGCTCTTTCAGGTCGAATATGCCGCGCTCTGCGCAGTGTGAGTGCTGGCACTTGTACGCCGCGCCTGCATAACCGCCGGTATGCGCCGGGAAATAGGTGCTCGAGGTCGGTGTCGACGGTGTTGTGTGCTCCGACTCCCACGGACAGCGAATGTGCCACCCGCCGTCGCGTCGACGCTGTAAGAGCAAACCCTTGTCCGTGAGCGCCTGGACAACCGGGTCGGTGTCAGCCGGCCGCGCGGTGTCGGTCTGCTCGGTGGCCTGGTGCTGCACCTGCTGCTGCTGGCGCTGCTGGCCGAATGCCGCGCGCACCTGCTCCGCCTGGTAGGGTTGCCGCTCATCTGTCCAGACCACGCGCACCAGATGCCGATGGTCAGGGTTTTTGCAGTGATAGAAGCCAGGGAGTCGCATGACGCGCGGGAGGTCGTTCGGTGCCGGGTCAGATCCGAGTCGACCGCTGATGGCCTGCTGCATCGGCTTGAAGTGCAGGAGGTCGAGTCCGTCGACTGTCCAGTAGGTATGTGTCTTGCCGGGACTGGACTCCACCAGCATGACCGGTGCGAGCGGATAGTCAGCAAGCGCGGGTGCTGGCGCTGTCTTCGGTGGATCGTAGTCCGCGAAGCATGCGCGCACCCTGACCACGTCACCCGCGCGCCGGGTCTGGCCTCGGGTCTCATTGACCGTGACGAATACACCCGCGCCAGCCTGGTTTAGCCGCTCGAGCTGTGACCAGACGGACTCGAGGTCTCCGACGATGGTCTGCGCCAGATGGCCGCGCTTTGCCTCGGTATCGTCGAAGGTCTGGAACGTGAAGCTCTCCGCCTCGCTGTCGAGGATGGCCAGATACCGCTCCGCCTCCGCGCGCCGGGTGGTCAGGTCGACGCCGGCTTGCTCATCATCCTGGTGGTCGACAGCGCTGTCGTTCTGGTTGTCGACAACGACATCATCCTGGTGGTCAACCGGGAGCGCCTGGAGCGCATGCCACTGCTCGCGCGACAATTTCTTGCCATGCTTGCCGCGCCGTGCGTTTGAGAAGTCGCCAGGGTCGAGCTTGATGCCGCGCTTGCGTACCTCCGATACGATACCGGCCTGAGTCCATCCGCCGGCTGTGAGTGCATCAAACCGCGCCTGTATCTGCTGCGGCTCGGGTGGCTGGAATACCTCGGGAGCTGCCAGGGAAAACGGCTCCGGGTCGGTGGTGGTGGTAGAATTGAGCGCGCAATAACCTATTGAGCCGTGAGCGGTGCCAGCCGCCACGGCTTTGTTGTCTGTAAGCATTGTCTGACCCTCATGCTGCCGATGACGGGTCAGTGCGGGACGCTGCTACGCGCTCCGCGAGCCACTGGTCAACGTCCGACTTTAACCAGCCGACCGCGCGCGCTCCGAGCTTAACGGTCTGCGGGAATTCGCCGCGCTTCATCTTCTCGTAAGCTGTCGAGCGAGCGTAGCCGGTAGCTGCCTTGATGCCAGACGGCCGAATGATGGTGGGTTGCTGTGACTGCATTTTTCAGTATCTCCGGGAGCTGAAGATACCGGCGGGACAGGGTCTTGCTATTGTCCGTTATTGTCCGTTATAGTCGCTTATATTGCGTTATTCGCAAACGAACAGACCAGACGCCTATCACTCCGGCAAGGATGCTCGGAGCGGTCACAAGTGCATCAAGCGCCCGTCCGAGCCTATCGGACAACCGGACCGGATGGTGTTACCAGCACCTCCGGTCTTTTTTTGTCCTAAGCTGTCCACAATACCTTGCTTTCGTCCGTTGTCAACCACTATATCTTGTGCGCGCGTTAGAGCTAACGCGCAACATCTAGTCTTTTTGACTGGCGTCAATTCGCGTCAGTGTTGACTGACAGCACAGGATGTCTTGATACCCTGACAGACGCGCCAAACTTGCCGCCAAGTGTCGCAAGAGTCGCAAGAGTCGCAGTCGCAAACCCTCGGGAGCTGAAAATTCAGCCGGCCTTGCGCCGCTCTGCCAGGTCGACCACGTCAGCCGATGGCCTGGTGCACCAGTCGCTCCACTGCTCCATCAAGCGCCGCCGCTTTGCGAGCAAGTCGCCTCTCTGGTAAGCCTGCTCCACCTTGCTCTCGAGCGCATGCGCAAGAGCTGCTTCGACTATCTCTCTCGGTGCGGTCGAGACTTCGCCAGACCATGTCTTGAATGTCGCGCGCATGCCATGCGGAACCGCATCTCCGCGCGTGCCTTTGACGCCGTAGCCCATGCGGCGCATCTGCATCAGTAGCGCCATATTCGACAGCGGCTTGCCTTTGCGCTCGCCTGGAAATAGCCAGTCTTCGCCGTCGACGCGCGGGAGCTGGTCGAGGATGGCGCGCATCTCATCTGTGAGCGGGACGCGGTGGTCAACGCGGGTCTTCATCCGCTCGCCAGGTATCGACCAGACGCCTGACTCGAGGTCTATCTCCGACCACGTCGCTTTGAGCGTCTCTGATGTCCTGGTGGCCGTGAGGATCAGCCAGCGAAGCGCCAGCGCGGACAGACCCTCGGTGGCCACAAGCTCTGCATAGAAGCGCGGGAGGTCTCGGTGGTCAAGCGCCGGGTGATGCCGGGTGACGCCGCCTGTCTTTTGCCGCTTCACCTTCGCCGCCGCTGGCAAGAGCTTGTCCAGATGGCCGCGCCACCTTGCCGGGTTGAGCGGATCGCGCCACCCATGCGCCGATGCGAAGTCGAGGATATTCTCCACCCGACCTTGCACCCGCTTTGCCGTCTCTGTGCGGGAGTGCCATATCGGCTCGAGGATAGCCAGCACATCCGCTGTTGTGATGCTGTCGACCGGCTTGCTGCCGATGACTGGCCGCGCGTAAGTCCGCATGGTCGAGACCCACTGACGCCGATGCTTCGGGTTAGACCATGACCGCTTGCGACCACGGATAAAGCGCGCTGCTACCTGGGTGAAGGAAGGGACCGACGGCTCTGCATCAGCATCGTCGACGGGAGCATCGAGCGGGTCAACGCCGGCCTTGAGCTGGTCGCGCGCCTTAGCCGCCTGGTCGCGCGCATCTGCCAGGGTTGTGCTCGGGTAGCTGCCGAGTCCTTTCGCGCGGGACTTGCCGCTGTAGCTGTAGCGAAAGACCCATTTCTTGCTACCATTCTTGCCGACAACCAGATACAGGTTGCCGCCGTCGCTGATGGTCTTGCGCGCGGTCTGCGCCTGCCTGTCTGTGAGCTTGTGAATTGCCGCCATGTCTGGACCCTCCGCTGATGTCGGTATACAAGCCAGTATACAAACATGCATCGGCTCGCACCAGACAATAGCAGACGATAAGGACAGCGACTCCCATTTATATCAGCGGTTTAGCAGACGGTAGCAGACGGTGCGGACAGGTATCCAGCGGACACCCTCTCCGCCATTTATCCCTCCACCCAGGTGGAGCTTCTTTGCCTTCATCAAACGCGGTTGCGCCAGCTAGCCTAGGTGAACACCTAGTCATGCCGTCTCCATAGAGTACTCCCTAGCTCAAGGCTACCCAGTCGCAACCTACAATAACCTTGTATGCAAGAAAGGGAGGCCGTGTGTCAGACGCACGCTGGACACAAAAGGGACAATCTCTGAGCCTCAAGAATGCCTGCAAGGAGTTTGGGCTCAGGGAACACGACCTCGTTGAAGCGATCAAGGGGGGCAAGCTGCAGTGCCAACTCCACTACGCGCATGGCAACCCGTATTACAAGCTTTTGCGAGCCGAAGTCGAGGCGCTGGCCCTGGAGATGCGAGGTTCGCAGTCCATAGAAGCGCAAGCCCTGGACTTTGAACTGCAAAAGGTGACACGGGAAATCAGCAGCCTCAAGCGCAAAATCACCAGCTTGGAGAAAGAAAAGGCGCGGCTCACTGAGGCCAAGGCGAAGCTGACAACCGACTGACACCACGCCCCCGCTTACTGCACAAGACCGACCAAGAAAACGCAGTCCGAAAATGCCGATGAACTCCAAAGCGCAGAAGATCCGCAAGTCACTGAGCAAGAATACCAAGAAGGGCTTTCGGGGTTATCCAGTCGCCACCATCGCCTTCTATGGCCCGACGGACAAAGTGGCGACCAAGGTGGTTGCCAGCATCGTGCCTAATGAAGACGCGGGCGCGGGCGAAATGCAGAAATGGTATTCCGAGGCGGACGTGCGGCAGGACGAGGACATTCTCACGGAGATCAAGGACTTTATCGCAACGCATGGAGCCCGCTCAGTGGCGATGCCTGAGCGGATCATCGGCTGCCCGCATGAGGAAGGTATCGACTACCCTGAGGGTGAAGACTGCCCGACCTGTCCTTTCTGGAAGAGTCGCGACCGTTGGACCGGGGATCGGATTCATTAGGTCTCCGCCCCGTCTTGGCGGTCTGTGCTTGAACAGAGGTCGGTTGCATTAATACGCTGGGCTCAACGGGAGGTGGTCATGCTGTTCAGTAGCCTTGCTCAGTGCTACCGCTGCCCGACCTGTGGAAGCAGCTACTCGCACTCCATGCCAACGTCGATTCTGCCGATGCTGGTTGTCCTGGTCGTCGCCAACGCCTTTTGGGTGGACTTCTTCGACCACCTGCTTCCAATCACCTGGCTCGCCATTCTGACAGGCATGGCGGTTGCACTGAGTTCCTTGCCGCTCGCGATCCAGGTGCTCCAACGCATCACAGCACCGTGGTTGACCACGCGGCTCTGCCCGAGGTGCGACACGAGCTTGGAGGTGACCGGAGGCGGCTTTGTCGACGGCACTCCACCATCGAAACACGAGCTTATTGTATATTCGGCCGTCTGCGCCGTGCCCATGCTGGCCGATGCGATTATCACAGCCTTGGTTGCTTGAGTGCTGAGTGAGACGGCGAGCGAGCCAGCCGCACCGACCTTGGGATTGCATTCCCCTTCGAAGTACAGGGAAAGATTGCCCGTGTTTGAACAAAGCTTCCGCAATATCGACGATGTGCTCTGGAAAGAGGCCGGTTGCGCGACCGAGCTCGACTACACCGAGCAAACCTCCTGGATGCTGTTCCTGAAGTACCTCGACGATCTGGAGCGCGAGCACGCGATCGAGGCCGAGCTGATGGGCAAGCCCTATCGGCACCTCATCGAGCCCAAGTACCGCTGGTCGAGCTGGGCCGCGCCCAAGACCGCCGATGGCCGCTTTGACCATGACAACGCCCTGACCGGCCCCGACCTGATCCTGTTCGTCAACGCCGAGCTGTTTCCCTACCTCAAAGGCTTTAAGACGCGCGCGGCGGATACCAACACCATCGAGTACAAGATCGGCGAAATCTTTGGCGAGATTCCCAACAAGTTCCAAAGCGGCTACAGCCTGCGCGATGCCCTGGAGCTAGTGGACGGCCTGAGCTTCCGCTCGCAGAAGGAGAAGTACGAGCTATCGCACCTGTACGAAGCCAAGATTCGCAACATGGGCAACGCCGGGCGCAATGGCGGTGAGTACTACACCCCGCGCCCGCTGATCCGCGCCATGATCCGGGTGGTCAAGCCCCAGATCGGCGAGCGCATCTACGATGCCGCCGCCGGCTCGGCCGGGTTCTTGTGCGAGGCGCATGATTATCTCCGTTACGGCCCCGAGGGACCGGACAGCCCCAATCCGCCCAAGCTCTCCACGCACGATCTCGACATCTTGCAGACCCGCACCTTCTTCGCCAAGGAGAAGAAAAGCCTACTCTATGTGATCGGGATCATGAACATGATCCTGCACGGCATCGAGGCGCCCAATGTCCTGCACACCAACAGCCTGACGGAGAACCTGGCCGATGTGCAGGAGAAAGACCGCTTCGAGGTCATTCTGGCCAATCCGCCCTTCGGCGGCAAGGAACGCAAGGAGATTCAGCAGAATTTCGACATCAAAACCGGCGAGACCGCCTTTCTGTTCTTGCAGCACTTCATCAAGTACCTCAAGGCTGGCGGCCGCGCCGCCATCGTTATCAAGAACACCTTCCTGTCGAACTCGGACAATGCCTCTCCCGCGCGCTGCGGCGGGAATTGCTGCACGGCTGCAACCTGCACAGCATCCTCGATTGCCCTGGCGGCACCTTCCTCGGCGCCGGCGTCAAAACCGTGGTGCTCTTCTTCGAGAAAGGTGCCCCGACGCGGCGGATTTGGTACTACCAGCTTGATCCGGGTCGCAGCCTCGGCAAGACCAGCCCGCTGAATGATGATGACCTGAAGGAGTTTGCGGAGCTGCAAGCCAGCTTTGCTGACTCGGAGCAGTCCTGGTCGGTGGATATTTCCGATGTCGATCAGGAAACCTGGGACCTGTCGGTGCGCAACCCCAACAAGGCGGAGGAAGCACCGCTGCGTGATCCGGAGG
Organism: Thiorhodovibrio litoralis; assembly: GCF_033954455.1. Taxonomy (NCBI): domain Bacteria; kingdom Pseudomonadati; phylum Pseudomonadota; class Gammaproteobacteria; order Chromatiales; family Chromatiaceae; genus Thiorhodovibrio; species Thiorhodovibrio litoralis. Next base: position 1,223,116 of record NZ_CP121473.1, on the reverse strand, counting down.
TGATTATTAACGAGATTGAGACGCTGGATAAGGAGAGTGAGGAGATTCTGGAAGGGATTCGGGGGATGTTGTGAAAGAAAAATGGACTCCAGTGGAGATTGGAAAAGTTTGTAAGACTGGAGCAGGTGGTACTCCGCTCAAATCAAGACGAGAATTCTATGAAGGTGGCGAGATCCCTTGGCTTTTAAGCGGTGAAGTCTGCAGACGGGACATTACTTCTGCCAAGCATTTCATTACTGAGTTGGGCTTGGAGCGGTCCTCAGCAAAAGTTTTCCCAAAAAATACTGTACTAATCGCAATGTATGGTGCAACAGCGGGACAAGTAGGAATACTTCGATTCAACTCTGCTACTAATCAGGCAGTTTGCGGCATTTATCCAAACGAGAAATTCCTACCCGAGTATCTCTACTACTCTTTGCTTTATAGACAAAAAGACCTTGTCGCAAGGGCGACGGGCAACGCCCAGCCTAATATTTCTCAGATTAAGATAAAGACCACTCAAGTTCAGTTCGCGCCTATATCAACTCAAAAGCGCATAGTCTCCATTCTCGACGAAGCATTCACCGGGATTGAGATGGCCATCGCCAATACCGAAAAGAACCTGGCGAATGCGCGGGAAGTCTTTGAGGCTGCCCGAGACTCAACATTTATGTTTGCGCCTGATTCATGGGAAAAAAGGAATCTAAACGAACTTTGCTCGATCAAGCATGGCTTCGCTTTCAAGAGTGAATATTTCGCAACTAAAGGGAAGTACGTTATTTTAACTCCAGGTTCCTTTTGGGAGCGCGGCGGATTTAGAGACCAAGGCAAGAAGACAAAGTTTTACTCTGGCGAAATACCTTCAGGCTTTATCTTAAGCAGAGGTGATTTCCTAATTGCTATGACAGAACAGGCTGTTGGCGTGCTCGGAAGCTCTTTGATCGTACCAGAGCCAGATAGGTATTTGCACAATCAGCGATTGGGACTTGTTGAAGTTTTAGATGGTATTCAGTGGGAAAACGATTTTTTCTTTCATCAGTTCAACACTCGAGCATTCCGAGCCTCGGTGCAATCCACTGCTTCTGGCGTAAAAGTTAGGCATACATCTCCTGCCAAACTTGGAGCTATCGCTGTCAGATTTCCGGCAACACAATCAAAACAAGCGGAGATAGCAGGACGATTGAATGAACTGGAAGCTGAAAGTGATAGATTGCTGGCCATCTATATTGAAAAGCAGTCCGCACTAAACGAACTCAAACAATCCCTCCTCCACAAAGCTTTCGCAGGCGAACTCACCACCGACAAGCTTGAGCGTGAGGCCGAACAGGTGGCCGCGTGAACGAGGCGCGCGACATCGATCTGATCGACGAGTTGCGAGCCCTCGGCGCGGAACAGCCCTGGCTGGAATTCAAACGGGACAACGTCGATCCGGAAAACATCGGCAAGCGTTGTTCGGCGCTGTCCAATGCCGCGCGATTGGAAGGACGGGACTTCGGCTATCTGCTCTGGGGTATCGACGATGCCACCCATGCCGTGATCGGCACCCGCTTTGACCCGGCAAGCTTCCGGGCCGGCAATCAGGAGTTTCAGCTCTGGCTCGCCCAGCGGTTACAACCCAGCCCTGCCTTTGGCTTTCGCGCCGTCAATCATCCCGACGGTCGGGTGGTGCTGCTGGAAATTCCGGCCGCGACCTCGGCGCCGTTGGCCTTCAACAACATCCCTTATATCCGCATTGGCAGCGCCACGCCCAAGCTCACGGATTATCCCGAGCGTTACACCAAGCTGATCGAATGCCTGCGGCCCTTTGCCTGGGAGCACGGCATCGCACTAGCGTACGCGAGCGGCGACGAGGTGCTGGATCTGCTCGACTATGCCCAGTATTTCCGCCTCACGCGCCATCCGTTGCCGGATAACCGCGCCGGTATCTTCGAGCGGCTGGAGGCGGATCGACTGATCGCGCGTGATGTTGGCCAGCGTTGGAACATCACCCATCTTGGGGCGATATTGTTCGCCACCCAGCTCGACCGGTTCGAGCCATCGTTGGCGCGCAAGGCGGTGCGGCTGGTGGTTTACGCTGGCAAGAACCGCGCGGCGACCGTGACCCATCGATTGGACGGGCAAAAAGGCTATGCCGCCGGTCTCGAGGGGCTGGTTGGGTATATCAATGGCATGATTCCAACGCAAGAGCAGATCGGCGCCGCGATTCGCGAAGCACAACCCCTGTTTCCAGAGCTGGCGGTGCGCGAATTGGTGGTGAACGCGCTGATCCATCAAGATATGACGGTGACCGGCACGGGACCGCAGGTCGAACTGTTTGATGATCGCATCGAGATCACCAATCCCGGGCGGCCTTTGATCCAGGCTGATCGCATGATTGACCTGCCGCCACGGTCCCGCAACGAGGCATTGGCCGCCCTGATGCGCCGCATGGGGTTTTGCGAGGAACAAGGCAGCGGACTGGATAAAGTCATCGCCACCGTGGAGCGCCATCAGCTACCGCCGCCGCTGTTTCGGGAAGGCGAGCATTCGATGCAGGTGATTCTCTATGGGCCAAGGCGCTACGCGCACATGACGCCGGATGAGAGAATCCGTGCTTGTTATCAGCATACAGTGCTAAAATTCCTCAGTGGTGAGCGGATGAAAAATGCCAGCCTGTGTCAGCGCTTTGGAATCGAGTCGAAGAACGCATCGCAGGCGACAATGGTCATCAACAAGACTCTCGACGCCGGGCTCATCAAGGCGGCAGATCCGGAGCATCCGCGCAGCGGGTACATTCCAAGCTGGGCTTGAGTTTCTTGATGGGGTTTTGATTCTGAGCGAAACCACGACGGGGCGAAATTCACTAAAGTAAATTGAATCAATTACTTAAGATGCCAAAAACCATCTGAACTTTCTTGATCGGGTTTTGATTCCCTGGAACACTGAGGTTGTTGTTTCCAATCGCTCACCCCTTCTTAATCTTGCCGCAACTGGGCGGCTGGATCTATTTGGTTGCGCTCTGATGAACGAAGCCGAAACCCGCGCCGAGCTCATCGACCCCGCGCTGAAAGACGCCGGCTGGGGTGTGGTGGACGGCAGTCGGGTGCGCCGCGAGGTGATCGCGCCGGGGCGGCTGCTCGGCGGCGGGCGAAGGGCGCGGCAGGACATTGCCGACTATGTGCTGATCTACCAGGGCCAAAAGCTCGCGGTGCTGGAGGCTAAGCGCCGCGACCTGGATTTGACCGAAGGGCTGGCGCAGGCCAAGCGCTACGCGGAACGCTTGCAGGCCCGCTTTGCGCTTTCCACCAACGGCCTCGGGGTCTATCAGGTGGACATGGAGACCGGCGCGGAAGGCCCGCTGGAGGCTTGGCCAAGCCCGCAAAGCCTATGGGATCTGACCTTTGCCGAGGTCAATGCCTGGCGCGAGCGCTTCGGTGAGGTGCCTTTCGAGGACAAGGGCGGTTTCTGGCAGCCGCGCTACTACCAGCACAACGCCATCAACCGGGCGCTGGAGGCCATCGCGGCTGGCCGGGATCGGATTCTGCTGACCCTGGCCACCGGGACGGGCAAGACCGCCATCTCCTTTCAAATCTCTTGGAAGCTGTTCCAAGCCCGCTGGAGCCTGCTGGCACGCGAGACCGGAGAGCCTGGCCGGCTGCCGCGCATTCTGTTCCTGGCGGATCGCAACATCCTGGCCGATCAGGCGTTCAACGACTTCTCGGCCTTTCCTGACGATGCCCTGGTGCGCATCGACCCCCAGATTATCCGCAAGCGCGGCCGGGTGCCGAAGAATGGCAGCCTGTTTTTCACCATCTTCCAGACCTTTATGAGTGGGCGGGACGCCAGCGGCAAACCGGCCCCGAGCTTTGGCGATTACCCGCCGGACTTCTTCGACTTCGTGGTGATCGATGAGTGCCACCGGGGCGGCGCCAACAACGAGAGCAACTGGCGCGGCATCATGGAGCACTTCAGCCCGGCGGTGCAGCTGGGCCTGACCGCCACGCCCAAGCGCCGTCACAACGCCGATACTTATGTCTATTTTGGCGAGCCGGTCTATGTCTACTCGCTGAAGGAGGGCATCAACGACGGCTACCTGACGCCCTTCAAGGTGCGGCAAATCGCCACCACCCTGGATGAGTATGTCTATACCCCGGATGATGACATCATCGAGGGCGAGATCGAGGACGGCCACCGTTATACCGAGGACGACTTCAACCGGGTGATCGAGATCGAAGCGCGCGAGCGCTACCGGGTGAAGCAGTTTCTCGACGCCATCGACCCGCGCGAGAAGACCCTGGTGTTCTGCGCCACCCAGGCGCATGCGCTGGCGATACGCAACCTGATCAATCAGCTCAAGACCAACCCGGACCCGCACTATTGCGAGCGGGTAACGGCCAATGACGGTGCCCAGGGCGACGCCTGGTTGAAGGCCTTTCGCGACAACGAAAAGACCATCCCCACCATGCTGACCACCTCGCAGAAGCTCTCCACCGGGGTGGACGCGCGCAACGTCCGCCATATCGTGCTGATGCGCCCGGTCAACTCCATCATCGAGTTCAAGCAGATCATCGGGCGCGGCACCCGGCTGTTCGACGGCAAGGACTACTTCACCATTCACGACTTCGTGAAGGCTTACGAGCATTTTAACGACCCGGAGTGGGACGGCGAGCCGCTGGAGCCCGAGCCCTGCCGGCGCTGCGGCAATCAGCCCTGCACCTGCGCGCGACCGCAACCGCAGCCTTGCGAGGTCTGCGGCGAAACGCCGTGCATCTGCGAAAAGGCCGGACCGGAACCCTGCCCCAAGTGCGGGATGTCTCCATGCGAATGCGAGACCCAACCCCGCCGCAAGGTCAAGATCAAACTGGCGGACGGCAAGGAACGCCTGATCCAGTCCATGAGCGCGACCAGCTTTTGGAGCCCCGACGGCAAGCCGATCTCGGCGCGGCAGTTTGTGGAGCGGCTCTACGGCGAACTGCCCGAGCTGTTCAAGAACGAGGACGAATTACGCCAACTCTGGGGCCAACCGGACACCCGCAAGGCGCTGTTGCAGGGGCTGGAAGAACGCGGCTACGGGGTGGAGCAACTGCGCGAGATCGGCAAGTTGGTCGAGGCGGAACACAGCGACTTATACGACGTGCTGGCTTACATTGCCTACGCCCAGCCCCCGATCACCCGCGCGGAGCGGGTTGTCTCCCATCGGGACGCGATCTTTGCCGGCCATGAGTATCCCCAGCAGCAGTTCTTGAGCTTCGTGCTGGATCACTATGTCAGCACTGGGGTGGACGTGCTCGACGCCGAACGCCTGCCGCAGTTGATTGAGCTGAAGTATCACAGCGTCGCGGATGCGGTGGCGGAGCTGGGGCCGCCTGGCGGGATTCGGGAGGTGTTTGTGGGGTTTCAGCAGCGCTTGTATTAAAAAGTAAGTTTATCTTGGACGGGTGCGGCTCACTGCTGCCACAGCGCATCGAACAGCCCGGTTGCACGCTCGACACGGCGGGTGCAGGCGGAGGTGATTTCGCTCGGCTCGGCCATGATCGCGGCCTGCTTTTTGGCGCGGGTGATTCCGGTGTAGAGCAGCTCGCGGGTGAGCAGGGGGCTGTCGGTTTCGGGCAGCACGAGCAGGACGTTGTCGAATTCGCTGCCCTGGCTTTTGTGGATGGTCATGGCGAAGACGGTCTCGTGCGCCGGCAGGCGCGCCGGCAGTAGACGGCGCACGCCCTCGGAGGTCTGCAGCCAGAAGCGCAGGGCGCCATCGGCGTCCGCGTCGGGGAGGATGATGCCGACGTCGCCGTTGTAGAGGCGCTGGGCGTGATCGTTGGCGGTGATCATCAACGGCAGACCGGGGTAGAAGCTCCCGCTGCGCGCGATGGCGCCGGCTGACTCCAGCACGTCGGCGGCCAGGGTGTTGAGACGATTAACGCCATGCGGGCCTTCGCGCACGGCGGTGAGGATGCGGAAACGGTTAAGCTCCTGCAGTGCCTTGGTCGGGTCGGCGGCGGCGATGGCCTCGCGAAAGATGGGCGCGAGCTGCTCACGCATCATCCGCTTGAGGGGCTCGCTGCCGCGATCGAGACGCACCACGTCGGGGAAAGCCGGGTCCTGCAAGACTGCAGCAGCGCGCGCGCCATCGCCGGCATTGACGGCCGTGGCCAGGGCGCCGATGCCGCTGGCGTCATCAAAGCGCCAACTCTTGCGCAACTCGACAATGTGGTCGGCCAGGCCACCCTGGCGCTCGGGGGCTTGCCGCATTGGATCGCTCTCGGGGATGGCGCACCCCAGTTCTGCGAGCACCTCCAGTTGCGCCGGCGAATAGCTCAGGCTCGCCCCGCGCCCGCAGATATCGCCAAGGACCATGCCGGCGGCAACCGAGGACAGCTGATTGCGATCCCCGAGCAGAATCAGCCGTGCGTCCGGCGCCAGGGCCGCGAGCGTGCGACTCATCAGCGACAGATCCACCATGGAGGCCTCATCGACCACCAGCACATCGAGGTGCAGCGGATTGTCCGGGCCGCGCTGAGGCGAAGCCCGGCCGGGCCGGTAACCGAGCAGGCGATGCAACGTCAACGCGTCCTCAGGGATGGCGGCGCGGATCTCGGGAGCGATGTCCAGCTCGCCTTTCTGGGCAGCGATGGACTCGCTCAGGCGGGCCGCGGCTTTGCCGGTCGGCGCCGCCAGGCCGATGCGCAGCGGCAGCGTGCCGGCTTGCTCCTGCAGCAGCGCCAGCACCGATGCCACGGTGCGAGTCTTGCCGGTCCCAGGCCCGCCAGAGATCACGCACACTGGCCTTAGCACGGCCAGCGCCGCCGCCACACGCTGCCAGTCGATCTGCCCGGCCGCCGGCGGCGGAAACAAACGCTCGAGCCCCGCGCGCAGCCGGCCGTGGTCGACATCCTCGCGCCATTGCCCGAGGCGAGCGCGCAGGGCGTCAGCCAGCTGTTCTTCCAGATACCAGAAGCGCGCCAGGTAGAGGCGCCCGGCGTCGTCGAGAATCAGCGGCTTGCGCTCACCGGGGCGTCCAATCAGGGGCGCCGCGCGCAGGCAGGCGAGCCATTCCTCAAGCGGTGGTGCTGCCAAACCTTCATCGCCACCCCTTCCATTGGCACGCCCCACAGCGCCGCTATTCAACCCACCATGATGCTCATCATGATGGTCGCCAGCAGGAATACCGTTCACACCGACATCGCTCCCAACGGTGCCGCCGCCAATTGGCTGGCCAGCATGATCGGGCAGCGAGAGACAAACATCCCCCTGCCCGGCGCGATGACTGGCCAGCGCTGCGGCAAGCAGCACCAGTGGATTGGAAGCGGGATTGGGATTGGGATCAGAATCGGGCTCGTCGTTTTCCCATATCCGTGTTAGTTGCTGCGCGAATTGCAGGTCGAAGGGGCGCAGCGAACCGCGCGCGACGGCTGTGCGCAGAGTTTGCAGGCTCATGCTGCCTCCTTCTGGCCGGTTGCGAACAGACGGTCAAGGCGCTCGATGGTCGCGCGAGCGGGACGATCGGACCAGACGCCGGTAGTAGCCCCATGGTCGGGATGCATGCCGCGCAGGAACAGGTAGCGCACGCCGCCGAAATGCGTGTCGTAGTCATAGTCCGGCAGGCGCTGACTGAGGTAGCGATGCAACGCCAGGGTGTAGAGCAGGTATTGCAGATCGTAGCGATGCGCGCGGATGGCCTGCGCCATGCCGGCGTGGCGATAGGCATCGAACGTCCATCCAAGACGATTGGACTTGTAGTCGACGATGTAATAGCGATCCTTGTGGCGGAAGATCAGATCGATGAAGCCGCGCAGCAGCCCGCGCATTTCGGCAAAGGTCAGGCCATCGGCGATCCCCGTGTAGGCCGCATCCCTGGCCAGAGCCGTGGATAAAACGGCGGGGCTCAGCAGCGACACCGGCAGGTGGAATTCGAGCTCGTCGAGACGGTCTTTGCAAGCGATGGCGCGCAGCTTGGGCGCGCCCGCGTCGCCGAGCGGGGTATCCAGCACGCGCTGGACCAGGGTTGCGAGATCTCTTGTCCAGTCCTTGCCAGGGGTGCCGTCATGATGGCCCAAGGGCCCATAGCGCGCCGCCAGGTTGGCGATGAGCGGCGCAAGGGTGTTGTCATCAGCGCTCGTGAAATCCAGGATTTCGAGCAACTTGTGAACAAACTCGCCGAAGCGCGTACCGGCAGGCAGTGCAAACACCGGGTCCGGGGTTGCCGCCTGATCAGCGCGCGCATCGGCCAATACCGCCAATTCCCCCACCAACTCCCCAGCCGGCGTCTCGACAGCATCGTGGTCAGGCTTCTCGGCATCACGCCCAGCGACCAGCCTGGAGTAGCTCGACACGCGCCAGCGGGGTTGTTGTTCCACCGCGACCTTCAATGCGGATGGGGCCAGCGTGACGGCCTCAGTCGCCCCACCCAGCCAGCGCAGGCCGGTGGCTTGTGCAACATCGCCGATCAGGATGCAGTTCGGCGCGGCGCTGGCCAGTTGGTCGAGATCGGCGCGGATGCCGTCGTCGTCCAGACTCTTTAGGCGGTTCTTTGGCTTGGTCGCGGTCGAAGTCGAATCCTGATGGAGCAGATAGGCGAGCCCCGACCCGTCGGCGCCATTGACCTTGCCCCAGCCAAGGATGCACAGCTTGGCCGCCCGGGTGACACCGACATAGAACAGGCGCAGCTGCTCAGCCAGTGCCTCGACTTCGGCCAGCGCGTGATTGCGCTCAATATCCGCCGAGCCCAGATCCAGGCGCAGGTCGCCGCTGTCGCGGTCATGAAACACCGGCGGCGGCTTGCGCTTGTTGCTTCCCTGGTAATAGGACCAGGCGAAAGGCATCAGCACCACGGGGAATTCCAGGCCCTTGGATTTGTGCAACGTCATCACGGTCACCAGACCGCGGTCGCTTTCGAGCCTGAGCTGATCCTCCTCCGAGCTGCCGCGCGTTACAGCGGTGCCGGCGCGTTGCGCCCGGAACCAGGTCAGCAGCGCGGCCATGCCGCGATGCTCGCGCGCCGCCACCTGTAGCAATTCGGCCAGCTGCAGCACGTTGGTCATGCGCCGCTCGCCATCGGGACGCGCCAGCAGACGTTGCGGAACCCCTTCCCGGTCCAGCAGCTCCTGGAAAGCGGCCATGAAGCCGCGCGTCTCCCACAGATCGCGATAGTGCATGAAACGCGCCATGACAGCTTCCCACTCGGCCTCCTGCTCGGCGAGCGCGGCCAGGGTTGGGGCATCGACGCCGATCAGGCCGGTTGCCAGGGCAGCGCGCAGCAGCGGCTCGTCGCCTGGCGCGGCCATGGCGCCGAGCACCAGGTCCATATCCTCGGCATCCTCGGAGTCGTAGACCGAATCCTCGCTCAAGCTCACGCTGCCGACGCCACAGGCGCGCAGCGCCTCCTGCACCAGCTCGCCTTCCGCTCGCGAGCGCACCAGCACGGCAATGTCCGCCGAGGTGAGCGCGCGCTCGCCAAGGGTGGCTTTGCCGGCATCGGCCAGGATGAGCAGCTCAGCGACGCGCCCAGCGCAGTAGGCGGCCAGCTCCGCTTTGGCCACACCGGAGCGAATCAAGCCCTTGGGTCGGCTGGTCTCATTGTCCTCGGTGATGCGCAGATGGCGAATCTCAAGCGGCACCGGTTCCACGCCCTCAATCTGCAACGGTTCCTTGTCTGCCCGTGGACTGGCGGTAATCTCCTGGTAGGTGATCTCGGGGTCGAACAGGAAGGGATTCTGCACCGCCAGAAACAGCCGATTGAAGGCGCGCACCATGCGGCTGCTCGAGCGCCAGTTGGTCCCAAGCGTAAAGCGCATCTCCTGCGGCGTGTCGCGCTTGGCGCGCATGTAGGCAAAAATATCGGCACCGCGAAACCCGTAGATGGCCTGCTTGGGGTCGCCGCAGAGCAGCAAGCAGTTCTCCGGCTGGCCCTGGTAGATGGCCCGAAAGATGCGCGCCTGGGCCGGGTCGGTGTCCTGAAACTCATCCACCAGGGCCACCGGCAGACGGGCGCGAATGCGCTCGGCGAAGGCCGCGCCGCCGGGACTGGCGAGAGCGCGATCGAGGCGGCTGAGCAGGTCATCGAAGAACATGGCGCGCAGCCGGGATTTTTCCCGCTCCATGGCCGCGCGAATCGCCTCGCGCGCCTGGCGCAAAAAGAGCGCGCGCGGCAGGCGCGTGATTTCGGCATGCAGGGTTTGAATCCGCTCGCATAACTCGAATATCGGATGCCCTGGGGTCTTGGCACCGGACTTGGTCTGCTTGGTTAGCATGGCCGGTGTCAATCGCTCGAAATGCTTGGGCAAGCTATCCGGAAGGGCGTCAAGCTGCGCGACCTGGTCGCCAGCGTCCATGGCGGCCTGGCGGATGTTCTTGTTGTAGGAAGCGTGTTTGATCACAGTCCCGTCCGCCAGAATGGCGGCTACCGCGTCCTTTCCCGCGGACCAGGCTTGCTCAAATTCCCCCAGCAGCCGGGCGAATTCGTCCTCGGCCTCCGTAACTCCCCCCTCGGTCGCCTCGGGGATGAGCTCCAGATCCTCGCTGGCCAGTGTTCCGCCGAGGTCTTGCAGCAGGCTGTCAGGGCCTTCCGGCCAGTGTTCACGAATCCAGCCGACCTCCTCTGCCGGTGCCGTAGCCACCCGCGCGCGCCAGAAGTCCGCCGCGCCCTGGCGGCGCAACTCGGCGTCGTCGCTCATGAATTCGGTTGAGAAGGTAATGCCGGACTCGAAGGCGAAGGCCTCAAGGGTGCGTTTGCAGAAGCCGTGGATGGTGTGAATCGCGGCCTCATCCATGCGTGCAAGTTGATCGACCAGAAAACGCGACACCTCGGCGCAGTCGCTCGCCTTGCTCAGGAGTGCATAGAGTGCCGGGTCCTTGTCTTGCAGCGGGTCCAGATCGGTTTTTTCTAGCCAGGACAGGGCCTCGAGGATGCGCCCGCGCACCCGTTCTTTCAGCTCCTGAGTGGCCGCCTCGGTGAAGGTGACCACCAGGATCTGATCGACACTGCGCTGAGATTCAATCAGCAGCCGCAGGTATAGGGTGGCGATGGTGAAGGTCTTGCCGGTGCCGGCGCTCGCCTCCACCAGGACGGTCCCGGTCAAGGGCAAGGTCAGCGGGTCTGCTTGATTCATGGTCATCAGCTCTCCTGGCCGGCTTTGATTTGCTGCGCCACGGCATCAATCGGCCCGTAAACCCGCATCGCATAGTCCTTGAAGGGATCGGCCAGCGGATCAAGCCCCCGAAACGCCATGCGCACCGACAGGCCACTGCCCTCGGCCTGGGTGTAACGGTTAACGTCCCAGCTGTCCGCAACGGCCTCGTCAGTTTGTTTATTGAACCAAGCAAAGCTGGTGTCGGGAAAGAAGGGAACGGGGCGGGTCAAGCCTTCCCAATAAAGTTCGAGCAGGTCGGCGAGCGCCGAGACCGGCTCTTCGACGGCCTCCAGCACCAGGGTGAAATCCTCGGCGACATAGGCGGTCTTGAGCGCGACACCCTGGGGCGACGCGGCGCACAGTGCCAGATGCCACACCCAGGCCGCGAGCCGGTCTTTTGGCTTGATTTTGGCGGGGCGCGACAGCAGCAGCCCGGCATCGGTCAGGTCGCGCAATTCCCCTTGCAGGCGGAAGTCGCCGATTGACAGGTCGATCTCCACCGGCTCCACTGGCTGACCGCGAAATACCTGTTGGCGCGCGATCAGCGCATCGACTGTCTCCAGTTGCTCTAGGGCGTCTTGCTCACCAAAGGCACCGTGCGGGAGAGCACCGGTAGCCCGCAGTCTTTGCACAATCGCCGCCTCCTCGTGCCCGGTTGCGCGCGCCCCCAGCAGCTCGGCGCGAATGGCATAGCGCGCGAGGCCGGTGCCGACGCTGAAGGGCTCTTCGTCGGATTGAGCATCTTCCAGACGCGGCAGGCGCAGCCCCAGGCGCTCGCGCAGAAAATGGCCGGAGGGATCGCGCAGGAAGCGCAGCAGCGCGCTGAGCGCGACCTGCCGTTGCGATGGGTCGGGCGCGGGCAAGGAGTCGCCGATGAAGGGCGCGACACTGCCGCCGACCAGGGCACGCGCTGCCTCGCACCAACGGGTGGAATGACTCGCGACCGGCGGCTGGGAGCCGTCGAAATGCGTCTGGCTGAACGGCTGCAAGGGGTGATGCACGACGATGCGGTCGCGCGGCTTGTCGGCACCGTCGATGCGAAAAGCGGCGTCGATGTAGTCGAGCACCTCATCGACCACGACACTGCGCGCGCGCGGGCTGTTGTCCCGGGCGCCGCGCGCGGTCCAGCTGATGTGCACCGCATCGCGCGCGGCGAGCAGGCATTCGAGAAACAAATAGCGATCGTCGCGCCGGCGCGAGCGGTCGCCACGGCGCGGCTCGCTGGCGATGCGATCGAACGACAGGGAGCGCTGAGAACGCGGAAAGGCGTTGGCGTCCATGCCCAGAATGGCCACCACCCGATGCGGAATCGAGCGCATCGGGACCATGTTGGTGAAGGTGACCCGCCCGGTCAGGAATCCTTGCGCGCCCGCAGGCTCGTCCAGCGATTGCTTGATTAGCGAGCCGACCAGGTCGATGCTGATGCGCTCATCGACGCCGGCGATGCGCTGCGCGATCAGTATCTGCTCCATGCTCGCGCGCACGGCATCGAGCAGCGCGAATTCATCGTCCTCAGCCGGATCGAAAAACGCCTCGAGCAGCGCGTTCATTTCCGCCACCCAAAGCTCTGCGGTGCGCGGCCTGGTCAGCCGGGCGCGCCACTCGCTCAGCGCGTCGATCAATGACTGGAGCGCGCCCAGGACATCGACCTCGCCGGGGTCGATATCGGCATAGGGCAGCACCCCTTGGTAGGGCGTGTCCGCCCACTCGGGGGGCATGGCGTAACCGAGAAACAGACGCTCGAGCCCGAACGCCCAGGTATTCAGCCGCTCAGCGGGCAGTCCCAGCTCGCAGCGGTTGCCTTGGTCCAGCCCCCAGCGAATGCCGGCCTCGCTGATCCACTGCGCCAGGCGCTCGCGGCTCGGCTCGGTGATGCCAAAGCGGCGTTGCAACGCTGGCACCGCCATCAAGGTGAGGATTTCGCTCGCGGTCAGCCGGGAATACTGCAGCGCCAGCAGCAACTTGATTGCCTCGGCCAGCGACTGCCCGGAACCGGGCTTGCGATCAGCCAGAGTCCAGGGGATGCGCAGTGGCACTTCCGCCGTGCTGAACACCGCATCGACATAGGGCGCATAGAGCTCGATATCCGGCGCCATCACGATGATGTCGCGGGGCTCGAGATCCGGCAGTGTGTCGATCAGATCCAGCAGCCGGTCATGCAGCACCTGGACCTCGCGCAGCGGGCCATGGGCGCCATGCACGCGAAAGGACAGATCATCGGCTTCTAGCTCGGTGCGATTCGCGGCATCCAAGGCGCGGCGATCAGCAAGATGGAGCATGTCCCGCTGCAGGCAGCCAAGCAGGGTGGCGGCGTCTGGCTCGATGAAGTCCTCGGCATCCTCGCCGCCGAGCTCTAGGAGCTGATCGAGAAACACCTGCCCGGCATGCCCCAGGGAAGCAAGCAAGGGGTTACCGATATCCAGCATGCCGGTCGGATCGGGCAGACCAGCACGCCGCGCCCGCGCGCGCCGTCGCGCCAGTCGGCTTTCGTCCTCGACATCGGCCCAGTATTCGCGACAGGGATTGAGGTAGTAGAGCGCCACCTCCCTGTGCTTGGCCAGGGCATCCAGCATCTGCACCTGCACCGGCGCCAGGGAGCCCACGCCAAAGAAACTGACCTGCCGCGGCAAGGCATCCGCCGCCGGCGCGCCGGCAGTGATCGCCTGCGCGAGCTCGGCCATCAGCCGCGCGCGATGGGCACTGCCAATACCTTCGGCAACCGCGCGCCAGAGAATGGCCTGCCAGTCGTCCTCACCTGCCCCGTCCTCGAACTTGAGGCAGAGGTCATGGCGATAAATCAGATACTCATCGAACAGACTCGCCAGTTGCGAAGCCAGCTCAAAGCGGCGCAGGTCGGAGGTTTCCGCTACTGGCTTTTCCGACTTTGGCTTTTCTAGCCCCTGCTTTTCTGGCTTTGGCCTTTCTGCCTCAAGCCTGTCCTCTCCCAGCCTTTCTGCCTCAAGCTTCTCAGCGTTCAAATAGCGCTGCAAATCCGCAAAGGCCGGGGAGCTGATCAATCCAGGCAGAAGCCGAAAAATACGCCAGGCCAAGGCTCCGTGCTGATAGGCCTCCTGCTCCGGCGCATCCGGCAGCCAGGCCTTCAACACCCGCCAGAAGAAGGTCGCTGGGAGCGGATACTCGATGTTCGCAGAGATCCCGCTGCGCAGCGCCAGCTGCTGCGACACCCAGCGCGCCATGCCCTGGTTCGGCACCACAATGACTTCTTGCTCGAACGGGTCCAGCGCCGTCGCGCTGCCCCGAGCGGCCAGCGCATCAAGCAGACGCTCAAGCCGATTGGAATGATAAACGCGAAGCATTGGCTTGGTTGCAACTCCTTGAAATGAATCCTGTCAGCCAGGTTGCCATAAACGAGTGGCATTGGGCGTGAAGCAGTGCATTTTTGCACACATTATCTTTCGCACACAGCATCTTTCTAAGAGGCAAAATCCGGCGACTGGGGCACCCACCGGTCAATCAACCGCGGCACCAGTTCGGGGTGTTGCCGGTGCAGCAGCGCGGCGAGCTCGCGCGCGCGGCTGACCAGTTCGCGGTCGCGCAGCGGGTCGGCCAGGCGCAGACGAGCGTGGCCAGACTGCCGGGTGCCGAGCACTTCCCCGGCACCGCGCAGGCGCAGGTCGGCGTCGGCGATCTTAAAGCCGCTGTGCTCCTCGCGCAGTAGCTTGAGCCGCTCAAAGGCCTGGCTGGTGAGCGGTGGATGATAAAGCAGCAGACACACGCTTTCGATGAGGCCGCGCCCAACGCGGCCGCGCAGCTGATGGAGTTGGGCAAGCCCCAGGCGTTCGGGGTTCTCGATGATCATCAGGCTCGCGTTGGGCACATCGACGCCGACCTCGATCACGGTGGTGGCAACCAGCACGTCCAACTCGCCGGCGGCGAAGGCGCTCATCACCGGCTCGCGCTCAGCGGGCTTCATGCGCCCGTGCACCAGACCGATGCGCTGCGCGGGGAGCTCGCGCGCCAACTCGGCCGCGGCATCCTCGGCGGCCTGGCATTGGAGCGCATCGGATTCCTCAACCAGGGTGCAGACCCAGTACGCCTGGCGCCCGCTGTCGCAGGCCGCGCGCAGACGCGCCATGACCTCGCCGCGGCGGGCATCGGGCACGGCGATGGTTTGCACGGGTTGGCGGCCAGGTGGCAGCTCGTCGATCACCGATAGGTCCAGGTCGGCATAGGCAGTCATGGCCAGCGAGCGCGGAATGGGCGTCGCGGTCATAATGAGCTGATGCGGCAGCCGTCCGTCGCGCTGGCCTTTCTCGCGCAGGCGCAAGCGCTGGTGGACGCCGAAGCGGTGCTGCTCGTCGATGATGACGAGCCCGAGCCGGGCGAAGTGCACGTCATCCTGAAACAGGGCATGGGTGCCGACAACCAAAGGGGCCGCATCGCTCGCCAAGGCGTTCAAGATCGCGTTGCGCTCGGCGCCCTTGTGGCGCCCAGCCAGCCATAGCGGCTCGAAGCCGAGCGGGACGAACCAACGCCTGAAGCTGCGCAAGTGCTGCTCGGCTAGCAACTCGGTCGGTGCCATCAGCGCCACCTGCGCATTGGACTCCAACGCCTGCGCGGCGGCCATGGCCGCGACAATGGTCTTACCGGAGCCGACATCGCCCTGCAACAGGCGCAGCATCGGTCGCGGGGCGGCAAGGTCTGCAGCAATCTCGTCCAGCACCCGCGCCTGCGCCTGTGTCAGTTCAAAGCCAATCAGCGCACGCAGCGCCGCGACCAGTTGCCCAGTGCCAGGCAGTGGACTGGCACCGGACTCGCGCAGCTGCTCGCGAAACACCCGCAGCGCCAGCTGCTGCGCGATCAGCTCCTCAAGCGCAAGACGCTGGAAGGCGGGGTGGCGACGCTCAAGCAGCTCATCCGTGGCGGTATCCGGCGACGGGCGGTGCAGCAGGCGCAGCGCCTCAGTCAGCGTGGGCAACTCGCGCGGGTGCAACAGGGATTCCGGCAGCAGCGCCGGCAGGCACTCGGGCTGCTCGTGCAGCAGCGCAAGGCTCTGATCGATCAGGGACCGCCACAGGGCCTGGCTGAGCCCCTCGGTGGTGGGGTAAACCGGGGTCAGGGCCAGCGCTGGTGCTTCGAGCGCGGTGCTGGCGCTTTCGTGATCAAGCTCGGCGGATGGCTGATCCTCAGTCTCATCAGCGGCAAGAAATTCCAACTCCGGGTGGATCATTTCCAGCCCCTTCGGACCCGGGCGCACCTCGCCAAACACACTCACGCCGGCGCCGGGCTCGAAGCGGCGCATCAGCGGCTGGCCGAAATGGAAGAACCGCAGCCACAGGCGCGCGCCCGTATCGCGCTCAGGGTCCGCCAGGGCCACCAGCAGGGCGCGACGGCGACCCTGATGAATATCCGCCGTTAGAATACGCGCATGGACCGAGACCTCCTGGCCGGCTTGCAGCTGGTTAATGGCGCAGAAGCGGGTGCGGTCCTGATAACGCAGCGGCAGGTGCAACAGCAAGTCCGCGACACTGCGAATGCCGAGACGGTCAAGACGCTCGCTGACCCGTGGTCCCGCCCCGCGCAGCTGTTCGACGGGCATCAAGGTCAGATCGGTGGGCGGCGACGCGTTTTTTTTCACGATAGCAATTGCGCCGGCGGCGGCCACGTCATTGCTGGCTGACAATTCAAGAAGCGACAGGAATCCACCAATGATCTCTCAAAAACAGCTCAAGATCGCTACGCACGGGCGCGGGCTTTACCGCGTCGATGACCAGATCAAGCACATGGTGCGCGACAGCGGTATCCGCATCGGCATCTGCCATGTCTTTGTGCAGCATACCAGTGCGTCCCTTTTGATCTGCGAGAATGCCGACCCGCAAGTCGGCCGCGATCTGGAAGCCTTCTTGGCGCGACTGGTGCCAGACGGCGATCCCTTGTTCGGTCATGCCGACGAGGGGCCGGACGACATGCCGGCGCATATCCGCTCGGTGTTGACCAACATGGACCTCAGCCTGCCCATCGTCGAAGGACGCTGCGGCCTTGGCACCTGGCAAGGGGTGTTTCTCTACGAGCACCGCGCCCATGCGCATCAGCGGCGTCTTTGCGTCACCCTGACTGGCCAGTAACTCAGCCAGCGACTTAGCCAGTAACTCAGCCAGGGACGCTGCGCGGGCACGCGTGCAGATTTACCCTGGAGTTCAGCTACGGGCGTCCGGTCTGGGTATCTCCTCGGTGATCAGAGTGCGCGGTGCCCCGCCTCGGCGCGCCTTGATGGCCTGCGCGAGTTGGTGCACGGCCATGGCGTAGAAGGAGCTGTGGTTGTAGCGGGTGATGACATAGAAATTGTCGTATCCCACCCAGTACTGGTAACCGCTGCCGACGTCGAGCTGCAGCAGGCTCAGGCGCTCCTGGCCTTTCGCCAGGGACGCGGCATCGATCCCCAGCGCGGTCAATGCGGCGGGACGGTAGTTGCTGTTAAAACCGGTCTCCATGCTCGCTGGCACGCTTTGCGCGACCTGCACCCGCTCGGTCACCGGCTGACCGCTACGCCAGCCGTGACTGACAAAATAATTGGCCACACTGCCAATGGCGTCCTCGGTGTCCCAAAGGTTGCGGTGGCCATCGCCGTCGAAGTCGACGGCATAGCGGCGGAAGCTCGAGGGCATGAACTGCCCCAGCCCCATGGCCCCGGCGAAGGAGCCGACCGGGCTCAAGGGATCGAAGTTCTCATCGCGCGCCATGATCAGATAATGCGACAACTCATCGGTGAAGAATTCCGACCGGCGCGGATAATCGAACGCCAGAGTCGTCAGCGCGTCAATGGTGCGGTGCGAGCCCATATAGCCGCCCCAGCGGGTTTCCACACCAATGATGGCGACCAGATACTCCGCCGGCACGCCATATTGCTTCTCCGCGCGCGCCAGAGTGATGGCGTGACGGCGCCAAAAGTCGGCCCCCGCCGCGATGTTCGAGTCCTTGAGAAATTTCGCGCGATAGCGCAGCCAGGCACCATTCGGCCCGCTGGGTTTGCTTGGGCGCGGCGCGATGCGGTGCATATAGTCGATAATCCACTGCTGACGCTCGACCTGAGAGAACAGTCGTGCAAGCTCCGCCTCGTCAAAACCCTCCGCCTGCATGCGCGCGATAAAGCGCTGCAGTGCCGCATTGCCGGCATAATCCCCACGCACACCGCCTGCCGTGGAAACCTTGGTAAAAGCGGAAACCCGCGCGCTGCTGCCGGGGACCTTGAAGACATCCCCATCAGCCTGCGGCCTATTGGCAGAGGATGCCAGGCGCACAACCGGCTCGGAGCGGGAAGGCGTCGCTGGTGTCGTCGGCGAACTGGCTCGCGTCGCGCCTGAACTCGCGCCCAAACTCCCACCCGGTGCGGTGTCCGCATCCTCAGCAGCGGCCCCAAAGGTCTTGGTCTGCTGGGTTGAACAGCCTCCTAGCGCAAAAGCCGCGCAGGCAAGTGGCAGCAGGAATCGCGCTCGCAGCTTGGTCATCGCTTCATTTCCTCGGCAGCAGACTTATAAGGAATCACAAATGCACTTTCGGTTTTGGGCCACAAAACCCATCATTCATCCAGAACCATGATGGCGTCCATCTCAACGCCAGCGCCCTTGGGCAGCGCAGCAACGCCAATGGCCGCGCGCGCCGGGTAGGGTTCCTGAAAGTATTCCGCCATGACCTGATTGACTAGCGGGAAATGGCCAAGATCAGTCAGGAAGATATGCAGCTTGACCAGATCCTGAAAACTGCCACCAGCCGCCTGGGCCACCGCGAGCAGATTCTCGAAAACGCGGCGAATCTGCGCCTCCATGTCGCCAGGGACCAGCTCCATGGTCGCGGGATCAAGCGGGATCTGTCCGGAAAGATAAACGGTATTGCCCGCGCGCACGGCCTGAGAATAGGTGCCAATGGCCTGCGGTGCCTGATCGGTGTGAATCACGGTTCTGGTCATAGTCGAAATCCCGTCTGTGCCTCAGGTTGGTTTCTTTCCCCGTACCTTAGCGCATCCGCAGTCGCGGCGCCGCTCCAGTGCCGATTCGTGCCGCGCGGCTGTGATAGGCTGCCGCTCCCAATTTCGGACAGAGTCTTGAGGGTCATGCCGGCATGACAGCCTTGTATGCATCAAAGATTGACCATCTGCCACTGATCGGTCAAGGGAAAGTGCGTGATATCCATGCCGTCGATGACGACTGGCTGCTGATTATCACCAGCGACCGCCTGTCAGCCTTCGACGTGGTGCTGCCCCAGCCCATTCCCGGCAAGGGCGAGGTGCTCACACGGGTCACGCGCTTCTGGCTTGCGCGCACCGCGCACCTGATTCCCAACCAACTGCCAGCACCAGAGGACAATGCACCAACACTCGAGGCGCTGATTCCAGACCCCGAGCAGCGCGCTCAGATTGGCGCGCGCGCGATGCTGGTGCGACGACTGCGCCCGCTGCCGGTTGAGGCCGTGGTGCGTGGCTATCTGATCGGCTCCGGCTGGAAAGACTACCAGCGCGAAGGCACTGTGTGTGGGATTACCCTACCTCCCGGACTGGTCCAGGCAGCGCAACTGCCGGAGCCCATCTATACCCCGGCAACCAAAGCCGAGGTCGGCGCCCATGATGAAAACATCGCCTTCGCGCAGACAGAAAGCCTGCTCGGGCCGGACCTGGCCGCCAAAGTGCGCGACATCAGCCTGCGGCTCTACCGCGAGGCTGCCGCCCATGCCGCCGCGCGCGGGATCATCATCGCCGATACCAAATTTGAATTTGGCCTGGACAGCCAAGACCGTCTGCATCTGATTGACGAGGTGCTGACGCCGGATTCATCGCGCTTCTGGCCCGCCGACGCCTACCGCCCGGGGATCAGCCCGCCGAGCTTCGACAAGCAATATGTGCGCGATTATCTCGAGTTCATCGGCTGGGACAAGCGCCCACCCGGCCCTGAGCTGCCAGCCGAGGTGATCGCGCAGACAGCATCGAAGTACGCACAGGCGGAAAGACAGATCACCTCATGATTCGACGAACGCCTTGCCATGCGAGAACCGCATGGGATTTCGATTTATGTTGGGCCGGGTAAGGACCCACAACCGAAAACTTACTTTGTAATCGCAACAGCCCCTTTCATGATGACGTCCGTCACCACCCTTTTCCCGCTCTGGGCACTGCTGGGTGCTTTTTTCGCCTGGTGGCAACCGCAGTTTTTCACGCCCGGCAAGCCGCTGATCGTGCCCTTGCTCAGCCTGGTCATGCTGGGCATGGGGCTTACGCTTGAGTGGAGGCAATTCGCCGCCGTCTGGTCGCGGCGCGCGGCAGTCGGTCTTGGCCTGGCGTTGCAGTTTCTGATCATGCCGTTCGCTGCCTGGGCCATCGCCACCGGCCTGCAATTTCCGCCGGAGCTGGTCGCCGGCATGGTGCTGCTCGGCGCCTGCCCGGGCGGCACGGCATCCAACCTGATCTGTTACCTGGCACGCGGCGATGTGGCCCTGTCGATTACCCTGACCACGATCTCGACGCTCATCGCCATTGTGGCCACCCCTGCCCTCACCCTCGCTTACGCCGGACAACAGGTACCGGTGCCAGCGGCGGCCATGCTGCTGTCGATGCTGAAGGTGGTTCTGGCGCCCGTTGCCATCGGCGTCGCCGTCAATACCTGGCTTGGCCCGCACCTGACGCGCATCAAGAGCATCTTCCCGCTGATCTCCATGCTGGCGATTGTGGTCATCATCGCTATCGTGGTCGCACTCAATCAGGCGCAGATCGCCCAGACTGGCCTGCTCCTGATGCTGGCGGTGATGCTGCACAATAGCGTGGGATTGCTCGGCGGCTATTCTCTTGCGCGCTGGCTCACCCGCGACGAACGCACCGCGCGCACACTGGCCATTGAAGTCGGCATGCAAAACTCCGGGCTCGCGGTCGCGCTGGCCACTCAGTACTTCTCCGCTGCAGCCGCCCTGCCCGGTGCGATTTTCTCCATCTGGCACAACCTGAGCGGTTCCCTCCTGGCTGCCTTCTGGGCGCGCCGCCCGCCGCGCGAAATCTCCGGTGCAACACACACGACTCCATCCTGATCGCTGCACGCAATCCGCAACAAAGAGGCAATTTCTCCAGTCACGCTGGAAGAATTCCTCTGGCACCCTTGTTACGGACGCAGAAATGTAATCTGCAAACGCGATAGAATGGGCACATTTCAACTCAGGTAATCTTGGGTATGTGGCGTTTTCTCTTAGGCGCACTTCTGGTGCTGGCTTTCGCGCTCGTGCTGATCGCTCTTGTTGGGCCGCTGTTCATCAACCCGAACCAAGCCCCGGAAAAGTCGCCGACAAGGGTCGATCCGGCCGCGGCAACGCATTCTTTCGTCACCATTCCGGTCAGCGGCAGCCCGGGGCTGCGCATCCACTATCGCGACTCAAGCGACCCGCGCGACGACGCCATCGAACCCATCGGCAGTCAGGATTTCCTGCTGTTGCACGGATTTACCTTCAATCTGTCAACCTGGGGGCCGCTGTTCAAGTTCTTCGCTCGGGAAGGGCGCACCATCGCCTATGATCAACTCCCCTACGGCCTGAGCGAAAAGCCGCTGCCAGCGGACCTGGAAACGAACAACCCCTACGCCAAAGCCTCCGCTGTGGAGCAGCTGCTCGCGCTGATGGACGCGCTTGAGATGCCAAGGGCGATCCTGGTTGGTAATTCGTCCGGCGGCACACTGGCCTTGGATGTCGCGTTGCAGGCGCCCGAGCGCGTGTCGGGTCTTATCCTGATCGACCCCTGGGTCTACGCCAACCGCCCGACTTTCCCGGCCTGGCTCGTCGGCACCCCACAAATGAAGCGCATCAGCCTCATGCTCGGGCGCTACCTGGGCGGCGGCATGCCGCTGCTCAAGCTGTCCTATTTCGATCCGGAGCGCATTACCGAGGAGCGCCGCGAACTCGCCACCAGCCATACCTGGGCCCCCGGCTGGGATCTTGCCTGGGGCGCGCTGATGAACCGCTCCCTGCTCGACCCGGTCACCGTGAGCGAGGGACTCGCGCAAATCACACAGCCCACGCTGATCATTTCCGGCTCCGAGGACCGCGTGGTCAAAATGGCCGACAGCGCCCGCGTGGCCAGGACTATGCCCAACGCCGAATTCGCCGTGCTGCCCGAATGCGGACATGTCCCGCAGGAGGAATGCCCGGACCTGATCAAGGCGGTGATTGCCGACTGGCTGCGGCATCTGTGACACTTCTGCCGTTCGTAGTTCCTGGCCCCACAGAACGGCCGATCGTCACCATCTCAAGCCCGTCGTAGTCACCATCCGCTGCCAGCCGGTAGCCGCTCACCTCCGCGCGCCGGGCGAGGACCTGGTCCTCGTACCACAGCGGCACATAGGGCAGCTCGTGCAACAGCAGCGCTTGCAGCTCGCGATAGAGTGCGACTTGTTCTCCCACATCCTCGGTGACGCCAGCGCGATCGATCAAGTCATCGACCCGCGCATCGCGAAAGCGACCGCGATTGGCGCCATGCGGCGGCACGGAATCACTGTGAAACACATAGCGGAAGATATCCGGCCCACGTACCCCAACCCAGGTGAGGCTATAGAGCTGGAAGCGCCCTGACTTGATGTCGCCAAAGAAGGTGCCCCAGTCGTAGCTGCGGATGCGAAGCACGATGCCTACTTCTTCAAGCTGCGCCTGCAGCACGCTCGCCACCCGCAGCCGGAAGGGGTCGCTTGAGGTCTTGTAGGTCAGCTGCAAGGGGTGCTCGGGTCCGTAGCCGAAACCGGCAAGCAGTTCCCGCGCGCGCTCCGGGTCATGGCGATAGGCCTTGAGATCCGGCGCGCCGGCCCAGTGCTCGGGCGGCAGCAGGGCCTGCGCCGTGCGCCCCAGGTCATGAAATAAATACTTGAGAATCGCTTCGCGATCGATGGCATAGGCAATTGCCATGCGCAGTTTTCGCTGGCTGAGCAGCGGGTCCTCCAGGTTGAAGCCCAGATAGGAAAAATTCACCCCGAGGCGCGTCTCCACCACCACGCTCGGCTGCCGGCGCAGATAGGCGACGAGCTCCGGTGGCAGATCGTTCTGCAGCAGGTCGACCTCTCCGCGCAGCAGCTTCATCACCCGCACGCTCGGATCTTTTACCGTGACCAGCTCGACACGCTGGCCGTCGCGGCGGCGCTCCAGGATCAAGCGACCGCTTTCTGGCCAGTCATGCAGCACGAAGGGGCCGCTCCCGAGCGGTTCGCGCGCGAAGTCCCGGCCGGCGGCGAGTGCATCCGCGGGCAGAATGCCGAGCCCGAGATAGGATGGGAACAAGGGATCAGCCCGGCTCAGCAGGAACTCCAGCCGGTCGTTATCCAGCACCTGGATATCGTCGATCAGCGCCAGTTGCGCGCCATGCGGCGAGCCGGTGGCGGGATCGACCAGGGAGCGATATGTCGCCGCCACATCGCGGGCATTCAGCCGGCTGCCATCGGAGAAGTCCCGTCCGTCCTGGCCCAGCACGAAGCGATAACGCCGATCAGAAAGCTGCTCCCAGCTCGCCAAACCAGGCACAGGCCGCCCGCTATCGTCAAAATCGACCAGCGCGCGATAGAGCAGATGATTGACGCGTTCGGAGGTTGCATCGGTCGCATGGCGCGGGTCCAGATTGCGCGCCGAGTTGGCGATGCCGAAGCGCAGCATCCCCTCGGAATCCACTGGTCCGCCGCAGGCCGTCAGCAAGAGCGCGAGCGCGCAGATGCCAACACTCATGGTCCAGGCCACCCCGGAGAACGAATCCATGAGATTCACGGAATGACCCAAAATGAATTCTGCTCGGAAGACTCGACAAACCCGACCGCTCACCAACGCGCGAACGGATGACGTGCCAGGCTGGAATTAAAATAGCGCGGATCATGCGAGACCTCCTCGCCAAGCCAGACGGGTCGCGGAAACTCCTGCGCGACGTCAGGCAGCTCGATCTCGGCCAGCACCAGCCCGTGATTGTCGCCGGCGAACTCGTCAACCTCCCACAACCAGCCTTGCTCGCGCACCAGGTAACGGCGCTTCTCGATCAAGGCACTCTGCGCAAACTCAGCCAGCATGGTCTCGGCATCCTCCGGCGGAATCGGATACTCAAACTCCGAGCGCGCCACCCCGCGGGTCGGCCCCTTGAGTGTGAGAAACGCCTGCTCGCCGCGCAGCCTCGCGCGCAGCGTTAGGCGTGCATCGGTGCTCAAATATCCCTGCACGATGCGCGAGTCGGACTCGCTCTGCGCCCGCCAGCTGTCATCACGGACGAGAAATTTGCGCTCTATCTCGATGGCCATCGGTTCAACCTGTTCTGGTCATAAGCGTTTTCAGCCCGGTCAGGAGCGCCGGTAAGCCTCGGCCAGGCTGGCAGCAAACGCCGATACCTGCTCCTGCTCAATCGCGGCGCGCAGATCGCGCATCAGGCGTTGGTAGTAAGTGAGATTGTGCAGGGTGTTGAGCCGGGCGCCGAGCATTTCGTTGCATCTGTCGAGATGATGCAGGTAGGCGCGGCTGTAGTCGCGGCAGCTTGGGCAGTCGCAGTCGGAGTCGAGCGGACCGGTGTCTTGCCGGTGCACGGCGTTGCGAATGCGCACCACGCCCTGGCTGGTGAACAGATGGCCGTTGCGCGCGTTGCGGGTTGGCATCACGCAATCGAACATATCGATGCCGCGCTGCACGGCATCGATGATGTCGAGCGGGGTGCCAACCCCCATCAGATAATGCGGTTTGTCGGCCGGGAGTCGCTCGGCCAGATGATCGAGCACCTGCTCGCGCTCCTGCGACGGCTCGCCTACAGAAAGACCACCGACTGCATAGCCGTCGAAACCGAGCTCAAGCAGCCCGTCGAGCGAGGCCGCGCGCAGATCGGTGAACATGCCGCCCTGCACGATGCCAAAGAGCGCTGCCGGATTATCCCCGTGCGCGATTTTACTGCGCGCCGCCCAGCGCAGAGATAGCTCCATGGATGTGCGCGCCTGCTCGTGACTGGCCGGATAGGGCGTGCAGTCGTCGAAGATCATCACGATATCGGCACCGAGCGCGCGCTGCACCGCCATCGACTCTTCCGGCCCCATGAACAGCTTGGCCCCGTCGACCGGGGAGCGAAACTGCACGCCCTGCTCGGTGATCTTGCGCAGGTCGCCCAAGCTAAACACCTGAAACCCGCCAGAGTCGGTCAGAATAGGACCATCCCAGTGCATGAAATCATGCAGGTCGCCGTGCGCGGCGATGATGTCGGTCCCTGGGCGCACCATCAGATGGAAGCTGTTACCGAGAATGATCTGGGCACCGAGGGCGCGGACCTCCTCTGGTGTGACGCCCTTGACGGTGCCATAGGTTCCCACCGGCATGAAGGCCGGGGTGTCGATGCTGCCGCGCGGCAGCTCAAGCCGACCACGGCGGGCGAGACCATCGGTTTTCAGCACATCAAAATGCATGGCTTGCCCCGTCGAGCCAGTCACGCAATCCATGCAGGTCGGCCACTTCAGCCAAAGGCGGCGGCAGCTCCTCCGGCCAGACTGCGCCGGTGCGGTTGACCCAGACGGCATCCAGCCCGCATTGGCGCGCCCCTTCGATATCGCGGATGGGATCATCGCCCACATGCAGGGTCTCGGCTGGTGTCACCCCAGCCCAGCGCATGGCCGCGCGAAACATGGCCGGGTCGGGCTTGGCAGCCCCAACGCCGGCTGCGGTCAGGGAGCAATGAAAGCAGTCCCGCAGCGGTGTCAGCGCCACCTCAGCATTGCCGTTGGTGACCGAGACCAGTTGGTAGGAGCGCCCGAGCAGACGCAGCATCTCCGCCACCTCCTCGTATGGCTCGACTCGGTTGCGGTGGGCGCAAAAAAGCGCAACCGCCTCCGTGGCCATGGCGGTGGAGTAACCAAAGTCTTCGAGCAGCAACTCCAGCGACACTTGCCGCAGCGCAGTCATGTCATGGGCGATATCCGGGCGCGTTTCGTAAAGCTCGCGCCGGTGCCGGCGCAGGCTGTCCAGATCGTGCGCAGCGGCCAGCCGCGGCACCTGCTCGTCGAGCCAGGCATGGAAATGCGCCTCGGCACGCTCAATAGTCGGGTGACAGGGCCAGAGGGTATCGTCTAGATCCAACGTCAGCAGGCGGTAATTCGAAGACAAAATCGACATCCCTGGTTGCACGGAGTAGGTTTAAAACGCAAACAGCCTTTCGCGCGGAGACGACTATGATGTTCCCATTCGGCAAAAAACTCGAGCTTCCAGGCCCCAGCGAAGCCATGCCCGGGCGCACCCAGCCCATGGTCATCGGTGGTCAGCATCTGGTGCTCGGCACCTCGATGCGCCCGCCCTTCCCCACGGGCATACGCCAGGTCTTGTTCGGCATGGGCTGTTTCTGGGGCGCGGAGCAAGGCTTCTGGCAGCTCGAAGGCGTGCACACCACCGCCGTGGGCTACGCCGGCGGCCTGACGCCCAACCCAACTTACGAGGAAGTCTGCAGCGGTCTCACCGGCCATGCCGAAGTCGTGCTGGTGGTCTTCGACCCCCAGCGGCTGTCTTTTGAAGCCTGCCTGGAGCACTTCTGGAGCAACCACAACCCAACCAGCGGCATGCGCCAGGGGGTCGATATTGGCACCCAGTACCGTTCGGTCATTTTCACCGATGGCGACGACCACCTAAGCGCCGCGCGCGAAAGCCTGGCTGCTGAACAGCGCAAGCTCGACGCCACGGGCAGCGAGACGATCACGACCGACATCCGCCCAGCGCCGACCTTCTATTACGCCGAAGACTACCATCAGCAGTATGCCGCACGGCGGTTTCGTTAAGCCACCCTGGCCGACCGGCCATTCGGCGCGC
This sequence comes from Thiorhodovibrio litoralis, assembly GCF_033954455.1. Lineage (NCBI taxonomy): Bacteria > Pseudomonadati > Pseudomonadota > Gammaproteobacteria > Chromatiales > Chromatiaceae > Thiorhodovibrio > Thiorhodovibrio litoralis. The sequence continues at coordinate 1,196,261 of NZ_CP121473.1, read as the reverse complement.
TAACTGGCGCAATTACGCCCCGGTCTCAGCGCTTTGATCAAGCATGATCAACGCAGACCCGGCAGCGGCAACCCGCGCGACAGGGAGTGCCGCGCCCTGCTGCCATTGCTCCAGCGCATGGTGTTTTCCGGCTCCAGTGACCAACAGCAACATCTGCCGACAGGCGCCAAGCGCACCTGCCGTCAGGGAGACCCGATCGGGTGGCGGCTTGGGCGCGTCGCGCACCGGCACGACCAGATCTGGCCCCGACAGCTCGCGATCGGAGGCCAAGCCCGGAAACAGGCTGGCGGTATGCCCATCCTCGCCCATGCCGAGCAACACCAGATCGAACGGCAGCGCCTCGGCGACCACTGGCGCGTAAGCACTGGCCGCCGCCTCCGGCCCCAGCTCGGCCGGAATCGCGGCGAGCTGGCTTGGATGAATGCCCGCTGGCTCCAGCCAGGAGTTCAGCGCCATGCGGCTATTGCGTTGCGGATCATCCACCGGCAAACAGCGCTCGTCGCCGACAAAGAAACGCCAGCCGCTCCAGTCCTGGTGCGTCTGCGCGAGCAACCGATAGGCCGCCTCCGGTGTGGTGCCACCGGCCAGTACCAGGTTGAACCAGCCGCGCTCGGCCACGGCCGCGCGGCCGAGCTGCATTATCCTCTCCGCCGCCGCCTCGGCCACCGCCTTGGCATCTTCAAAAACCTGCGTCTCGACCCCTGGCAATTGCATCGATCAAACCTCCTTCGCACCGCAGTAGGAAACAAGCATAGACCAATCGGCGATGAACCTCCCGCTGCTGAAACCTGGATGATGCCGGGCGCGTCTCCAGCACCAGCGGCTTGACGCACCGACGCAAGTCCAGTAGACAATCAAGCGCGCGATCCGTCGCGACAGTGCACAACAGAATCCAACACCAAAGCCAAGAGGAGTTTTACCATGGCCGAGACCATGAGCGAAATTATGAACCCGGCAAACCGCCAGCATGACCCCCAGTTTCCGCACGCTCCGGAAGGCTGGAGCAGCGCCAGCGCCGAAGCCACGGCCAGTGCTGACGACCTGAAATTGGAGGCAGATCACTGGGAGCTGATTAGCGCGCTGCAGGCGTTCTTCGCAGCCGATGAGACGCCCAATGTTCGCAAGCTGCACGACGCGCTCGATGAGCATTTTCACGCGCGCGGCGGCATCAAATACCTCTATGAGCTCTTACCCGGCGGCCCCGTGGCTCAAGGCTGCCGTCTGGCCGGCCTGCAGGCGCCAGCTGGCGCCGTCGACAAGTCATTCGGCAGCGTTCAGTAGCTCGAGGCGCATTATGTCGCGGCCAGCCGACGCTGGCCGCGACACAGAGAAAACGGTTTTCCCTAGACCGGGGCAGCCCTCAGCGGCATGCTATCCACGGACGAAGCGAACACCAAACGGCCTAGACGGCCAACTCAGCCGGCATTCAATAGGAGGCCATCATGCGACAGAATGTTGGAATCGCGACCCACCTGGTCCTAGCCGCTGCGGGCTTGGTAGTGCTCGGCTGGACTCACGCAGGGCTCACGGGCGAGAGCTGTCTAACCATCGTGGAACGGGCGGAAGCCGCCATCCTAGAGGGGCGGGCCGCCAGCTCAGCCCGTGGCGGCGCACCCGCGCCGGCTCCCGAGATACTTCTTTTTTATGCAGCCGCCCAACATAGCGGCTGCGCTCGAAGAGTCGCCCCCCTGACCCGAACGGCGCCCCAATCAGCCCGGCCGGCCATGAAAATGGCCGATGGCATGGGTAGGGTGGCCCCGCCATCGCCCAGCCCGTTGCCCGAGGCAGGCATCGTCGAGCGTGATCGCTTCGCCGAGACTGACCTGAACGGCGTGATTCGCACCAGCGATCAACCCATCTCCACCTTCTCCGCCGACGTGGACACCGCCTCCATGGGCATCGTGCGGCGCTTTATCCGCGATGGGGCCCCCCCGGCCGACGCCGTGCAGGTGGAGGAGCTGGTCAACTACTTCGACTACAACTATCCGCGCCCAGAGAGCGCCGCAAAACCTTTCGCGCCTTCGGTTCACCTGATGCCGTCGCCCTGGGGGCAGGGACGCGAATTGATGGTGGTGGGTATTCGCGGTTGGGCCCCGCAACGGGCCAAGCTGCCACCGGCCAACGTGGTCCTGCTGGCCGACGTGTCCGGATCCATGCGCGGCCCCGACCGCCTGGACCTGGTCAAGCGCTCCATGGCCGTACTGGTAGACCAACTTAACGGCGACGACCATGTCGCCCTGGTCACCTACGCCGGCGCCGCCCAGCTACAGCCCATCGCCGATGATGTCAAATTCCAGGTCGAGTTCAACCCTGCACAGGTAGCCGAATACCGCCTGGTCGGCTACGAGACGCGAATGCTACGCGAGGAAGACTTCGCCAACGATGCCGTCGACGCGGGCGAGATCGGCGACGGCCACAGGGTCACTGCCATCTAGGAATCGCCGCGCCCGGTTCGGCCGGCCTGCGGCTTCCGCAGCGACGCTATGGCGACAGACAGGGCGCCGAATCCGCATCCACCCCGACATCTCCGCAAACCCCGTCAGCCGCGGATCGGCAGGCCGAGCTCGCCCATCTTCGCATCCGCTGGAAAGCCCCTGGAGAGACCGCCTCACGCCTGATGGAGCGACCCGTCACCGCAGCCGACAAGGCGCCCCTGGCCCAGCAATCCGACGATACCCGTTTCGCCGTCGCCGTCGCCAGTTTCGCGCAGCTCCTCCAGAACAACCCGGCTGTCGGCGATTACAGTCTCGGCGACGTGCTGCAACTCACTCGGGGCGCCGTCGGCAAAGACCAAAATGGCCACCGCGTCCGCTTCGTCGAACTGGTCGAACAGGCGATGGCCTTGAATTGATGCCGAAACTCGCTGACACTTGCGCATCTACTCCACCCAACCCGGTCAGGGCTCGCGGCCGCTGCTGTCCATCAGCGCCAGCGGCGGTGCTGGTGAGCACGGCATCCTGCAAACCGGACTGACCTTGGACGAGCATTACCACCAAGGCAGGCGCAACCTGCTCATCAACCAGTCCGTCATCTGGTCCTGGAACGGCAAGGAATACACCATTGACCCCGCAACCCAAAGCACTCTCACCAGCCCCATGCCGGCGGCCGACGGCTAAGGCGCGAACTATCGCTTCTCTTGCGGACAAGCCCACACGGACCTGGTGCCAGCCGCCGGCCTCACGCTCGAGGACCCGCCTGGCGCCAGCTTCCAGGTGTGCTGCTATTCAAAAGAGAACGAAAGGAACATCATCCTCCTAGAAATCCTGGTGAATCCATACGCGCCAACAACTCCCGGGCAACTTGCGCCTTTCAAAAACCCCAAGCTCGACGACGAACTGGCCTGCAAGCTTTGCTTTCAGGGGGAATGCGAAGACACAACCCTCGGCGTTAGCGACATGAGCGGCAATTTCTCCAAGCAATTCCCAAGAAAAATGCTTGATCCGTTAGCCGACTCGTAACTAGACTAAGTCTAGCTAATTGAGAGGACCAGCGATGCAAACGCAGTTTAACATTCATGAGGCCAAGACGCGCCTGTCGCGGATCATCGAACAAGTCGAATCCGGTGGTGAAGCAGTGATTGCCCGAGCCGGCAAACCGGTCGTGCGCCTGGTGCCCATTGAAGCACCACCGGCTCGGCGCGTGCTCGGGCGGCTCGCCGGACGATACAAGCTACCCGCGGACGACAACAAACCGCTGCCCGCGACCCCTGCCGAATTCATCGACGCCATCGAGGGTCGATGATGCGCGTCCTCCTCGATACGCATATCCTGCTCTGGTCCCTCCTTGAGCCAGCCCGGCTCGCGCCCTCTCACAGGGAGATGCTGGAATCTCCCGAACATGAGGTCTTCTTCAGTGCCGCAAATATCTGGGAAATTGCGATCAAGCGCGCCTTGAATCGGCCTGACTTCGACGCGGAGCCCGAGGTTGTCCGCGCGGCCGGATTGGCAACCGGCTTTCACGAATTGCCCATCACCGGCAGCCACGCCGCCACGGTTCGCCACCTTCCCGACCATCACCGCGATCCCTTCGACCGACTCCTGATCGCCCAAGCCAAAACGGAGCCAATGCGGCTGCTCAGCTCCGATCCTCTCATCCGTTGGTATTCAGTCGACACGCTGTGACAACTCATTTGTCGCGGCGCGCCGACCCGAATGGTGATGAATGATCAGCCGCACGAGATTCGCGGCAGGATTCTTCTAGCTTGGTCTTCCACAAACCAATCAACGTCCACCCGTTCTTGGTGACAGTAGCGAATCGCCGCGCTAAGTGTACGCCTGCGTCTTTTGGCGACACCGATTCCCCTTGATGTTTGGGCGGCCGAAAAACTGAACAGCCACTACGTCACCTACTGCAAGCTCGCCTCCATCCGCTCTCTGCGCCACTTACCCGCTGGCGATGAAACCCCCGTTGCGGAACCGCGCAAAGCCTATCCGCTGCTGCCGGCCGAGGACTTCCGCTCCTACGCCATCGCCACGCGCTTTCCGCGCAAGCTGGTCAAACAACTGCCACCAGGGAGTTGTCAAAAGACCGCAAAGGCCGGAATCGGCCGGAATCTATCGCCTGTCCGTCGGCACCCGCGACCTGCGCTTGGTGGTGATCAACCAGCTCGAACTCCACCCGCGCAACGCCCCCTAGGGCCTGTTTGCCACCGACGAGGCGCACTGGCGGGCAGCTTTCACGAGTTATCGCCCGCGCAGCGACGTGGGCACGCATCTGCACAACCTCACGGCCCATCACCGATTTGGAGAAGGCAAGATGGCACACACCTACGAAGACATGAAGCGCGAAGCCCGCGACTGGCTCAAAACCTACCTGCCCCAACTCGACCCCGAGGAACGCCTTGAGGAGCTTTACCCCGAAGAAGTGCTAAGGCGGTTTGATCCCGAGGCGCGGCAGAAAGGGCTAGATCCCGAGGTACGGCTGAATGGGGTTGCTGACTGGGCTGATGACGGGGTTGCTGTCTGATTAGCCGCCTGCTTTGACGCCGGTATCGATGCGGGGCTTGCCCCCTGCATTGCAACTGGCGCTTGCGGCGGGGCTTGGCCGAGTTGGGCGGCGAGCGTTTCCGCGAGGAAGGTCTTGCCCACGCCCGGCGGCCCCGCGAATGTGAGCACCATGCGCGGGCCTTTGCTGTCACCCTCGCCGCGCGGGGGCACCAGCAGGTTGGCAAAGAGCGCCTCGCACACCGCCTCGACGGCTTGCTCCTGGCCAAGAACGCGCCCCGCCAAGGCCGAACGGAATTCTGAGACCCGCTCGGACGCGGCTTTGAGCGCATCCCAGCGGCTGCCGCTGGCCACGCGGTGCTGGCGGGCGGGATCGAACAGCCATTGCTTCCAGTCCGGGTCGTCGTCCAGCTCCTCGATCAGCCGCTCCAGGAGCGGCTTGGCGGACAGCTCCCGATACCGCGCCATGAGGTCGCCAACCAGCGCCTTGAGCCGCGGCGACAGGGGCAGTTGCTGGTCAGTGATGGGTTGGGAAACGCGCGCGAGGCGCTCGCGCAAGTCTGGCGCGAAGCGCGAGGGGTCAAGCGGGTAGTCGGATGCGAGAAGCTCGCCAATCAGTTCGCGCCCAGCGTCCGCTTTCAGGGCACCCAGCATGAGGTGCGGCAGGTCCAGCACCGACTCCCGCCTGTCCGTGGCATGGGCCTTGGCCCAGGCAATCAGTTTGGCGGAGAGGTCATCGAGCTTCGTCGCGGATGTCGCCAAGGCATACCTCGCACTACGAAATTCGTGTTCGGCAAGGATAGCCCACGGGCATGCCCGCAAGCAAAAACTTAAGAACAGTCAGGCAATACGGGAGTGCGCGCAATCACCTTGGGGATTTCCGACCAATCGCGTGTGATGTCGATGCCCTTCTAATGGAGCGCCGCCCCAAAGGCCCCACCAGGCACCAGGCTTGCTGGTCAGCGTCCGAGCCAAGGCGTGCAACGCGGACGTTTGACCGTCGAGCCCGCCGCCAACAGGCTGGCGGAACTGACCGGTGACGGCTGATCACCCAGGCCGGCGTCCTCGGCGACTAGTCATCAGTGATGATCATGCGCGCAGCCGTCGGCGCCGTTGAGCTCGCCCGCCACATAGGCATCGATCGCAGCACCGACGCTTGGGCGGTGGCCGGTGGCGACCTCAATGCCGAGTTCATCAAAGAACTCGATAGCGCGGCCGCCCATGCCGCCTGAGAGCACCACGTCAGCGCCCAGGGACTTGACGAAATCCGGAATCTGCCCCGGCTGGTGCTGCTCGGCATAGGGGTTGGGGCGCACGTCGGTTGATTTCACCTGGCTGTTGTCATCCAGGGTGGCCAGGACGAAATGGCTGCAGTGGCCGAAGTGCATCGACATTTCGCCGGCCAGGCCGCGATCATCGTTCGCCGTGATGGCAATGGTCTTCATTCGGGTTTCCTCGTCTCTCGTAAATCCAGACATTCAAATTCCAGCCTATCGCCGCGGATAAGGCTCGCTGGCCAACGCTCTGCGGCTGCTTGCGCCATTGAAGCGCGAAACAGCGTCTGCCAACATTGTTGATTATCAAGCCGCGTCTGGACTCCATGGGCGTGGCAGGGCACTATGGACGCAAAATCAGGCAGCGGCCTGACCGGTTGCATCGGGGCTGAAACCGCCGCGACGGCGCCGGCAAACACATTAGTAGAGCGACAGATCGAAGGATTCTCCGATGGAAATCAGCGGCACCATTATTCAGGCCATTCCGGAAAAATCCGGCACCTCCGCGCGCGGCACCTGGCGCAAGCAGGAGTATGTGCTGGAGACGCAAGCCGATTATCCGAAGAAAATCTGCTTCATGGTGTGGGGCGACAAAATCGACGACTTTGCCATCCGCGAGGGCCAGCAGCTGCGTGTCGAGATTGACCTTGAAAGCCGCGAATACAACGGGCGTTGGTATACCGACGTGAAAGCCTGGCGGGTCTCGCCGTTACAGCAGCAGGACGAAAGCCCACCGCCGCTCGGCCCCGACGAGCCGCCGTTTTTCGACAACGGCATGGATGACGTGCCTTTCTGACGCTCAACCGCGAGCACGGGCACTGAAAAGGCACCATGCCGGCACTGAGAAAACATCAGGATCGTCGGCTGCGCCCAGCGCCTGCTGACGGCGCCGATTGCGCCCGCTTCGGGGCCCGATGCAAGACACGGCCGTCGAGAAGATGCAGCAGGGCCAATAGCGGATTTCGCCGCCAAAGTCGGGGGCCGGCATAGCGCATCACCTCACGCGTCGTCAGGGCTCTGTCGGCGGTATAACAGTTAATGCGACAGTCCAGACAGGTGTATTTCGATTCGCCGAAGGGGCAGTAATCGAGGCGACGATGCGCGTAATTGACCAGCTCCGCGCAGTCATCGCACAGACCGCCGGTTGTGCCATGGTGGTCCTGGCAATAAAGGTGAGTCATCGCCGCGATGGTTCGCTTCTCGCGACGAATGCGCGGCCCTTGCACTCTGGGTGGGCGGAGCTTTCCTCCACCTCTCGCCTTGCGAACATCGGGACCGGCTCGCGCGGCGGCCCCCTGCTCAGCATGATTGTCGGCAGCCTGGCGCGTATCGCCCGTGCCCCGATCGAGACCCTGCCCGTGATTTGACGAACCGAGACTTTGATGCCCGGAAGTCTGATGAGAACCAATCTGCTCGCTCATGCGCGCATTATGCGCGCGCGACCGAGTTCTCGCCACGACTCCAGTGGGTTGGCGGCCTGGTTGGCAACCGCCCTGGCCAGCGTCCTACTGATCAGCGGCTTGGTACCCGCAGCACCGGTGGCACCTCGCTCGGCGCCACCGGCGCCCCGCCCTGGCGATGGCTGCCATGGGCGGCGAGCGCGATGGCCAGCGCCTCGCGTCCGTCCTGGATACCGCAGGCGGGCTCGGCGCGGCCCTCAACCGCAGCGATCAGATTCTCCGCCGCCGAGCGCCAGGTGTTGAAAGGCCCAGGGTCAGGGAATTCCGCCTGGCACAGCTCCACAAAACCGGCAAAACGCATCGAGCTGCCGGGCAGCCAGAGCTCGCGCTGGTCGTTGCCCACCCGGATCATGCCGCGACTGCCAAGCAACTCGAACTCGAAGCGAAAATAGCCCTTGTCGCGCCCCTGCACCGTGGCGCGCACCCTGTCGGGAAACTCGATCACCACCAGACCGCCGAGGTCCTCGACAATGTCTTCCCCATCGAAGCGATAGCCGCTCTGCTCGGCAAGGCCGGAGTCATCATCCAGCCAGGCGCGCACCGCCGTCGGCTCCCCGCACCACAGCCGCAGCACGTCAAAGGCATGGGTGCCGGTGTGCAGCAGGTTGCTTGCAAAATGCACATTCACGGACTCAAGCGCGCCGATGCGCCCCGCGGCAAGCCAATCCCGCACCGTCGCATAGGCCGGCGACCAACGCCGGGTGAAGGCAACGATCATCTGGGTCTCGGATGCATCCAAGGCACGCGCCATCCGGTCGGCCTCCTCCAGCGAAGTGGCCATCGCCTTCTCGCACCAGATGCCGCGCACGCCCCCCTCGGTCGCAGCCACCACCATCTCGCAGCGCTCGGTGGCATAGGCGCAGATGCTCAGTAATTCCGGCCGCTCCTGCTCCAGCATCTCCTGGTAATCATCATAGAGCGGAACCTCCGGGAAAAACTCGGCAAAGGCCGCGCGACGCTCCGGGGCCGTGTCGCAGGCACCGACCAGACGCACATCATCCCGCTCCAGCCAGGCACCCAAATGCGTGCAGGGCTTGGTGCGCAAAGGGTCACGCTCCAGCAGCCAAGCCACCCGGCCAAGACCGATGAGCGCGAGGCGATATACCTTGGTCCGATTCTCTGTCATGCGGCACCATCCCTACCGGGTTTGCCAACCGCTAAAGGATGCGTCTTGCTCTTTTTCTGAGAGCCTGCGTGGCTACAGCGGTATATTTGTGACCGCTCTTGCAGTGTTCTGTTTATGCACTAAAATGAGACTTAGTGCGAAACACCCAAGCACAAGGATAACGCCAATCTTGCACTTGTTGCTCGGCCGTGTTGCCCGCTCGCACTTAAGCAATTGATCTTGGTGAACGTGCAACGAGGATTGAGAAGATGGTAGCCCGTGCGATAACTGATGAACTGATCGAAGGGATTAAGACCCTCGATCCTGAGCAGAAGAAGAAATTGCTGGCAATCGTGAAACAATGGCAACTTGGGCAACAGCGTCGCTACGAGCGCTTTGAGCAAGAATCTGCCGATGTGGGCGTTGCATGCAATGACCGAGTCTGTCTAGGTCAGGCCAAGGATATCAGCGCAAGCGGCATTTTCATCACGGTCGATCACAATTTTTCCCCGTCCGATATCGTCGATCTTGTCTTTTCCATACCAGGTGGCGAGCGACCATTCAAGCTTAAAGGCCGTGTCGTTCGCATCGCCCAAGATGGCATAGCCTTCGAGTTCGTAAATGTGACACCTTCTATCGCTCGCACTTTGGATAGCACACTTCGCACCACTAAAGCCCCTGACTCTATTGCAACCAAAGTGTCCCTAGCCCCAGCCAACCGGCTGACACAATCTGCACTGCAGAGATGACGGCGCCCGCAGCATGATCAAGCGCCTTCGGCAGATCAGTCTTCCACAAAATGCTCCCAGCGCAAGGGTGTGCCGCGCGCGAGATTGCAGGCCAGCCTGCGCCCGATCACTTGCGGGTAGGCTTTTGGCGGCAGTCCCAGGCCGGGGCGAATGATTTGCAGATGCTCGGAGGCCAGGATGGTGCCGGCGGGTAGGTCGGCGACCAGGTAGATGGAGCGGCGATGGGTGAGGGATGCCTGTTCGGCTGGCGCGCAGCCGATTTCGCCGCTGCCGAGCGCGGCTTGGGTGGCGCGGGTGTTGGTGACCAGCGCCTTGAGCTCTTCGGGTTCGAGTGAGAAGGCAGCATCTACTGCGCCTCCAACGCGCTCAAGACATAGGTGCTTTTCGATGGCGACCGCGCCCAGGGCGGTGGCGGCGATGGCGGCGGTCTGTCCGAGGCTGTGGTCGGACAGGCCGACTGGGACGCCGTGGCGAGCCGCGAGGGCGGGAATGGAGCGCAGGTTGGCCTGCTCGAGCGGCGCGGGGTAGGCGCTGATGCAGTGCAACAGCAGCAGCGAGCGGCAGCCGTGCGCGCGCAGACAGGCGATGGACTCGTCGAGTTCCTCTGCGGTGGCCATGCCGGTGGAGAGGATGACCGGCTTGCCGGTAGCGGCGACGCGCGCGAGGAGCGGCTGGTCGAGATTCTCGAAGGACGCGATCTTGTAGCAGGGGGTGGCGAGGGTTTCGAGAAACTCCACCGCGCTGGCGTCGAAGGGCGAGCTGAAGGCGACCAGGCCCTGCTCGCGCGCGCGCGCGAACAGCGCCGGATGCCAGTCCCAGGGGGTGGCCGCGCGCAGGTAGAGGTCGAACAGCCGCTCGCCGCGCCACAGGCTGTTTGGGTCGTCGATCACGAAGCCGGGGCCGTCGTGATCCAGCGTCATGGTCTCGGGCTTGTAGGTCTGTAGCTTGATGGCGTCGGCCCCAGCGCGCGCGGCGGCCTCGATCAGCGCCAGGGCGGTGTCGAGCGAGCCGCCGTGGTTGCCGGACAGCTCGGCGATGATGCGCGGCGGCTGGTCGCGGCCAAAGTGCAGGTCGCCGATGCGAAAGGCGTTATCCGTCATGGGATGACTGGCTGGATTTCTGGTCCCCGGCGCGCGGCCAGGCGGCGAGCTGCGCGTCGTCAACCAGTCGGTCGATGCCATGGCGCAGCAGGGTCAGGCCGGCGTGCACTGGGCGCGGGCGGCGGGCGGCGGTGTCACCGGCCAGCAGGGCAAGCAGGCGGCGCGGGGAGTCGAGCCCGGCAGCGATCGACAGGCTGGAGGCGCCGCCGAAGCGCGCGTTGACCTCGATGACATGGGCGCCCTCCTCCGGCGTCCAGAACGCCTGCATCATGACATGACCGATGAGACCAAGTGCCTGGCTGAGCGCCAGCGCGAGCTCGGTCAGCGCAGGGACCGACTCGACCCGGCTGGTGCAGGCCTCGCCGCCGCGAATGCGCAGCCGCTGACGGGCAACAGCCTGAAGCGGCGTGCCGTCCCAGTCGAGCAGGGCATCGACGGAATACTCGGGCGCGTCCATGGCTTGCTGCACCAGCAGCTCGGGGCAGTCCGCGCGCATGGCGGCGAGCCGGGCTCTGGTGCGGACCAAGCCGGTGCAGTCGGGCTGGCGACCGAGGCGCGGGCGCACGAAGACCGGGCGCGACGCTGTCGGCGGGCATGCACTGGACTCATCGGCGGCCAGAGCACTGGCTCCCAGGTGCTCCGGCGCGCCCAACCCCGTGGGTGCCTGGATGGTGATCCTGCCGGATGACGCCGTTTCAAGCCCCTCGGTTGACTCCCAGGCTGACTCAACCAGCGGGGGAATTGGAAACCCGTGCTGCAGGCAGAATTCGGCGAAGTGCATTTTATCGGCGCACAGGGCGAGCGCGGAGGCCGGGCTGACCAGCGCCTGGGTGCCGATATCGGCCAGAGCCGGTGTCAAGGCTGCCACGGGCGCCAGTTCGACATCGGCTGTCGGCACCAGCACGGCGATGCGTTGGCGCTCGCATAGCTCGAGAAGAGTTGGCGCCCAGTCAGGTTGGTTGCAGTGCGGCAGCAGGAATGCCTGATCGGCATCGAACAGGGCGGCGGCATCTCGGGCGCAGTCGACTGCGGTCAGGCGGCCACCGCACTCGGCGGTCGCCTCGCGCCAAGCACGCACCAAGGGCACTTTGGCGCCGCAGCTGAGCAGCAGCACATTCATCGCGACCGCTCCCAGCGCGTGCACGGGCCAGAGGGACTGCTCATCAGGCGGCCTCCAGGAATGCGCGCGGGGCGCGGATGAATGCGGCTTGACCGATCAGCTTGCAGGCATTGCGCGCGATTTCCCGCAGTCGGCCCGGTGCTTGCAGCGCGGCGGCGATGCGCGCGGCCAGTTGCTTGGCGTCGAGCTGTTCGACTGACCCGAGGTAGTCGATGGCATCGCGCGCGGCCAGATCCTCGGCGACCGGGCGCTGATGCGGCACCAGCGCCAGCACCAGCGCCGGCACGCCAAGCCAGCCGCGCTCCCATAGGCTACCGCCGGCGGCGCCGATAACCAGATCAGCCGCTTGCAGTTGCGCTGCCATGGCCCGCACTTGGCGCACCACACGCAGGCGCGGCACCTCCTGAGCCGCTGCGCGCAGCTCGCGCCAGTGCCGATTGCCGGGGCCGGCGACCAGTATCAGGCGTTCGATGCCGTCGAGCGCGCCTGCTCGCGCCAGCTGCGCCAGTGCCGCGATGCAGAGCAAGCCGGCACCTGGCGGGTCGCTGCCGCCGAAGGTGATCAGCACCCGGCGCACGCGCCCGTCGCGCGCACGCGGGCTGTGGCGCAGAAAGTCCTGGCCGAGCAGCGCATATTCCGGCCCCAGCAGCAGCCGGCAATGCGCCGGCACCAGCGGCCGATAGGCTTGAGGTTGCAGTGGCAGATTCAGATTCAACAGCAGATCACAGTCGTGCGATTTTTCTGGCCAGTCATCGATTACCAGCAGCCGGCGCGCGCACTTGCGCAACTGCGCCTGCCACTCGGCACCTAGCTGATAATGATCGACAATCAGCCAGTCGAGCGGCTGCGCGGCCAGCGCCGCGGCGCAGGCTTGCGCGTCATCAGCTGCGTCCACAGGGTCTCCGACAGCAGGAAGCGCATCAGCAGCGGCCGCCGTTAACCAGTGTATCGGCAGCCCGGCCGCCTGCATAACTGGCTTGAAGTCACCGGCATGGTCAAGACACAGAAAAACGACCTCGGCGCCATCGCGCACCAGCGCGCGCGCCAAGGCCAGACAGCGCATCCAGTGACCGGCGCCGATCGCAGGCGCGGCGTCGCAACGGATCGCCACCCGCATGCGTCAATCGCCCAGGGTCTTCTGCTGTATATGGGCGTTAAGGCGCGACAGCTTCGGGTGTCTGGCCAGAAAGTCGAGCACTTCATCGGTCGAGAAAATGCGCGACTCGTCGCCCAGCGCCTGATAGATGGCCTCGATCAGCACCCAATCGTCTTCGGTATCCAGAGTCCAGCGGTGGTGCGACAGGTCCTGGTCGCCACGGAAGGGGCGCAGGCGGAACTCTTGCGGATGCTGATAAATGTAGGGCGTGACATGCTCGAGCTGATAGGGGCGGTCGGATTTTACGCAGATGATGTCAAGCACCGCGCGGGTGAAGATGGTGGTGTCCAGACCGCGCGGCCAGGTCAGCCCACCCCACATGTTGCTCATGTAATCAAGCGGCTCGCCGGCGCCGCGCAAAAAGTGCCAGCGCTCGAGCATTTGGGTGAGCAGCTGCGGGTCATAGAGCGGACAGTCGGCGGTAATGCGAATAATGACCTGCGCCTCGCGCTTGGCCGCCGCCTGACAGTAACGCAAGAGCACATTGGCCTCGCTGCCACGAAACACAAAAGCACCATAACGCGCGGCGGCTTCCGCGACCGGGTCATCGGTGGCGTTGGTGGTGGTGGCCACCACCACCTCGTCGACCAGCGGGCAGGCAGCAACCCGACGCACCATCCAACCGATGACCGGCGTGCCGCATAGCTCCCGCATCACCTTGCCCGGCAGCCGGGTTGAGGTCATGCGCGCCTGAATAATCGCCACGACCTTCTCGCGTTTTGCCTCGGGCGCTTGTGGCGACTCGGGCAGCGCATCAATCTTGTTTTCGGGAATAGCTTTAACCATGGCAGCTTCCTCTTGAGTCAGTTACCGCTGACAGCTTTTCCCCTCCATCCCTGCTCAAGTATAGTTCCCCATCATCAGGTTTTAAGGATTCTAGTTACCATGTTTGCCGTGATCCTCGCCGCCGGCATTGGGGCGCGACTCGGTCAGCGGGCTCCGAAACCCCTGACGACGCTGGCCAACGGCCAGCGCATCATGGACCTTCAGCTGCAGCATGTCAGCCGCTTTGTCGATCGCGAACGCATTCTGGTCGTCGTCGGCTATAAAAAAGAGCTCATCATGGAGGCCCATCCGGAGCTGCTGTTCGTCTACAACCCACTTTTTGACACCACCAACACCGCTGTAAGCCTGCGCCTGGCGCTGCGCAAGACGGGCGAGGCCGACGTGCTCATGCTCAATGGTGATGTGGTCTGCGACCAGGCCGTGATCGCGCGCCTACTGCAGGCCGAGCCGTCCGCCATGGCGGTCAACCGCGCGGCGGTTGGCGCCGAAGAGGTCAAGTACGCGCTCGATGCGAGTGGCGCGATTCGCGAGGTCTCCAAGACGGTTGAGGCCCCGCTCGGCGAGGCGCTGGGCGTCAATCTATTCCGCGCCGGCGATGCAGCACAGCTGCGTGCCGGGCTTGAACAATGCGGGCCGGATGACTATTTCGAGCGCGGTATCGAGTATGCCATCGGCGCCGGTCTGCGCCTGTTGCCGGTTGATGTGAGCGATCTGCACTGTGTCGAGGTCGACTTTCCCGAGGATTTGAGTCGCGCCGATCAGGGTCTGGGTGGCTGAGAATCCCACGCCCGTTGCATCATCGGCGCCGACAATCGCCATCATCCAAACAACCGATTTTTGCCTTCGGCGGCTTTGGCCCAATATAGCCGCCAAGCGTGGGGTATTTCTCCCCGCTACGTTTTCCCAACCCAAGTTTCAACCGATCCACCAATTCAAGAGGAGAACAACATGTTTCCCGATCACACTGGCAAGCCCGTCCCGAAAGTCACCTTCCGCACCCGTACCGATCATGACTGGGCGGATGTGACCACCGACGAGGTTTTCGCCAACAAGACCGTCATCGTCTTCTCGCTGCCGGGTGCTTTCACCCCGACCTGCTCCTCCACCCACGTGCCGCGCTTCAATCAGCTGGCGCCGACCTTCAAGAAGCTGGGTGTGGATGACATCATTTGCATGTCGGTCAACGACGGCTTCGTCATGAACGCCTGGAAGGAAGACGAGCAGGCGCACAACCTGACCTTCATCCCCGATGGTAACGGCGAGTTCACCGAAAAGATGGGCCTGTTGGTCGATAAGGACGACCTCGGCTTTGGCAAGCGCTCCTGGCGCTACTCCATGCTGGTGAAAAACGGCGTGGTCGAGAAGATGTTCATCGAGCCAGAAAAGCCGGGCGACCCCTTCGAGGTCTCAGACGCCGACACCATGCTGGCCTACATGGCTCCAAGCGAGCCCAAGCCGCTGAACATCACCGTCTTCACCCGCTCCGGTTGCCCGTTCTGCGCCAAGGCAAAAGAAGCCCTGACCGAAGAAGGTCTGCCTTACGAGGAACTGGTGCTGAATCGCGACTACACCGAGCAGACCCTGCGCGCCGTCACCAACGGCACCATGGTGCCCCAGGTGTTCATCGACGGGCAGAAGATCGGCGGCTCCGACGACCTGGAAGCCTGGCTGGCCAAGCGCTAAGCGCCGCTTAACGCTAGCCGCGCGGACCGGGGGCTTTCGCCTCCCGGTCGCCGCATCCGTCAATGCATGATCGGCCAGGGATCGGGCAAGCTGCCTGAAACCTGGCCGTTCGCGGATTTGGCACCCTCCCCTATCGCGTGCGGCCATCGACCGACCTGATTCGCGGTTCGGTTCCCCGTTTCCCTCTTTCCCCGTTTGCATTCTCCTAAGGAGTCAGCCATGGAACAGCATTTCGATCTCATCGCCATCGGTGGCGGCAGCGGCGGCCTGGCCGTGGCCGAGCGCGCTGCACAGCACGGCAAAAAAGTCGCGCTGGTGGAGCCCGGCAAGCTCGGTGGCACCTGCGTTAACCAGGGCTGCGTGCCAAAAAAGCTCATGTGGTACGCCGCCAATTTGGCCGAGGAAGTGCGCCACGCTGCTGAAATGGGCGTGGAAGGGAGCAGCGGCAAGATCGACTGGGACAGGCTGACCGCCGGACGCGACAAGGTCATCAGCAACATCAACAGCTACTGGGATGGTTATGCCAAAGAGCAAGGCATCACTGTCATTGATGGTTATGCGACCTTTGTTGACAACCGCCACATTCGCGTCGGTGAGACCACCTACAGCGCCGATCACATCGCCATTGCCACCGGCAGCCAGCCCATGGTGCCGCCGGTGCCGGGCAAGGAGCTGGGCATCACCTCCGATGGCTTTTTTAAGCTGAAACAACAACCCAAAAAAGTTTGCATCATTGGTGCCGGCTATATTGGCATCGAGTTCGCCGGCATGCTCGCCGCCATGGGCTCGGACGTGACCGTAGTCGCGCTCGAAAGCCGCGTGCTGGAGGTCTTCGACCCCATCATCAGCGAAACCCTGGCGCACAACATGGAATTGGCTGGCATCAAAAGCCATCTGCCCTTCGCCGTGGCATCCCTGGAGCAACAAGGCGACAGCCTCGCCATCCGCTCACGCGATGATCAGGTGCTTGACGGCTTCAACACCATCATCTGGGCCATCGGTCGCACCCCCAACACTCGCGATCTGAATCTTGAGGCTGTGGGCATCGAACTGGAAAAAGGCGGCATCATCGCCACCGACAAGTATCAAAACACCAAGGTCGATGGCATCTATGCCCTCGGCGACATCACCGGCCGCGCACCACTCACACCCGTGGCCATCGCCGCCGGTCGCCGCCTGGCCGACCGTCTGTTCGGCGGCATGCCCGATCGGCATTTGGACTACAGCAACATTCCGACCGTGGTCTTCGCCCATCCGCCGGTTGGCAGCGTCGGCATAACTGAAGCCGCCGCCCGCGAGAGCTCGAACGAGAAGATCACCATCTACAAGACCGAATTCACGCCGATGCGCTATGCGCTCAACAAACAAGGCCCGCGCACCGCGATGAAACTGGTCTGCGCTGGTCCGGAAGAGCGCATTTTAGGCATTCACATGATTGGTGATGGTGTGGATGAGATGCTCCAGGGCTTTGCCGTGGCGCTAAAAATGGGCGCCACCAAGGCCGACCTCGACAACACTGTCGCCATCCATCCGGTCAGCGCCGAGGAGTTGGTGACGCTGAAGACACCGGAGACTGATCCCGCTTGAGGTCAGCGTTGGGGGTAGCAGCTTTCGCCGGTCTGGGGAGCGCGTATTGGCAATGCCAGAGCAAGCAGGCCAAACAGGATGCAGACGCCGAGCATGAACAGGTGCAGGTTGACGGCACCGGCGAGGGCGTCTTTGGCAGTTACTCCGAGGGGCACCAGGGCGGCCATTGTGGCTAGCTCGTAGGAGCCGGAGCCGCCGATGCCGTGGAAGGGAAGGACGGAGGACAGTTCGGCGCCCATGACGCCAGCGAGGAGTTGCCAGAAGTCGATGGGCAGGAAGTGGCCGAGCACCATGGCGAAGGCGATAAACTTTGCCGCCCAGCACAGGGCGGTCCAGGCATAGAGGCCGGCCAGGCGGGTGTTTTGTTGCGGAGCGGCCGCGGCCAGAAACGCCAGGGTGCGCTGCCAGCGGGGGCCGGCTTGGGGCAGCCGAGCGGCCCGTCGGGCGAGCGGCACGACTAGCAGCAAGAGCCCGAGCCAGAGCAGCATGGCGAGCAGCCACAGCGGCGAAGGCGCGCGCAGCCACAGGATTAGCCAGCCGATAAGACCGAGAAAATGCAGGTCGAGCAGGCGAATCCACACCAGGGACACGCCGGCACCGAGCAGGCCCTGGCCGAAGTAGCGGCGCATCAGCCAGGGGAAGACCAGTTCGCCCAGACGCATCGGCAGGAGCACATTGGCGGTGGTGTGCAGCACCGACAGACGCAGGGTGGTCGGGAAAACGCCTGCCATCAGCGGGGCGAAATAGAGCTGCACCCGCGCCGCGCGGGCTAGGTAGCTGCCGGCGCTCAGGCCCAGCAATCCGGCCAGCAGCAACGGCGGGAATTCCAACCAGGGCGCGAGCAGTTGCGGCCAGCCGATCCAAGCTTGCACCAGCGCGATGAGCCCACACAGCAGCAAGCCGCCGAGCAGCCATTCGCGCGGACGCTTGAGCCGCAGTGGCGGCTGCCCAGTGTTTTCTCCAGCGTTCTGCCCAGCGCTCTGCCCAGCGTTCTGCAAAGTCTCCAGCACAGTGGCGGCCGCTGCTTGACCACCAGCTGAAAAAGCGCCGCGTCGCGTCATCGCTTGCGACGCCGCCGGGCTTTGACGGGATAGAGCGGAGTCGCCCCCGGTGGGCGGGTCTTGAAGCGGCGGTGAACCCAGAAATACTGTTCCGGCATGCGGTGGATTTCCGCCTCGATCACCTGATTCATCAGCGTGGCGTCGGCGGCCGGGTCGCGCCCACCCAGCCCCTCAATCGGCGGCGCGAATCGCAGCTCAAGACCCCGGCCGCGCGGCAGAAAGCGCGCGAACAGCGGGATGACCTCGGCATCGGCGAGACGCGCGATGCGCCCGAGCGTGGCCACGGTGGACGCCGGCTGGCCACAGAAGGGCGCGAAGACGCCACGGCGCTTGCCGGCGTCCTGATCTGGCAGGTAGAAAAAGGGCGTGCCGCGCTTGAGCTCGCGCACCAGGCCGCGCAGATCATCGCCACGCTCGACCGGGATGCCGCCATAACGCGTGCGCCCGCGCTTGACCTGCCAGTCGACCACCGGGTTGCGAATGCGCTGGTACATGTACATGCCGGGATGCACCAGCGCGGTAAAGGCGGCCCCACCAAGCTCCAGCCCGATGAAGTGCGGCACCAGCACGATGACCGGCCGCCCGGCCGCGCAAAGGGCGTCGATGCGCTCGCGACCCTGGATACGGACCAGGCGGCGCAGGCGTTCCCGCGAGGCCGACCAGCAGATGCCCTGACACAGGGCCGCGGCCGCAAGATAACTCAGATGGGCGCGCACAATGCGCTTGTGCTCAGCGTGACCGAGCTCAGGAAAGCAGCAGCGCACATTGGTCAGCGCGACCTGCCGGCGCGCGCCCATCAGCGGGTAGGCTATAGCCCCGATGAACTGGCCGAGCGCGAATAAAAGCGGCAGGGGCAGACGGCCGAGCCCGTTGATCGACCACACCAGCAACCAGGATGGCCAGTTGCGCGGATGCTTCAAAGAAAGCGGCACCTTGGTGGCAAGATCGCCTTTGGCCGCGGTTTCGACAGCGTCAATTCTCGAACTTGAAGAACACATCCGCGCCTTGGGTGTCCCCAGTCTCGGTCTGGAGCTGAATCCGGTTGTTCAGATCATAGCGCAGCTTGATCTTGTCCCCCTGATCGCCGAGGTTGCTCTCGTATTCCACAAAGAGCTTTGGCGCAACATAGGCGCCCACCGACAATGAGCGATCAACGCTACCGGAATTGCCCTTGGGTGGCACACCGGTCAGCAGGTAACTGACGATTTCCGCGTCGGTCATGTTTGAATCATTTTCGGAGAAAAACGCCAGCTTGGGCTTCTTCAGCGTGCCCAACACGCGCACACCGGCGGTCATGTCGCCGCCCTCGCGCTGGGCACGCAGCACCAAACCGGGGTTGCTCAGCGGTGTCTTGGCGAACACCAGGATACCCTGCTCGATCTTGAGCGGCGCGCCGACGCTGGCAAGGAGTCCAAACTGACTCGACAGCCGGTAGGTGCCATCCACCACCTCAAGCTGGCCGTCGCCGAGCAATGGCTGCTGCGGCTGTTGGATGGCGCGCACGGTGCCGCGCAACTTCGCGCGCAGACCAAAGGCCTCAAGCTGCACCGACTCGCTCAGCTTGACCTTTACATCCACCCGGAAGGGAGAGGCGGATGTGGCGTCTGCCTTGCTGCCCTGCCCTTCCACCACCACATCGGGGGAGGTAGAGACGGTTCCGGCCGGAATCGAACGCGGCTTGATGCGCGCTTCCGTCACATTGACCGTTCCCTCTACTGAGCCGCCGTCGGGACCAAAAGCAGCCGCCATGTCGGTCTTGAGCATGGCGAAATACTCCTTGGTATTCGCGACCTTGAGCTTGTCACCGTCGAGCTTAAGCTGGAACGTCCAGCCTTGCTGAGCGCGTGAGCCACTGCCGGAAAGCGTGAGCTGACCACCGCCGATGTTCGCGCCGCCGCTGATGTCGAGGCGGTCACTGCCCTGGGTCTTGGCTGTCAGATTGGTGTCGTTCACGACAAGACCGATGAGCGGAACCTGCAAACCAAGATTTTTCAACTGCATCTGCCCCTGCAGCGCTGGATTGCCCAGGGTGCCGGCAAGTTTGATATCAGCGTCGATAGTTCCGGAAACGCCGGTGACATCCGGTACCAAATTGCCCACACGGCTCAGGTCGCTGAGGCCAAGGCGCACCGAGCCCGTCAGCGCCTGGCGTTCAACATCCGGGGCTGCCAACGCCAAACCTGGCAGCTTGGCCTGGGCGTTGAGATCGCCAAGCCCCTGCACCGGCACCCTAAGGCTTGCAGTCACGCCGCTAGAGGTTGCATCCAGCTCGGCCGCCGCGTTGGAGAAGACCAGTCGTTCTTTGGACTCAGGCAGCGCAAGCTCTAGCGACCCCTCTGGCACCTTGAGACTCGCCTTCCCCGTGATGACAGCATCGCGTGACTGGAAACTGGCATCCATCGCCGCATGGCCCTTCAGATCGAGATTCGGCGGCACCAGCGCATCAATGCTCGCAAAATCGAACCGCTCAAGCGTCAGGCTCGCATCGAAGGAGCCGGGCTGAGTTTGAACAAAGCGGGCGCAGCCGCCCGAGCCCTGGCTGTCGCCGATGCACAAGGGACCGGCCTGAATCTTCCCCTGGTCTAAGGTCACGGCTGCCGCCTGACGCAGAGCCCAGGTGCCGAATTCTGCAGTGGCGAGCTTGAGATCGGTCAAATTACCGTGATAACCACCCTGACTGGGTTGTTCGCCGGTGAATTTCAGTTGTGCGGACAGGACTTCGCCATTCAGCGTTGCATTCAACCGATGGCTTGGCAATGTCCCGTCCGCTTGGATGTTGAGCGATTCAAACCGCATACCGCCAAGCAGCAAGTTGGAGCCGGTCAGGGTGGCGTTCATCGGGTCATCGCTGCCGAGTCCAACATCCGCCTTGCCTTGAATGCTGGCAATGCCGTGCCCTTGCAGCTCGATGTCGCGGCCATCGAGAGCGACAGTGGCGCGCGGCGCTTGGGCCTCACCACGCAGCTGACCGTCGATTGTAAGCTGGCCGTGCGCGGCCGGTAGCAGCTCACCGAGGTCAGGTGAGCGGAAATTGAAATTGATCGCGAGTTTGTCTGCTGCCTGCCCACTCGCGGTCAATTGGGTCGCACCTGAATCGGCCTCAAGCTCGCGTATCTCGAGTGCGCCCGCAGCCAGTTCGAGCAAGGCAGCCAGCTTGACCGGGTAGCCCCGCAGCTGTCCGCCAAAGTCACTGATGCGCGCTGTCAGCTCGGGCCCCTGAGCCGCCAGGCGGCCCTGGCTGGCGATGCGCCCGGATAGATGACCGGGCCAGTCAGCGGCATAAACGCCAGGGTCGATGTCGCTGAGCCTCATATCGGCATCCCAGGCAAGCTCGGGCGCCCATTCAACATCACCAACCCCGGTGACTTGCCCACCAAGTGTCTCGAGGCTCAGTGTCGTTATCTGCGCGGCATCGGCACTCCCTTTACCGGCGAGATTCACCACCGCCGCCGGGTAGGCCTTCAGCCCAACATCGGCGTTGAGCTGATAGTCGTAGCCCTGCGCCAGGCTGCCGGCAGACTCGGCCTTTAGCTCGAGGTTGCCTTCCAGACCTGACCACTGCTGGCCGGGGTCGATATCCTGTGCCGTGAGCGCCAGCTCCCAGGAGAGCTCCGGGGTCCAGCTCAGCCGGCCCTTGCCGATTGCCTGACCTCCGAGACTGTCAAGCCGGAGTTCTTCGATGCGGGTACCCTGGCTGTCGCCCTCGCCGCGCAACGACAGACTGGTCTCCGGAATGTCCTGACCAAAAACCTCCGCCGAGACATTGTAGTCGAAGGCGTCGAGCTGGCCGTTAACATCGAGCGTACCGCGCGGTGATTGCAAACGTGCCGCGCCTGTCAGCGGCCAGCGCAGCGCCTCCCAAACGCCGGTAATCGCCACCTGGCCTTGCGCGCCTTCGAGGTCCACGCCCCCTTGCAGATCGAGCATGCCGCCCGAGCCCTGCTCGGTGAGATTGAGTGAGCGAATCTCCAAGGCCTGGTCTTCCCAGCCAAGATCAAGCTCGGCAGCCAGGCGCCCCATTTCGCCGTGCTCCGGCGCCTCGGCGATCAGAGTGCCGGCAAGCCCGGCGCGTTTCAGGTTGCCCTCAGAGCGAAGGTTGGCGGTCACCTCGAGTTGCGGCGCCCCGGCAACCATTTGCGGCAAATCCAGGCCATCGAGCTGAATTTCAGCCTTCCAGGATGCTTGCTCGAGCAAGTCCTGAACCTCGGCGTCGAGCCGCAGATCGGCGGACCCGCTAATGCGATGCTCGATGCGCAGCGCGCGGGCATCGCCCTGCACGCTACCTTTCCCGGTCAGCGTCATCGCCGGTGGCTGCGCAAAGGTCCAGTCGAGTTGCAGGTCTGCCGGATAGTCTCCCCGCAACTCAAGCTGCCCTTTGGCATCGGCTTTCACATCGGGGACGGCCATGACGAGATTGAAGGTGCGCAGATCGACGGTGGAGCGCTCCATGCCAAGCGAGAGCTCCGCCTGCGTGAGTGCCATCAGCGGCTGATCAGGCGTTGCCATCGAGGCGAGACGAAAGTCATCGACTCTCACCCGGTCGGCAGCGATCGCCAATGGCAGCTTGATCTCAGGAAGTTTAAAGGGTTCCTTCGGCTTGGGCTCTGGGCTTGGCGCGGTGAGCACCTCGCTCTGCGCGATATGAAGATCGACGATACTGAAGGTGCCGCCCAGCAGCCGCGCGGGCCGCCAGCTCAGGTCAATCAGGGCGATCTGTACCTTAAGCGCTGGCAGGTGCAGGCGCAGATTCTGAATCTGGAATTCATCGATCAGGCTGCCCTGCACAGCGCCGATTTCCAGTGCCTCAGGCAGCGCACGTTCGCCCAGGTCCGCAAGCAGGCGCAGACCGCCCTGGGTGCTCAGCACCCAGGCGAACAGCAGCGCCAACAACAGCAACAGAGTGGTCAGCCCGCCTAGCACCCAGCGCCAGACACGCCAGCGCCGTCGGGGCGGAAGATTGCCGGCACTCGGGCGACTGTTGGCTTCCTGGGCTGTCATTTGGGTATCACTTAAAGGTCGGGGCCGATCACCAGATGCAGGCGCACGCCTGGCTCACTCTTGGTGAAAGCATAGGCCACATTGACCCGAACCTGGCCCAATGGGGTCTGATAATTCACCCCCAGGCCGGCGCTCTGCTCCCATTTGTCTTCATACTCGGGGTCGAAGGCGTTGCCGAAGTCGGTAAACACCGAGGCGCTCCACTTGCCTTTGATATGCCGTTGCAACTCCAGCGAACCGACTGCCAGATAGCGTCCGCCAAGGGTCGCGTTATTTTCGGGGTCAGTCGGGCCAAGTACATCGTAGCCCCAGCCGCGGATACTGTTGTCGCCGCCGGCAAAGAAGCGCTGACTGGCAGGAACATCGTCCAAACTTGCCGCCCAGGTCGCGCCCAGATTCGTGCGGGTGATGAAGCGGTAGCGCTCACCAAAGCTTTTGATCCACTTGGCATAGAGCGAGCCGCTCAGCCATGAGGAACCGGTGGACAGCACGCCGCCGGCGGTTCCCTGAATGAGCGCCTTAACGAGATACCCATTGCGCGTATTGATGGGATCATCGGAAACAATTTTGGACCAGGCAATGTTGGGCACCAGGCCGTTGAAGTCTGAATCTTCCAGATCACTGACCTCAAGGTTCTCATACTGGTAATTGATGCCAATATCGCGCCGCCAACCGGAGGGCATGGCGCGTGACCAGGCGGCCTGCACGTTGACCATGGACCCCTGGCGGGTGGCGGTGTCATAGAAGCCGTATTGGGGCTTGATGACAATGGAGTCGCGCACCGGGTCGCCGACCGGGATGTTGTATTCGGCATAGATCGTCTGAATGCTAGCCGATACGGTCGCTTCTGCCTTGAACTTGTGGCCATAGCGCCCGATGTAGCGGCGGCGGTAATCGAGCGTGACTCGCGGGCCAAAATCCGTCGCAAAACCGAGCCCAACGCGATAGCGATTGGCTTTGTTACGCTGCGCAACCACTGTTATCGGCACCTCGCGGTCGGAATTCGCAAGCTTCTTTTGCGGGTCGATCACGACGCTTTTGTAGTATTCCATCCCCAGCAAACGCCCTTGGAGCTCCAGCAGCTCGTCCGGGTTGTAGACGGTGCCAGGCTCAAAGGGCACAAAGCGCTGCAAGAATTCATCCGCCAGCAAATCCTGCTTGAACTCTACCCGGCCGAGGTAATATCGCGGCCCCGTGTCGAGATGAAAAAATATCTTCGCCTGGTAGGCGACCGGATCAATCAGCACCTCATGGCGCACCATGGTTGCGTCCAGATAGCCCTGCTCGGTAGCAATGCTCTCGATGCTGTCACGCGCTGCGGTATACTTGGCATGCAGCAGCACATCATTAACCTTCAGCGGAAACTTGGCCGGAAAGACGCCAGCGCTGGCGCCCGGCCCGGTAATTTGATAGTCAATACTGGCAATGCGCACCGGCAATCCAGGCTCGACAGTGTAGCGCGCGACCCAAGTGCCGCCGTCGCTGGCGGGTGGGGTGAGGCTGTCTCGAATGCTGACCCGATAAAGCCCAAAGGGGGCAAGCGCGTTTTCGATCTGCTCCGGAGCCCGCCGATGCAGCGCCATCAGCCGCAAGGGGGTGATGTCCTTGTCTTGGCGCTCCTGATAGATGCTAAGCAGCGCCAGCACGTTCTTTTCCTGCTCGCCGCTCAGGCCCGTGACATCAACCTTCAGCTGCAGCGCCTGTGCCAAGCCGGGAGTCAGCGCAGCCGCCGCCAGTATAAGCATGACCAGTCCTGCGCGCAGCCTAGGGGCCCAGCTTGCGCATGCACCGGTCACATCTGCTGGGGGTCGGCTGCTTGTTAAGATTGGTCTCAAAGCGGGTGACATCAAAAATCAGCGAATTCTTTGCTCATTGAGGTAGTGGGCCGCACCGATCAGCGCGCTGCGCTCTTCGACGATCAGATGCACCGGCATGGCCTTGAGTAGCCCGCTCATGCGTCCCTTGTCGACGAAGCCCTGCAAGAATCCGCTACCACGGATCAGATCAAGATTTTTCGGCAGGATACCACCGGCTAGATAGACGCCACCGCGCGCCATTAACTTGAGCGCCACATTGCCGGTCTCGCGACCGAGCAATTGCGCGAACCAGTCCATCACCTCCTGGCAGATAGCGCACTCCCCGCCTGCGGCGAGCATGGACACGGCAGCTGCAACATCACCTTGTTGCACCAGCGTCTCCTGCATGCGCGGATGATGCGTGGCACCGCGATGCTGGTGCAGAAACTCATAGAGGTTTTCGATACCCATGCCGGAAGCAATGCGTTCCCAACTCACGTGACCGTAGCGCCTCTGCAGATGCTCAAGCAGTGCAAACTCAAGTGCGTTCGTCGGCGCGAAGTCCGTATGGCCGCCTTCGGTCGCAAAGGGTCGATGGCTCTGTCCATCCCAGAATAACCCAGCCTGCCCCAAGCCAGTGCCGGGTGCCACCACGGCAATGTTGCCACGCGCTGCTGAATCCCCGCTTTGGATGGCCAGACGTTGCGTCTCATCAAGCCCGGCAATACTCCAGGCAATCGCCTCAAGATCATTGAGAAGCCCCACTTGGGCAATGCCGGTTGCCGCCTCGAGCGCGCGTGCGTCCAGATGCCAGGGTAAATTCGTCGCATCGCTGCGATCATCGGCCACCGGGCCGGCGATTGCGAAAGCAGCCCCCGCCGGACGCTGCGCCAGGTCCGACAGATGCTCGCTCAGGTAAAGCCGAAGAATATCTTCGAGCCCTGGATAGTCGCGACTGACATAGCGGCACTCACGCGCAAGACGCACTTGCCCTGAGACCATATCTGCCGTGGCAAGATGGGTCTTGGTGCCGCCAATATCTCCGACCAACACAACCATCGCAGGATCTCCCGAACGCTCATCCCCAGTCCGCATTCAGCGAAGGGCGGATAGTTTATACCGGATGCGTTTGACGTGCCTAAGTCCAAGCCAGCCCGTCCGAGCCAACTCAGCGCGCCAAAGCCCCGCGCAGCAGATCTGTCAGCTCGGACGATGTGTCTCGAAGCGAAATGCAGCAGCGCGCGTGCCGTCCGCGTCGAGCAGCAGGACGCGCGCCTCCCATTGCATGCGCTGGCGCACGCACAGGGGCAACATTGCATTGCCATGGTAGAACCCAGGCTGGGCGGAAGGCTCGAGCGGGAAGCGGTTGAATCCCATGTCCATGTCGACACCCTTAAAGTCGAGCTCGACGCGCTGGGGCGCATCCATGTCCGCCAGCTGGACTTGCACCCGCAGCGGCTTGACCAAGGGAATTTCAGCAGGCTGGATCTCGAGCTGGACCTGCCCCCCAGCCGCGAAACGCGCGGTGCAGGCGCCCTGGTGCAAATCACAGCTTGCCGGCGCACGCGCAAGCTCCCGCACCTGAATGTGCGTGATTGCTCGCCCTTTGAGCACCAGAGTCGCCAGAATTGCCATGACCAGGCAGCCGAGCAGCAGCCACCAAAAGCGCTGAGCTCGATCGCTCTTGGCGATCTCGGCGCTCTCGGAGCTATCGGGGCTCTTGGCACTCTTTGGGCCCGAGCCGGAGTCGCAATTGTGCGGTGACGTAGGAGGGGGTTCTTGCATAAACTGTGACGCTTGATTCACTCACTCTTTTCGAGGATTTTCATCATGAACACGGAATCGACCCCTCCCATCCAAAAGTACGGCATCGTGGCACAAGGCTTTCACTGGCTGGTGGCACTGCTGATCGTGGGTCTGCTCACCACCAACGCGCTGCGCAGCGCCTCGGAGGAAGGCACGGCTACCTTCACGTTCTGGCTGGGACTGCACATGTCCTTTGGCATTTTGGTGTTCTTCCTGACCTTAGCGCGCATCCTGTGGGCAAAGATGGCCCCGCCACCAGAGCTGCTCGACGCACCTCAGTGGTCGGTGCTGGCGGCCAAAGCGGCGCACATGTTGCTAAATCTCTCCACCCTGGTCATTCCGATCTTTGGCTATTTGCGCATCGCATCCAAGGGGATTCCCGCGAGCTTTTTTGGCATGCCGATTCCCTCTGTGGTCGGCGAGCAGGAGTGGCTGCATAACGTGATGCATGAGCTGCATGGGGATGCCATGGCCATCTACCTGCTGACACTGGTCGGGCTGCATATCGCCGCCGCACTCTGGCATCAGTACGTGCGCAAGGATCATGCGCTCGAGCGGATGCTGCCGTGGAACCCGCCGTCGCGTTCCTAACGCTCTCCCCCCAATACTCCTCGGCTGCCGTGCCATGGAGGCGAGGCCAGCCGGCCGCGAGCACTAGAGATACTGCTGCATCATGGTGCGCAGAGGAATCCGCGCACGTAAGCGCCGGGACAGCATGAAGGTACCGACAAACTTCCGATGCAGAAACATGCTGGCCGGATCAGGCAGTTCCTGAAAGGCGCCGGCGTGATAAAGCTCGCGCCCGCGCTGGTAGATGCGCTCGAACAGGTCTGAATTGCCGAAGTCATAGGCGTCTTCGGTGCGCAGCAGCTCGGCGGACAGGCGCATCAGCCCGGTCAGGGCATCGACGTTCTCTCTTGGAGCCTCGGCGCTTAGGTAACCGAGCTCGACGATGGCCTGGTGCATGCCAGGCACATCGTCGTTCATGCCGGCCGTCGCCAGGCGGCGGAAGCCGGCCACCAGCTCCGGTGCGATGTGCGCGGTGGCGCCAAAGTCCAGCAGCGCGATGCGCCCGCTTTCAGGCTGATAGAGGTAATTGGCAAAGTTCGGGTCGGTCTGGGCCAGCTGGAACTCATACAACTCGCGCAGTGTGAGACGGGTCAGGAGGTTGGCCGCCCGCTCGCGCTCGGCACGACTGAAACGCGCCTCACTCAGCCGATCGATCGACACGCCCTCGACATAGTCCATCGCCAGAATGCGCCCGGTGCAGAAGTCGCGATGCACCGCGGGCACGATGAAATCAGCATCCTCGCCTACCAGCGCGCGATAGGCATCGAGCGCATCGGCCTCGGCCTGATAGTCCGCCTCTTGATGCAGCTGCCGGCGCGCTTCCTCGAGCAGCGGCTGAGGGTCGGCTCCCTTGGGCACCATGCCGAGCGAACGGCCAAGGAACCCGAGGTTGTCGATGTCGCTGTCGATGCTCTCGCGCACGCCAGGGAACTGGATTTTCAGCGCTAGCTGGCGACCGTCGCGCGTTTGTGCGCGGTGCACCTGGCCAATGGAGGCCGCGGCGATAGGCTTGAAGTCAAAGCGCTGGAAGCGCTTATTCCAGTCCGCGCCCCACTCGCGCTCGAGCACCTGCGCGAGCTGACTCAGCGGCATGGGCTCGGCCCGCTCGCGCAGGCTGGCCATAACGGCGGCGGCCTCGGGCGTGAACACATCAGCCCCGTCCATCGACATCAGCTGGCCCATTTTCATCACCGCCCCACGCATACGCGCGAGCCGCTCGGTGAAGCGCTGAGTGGCCGCCGGGCTGAGCTGGATGCGATTGCCCTCGCCACCGCGCGAGCGGGCAAGCTCGAACAGACCGCGCGGGCCGATGCCCACCGCCAGATCGGTGGTGGCGCGCCCGAGATGCCACAGGCGCTGGATGCGACGACTGGGAACGGCGCGGCCGTCACCGCTGGAAAATCGATTCATGATTGGAATGCCTTCATCTGGAAACGCGCACGAATTGATCGTGATTGCGCTTGAGTAGTCCTTGAGTATTCAGTGCTGGTTTGGGGTGCGTTTGGGTGCGTCTGGGCCGCGAGAAACCTTTGCTCGATTTCACAGGTGACCACAACAATGATGGCAAGTCTGCATTTTCCCAGTGACCGCGCGCCATGACATTCCACGCTGGTGGTTTTACTGAATCTGAATCCTTGGGCTCAAGTCTCAGTCGCAATCAGCGCGAGAGTGCTATATTTGGCTAATCCCGGCGAAACCGGGCCCGGTTGTTGTGGAAGGCCCAGGTTGAAAAAACGTTGAACAAACCCTCGCTGAACCCTGATCTTAGTCATCTGCACGATGCCGATTGTCGCGGCCCGCTGGAGATCGCCGAGCGCGTCTGGTGGGTGGGCCATGTGCTGCCGGATGATCCCTTCCAGTGCCATGTCTATCTGCTTGAGCAGGGTGATCAGTCGGTGCTATTCGATCCGGGTTCGAAGCTGACCTTTCCCGGCACCCTGGCCAAGATCGAGCAGATCGTGCCCTTCACCCAGATACGCTACTTCGTCTGCCATCATCAGGACCCGGACATTACCGCCGCGCTGCCGTTGATCGACCAGATGAACGACCGCGAGGATGCCGTTGTCGTCACCCACTGGCGCGCCCATGCGCTGCTGCGCCATTACGGGCTGAAGATGCCCTTCTGGCTGATCGACCAGCATGACTGGCGACTGCCGCTGGTCGATCGCGAGCTGGAATTCATTTTTACCCCCTATGCGCATTTCCCGGGTGCCTTCTGCAGCTTCGACCGCCACACCGGGGTGCTCTTCTCGAGCGACCTGTTCGGTGGCTTTACCGAGGAGCCGCAGCTGATCGCTCGCGATGAATCGCACATCGAGGCGCTCAAGCCCTTCCACGAGCACTACATGCCGAGCAATGACATCCTCGGCTACGCGATGCATCAGATTGAGCGCTACCCGATCGAGATCATCGCCGCCCAGCACGGGTCCATTATCCCGCGGCCGCTGGTGTCCTTCATGATCGAGCAGCTCAAGCAGATCGACTGCGGCATCTATCTGCTGGGGCAGGACGACACCGACATCCGTCGGCTGTCGCGCCTGAACGCCACCCTGCGCGATATTGCCGAGACCATGCTGCTGTATCGGGACTTCCGCGACATTGCCGCGCGGCTGCTGGAGCTGGTGCGGCGCAGTCTGCCAGCGGCGCGCATCGACTATTATGCCGCCCTGCCGGATGACTCCATCCTGGTGCTCAAGCGCGAGAATCGCTTTTCCGGCAGCATCGAGACCGAGCCGCCCGAGTTCTGTCGCTTCATTGGCCAGCCACGCGAGCATTGGGTCAAGGCACACCGCGAGGAGGCGGGTTTTCTCAACCACCATCTGTGCGGCGAGGCTTTTTGCGAGGAGCACCCCGAGGAACATCCGGGGTCGCGTCTGGCCATCCCGCTCATCGGGCCGTCGCAACAGCGTATTGATGGCTTCGCCATCATCGAGCTCAGCGAGCGCGCACCGGTCGACAAGGGCATCGAGCAGATTGTCAAGCAACTGGCAGAGCCGCTGCAGGTCGCACTCGAACGCGAAGTGATTTATCGCTCCATTGACCTGGAGCGCGAGAAGGCCTACCAGCGCTCGATCCGCGATGCCCTGACCGGACTATTCACCCGTTTTTACATGCAGGACGTGATGTCCCGCCAGTGCGCGATGCATGATCGCGACAGCACCGCAGTTTTCTCGGCAGTGATGATCGATGTCGATCATTTCAAGCGCGTCAACGACACCTACGGCCATGGTGCAGGAGATCAGGTGCTGCAGGCAGTCGCCGCCCGGCTGAACGACAACAGCCGCAGCACGGACATTGCGGTACGCTATGGTGGCGAGGAGTTTATTGTCTTTGTGATCGGCCAGAGCGGCGCCGAGGCCACCGGTGCCGCTGAACGACTGCGAACGCTCATCAGCAGCACACCCATCGACATCGGCACGGAAACCGCGCTTGAGGTCACGGCAAGCCTAGGTGTTGCCAGCCGCCAGCAGAAGGAGTCGCTTGATCAGCTGATCGCGCGTGCAGACGAAGCCCTGTATCGCGCCAAGGAAGGTGGTCGCAACCGGGTGGAATCCGGCTAGCTCGCGCAAAAAAAGAGCGGGACTCGCTGCGCAAGCCCCGCTCAATCCTCAGAAGACGACATTATTGCGGGCTGATGTTCGCCCCGCTGTTGCGATACCTGTTGAGAACTTCCTGGTGATCAATGAAGGCGCTGGCCGACAAGCGACCAGCGCCGGTTGACGTATCGCTAGACGATATCCCCACAAGGGCGATATCCCCGAATGGTGCCGATCATGCGGCGCCCTTCAGTGCGTAGGGCACCAAGGGCAACAGGCACACCGCTGCCACCATCCAGAAGCCAATACGATTTTGCTTACGAAGTGCTTCATCACTCATCGTTCTTACCTCCAATATCGGTGACTTTGCTCAGTCGGGGAGTTTCATCAAGCACGGCCCGTCCGGGCCGGCGTTCCTTAGGACGCAGATTTGACTCGGGATGCCGCGGATCAGGAGACCCCCTTCATCGCATAGGGCACCAGCGGCAGCAAACATACTGCCGCAATCATCCAAAAGCCGAGTCGGTTACTCTTACGCAGTGCTTCATCGCTCATGGTCGTTACCTCTTTCGAGTGACTGGTCGATGGAACATCCGTCAACCTTCAGGGAGCGAGATTGGCCCGTCCTAGCTGACTTCAACGAATACCCGAAAAACTGCAGGCTTTTTCCTAGCGTTTTACTTGGTTTTTAGCGCCAAGCACACGCCCCTCTTGGTTCCGCCCGCTCGCTCCACTATGATGCGCCCGAGCTAACGCCGCCTTCCGGCGATCATCTTCCTGCTGACGAGCCCTGTGCCATGGCCACGACACTGCTTGCCCTGATCGACGACATCGCCACAGTCCTTGATGATGTATCCCTGCTGACCAAGGTCGCCGCGCGCAAGACCGCGAGCGTGCTTGGGGACGATCTGGCTCTGAACGCGGAGCAAGTTACCGGCGTGCGCGCCAACCGCGAGCTGCCAGTGGTCTGGGCGGTCGCCAAGGGCTCCTTGCGCAACAAGGCCATTCTGGTACCGGCCGCGTTATTGATCAGCGCGTTGGCGCCCTGGGCCATCATGCCGCTA
Source organism: Thiorhodovibrio litoralis (assembly GCF_033954455.1). Lineage (NCBI taxonomy): Bacteria > Pseudomonadati > Pseudomonadota > Gammaproteobacteria > Chromatiales > Chromatiaceae > Thiorhodovibrio > Thiorhodovibrio litoralis. The sequence continues at coordinate 1,164,467 of NZ_CP121473.1, read as the reverse complement.
TTGATGCTTGGCGGTCTGTATCTCTGCTTTGAGGGTTTCGAGAAAATCGCGCACAAGTTTCTGCACCCGCCCGAGGAGACCAACGCGAAACGCGAGGAACTGAGCGCCGCGCTGCTCGATCCGCAAGTCGATCTGGCGGTGCTGGAGCGCGATAAGATCCAAGGCGCCATCCGCACGGATTTCATCTTGTCGGCGGAGATCATTGTCATCACCCTTGGCACCGTGGCGGAAGCGAACTTCCTGACCCAGGTGCTGGTGCTGATTGGCATCGCCTTTGTGATGACGGTCGGCGTTTATGGGCTGGTTGCGGGTATCGTCAAGCTCGACGACGGCGGCGCCTTGCTGGCAAAACGCGAGGGCGAGAGCGCGAGCATCCGCTTGCAGCGCGCCTTTGGCCGCTTCATTCTGTCCCTGGCGCCCTGGCTGATGAAGTTCTTATCGGTTGCCGGCACCATTGCCATGTTTCTGGTCGGTGGCGGTATCATCGCGCACGGCATCCCCGCTCTCCAGGAGATGGTGCACCATTTCACGCAGATGCTGGGCGGGCTGCCAACTGTTGGCGCTATCCTGCACTTTCTCACGCCTTTGATTGTCGATGCCCTGATCGGCCTGGTCGCCGGCGCGCTAGTGCTGGCAGCGGTCAAGCGCGTAGAGGATTGGCGGGGTCAAAGCGCGGCGCACTAAGTCGGTTATCGAGAATCGGCGTCACAAATGAGTTATCCACTGCGAGGGGCACGAAGGCGCTTTTGCGTCTATAGTTAGGCATAAACGCGGGGCATGGTTTTCAGGCCCCGTCCGGCGAAGTCGAGCCTTTCCGAGCTGCAGCCTTTTTAGCTGCGACCGCAAAGGCGTATCAATGGGTTTTCGCGATAATCAAGGAGATCATCATGGCGGCATCTTCAGACAGACCTCAGATCGATGCGAACAAAATCATTACCTTTCCTCAAGGTCTGCCCGGCTTCGAGGATGACCATCGCTTCACAATGTTTCACAATAGCGACGGCAAACCGGAAGAACAGAGCAACAAGCTCTTCTGGCTCGAATCACTCGACAGCCCCGATGTCCGTTTCACGGTGGTCGACCCGACACTCTACGGACTGAATTACGTCATCGACCTCAACGACGAGGAGCAGGCGCTGCTCCAATCCAAGGACCCTAACGAGATTCTGGTGTTGCTGATGCTGGCGCGCAACGATGAAAGCGACGCGGCCAAGCCCAAGGTGCACGCCAACATTGCCGGCCCTATCCTGATCAACACCGAAAATCGCCTGGCACTGCAGAAAGTGCTGACGCGCTCGCGTGTAGAGGTCAACATCGTCGGCGCCGCCGCTGACGCTTGAGCGCTGCAACAACCCTTCATTTGTGCCGGCACAGGGAGGTGCCATCCCACCATGTCAATCCTATCCTGGTCATTCGTTCGTCGCAGGGCTGATGCAATTCGCCTTCTGCTGAGTCTTAGCCTGTGCCTGGCCATGCCCGGTGCCTTGATGTCTGACGCTCTCGCGCAGACCGAGTCCAATTCAGCCGATACCGACCAAGCGGGCAGCCGGCTGCCAAGCCAGCCGCTAAACAGGCCACCAAACCCGCTGCCAGCCGCGTCGCAGCCATCACCTGGGCTGAATACGGCCCCAATCGTCGAACAAACGACCAAGCTGCTCGAGCAGTCGCGAGAGCAGGGCGCGCAGTTGTGGCGCAAATCGGTCGACGGCGCCGGCGATATTTGGCGCCGCTCGCGCGAGACTGCGGGTGACTGGTGGCAGCGCTCGGCCGATCTGGTGCAAGCGCACGAGGGGGCAACCACTGCGGCCGATAACGCGCACTTCAGCGCCCTCTGGTCCGATGTGCTGCCGCCGCTCAACGAGACCCTGACGCTGCAGGAGGTGCAGCGCGACCTGCCCGAGCAGGCCTGGTTCAAGCGTGATCAGGGCGATGTCGAAGACGACATCAAGGCGCTGCTCGACCAGGCGGTGGCGGTGCTGTCGATGTCGCCGTTGCAGGACGAACGCGCCGCGATCGCTGAACTTCACACCAAAATCGAACAATCGCGGGAGAAGATCGCCAATTATCGCCAGGAGCGCATCGGCGCCCCAACCCAGTCACTGGTCAAGCGCACGCCCGAGGATTACGACGCACTGATCGCCGACGAGCAACAGGCCATTGAGGACAATCAGGCCAAATTGCGTCAGATTCAGCGTGAATTCGCCGAGCGGCTGCGCGCCATCGGCCTTGAGTTATCGGACGAGCAGGTCGAGTTCTTGCTCGCCACTGTGGTGGGCGACTCGATGATTGATCTTGGCATTGTGTTTGACAATGTCAAAACCATCACCGTCGAGCTCGAGCGCCTGGTGCGCGAGAGCGGCGAGGACATGGACAGCGCCCGCCGCTACTACGGGCTCTACGTCGTGCTGCTGCGGGCCTTGAAACAGATGCACCTGGAGGTCGAGCAGACGATCGAAACCGAGTACATTCCACAGATCGACACCATCCGCCAGCGCGCTCAGGAGTTAAGCAGCGAAACCCGCCAACTGCTCAAAGCGCAGCCGGATCGCGCCGATGTGCTTGAGGCCAATCTCGCGGCGCAGCAGATGACCATCACCGCCGCAGGGCGCTATCGGGATTATCTCGCCGAGCAGGCCCGGCAGGTGCGCCGCGCGCGCGAGGCGCTGCAACAAGACATCCGCACCGCCTGGAACACCTACGAGACGGTGCGCGTGTCCGGCGAGCTGGTGGCTCTGGTGCAATCCAGCCAGCAGCTCCTTGATGGCCTGCTCGAGCGTCAGGTTCCGCCGCTGCGCCCGTTCGAGAATCTGGAGATGAAGCGCGAGTTCGAGAAGCTGACCAACCAGCTCAGAGCACCAGAAAGCTGAAGCGAATCAAAACAGATCGTCGATCACCCGCGGCGCACTGCCTCTCCGCGGCGATGGTGTCCAACCTGAGGAAACCGGCGTGGGGCCGCCAAGTTTGTCGCGGTATTCGACCCGCACGACCTCAGTTCCGCCACCCTGCAAGCTCACTTCAACCATGCCTTCCGGGCGTTTGATCTTGGCCTCGGGTATCCCCTCCAGCGCGACACGCATGAAGTCGATCCACACCCCAAGGGCGGCGGTTCCTCCCCACTCACCACGACCAAGCGGGCGGTTATCGTCCATACCCATCCAGACAATGGACACCAGCTCAGGCTGATAGCCGGCAAACCAGGAATCGCGCGAATCGTTGGTGGTACCGGTTTTGCCGCCGATATCCGGCCGCTCGAGCACCCTTGCCCGCGTGGCAGTGCCCTGGATCACCACGTCCTTCAAGATGGAATCGATGCTGTAGGCAATGCGCGGGTCGACCACCTGGGGCGCTTCCGGGGCACTGGAAGCCCCGTCCGCCTGCGTCCGCGCCGTGCCATCTTCGGGCACCTCCAGCCAGCACTCGTCACAGGATCGGGGCGCATTCGCCCTGTACATCTCTTGGCCATGCACATCGACGATACGGGAAATCACGTGAGGCTCCACCTTGTAGCCGCCATTGGCAAACACGCTGAAGCCAGTTGCCATTTCGAGCGGCGAAGCCGCGCCGGCGCCGAGGGCCATTACGATGTTATTGGGAATGGAATCGAGCGAGAAGCCGAATCGCTGGATGTAATCACGCGCGACATCCGGGCCCACGCGATTAACGAGATCGATGATGGCGAGATTGCGCGACCTGGTTAGCGCTCTGCGAATGGTCATGGCGCCGAGGAATTTGCCGTCAGAGTTTTGCGGCCGCCACATGCCGCGCGCGCCCATCATCTCGAACGGCTGGTCCCGCACGATGCTTGCCGGGGTATAGCCCTGCGCCAATGCCGACGCATAGACGAATGGCTTGAAGCTCGAGCCCGGCTGGCGTTTGATATCTACCGCTCGATTGAACTTGCTCCATTTGAAGGCATAGCCTCCAGAGAGCGCGCGCACTGCGCCGTCCTGCGGCGACATGGCCACCAGGGCGCCACCCACCAGCGGCACCTGCGCGAGGCGCCATTCGCCGTCCTCGTTCTGGCGCAGCCGGATCACATCCCCCACCGACACCGCCTCGCCCACCCGCCGCGGCTGAGATCCGCGCCAGTTTTCGGTCTTGTAGCGCCGTGCCCAGGCCACCTGGTCACGTGTGAGTTGATGGTAGCGGCCGTCTCCCAGATAGACCTCAGCGTGCTCGGGTCCAAATTTGGTCACAACCCCCACTGGCAGGCCCGGCACGGGCGGACGCTCCGCCAGCACCTCGTCGAGCTGGCTGGCGCTCAGCGCACCCGCATTGTCAATGGTGGCTTCCGGCCCATGGTAGCCATGGCGCAGGTTATAGGCCATCAGCCCCTCGCGCAGCGCCGCGTCAGACGCGCGCTGCAAGCGCTCATCCACCGTCGTATAGACGTTCAGGCCGAGCGAATAGGCTTGCTCTTCGCCGAAGCGCTCGACCACCTCCTGGCGCACCATCTCCGCGACATAATCGGCCTCAAATTCGATCTCCGCGCGGTAGTAAGTGGCCGTGAGCGGCTCGGCGATGGCCTCTCGATAGCGGCTTTCGGTAATAAATCCGAGCTCGCGCATGCGCCCGAGGACATAGTCGCGTCGCTCTTTGGCCCGTTCGGGATTGCTCAGCGGATTATTAGCCGAGGGTGCCTTGGGCAAGCCAGCGAGCATGGCCATCTGCGCCAGTGTGAGCTGATCGAGCGGCTTGCGGTAGTAGAACTCCGCCGCTGCCGAAATACCATAGGCACGATGCCCGAAGAAGATTTTATTGAGGTACAGCTCGAGGATTTCTTCCTTAGTGAGCGATTTTTCGATTTGCATCGCCAGCAGCAGCTCGGCGAGCTTGCGACGGATGGTCTTATCGCGCGAGAGATAAAAATTCCGCGCCACCTGCATGGTGATGGTACTGCCGCCCTGGGTCATGGAACCGGTGCGCGCCACATGCACCGCCGCGCGCAGCAAGCCGATGGCATCCACACCGACATGCGCAAAAAAGCGCGCATCCTCGGTCGCGATGAAGGCATTGATGATGTTGGGCGGCAGGTCTTCGAAAGCGACCGCACGCCGGCGCTGAATACCAAATTCGGCCATCAGCGAGCCTTGCAGCGAATAGACCCGCAACGGCTCCTCAAAAGCAACATCGGTCAAGCCTTCAATGTCCGGCAACTCTGGAAGGGTGACATAGATCACCAAGGCCGCGCCGAATAGCCCGAGCACCGCCAGATCGAGCGGGATGGCGAGCATGCCGGCAAGCATGCGCCCAAACAAATCCAGCACCCCGAGCACCGGATGAGGCCCGGTCTTGGTTGGTGTCTTGGCCGCGTTTTTCTTGGGAGCTTTCTTTTTTGGCGGCACATTGCCCGCAGACCCCGACCAACGCGGCGCGGATGGCCGCGGGTCGTCGTCGTGGGAGCGCGCCCGAGAGGGCCGAGGTTGATCCTTGTTCGCCACCAAGCACCTTGAGAATCGTTGTAGCGCGCGAGCCACCGGGCCCGCACTCAGACTAACCCGGCATTTTACATGACGGCTCTATTAGATGACGAATCTGGTAGATGACGAATCTGGCCGTTGTGTGAGCAGCGAGCGTTAAAAGAGCGCGTAGCGTTGTCCCAGCGGAACGATCGGCAGGGGCTCGCAGGTCATCGGCATTCCGTCGGCGTGCAATTCGCCGGTGCGATGATCAGTCTCGATCTCCGGCCGCCAGAAATTATGGATCATATCCACTTTGCGCACCTGGCGCACATCGCGTGCCACACCGATACGGCGGGTCAAATCCAAACGCTGCGGCTCGCCAGCCTGCAAGGCCCATTGGGAGACGAACGTCATGCAGGTCAGGCGCGTCGCCCCGCCGGTCAGACCGAACAGGGGCTCATACTGCACCGGTTGGGCATCCGCGACCGAGGCGCCGGGATCTCCCATCGGGGCCGCCGCGATCAGTCCACCTTTAATGACCAGACTCGGACGCACGCCAAAGAACGCCGGGCGCCACAGTACAAGGTCCGCAAGCTTTCCGACCTCGATCGAGCCAACCTCATGCGCGATGCCGTGCTGTATCGCCGGGTTGATGCCGGTTTTGGCGATATAGCGTTTGATGCGGTAATTATCGTTATCCTCGCGATCGATGTCAGCGGCGAAGGGCGGCGGCGCCAGGTGACCGCGACGCACCTTCATGCGATGAGCCATCTGCCAGGTGCGGCTGATTAAACCGCCGCTGCGCCCGCCGGCCTGGCCACCCGATGCCATCGCGCTGATGCCGCCAAGATCGTGCAACACCTCAAGCGCGCCGGTACGCTCCTGGTCCGCAGCCGTCGGAGAGAACACCGTCAAGGGTAGTGTATGCGCCATGCCCAGCGCCCGCAGTGTCTCAATGGACCCGTCGTTGTGCGAATCCCCATGCAGGGTGCCAACACAGTGCTCGCCAATCAAACCCATGAGTTCATCAACGGACCCGGACTCATTCTGGCTGTCGAACCGCAGCAGCAGTTGCACATCCATTTTCTCGGCGATCTCCACCGCCCGCGCGATCACCACTGGCGTGCAGCCCCATGCCGGATGAACTGTCAGCCCCATGGCGCCGGAGCGAATTTGTTCCTCAAGCGGGTTGGGCAGGCTGCCGCTGCCTTTGGCGAGAATTCCCAGGTTCACAGGCAAACCTTCGGCAGCTTGCAGCAGGCGGCGAATATTCCAGGGCCCAGGCGTCGTCGCTGCGGCCAAAGATCCCGCACTTGGTCCAGTCCCACCGCCAATCACCGTGGTAACGCCCGCCATCAGCGCGGATGTTGCCTGTCTCGGCGAAATCAAGTGAGTCATGGCATCGACCGCACCGGCGGTCAGAATCTGCCCCTCGGCGGCGATGATTTCCGTTCCCGAACCGATCAACACATCGGCGCCGGTTTGGATGTTTGGATTTCCGGCCTTGCCGATGGCCGCGATGCGCCCGTCCTTGATACCGATGTCGGCTTTAACAACACCCCAGAAATCGATCAACAGGGCATTGGTGATAACGGTATCCATCACCTCGTCGGCCTGACGCTGACATTGCCCCATGCCGTCGCGGATGGACCCGCCCCGCCCAAAGCGCGCCTCATCGCCGTAGTGGGTGAGATCCTCCTCGATCTGCGCAAACAGGTCCGTATCGCCGAGGCGCACCCTGTCCCCGATGGTTGGACCGTAAAGCGCGGCATAATCGGCTCGGCTGATCTTGCTCATGTCGCGGTCTCCTGCAAAGGCTCGGCAATCTCCTGGGCTGGCGGCGGCGCGTCGATCGGACCCATCACCTCCCCGCGAAAGCCATACAACTCACGCGTGCCGCCGTAAGGGACCAGATCGAGCATGCGCCGCTGCCCTGGCTCCAGGCAAAGCGTGGTGCCGGCCGGAATCGCGAGCCGATAACCACGTGCCGCCTCACGATTGAATTCAAGCACCGGGTTGGCCTCGGCAATATGGTAGTGCGAGCCGATCTCCACCGGCCGATCACCATTATTGGCAACCTCGACGGTCAGCAGCGACTGACCGGAATTAAGCTCAATATCCCCTGGAGCCAACAGGACTTCACCCGGAATCATGGGTTTGGAATTCATAACTCTTGCCTCCATCAGAAGCGGCGGAGTGCGAAAAATCAGGCGCCGACTGCGTCCTTTGCCGGCATCATGTCTGGCGAGTCAGCGCGGGCGGCCCACTCGGTGGCGACCAGCCTGCTAGCCATTGGTCAGGCGGTGATTGGATCGGAAACGCAGATCAACCGCACGCCATCGGGAAAGGTGGCTTCCACTTTCACCTCAGGCAGCATCTCCGCCACCCCTTCCATCACATCGTCCTGACGCAGCAAACGGCGACTGGCATTGATGAGATCATCAGGGTTCTTGCCGTCGCGAGCACCTTCGAGAATCGCACAGCTAATCAGGGCAACGGCTTCAGGGTAATTCAGCCTCACCCCGCGCTCCTTACGCCGCTCGGCAAGCAGGCCAGCGGTGAACAACAGCAGTTTTTCTTTATCTTGGGGCAGCAGATCCATGGTTTGGCTCCTCTTCGCCGTGAGTTCGGCAGGCGGGCGACTGACATGGCCAGCGCAGACTGGCCCAGAGCGGGCGGAAAATCAATACCCAGGGGCCGCTCCAGTTGCCCGAGCCGCGGCATCGGCCGCGACATGATGATCCCCTTGGGTTAACCTCGGCCTTCCCATCACGACTCACCGGAGCGGCAACCCGTGACTACCGACAAGCGGTTCGACACCATCATCATCGGCGCCGGCCCGGCTGGCGAGGGGGCAGCGATGAAGCTCGCCAAGGCCGGACGCCAGGTTGCGGTGGTCGACGCCCAACCGCGCGTCGGCGGCGGCTGCACGCATTGGGGCACCATCCCGAGCAAGGCACTCAGACACTCCATCCAGATGCTGGCGGATTATCGCCGCAATCCGCTGTTCGCGCATAGTAGCGGGTTGATCGATGTCGATTTCCCCCAGCTACTGCAAGCGGCCGACGCAGTGATCGACGCGCAGGTGAGCACCCGCTACCGCTATTTTCAGCGCAACCGGGTCGAGATTTTGCACGGACAGGCCCGGTTCGTCGATCCGTATCAGATTGAAGTCAGCCGTCCGGACGGCGCGATCGACCGGCTGGCCGGTGAGAACTTCGTCATCGCCACCGGCTCGCGTCCCTATCACCCGCCGGATGTCGACTTCTCCAATCCGCGCGTGCTCGACAGCGATTCCATCCTGCGGCTCAAGCACACCCCGCGCTCCATGACCATCTACGGCGCTGGTGTCATCGGGTGCGAATATGCGTCCATCATGAGCCATCTTGACGTGAAAGTGAATCTCGTTAACACCCGCGACCGGCTGCTGTCGTTTCTGGATGACGAGATCACGGACGCACTTGGCTATCATCTGCGCGAGCAAGGCGTCGTAATCCGCCACGACGAAAGCTACGACCGGGTGGAACCGGACCAGGATGGCGTAGTGCTGCATTGCCATTCGGGCAAAAAACTGAAGACAGAGATCCTGCTATGGGCCAACGGGCGCACCGGCAACACCGACCAACTCGGGCTGGAAATGATCGGCATTGAGCCCAACAAACGCGGCCAACTGGAAGTGAACGAGAGTTACCAGACCGCCCTGCCCCACATCTATGCCGCCGGTGATGTGGTTGGCCCGCCGGCCCTGGCCAGCGCCAGCTATGACCAGGGCCGCTTCGTCGGCACACATATCGCCGATGGCCGCTGCGACTGGTCGCTGATCGACGAATTCCCGACCGGCATCTACACCATGCCCGAGATCAGCTCGGTCGGACGCACCGAGCGCGAGCTCACCGCCGCCCAAGTTCCCTACGAGGTCGGCCAGGCATCGTTCAAGAGCATTGCCCGCGCCCAGATCACCGGCCAAACCGTTGGCATGCTGAAGCTGCTCTTTCACCGCGAAACGCTAAAAATCCTCGGCATCCACTGCTTCGGCGAGCAAGCCTCGGAAATCATCCACATCGGTCAAGCCATGATGTCGCAGCCGGACGACGCCAATAACGTCCAGTATTTCACCGAGACCACCTTCAACTACCCTACCATGGCCGAGGCCTACCGGGTCGCGGCGCTCAATGGGCTGAACCGTCTGTTTTAGTTGCTCTCATTTTAGTTGCTCTCATCCGCAGCCACTGGAGGTAAGAAAATGTCGATACCAAGTCGCTTTTCAATGCAAATTGCAGTTACTGGACTCAGCTTGAGCATCCTGATTGGCAGCCCCGGGGTGATTTCCCAGGCCAAAGCCGAGGAGTACATGAAGCGTGGCGCCACCGTCGACGATTACCAGCAGGCACTCGGGCGCGTACTCGAGCGCAAGCGCGGCATTGTTACCGCCCGTGAACGCCAACAGCAGGCAGCCCGACAGACGCCGTCTCCGTCGCACTCCAGCACGGGAGCAACCCGAACCGCAAGCTCCGGAAAGCCCGCGCGCATTGATACCGGCGTTTATATCCCCGACCAAGACCAAGAGCGTGGTAACGCAGATGGTGTATCCTTGTATTTCGGTTACGACTCAGCCGAATTAACGCGCGCCGCTCAAGACGAACTGCGCAAACTCGGCCAAGCGCTGCGTGCGCCAGAGTTTGCAGGAGTCTACTGGCTGATCGAAGGTCACACAGACGCTTCAGGCGCAGGTGATTACAACCAGCGCCTGTCTGAAGCACGGGCGAGCTCAGCACGCCGTTTTTTGATCGAAACCGCCGGAATTGCGCCCGACAAGCTCATCACCGTCGGCAAAGGCGAGAGCGAGCTCTACGACTCACAGCAACCCGCGGCAAGCGTCAACCGCCGAGTACGGCTGCGGCCGATCGGCGAAGAAAGCAGCCAAGAAGCCGAGAAAATCGCGCCAGCCAAAGACGAAGACGGCTGACTGAGCACTCAGCCTGATGCAGATGCTCAGCCCGAAGATCAGGGTGCGGTCGTGACAAATTGAAACCCCAAAGTCACACCCGCACCCTCATAGCGACCCTCCTCAGCGAGCATTTCTGCAAGCGCGGACATCGCATCCCGGTCATCCGCCGAGAGGTGCCAGTCGGGTTCAAGTGGCCGCGCGCTCCAGATCGCCAGAATCAAATTATTACCATGCGGTTTCGAGGCCATGAAGCAGGCCTCGGGCGCGCTGTTGCAGGCTGTCTTCGTTGGGGCACCGACCGAAATCCGCGCACCAGGAGCCAAGAAATTCGACTCCACCGCGGCATTCGGCAATAGCGGCGAACTTCCTCCGTGTCGATCGACAAAATCCAGGTAGAGAAAACCCGCTGCGCCGCCGGGCTGAGTCGCCGTCAACGCCAGCAACTGGTCTTGGTGGTAGAGCCTGTCCGCGTGATTTAGAACAAGCCTCGGCATGCCCGGATGCGTCGGCACGGTCTCCAAGGCCCGATTCAAGCTCCCGATGATGTCGCAAAAAGGGGCGGCAATGGCCAGGTCGCGCGCATCAAGGTTCAAATCCGGCCGCGCGCTGCGCAGCATTGCTTCGAGCCGATCGAGTTCGCGCTCATCCCGCACGAAACCTTGCAACCTCAGCTGCAGTTCACCGTCCAGCTTCGACAGCCGCACATCCGTCAGGGCGGCACAATTCGAGGCTGACACAAACTCCCTGACTAACGCCACCGGGTCCACCATATCAGGTAGCGATTGCGTCTCAGGGCGCGACTCTGGCGCATCCTCCACCGCAGGCCGAGCATTAGACGGATGCTGTTGCTGGGCCGCTTCACCAGCATCGCCGCTGCTTGCGCGCTCAGCCGTCACCTCAGGCAATGCCACCGGCGGGAGTCCAGCTTCAGTCGATGATGGTTCCGGCCCCTTCGCAAACCACCACCAGAGCGCGGCTGCAGCCACAAGACACGTGGTTAAACCGACACTGGCCAGCACGACGGCGCGTGCCGGCCGACTTGAGTTCTGTGCGAGATTTTGACTAGGCCCCTTGGCCTGCTTGCCCAGACCGACCGCCACGCCTGATCCCGGCTCCTCGACAGCGGTTGCATCGGCAGCACCAGGCGGCGGAGCGGGTACCCGATTGAGCGGCAGCGCTTCGGTCGCATCCGATGCGGGCACCTGAAGCCTGCCAATCGCTTGGGTCCGAGTTTGAGCCATGGACTCGGTTCCTGCCTGCCCGGTTCGCAAGGCAGGCTCGGACCGAATCGCCCGGAGGTCGAGTCCCGCATGACCAAGCTGCTCGCACCATTCACCCACATTTTGCGGTCGTTTGGTCCAATCGAAATGCAGCGCCGCATTCAAAGCGGCAAGCAGGCGCGGGTCCACTCCGGCCAAGCGACCATCTGGCTCCAGCTTAAAATGCATCCCCTTAGGGGATTCACCAGTCAGCGCATAGACGCAAGCTGCGGCTAAACAATAAATATCTGTCCAGGGTCCCTGGTCACCGTCGAGCATTTGCTCTGGCGCGGCAAAGTCGGGGGTATATTGCGCAACCACACTCACCGGTCCGCCCGGCCGTTCCTGATGGGCGGCGCCGAAATCGATCAGCACCGGCGAACCGTCATCACGAATCAGAATATTGGAAGGCTTAATATCCCGGTGCAGCACCAAGTGCCGATGAGCGTGAGCCAGGCCGTCGAGCAGCGGGACAAGCAGCGCGCGCAGCTCAGCCTCCGAGAGAGGCCCCTGGGCTTTCAAGATAACGTCAAGCGGTTCGCCACGCTCAAAGCGCATGCAAAGGTAAACGGTTTCATTCGCACGAAACGCGTCTGTTGCCTGGACGATATTCGGATGTGGGCTAGGTCGCGCCAGTTCGACCAGAGTTCTCCCTTCCTGCAGGAACTTTTGCCTTAATCCTTCAAAGACCTTTTCCTGTCCAGGAAGCGGTTCGACTTCAAAACCCCGCACACGCCGAGCCAATGCACCGGGCAGGAACTCCTTCACAGCCAGAATCTGATCGAGAATGGCATGCCGCGCCGCATAAACGATGCCGGCTCCACCCCGCCCGAGCGGTTCTTTGATCACCAACTCATGGACTTGAGTCCCCGGCGGCAAGGGCGATGCATTCTCGTCTTCATTCATAGCCGGATACTGTGGGTTAGAAAGGGCAACCTGACTCGTCGCCGCGAACCAATGGGCGCGCGCACCACTATACTACAGGTCAGTTACCTGAGGTGCCGACAACGGTGGTAAGATCGCCTTGAATGCGAGATCGCTGTAGATGAATGCAGCTGGCATCGCTACTCCCAGGCACCACAACAGCGCCGGCGCGGTCAGCCTTCAGATCACTGATGCGCTTAAGGCGCAGAACAACGCGCTGATATCCAGCAGATAGGCAGCTCGGGAAGCTGCTCGATTAGCTCACCCGATGGCCCTCGCACCGAAGCCCGCCCCGAAAGCGGGCTTACTATTGAATCGTTACCTGGCTGCAGTCAACAATGGAACTCTTACCTCTACATCACTCTCCTGAGCACTTAACAACAGTGGCTCAATGGCTCTATGGAGAATGGGGTCACCTGAACAAAGGCTCGAGCGTAGAACGTGCAATGGCCCACCTCAGCAAAAAACCAAACCGAGACGGACTTCCATTTTCAATAATAGCCAAAAACAATAACGATGTGATCGGTATTGCCCGGCTCGTTTTATTTGACATAGGCATTAGACAAAATCTTCACCCCTGGCTATCAAGCGTATACGTGCCACCGAATCATCGTCACAAGGGCATTGGACGCCAACTTTGCCAAGCAATTGTAGATGTATCGCGTGAACTGTCTTTTCAAAAAATATATCTTTTCACCCCCAATAAGACCGACTTCTACGCTCACCTAGGCTGGATAAGACTAGAAGAGCTGGAGTATCGCAATGAGATGGTAACGATCATGTACCACGAGAACCAACCTCCATTGGCCACGGATTCGGATCAATTTCGGGCCGTCATTTCTGCGCCATAGCCATATCACCACTGAGAGCGACGTATCCGCCACCGCGATCGCGATCGGGATCGACACGGGGACTGCCAGCCATGCATTCGTGGTCTACAATTTATCCATCCCCCGCAAGTTCAGCCACCGGATACCCGCACCATGGCGCCAGCTTCAGCTCATCTAAAGCCTGAAAAATGCACCAAGAGGCGATGCACGAACTCATCCCAGTGGGCCCCAGGATTGGAGTTTTGCGCTGCGTCCAGGCCCCCGCGTGCTCTCGCACCCGCCGCCCTGCTGTTGCTTTGCCTTATGACCATGGCGGCCCACGCAGACATCGCCACTGATGGCACCCTCGGGCCGATGGTGGAGCTTAAGGGCCCGAACATGACCATCGGTGCCGAGCTCGGCCAAACCCACGGAGGAAATCTCTTTCACAGCTTTGAGCACTTCAATATTCCCACCAAACAGAGTGCCACCTTTACCGGGCCCGACAACATCAACAATGTCATCGGCCGGGTCACCGGGGGCACGCAATCCAAGATCGACGGCACCCTGCGTTCCGAAGTTGGCCAGGCCAACGTCTATCTGATCAACCCCGCCGGCGTTGTCATGGGGCCCAATGCCACTGTCGATGTGCCTGCCTCCCTGCATGTCAGCACTGCCGATGAGCTGCGCTTTCAGGACGGCAGTCGTTTCTCAGCCACTGACCCCAGTGCCAGCACCCTAACTCTGGCCGCCCCCGAGACCTTCGGGTTCTTGGGCCAGCAGGCGGCTGCCAATCTCCAGATCAATGGTTCCCAGCTGGAGGTCGCGCCGGGCGAGACTCTTAGCCTCAGCGCCGGCGACATTGCAATCCAGGGCTCTACCGAGCAGGACGCCAGCCTGACCGCCGCCGGCGGCACCCTGCGACTTGAAGCGGTCGGCTCAGCGGAGGCTGAGGTTTCAGTTGAATCACCAACGCTGCCGGATCTTAGTCCAGAGCAAGCCGCGCCGCATCTTGGGCGTCTTGACATTGCCCAAGCGGAACTGGAAACCAGTGGGGATGGCGGCGGCTTGATCAGCCTTCAGGCTGGAGAGGCACATCTCAATGAGGCTCGCTTGATCGCTGAGAATCAAGGGGCTACAGATTCCAAAGGCGGCATCCGGGTCGGTGTGGGCGGAGATTTCGAGGCTGTTGACAGTGATCTGTGGGCCGACACTGCCGCTGCTGGACACGCCGGACGGGCTTTGATTCGGGCAGGGAACATTAGCCTTAATGCGTCACGGATCACGAGCGACAGCTACCGCAATGAAGCGCTGTCTCTTGACGGTCCAATTGGCGCGGCGGGTGGGGTGGTGATCAGTTCGGACGGATCGCTGAGAATGGAGGAAGGTGCCGTCATTCGGAGTTCTACAGGTGTTGAAAGCGATGCGGGCGCTGTCAAGCTGGTGGTGGTCGATCTACTGGAAGTGCTTAACGGCGCTCAGATTTCCAGCAGCGCGTTCGCCGAAGGCAACGCCGGCGACCTTGACATTGCAGCCGGGGCCGTGCGCTTGGACGACGGCGGGCTCGAGGGGGAAGTAACGGGTATTTTCAGCCAAGCGAATTCAGACTTCAGCGGCGATGCTGGCACTGTCAAGCTGACAGTCACCAATCTACTTGAAGTACTGAACGGCGGGCAGATTGGCAGCAGCACCTTTGCCGCAGGCAACGCCGGAGGTCTGTACATCGCTGCCGGGGCCGCGCGCCTGGACGGCGGTGGTTTGAAGGGGGAAGTCACAGGTCTTTTCAGCGATGCCTCTTCCGGCTCCAGCGGCAACGCCGGCACCGTCAAGCTGGTGGTTACCGATCTGCTGGAAGTGCTGAACGGTGCGGAGATCTCAAGTAGCACCTGGTCCCAAGGCAACGCCGGGGACCTGGACATTTCAGCCGGCAGCGCGCACCTGGACGGCGGCAGGCTGGAGGGACCATGGACTCGTCTTTTCAGCCAAGCCATCGCCGGCTCAAGCGGGGATGCTGGCACCGTCAAACTGAAGGTGACCGACCTGCTCGAAGTGCTGAACGGCGCTTACATCTCCAGCGGAACCTTCGCTGCTGGAAATGCCGGGGATCTGGACATCACCGCAGGTTCGGCGCACATGGATGGCGGCGGGTTAGACGGGCAAGTCACCGGCCTTTTCAACAATGCCTATTCCGGCTCCCGCGGCGACGCCGGCACCGTCAAACTGGTGGTGACTGGCCTGCTTGAATTACTAAACGGCGCGCAGCTTTCCAGCAGCACCTTGTCCGCAGGCAACGCTGGAGACCTTAACATCGCAGCCGGTTCCGCGCGCTTGGACGGGGCCGGCCTGGAAGAGCAATTGACCGGCCTTTTTAGCGATGCTTCTTCCGGCTCCAGCGGCGATGCCGGCGCCGTCCAACTGGTGGTGACCGATATGCTGGAAGTGCTGAACGGCGCAGAGATATCGAGCAGTACCTGGTCCCAAGGCAACGCAGGGGACCTGGACATCGCAGCCGGCGCCGCGCGCCTGGATGGCGGCGGGTTGGAGGGGACATGGACCCGTCTTTTCAGCCAAGCCATCTCTGGCTCAAGCGGCGATGCCGGCACCGTCAAGCTTGCGGTGAACAATCTGCTCGAAATACTGAACGGCGCTTACATCTCCAGCAGCACCTTCGCCCGTGGCAGCGCCGGGGATCTAGACATCAGTGCCGGCTCCGCGCTCATGGATGGCGGCGGATTGGAGGGGCAAGTCACCGGTCTTTTCAGCAATGCCTACTCCGGCTCCAGCGGCGATGCCGGTACCGTCAGACTGGTCGTGACCGATCTCCTTGAAATGCGCAATGGCGCGCAACTTTCCAGCAGCACCTTATCGGAAGGCAACGCTGGAGACCTGGACATCGCAGCCGGAGCCGCGCGCTTGGACGACGTTGGTGGGGAGCAATTGACCGGTATTCTCAGCCGAGCCCTTGCTGGTTCTAACGGTGATTCTGGCAGCGTCAAGCTGGTGGTAACCAATCTGCTTGAATTACTGAACGGTGCAGGAATTTCCAGCAGCACCTGGTCCGAAGGCGACGCCGGGCGCTTGGACATTCACGCCGGCTCCATGCTCATGGACGACGGCGGGCTGGAGGGCCAATGGACCGGTCTTGCGAGCAACGCCTATGCCGGCTCAAGCGGCAATGCCGGCACGATCAAACTGGTGGTGACCGATCGACTTGAGATGCTGAACGGCGCTCAGATTTCAAGCAGCATCTGGTCGAAAGGCAACGCCGGCAGCCTCGACGTCGTCGCCGGCTCTGCGCGCCTGGACGATAGCGCTCTGGAGGAACAAGCAACCGGGCTTTTTAGCCGAACCAACTCCGGCTCAAGCGGCAATGCCGGCAGGGTCACGATGAAGGTCGATGGCTTGCTCGAAATATCAAATGGCGCGGGGATTTCGACCAGCACTTCCGCTGTTGGAAATGCTGGCGAGGTAGTGGTTACCGCCGAGTCAGCGCGGTTCGACGGCGAGGGACTCACAGATCAGTCGACCGGCGTGTACAGTCGCGCAAAATCCGACGCTAGCGGAGCGGCCGGCACCGTCACCATGAACATTACTGGCCTGCTCGAGGTGTTACGCGGCGCCCAGATTTCAACTGAGACCGACAGCACCGGCAATGCTGGGGACGTGCAAGTTCAGGCTGGAAACCTTGTGCTCCAAGACGGAGAAATCATTAGTGTCGCAAGCGCCGAAGCCACCGGCCGCGCCGGCCAGATTAGCATTACGGCGGACAAAATCGGTCTCAGCCAGGGATCCCTGATTTCCATTGCCTCCCTTAATCCTTTCATCCCTGCATCTGCCTTGGATTCAACCTTAGAACCCCTGCTCCTGAGCGTTCGTGGGGGACAATTCGACCTCAAAGACAGCTCCATCGATGCCTCCAGCAGCAACCAAATACCCGCCGCCACAATCAACATTCAGGCGGATGAGATGCGGATCGCTAACAGCAGCCGCGTCAGCACTGAATCCCAGCTAGCCGATGCTGGCCACGTCACCATCACCGGCGGTTACCTGTGGTTGCAGGACAGCCAGATCACCACCTCTGCTGAGGGCGCTTTGGGAAATGGCGGCGATATCTTGCTAGCGCCGAAGCAGATAATCCTCGATGGTGGCTTTGTCCAAGCCAACACCGCCGCAGCCGAGGCCAAGGGCGGGGATATCAGCATCGCCAGCGAGGCACTGATCGCCAGTGACGACCAACTCGAAATCGGCGGCATCGAGCGCCAGAACTTCACCCCCGGCAGCGGCCGGAACGTCATCCAAGCCGCCGCGCCGCTCGGCATCCAGGGCGAGATCGCCCTCGCCACACCGGACCTGGACATTACTGCTTCCTTGGTCCCATTAAGAACGCCTTTTCAGCACTCGGATGCCATTCTTGATGATCTGTGTCGGGTTGTAGCAACCGATAACAGAAGCCATCTGATCGCCCTCGAACGCGGCGGCCTGCCCCTGGACGCGATAGCACCATCCCAACCGACACTGACCAGCGAGCGCCTGGAGCGGTTATTGCGTACACCAGATTGACCATCACTACCTATTCTCCTTCAACAGGCGAGGCCAGCGCTGCAGCAAAAAGAGAAAAATCACCATGCCCCGATCACTTTTCCCTTCCCCTGGCCTGAATCCACCCGCGCTGATCGCCAGTATCTGCTTGCTGGCCGTCACCACAACGGTCAGCGCCGACATCGCCACCGACGGCAGCCTCGGGCCGGCCGTCCAGCTCAACGGCCCAAACATGACCATCGGCGCCGAACTCGGCAAGACGCATGGCAACAACCTCTTTCACAGCTTTCAGCAGTTCAACATCCACTCTGACCAAAGCGCGACCTTTACCGGCCCGGATAACATCCAGAACGTCATCGGTCGGGTTACCGGCGGTCAGGTCTCCGAGATCGACGGTGCTCTGCGCTCCGAGGTCGGCCAAGCCGATGTCTATTTGATCAACCCCGCCGGGGTAGTCATGGGGCCAAACGCCAGCGTCGATGTGCCCGCCTCCCTGCATGTCAGTACCGCCGATGAGCTGCGTTTCAGCGATGGCAGCCGCTTTTCGGCGAGCGATCCATCCAGCAGCACACTCACCATGGCCGCACCTGAAGCCTTTGGCTTTCTCGGCCCCCAGCCGGGTTCCATCTCAATGCGCGGCACGCAGCTTCAAGTTGCCCAAGAGGCAGACCTGACCCTCAGCGCGGGCGCAATCCAAATCTCGGATGATATCGGTCAAAATCAGGCGCCAAGCCTGTCGGCCCCCGATGGAACTCTCGGGCTAACGGCCGTCGGGGCCGCATCGGCTGAGATTCGGCCGTCTTCCGACCAGCCAGCGCCGGCAGCCACGGGTGCGATCGATATCAGCGGTGGCGCAACCCTGGACGTCAGCGGCAGCGCCGGAACGGGCCAGCTCAATCTGCGTGGCGGGCCGATACAGATCACAGACAGCACCCTGGCTGCCGATAACGGCGCCGAGTCAGCCGCCAGCGGCGGCATCGCGATCCAGGCCGGACAATTAGACCTGCGCAACAGCAATGTTCAGGCGCTGGCCACGGCGACTGGCGCCGGCGGCGCAATCCGAATGACAGCCCCGCTGATTCGCATAATCGGACAAGATACAACTGGCATCAGCAGCGTCATCAATGTGAGCACGCTTGGCGGCGGCGATGCCGGCCAGATCGCCATCAAGGCCGACCATCTGGAGATGGAGGATGCCGTGCTGAGCGCGTTCACAGAAGGTCTCGGCAACGCGGGACAGATTGACATCACCGCTCAGGTCCGCCTCGCGCTCAGCAATTCAGGAATTGACGTCAGCTCAGGCGCCGGAGCCACGGATTTGCGGCTCGGCGACGCGGGCCAAATCTCGGTAAACGCAGGCGAACTCGACATGCGTGACTCCATCCTGTCCGCAATCTCTCAAAATCGCGCGAACGCCGGCACCATTGAGGTTCAAGTTACCGGCGATCTTCTGGTCGACGCCGAGAACGGCAGCGCGGGTTTCTGGGCTGCCAATATTTTCCCAGCAGAGCAATTCGGTTTCGACCCAAGGCTGACGGCGAGCGAGGGCCGCGCGGGCGATATTCTTATCGAGGCCGAGCAGATTTCCTTGCAAAATGGAGCCGCCATCCTAAACGTCACCACCGCAGGGGATGCCGGTCAAGTTCGCATTGATGCCAATTCGCTCTTCATGGCGCCTGGCTCGGCCATCATGACCGGAACTGCCGGCCCAGGCAGCGCCGGATCGGTTCAGCTTAACCTGAACAATACATTGTGGCTACAGGATGCCTGGATTGACACGGGCACCAGCGGTCTCGAGACCATCGACCCCACGCGCCCCATTGCGGGATCTGCGTCCACCGGCGCCGGCGGCCCCATCGATATCCAAGCCGGTCAGGCGATTCTTCAATCGGGCGGCATTATTCAGTCGATCTCCTTTTCGGAGGGGCGCGCAGGCGACATCACCCTGGATGTTGGCCGCCTGGAACTGGCGCAAGGGGGACGGATCGAAACTCGCTCAGAGAGCACCGGCAATGGCGGTGATTTGAGTGTCAGCGCCGATCAAGCCATCCGGATTTGGGGTGTCGACCCTCGCGCGGAAAATCCGATCTTTGGCAAGAGCGGCCTCTTCACCACCAGCGCCTTTCTCGAAGGGGACACTCTCGGCGGGGCAGGCGCCATCACCATCACGACACCCTATCTCGAGCTTGCCGAAGGCGGCGCCATCGAATCACGCACCGGCGGCCAGTCTTCCGCTGGACCGGTTCGCATCGACGCGGATCAGGTTCTAATTCGCGACGGCGGCAAGATCGACCTATCCACTTTTGGCGCAGGTAATGGCGGATCGATCAGCCTAAACGCCGGAAGCCTTCTTATTGACGGCGGCGACTCGGCCCAGCGCGACCCTTTGATTCAAGACACCGGTATTTTCAGCCAGACATCGTTCGGCAGCGGAGATGCCGGCGATCTGCAAGTGGCCGTTTCCCGGGATATCATTCTGAGTAACGGCGGGCGCTTGTCGACAAGAAGTTTTTCGCCTGGGGATGCTGGTGCGATTCAAGTCACGGCCAACAACCTGTCAATCGACGGGGAGTTTTCACTGAATGAAATTACAGGTATCGAATCCAGCGCAATCAGCGGCTCGAGTGGACTCGCTGGCTCCATCGAAATAGCCGCCACCGATATCCGCTTGAGCGGCTTCGGTTCGATCACCGTCGCCAGCTTGGCACAGGTTCCAGATGAGCGTCTTGGAGCCATCCCGGATAACGGAATTCGGATCGACACCGAAAGCCTATCGCTCGATTTCAGCTGGGTCTCCGGAGTCAGCCTCGGCAATGTTCCCGCCAGCTCGATCGGCATTAGCGCCGGACAAATGCAACTTCAAAACCAAAGCGTAGTATCCACAAGCTCCGCCGCCGCCGACGCTGGGCCTATCCGCATCGCTGGCGGCTGGCTTTGGCTCAGCAACAGCGCCATCACAACCACGGCCTTCGGGACTCAAGGAGATGGTGGCAACATTGAGCTGGATTCCAAGCAGTTGATTCTCGAGGGTGGCTTCATCCAGGCCAACACAGCCGCGGCGGGCGCCAAGGGCGGGGACATCGTGATCGGCAGCGAAGCGCTCATCGCCAGCCTGGACGCGGTCGAGATCGGCGGTCAGGAGCGCGCGGAATTCGTCAGCGGCAGCGGACGCAATGTCATCCAGGCCGCCGCACCGTTCGGCATCCAGGGCGATATTGCAATAGCCACGCCGGACCTGGACATTACCGCTTCCTTGGTCCCATTAAGAACGCCTTTTCAGCACCCGGATGCCATTCTTGATGATCTTTGTCGGGTTGTAGCAACCGATAACAGAAGCCACCTCATCGCCCTCGGACGCGGCGGTCTGCCCCTGGACGCGACAGCACCATCCCAACCGACATTGACCAGCGAGCGCCTGGAGCGGTTATTGCGCGCGCCAGATTGACCATCTCTACCTAATTCTCCTTCAACCGGCGAGACCAGCGCTGCGGCAATAAAAGAGAAATCACCATGCCCCGATTACTTCTCGTTTCCCTTTGCCTGAATCCACCCGCGCTGATCGCCAGTATCTGCTTGCTGGCCGTCACCACAACGGTCAGCGCCGACATCGCCACCGATGGCTCCCTGGGGCCCATGGTGGAGTTGAGCGGCCCGAACATGCAGATCGGCGCCGAACTCGGCAAGACGCATGGCAATAACCTCTTTCACAGCTTTCAGCAGTTCAACATCCAGGCTGACCAAAGCGCGACTTTTACCGGTCCGGATAACATCCAGAACGTCATCGGTCGGGTCACCGGCGGTCAGGTCTCCGAGATCGACGGTGCCCTGCGCTCCGAGGTCGGCCAGGCCGATGTATTTCTGATCAACCCCTCGGGTGTGGTGATGGGACCAAACGCGACTGTCGATGTGCCGGCCTCGCTGCACGTTAGCACCGCCGATGAATTGCGCTTCCAGGACGGCAGCCGCTTCTCCGCCAGCGAGCCCGGTGCCAGCACGCTGACCATGGCAGCGCCCGAGGCATTCGGCTTCCTCAACCGAGGACCAACGGGAAATCTCAGCATTAACGGCGCCACGCTAAGTCTCCGCCCCCAAGCAACGCTATCACTGTCAGGCAACGACATTGAGATTGGCACTCAAGGCGGAAAACCGTCCGAAATCAATATCGAAGGGGGGCGAATTCAGATCGATGCAGTTGGCAAGCAGGATACTGAATTATCGCTCGAAACAAAAAACAGCAACACGTCGGTTTCAGGCAAGCTTAACGTTAATCAGGCCAGAATCGAAACAAGCAGCGACGACGGTGGCTCGATTTATTTGAACGCGGGCAACGCTTCATTGAACTCGGCCCTAATCATCGCCGAACATCAAGGCACAGCCGATGCAAACGGCGGAATTTTCATGGCCATCAATGGCCTTCTCCGCCTCGACGAGTCCCTGGTGTTCGCTGATAACGCGGGCTCGGCGATCGGTACCAGACTTCAAATTCACGCGAAGAACTTGCAGCTCGACAATGCGTTTCTCACCAGCGATTTCATCGGCAGCACAGCCCCTGATTCGGTCAATGCAATCGCCGCCGCCGGCGGTGTTGAAATCCTGACGACTGAAGGTCTAACGCTAACGAACGGTAGCGCCATTCAAAGCACAACTTTCGGGTACGCTGAGTCCGGTCCAGTATTTATCGAAGTCGGAGCGTTGCTGGACATTCGCAATGGGGCATTCATCGCGAGCGACACCAGTGCGTCAGGTGATGCACAACCGTTGCAAATTCGGGCTGACTCGATCTATCTGAACGGCCAGGACGCCCCCGGCCAATTCACCGGTCTGGCGAGCATCGCCAATCCAGGCTCGAGCGGACAAGCCGGCGGCATTGTCGCCAGCGTGACCGACACAATCGAAATCCTCGGCGGTGCGTCTATCTTCAGCGGTACCTTCGGATCTGGAAACGCGGGCGATGTCCGCCTTGAGGCCGACGTTGTTGCCATGAACGGTTTCGGTCTCGAAGACCGAGTGACCGGCATCGCCAGCCAGGCAAACGCTGGCACTGGCGACGCTGGCAATGTCTTCATCCGCGTCGGAAGACTGATCGAGATGGTAGGGGATAGTGAAATATCGAGCAGCACCTTCGCGGCCGGTAACGCCGGTGGTATTGCAATTATCGGTCCGGATGCGAACATTGATCTGCTTCGGGGCGCGCTCATTTCCAGCAACACTTTCGGGGCAGGCGATGGTGGCAGCGTGCAAATCGACGCATCTGCAATGTGCATCGACCGCGCTGGCAGTGAAGATCGAACCGAAGTGGTCAGCCAAGCGGAGGCGGGATCCCTGGGCGCCGCGGGCACCATTCAGCTGCAAGTGGCAAGATCGCTCGAAGTGCTCAATGGCGGAAAAATCTCCACGGCCACCTTCTCGGAGGGCGATGCCGGTCAAATCGCAATCCGCACCGGCTCCATGCGGCTCGACAATGGCGGAATTTCTGGGTTCTCGACCGGTATCGGGAGTACCGCCGAACTCGGCTCGGCCGGTAGAGCGGGCACCTTGGACTTGCGAGTGGCTGGCGCACTTGAGGTGCTTAACGGCGCAGTGATCTCTAACAGCACCTATTCCATCGGTAATGCCGGCGATATTCGAATCCATGCCGGCAATCTCATACTGGACGACGGAGCATTATCCGGCCAATCAACCGGCATCGGAAGTGTCGCAAATGTCGGCTCGAGCGGCAATGCTGGTGATTTAGCGATTCAGATAGATGGTCAACTCGTCATTGCCAATGGTGCTCAGATTTCGACCAATACGTTCGATAGTGGAAAAGCGGGAAATATCGACATATCTGCCACCAGCGCAGATATTGATGGGCGAATGCTCACAGATCAATCAACAGGCATCAACAGCCAGGCCGATTTTGGCTCGACTGGTGACGGTGGAAATATCAGCGTGTGGATATCGGAATCTCTTAACCTGCGCAACAATGCCCAGATATCAGCCAGCACCTTCGGAGATGGAGATGCCGGGGAAACTCGAATTCGGAGCCGGGAGATCGAGGTACATGAAGCAGTGATTGGCAATATTGCTGCTCCAGAAGCGAGCGGCTTGACCGGCAGTCTATTCATTGACTCCGACTCCATTCATCTGTCCGGCAATGCCCGCCTTACAATCGCCTCGCTCCAGAGTGCTTTATATGGCGATCCAAAACCAACAGGCGGTCAAGAACTACACCTCAAGACCAGCCATCTGATGATGAACGACAGCCTAATCGATGCCCAAAGCACGAATAATCTCCCAGCAGCCACTATCACTCTCTCCGCCAATACCGCCCAATTGACGAACAACAGCCGGGTCACGACCGAGTCGCAACTGGCCGACGCCGGACCAATCCAGATCGCCGGCGGCTACCTATGGCTGAAAGACAGCCAGATCACCACTTCAGCCGAGGGACTGCTCGGCGACGGCGGCGATATTGACCTGGCACCCAAACAACTCATCCTCGACGGCGGCTTCATTCAGGCCAACACCGCCGCAGCCGATGCTAGCGGCGGGGACATCCGCATCGGCGCTCAGGCACTGATCGCCAGTTACGACCAGATCGAGATCGGCGGCAATGAGCGTCAGGTCTTCATTCCCGGCAGCGGTCAGAATGTCATCCAGGCCGCCGCGCCCATGGGGGTACAGGGCGCCATTACACTCGCCACCCCGGAACTGGACATCACCGCCACACTGGTGCCGCTGCGCACGCCCTTTGGGAATCCGGATACCATCTTGAGCAACCTGTGCCAAGTTGCGGATATCCGCAATGCCAGCACGCTGGTGGCGCTGGGTTCAGGCGGAGTGCCCGCCGGTGCTGGAGATCCTGCAGGCGTGGCGATAGATAAGGAAAGGCTGAATCGCCTGCTCGGAACTGGCGATTAATGTGATCAAGTTCGAGCCATGGGCAAAGCATACACGCCTTCAAACTCACGGGTACCAGAGATGGTCTCAGGCATCGGAAACTCTTTGAAAACGGCCAAGACGCTGCCTTCATACATACTGCATCAAGGCAAATCGAATATATTTTGAATACAACATTGACCCCAACTAGGATTTGCCGCTATGGCCTCCTTCCTTCGCCAATTGCGCCCCGCGTGCCTAACCGTCTTGTTCCTGAGCATCACCACCGCTCTCGCGCGCGCCGACATCGCCACCGATGGCTCGATGGGCCCCCGGCTAGACCTCAAGGGCCCGGACATGCAGATCGGCGCCGAACTCGGCAAGACGCATGGCAACAACCTCTTTCACAGCTTTCAGCAGTTCAACATTCCGACCGACCAAAGCGCGACCTTTACCGGTCCGGACAACATCCAGAACGTCATCGGTCGGGTTACTGGCGGTCAAGCCTCCAACATCGACGGTGCCCTTCGCTCCGAGGTCGGCCAGGCCGATGTATTTCTGATCAACCCCTCGGGTGTGGTGATGGGACCAAACGCGACTGTCGATGTGCCGGCCTCGCTGCACGTTAGCACCGCCGATGAATTGCGCTTCCAGGACGGCAGCCGCTTCTCCGCCAGCGAGCCCGGTGCCAGCACGCTGACCATGGCAGCGCCCGAGGCATTCGGATTCTTGGGCCAGCAACCGGCGGCCAATCTTCACCTCAACGGCAGTCAGCTTCAGGTCCAGCCTAGCGAAACATTGAGCCTGAGCGCCGGCGACATCGGCATCCAGGGCAGCGGGGAACAGCTGGCCAGCTTGGCCGCTCCCGGCGGCACCCTGCGGCTCGAAGCCTTGGGCGCGACCGCGACCGCCGTGCTGATCGACCCACCGGCGCCCCCTGCCGATCCGAGCCTGGCTCCAGGCCTTCCCCATCTGGGCCAGCTCGCGATCGCCGATGCCGATCTCGATACCAGCGGCGACGGCGGCGGGCTGATTGTATTGAAAGCGGGTCAGGCGTCTTTGACCAACGCGCTACTGATCGCAGAGAACCAGGGGGAGAGGGATGCCACGGGCGGGATCAGCGCAAATTTCGGCGGCGCCTTTGAGATTCTTGGAAGCTGGTTGTATACCGACACCGCCGCCGGACGGGGTGGTCAGGTATGGGTGCGGGCCGGCCAAATGTATCTGGACAATGGCGCTCAGATTGCAAGCGACGCCTATGCCGAAGGCGATGCCGGCAGCGTCAAGCTGGTGGTGGCCGATCTTCTCGAGGTGCTGAACGGCGCGGTAATTTCCAGCAGTACCTTCGCCGAAGGCAACGCCGGGGGTCTGGACATCGCCGCCGGCGCCGCGCGCCTGGACGACGGCGGACTGGAGGGCCAATTCACCGGTCTCCTCAGCTCGGCCCAGCCCGACTCCAGCGGCGATGCCGGCAGCGTCAAGCTGGTGGTGGCAGATCTTCTCGAGGTGCTGAATGGCGCGAAAATTTCCAGCGATACCTTCGCCGAAGGCAACGCCGGGAGTCTGGACATCGCTGCCGGCGCCGCGCGCCTGGACGGCGGCGGGCTGGAGCTATTCACCGGTCTCACCAGCTCGGCCCAGCCCGACTCCAGCGGCGATGCCGGCAGCGTCAAGCTGGTGGTCGCCGATCTTCTCGAGGTGCTGAAGGGCGCGGAAATTTCCAGCAGTACCTTCGCCGAAGGCAACGCCGGGGGTCTGGACATCGCCGCCGGCGCCGCGCGCCTGGACGACGGTGGGCTGGACCTATTCACCGGTCTCACTAGCTCCGCCGAGTCCGACTCCAGCGGCGATGCGGGCAGCGTCAAGCTGGTGGTGGCCGATCTTCTCGAGGTGCTGAATGGCGCGCAAATTTCCAGCAGTACCTTCGCCGAAGGCAACGCCGGGAGTCTGGACATCGCTGCCGGCGCCGCGTGCCTGGACGGCGGCGGGCTGGGGCTATCCACCGGTCTCGCCAGCTCGGCCCAGCCCGGCTCCAGCGGCGATGCCGGCAGCGTCAAGCTGGTGGTGGCAGATCTTCTCGAGGTGCTGAATGGCGCGGTAATTTTCAGCGGTACCTTCGCCGAAGGCAACGCCGGGAGTCTGGACATCGCCGCCGGCGCCGCGCGCCTGGACGGCGGCGGGCTGGAGGGCCAATTCACCGTTCTCGCCAGCGGTGCCAATCGCAACTCCAGCGGCGATGCCGGCAGCGTCAAGCTGGTGATCGCCGATCTTCTCGAGGTGCTGAATGGCGCGCAAATTTCCAGCAGTACCTTCGCCGAAGGCAACGCCGGGAGTCTGGACATCGCTGCCGGCGCCGCGCGCCTGGACGGCGGCGGGCTGGAGCTATTCACCGGTCTCACCAGCTCGGCCCAGCCCGACTCCAGCGGCGATGCCGGCAGCGTCAAGCTGGTGGTCGCCGATCTTCTCGAGGTGCTGAATGGCGCGGAAATTTCCAGCGGTACCTTCGCCGGAGGCAACGCCGGGAGTCTGGACATCGCTGCCGGCGCCGCGCGCCTGGACGGCGGCGGGCTGGAGCTATTCACCGGTCTCTCCAGCTCGGCCCAGCCAGACTCCAGCGGCGATGCCGGCAGCGTCAAGCTGGTGGTCGCCGATCTTCTCGAGGTGCTGAATGGCGCGGTAATTTTCAGCAGCACCTTCGCCGAAGGCAACGCCGGATCCGTCAACGTATCCGCCGAGGGTATCATGATGTCCAACGGCGGGTTTTTTAGTGAGGCCACAAGAGAAGCCACCGGCCAAGTTGGTAATGTCGCGGTCAACGCCCTGAACTTGAGCCTGCGCGAGGGGTCGCTCATTTCAATCGAATCGCGCAATCCATCGGCGTCCGCTCCCTTGATGCTTGACGTATCCGCATCCGAGACTCGCCGGATTCAGGTTAACGCGGGCCATTTGGAGCTGAACGACAGCGAGATCAGCGCCACAAGCACGGGGCAGATGCCCGCCGCCACCATGGCCATTGATGCCGACACGATGCAGCTTGCCAACGACAGCCGCATCTCCACAGAGTCCCTAGCCGCCGATGCCGGACCAATCCTGATCGCAGGCGGCTTCCTATGGCTCAAAGACAGCCAGATCACCACCTCGGCTGAGGGACTGCTCGGCAACGGTGGCGATATTGACCTGGCACCCAAACAACTCATCCTCGACGGCGGCTTCATTCAGGCCAACACCGCCGCAGCCGATGCTAGCGGCGGGGACATCCGCATCGGCGCTCAGGCACTGATCGCCAGTTACGACCAGATCGAGATCGGCGGCAATGAGCGTCAGGTCTTCATTCCCGGCAGCGGTCAGAATGTCATCCAGGCCGCCGCGCCTATGGGGGTGCAGGGCGATATCGCAATGGCCACGCCTGATTTCGACATCACCGCCACCCTGGTGCCGCTGCGCACGCCCTTTGAGGATAGGAATGCGCTCCTGAGCGACCAGTGCCAGATTGGGAGTATCGAAGAGGCCAGCGCGCTGGTGGCACTGGGTACCGGCGGCCTCCCCCCGGGGCCGGAGGCGCCGTTGGCCACGCCTGTCGACAGTGAGCGGCTTAAGCGGCTGTTGCTGCTGGAAGATTGAGGAGCGAAAATTCCATGTTCATCTCTGTTTCGAGCCCCCTTGGCCGACTCTCCGGGGCCGCCATGGCGCTGCTACCGGCGCTGGCCATCGCGGCCGGGAATCCCGGCTCGGCCCCTGCGGACGACGCGGCAGCGTCGCCAGACAACTCACCCGCCACAGCCAAGCCAGCCGCTCCCGACCCCCGCGAACCCGGTTTCGTCCTCAATGCCATCCAATTCGACGGCGGCAACCCGCTGCCGGAAGCCGGCCTCGATGCGCTGATCGAGCCCTTCCTGGGCCAATGGACGACCCTGGCCGATGTCGAGGAGCTGCGCTACCGGCTGACCAAGCACTATGTCGATCAGGGCTATCTGAACAGCGGCGTGGTGCTGGTGCCCAATCAAGACTTGCGCGACGGTCTGCTGCGGTTTCAGGTCATCGCCGGCACCCTCACCGAGGTGCGCGTGACCGGACAAGGGCGTTTGAATCCCGCCTATATCAGCCGTCGAATTCATCCCGATCCGCAGGCGACCTTCAACCGCTTCGAGCTGCAAGACCGCTTTCAGTTGCTATTGCAGGACCCGCTGATTGAGCAAATTCAGGGGGGGCTGCAACCCGGCGACGGACCCGGTGTGGCAGAGCTGGATCTGGCTGTCACCCCGGCGCGTCCCTGGGATCTGTATTTGCGCACCGACAATGCCCGCCCGCCGAGCTCCGGTGGCGCGCGCGCCTATGTCGGCGGCACTCTACGCAACCTGAGCGGTTGGGGCGATGCGCTCGATCTTTACATCGGCCAGAGCTACGAGGGCCAAGGCCGTGAAGGGGCTATCGATTGGTCGATTCCGCTCAACGCACGCGGCACCCGCTTCTCCATCGGCTATGAGCGCAGCGACGCACCTCTGATCGAAGAAACATTGCGGGAACTGGATATCAAGAGCGAAACCCAGCGCGCCGAGATCGCGCTGTCCCACCCGCTGTGGCTTAATCTGCAAAGCAGCCTGGAGCTTGGGCTGATGCTGAGCTGGGCGGAAAACAAGACCACACTACTTGGAGAGCCTTTCGACTTCTCACCCGGCTCAGTCTCGGGTGAGAGCCGCGTCAGTGCCGCGCGCCTGTTCACCAATTTCGCCCGCAGCTCCGATCGCCAAGCATTTGCACTGTTCTCGCAGTTCAGCCTGGGTGTCGATACCCTGGACGCGACCATACACGACAACGACTGGCCCGATAGCAACTTCTTCAGTTGGCTCGGACAGGCCCAGTATGTGCGCCGCCTGGCCGACAACGGCGCAGAACTGATCCTGCGCGGCGCGGCGCAGCTTTCCGGCGACATCCTGCTGCCACTTGAGCGCTTTTCGGTCGGCGGCCTGTACACTGTGAGGGGTTATCGCGAGAACACTTTGGTGGGCGATCAGGGCTATGCCGCGACGGTGGAAGTGCGTTACCCGCTGTGGCAAGGGCTTGGCTTCGCGCAGACCGAGCAAGTTCTGCAACTGGCCGTTTTCTCTGATGTCGGCAGCGCATGGGATCACGCGCGCTTCCGTCTGCGCCAGACCATCGCCTCGGTCGGTTTCGGTCTGCTGTGGACGCTTAGTGATCGCCTGAGCGCCGAGTTCTATTACGGCCATGCGCTCGAAGACATCATTGAGGCCAACGAAGATGACCTGCAAGACCGCGGCTTCAACTTTTTGTTGCAAGCCGATTTCTAACGGCGCTGATCATCAAAGAGTCTGATTATGAGAAATTTCGCCATTCGCCCACTGATTCTAACTGGTTTGCTCACCGCGCTGGCGAGCGTTCCAATGCTCGCCAGCAGCAAAAGCTGCGAGCCGCACAGCGGCAGCAGCGCCGATGTGCGCATGGCACAGCCGGATGCGCGGCAAAGCCAAGCCATCCGCCAGTGGTCGGCGCAAATCGACCAGCGCGGCACCCCGGCCGCTGAGCGCATCGGGGCGCTGTTGCTGCGGGCCGAAAGCTATCGCAGTCTGGCCCATTATCGCCAAGCAGGAGATGACTACGCGGCTGCGCTCAAGTTGGCCAAGGCGCATCGCCTCGACCTGCAAGCAGCTATCGCCACCCTTGGCCTAGGCGAAATCGCGCTGGCCCAAAACCGCAACAGCGAGGCGGCCCCCCTGCTCGACCAGGCCGCCCGACAGGCGAGCGATCTCGACAGGCCCACGCTGATCGCCGCCAGCGCCAATGCGCTCGGCAACCTGAAGCTGGCCCAGGGGCAGCATCAGGCCGCCGCCGGCGACTATCGCGCGGCGCTTGCAGCCGCCAAGCGTGCCGGAGATACGGGTCTGGTCGCCAGCGCGCGGGTTAATCTGGCCGCGTTGGCTGGCGCCCAAGGCGCCAAACAGCGCGAACTGAACGCAGCCTACCAGGAGACCAGCGCGCTGCCTGCCGGTCGCGAGAGCGTGCGACTGCTGTTGCGCATCGCCTACCTGGCCCAACAAGGCGGCAAGGGCCAAGCCCTGGCGCGCAAGAGCCTGACCGCCGCCGCCGAACAGGCACAACGAGCCGGTTTGCCGCGCGAGGGCGCCGAGGCACTCGGACAGTCCGCCAAGCTGGCCGGTGATGGCTCCCGCCAGGCGCGCGATCTCCTTTTGCAGGCGTTGCAGCTGGCACCCATCGATGCCTACGACCTGCGCTACCAATGGGAATGGCAGCTCGCGCGCAGCTTCGAGGCTGCCGGGGACCGCCGCCACGCACTGGCCGCTTACCGCCGCGCAGTGGGTCATCTAGAGAAGATTCGCGGCGAAATTCCGGTCGAATACGCCGAAGGCCGTTCCTCCTTCCGCGAAACTCTGGAGCCGCTCTACCTGGGGCTGTCCGACCTCCTGCTGCAGGAAGCCGCTGCAACCGCCAACGCGGGCACCAAACAGCAACTGCTGCGCGAGGCCCGGGACAACCTGGAGCAACTCAAGGTTGACGAATTGCGGGATTATTTCCGCGATGCCTGCATTCAGCCGCTGCGACAAAAGATCGACGCGGTCGACCGCCGCACCGCCGTGCTCTACCCGGTGCTCTTTCCTGAACGTCTGGAGCTGATTCTGAGCGCCGGCGGCCAGATGGTGCAGCAGACCCTGCCGGTGGCCCGGGATCGCGTCGAACTGGCGGCTCAAATCCTGGCGGTGAAGCTGCGCTACGATCAGCCCGTTGAGCCGGAAGCGCGGGAACTGTATGACTGGCTGATCGCGCCTGTCGCACCGACTCTGCGCGAGCGCAAGATCGACACCCTGGTGTTCGTGCCCGATGGCGCGCTGCGCACTGTGCCGGTGGCGGTGCTACGCAGCCCGACCGGCTATTTGATTGAGGACTATGCGGTCGCGACCACGCCCGGCCTGCAACTTCTGGCGCCCAAAACCTTCAGTCGGGCACGCCCCAAGACCCTGATCGCGGGTGTTAGCCAGCCCGGCCCGGTCGTCGACGAACTGCCCGAATGGTGGGTGGGAGCTATGGTACAGCAGCATCGCCGCGCCCTCGCGCGCGGTACCGACGGCGGCTCGCGCGGGGTCTCGGTGCCGGTGCAGGGCCGCGGCGAGGACGGCAACAACCTGGCGCGCACCACGCGCGCCGCGCGCAAGGAGAAGATCGATGCCCTGTCCCTGCCCGGTGTCGAAGCCGAAATCGATACCCTGTCCGCGCAAACTGCCTCGCAAGTCCTGCGCAATCAGGACTTTTTGCTGGACCACTTTGTCGATGAAGTCGAGCAGCATCCCTATCGCATTGTTCACATCGCCTCTCACGGCCTGTTCCAGGGTCCGCCGGAAGAGAATTTTATCGTCACCTATGATCACAAGCTCGACATGGGCCGCCTGGCCGCCGCCCTGAAGCCCCGCGAGCTTGACAGCAATCCGATCGAACTCCTAGTGCTGAGTGCCTGCCAAACCGCCGAGGGCGATGACCGCACCCCGCTGGGACTCAGCGGTGTCGCACTGCAATCGGGCGCGCGCAGCGCGCTCGGCTCCCTGTGGCCAGTTGGCGATTCGGCAACCCAGCAGCTGATGGCGCGCTTCTATGAGGCTCTCGCTGACGGCAAACTCAGCAAAGCCAGCGCGCTTCGGCAAGCACAGCAAGCCATGATCAAGAGCGCCAAGCACTCCAGCCCTAGCGACTGGGCTGCGTTTATCCTGGTAGGCAACTGGATGTAAGAACACGACACCAGTTGCTGGAGAACCGCTCTGCATTTGCTGAAGGTTGAGTGACCGGGGACATCAGAACCCGCAGCTCAGCTTGCGTTGATATTTCATTATTTACTTATATACTAAAGGTTATGCAATTGGATTTTTGGCCAAATTGTATGCTCAGGCGGCACTCACACTTGACGTCTATTATCAACGGGCACTCGCAACCAACAGGGTCTCGGCATGCGTGCGGACAAGATTTCAAGCACCCTTCTCACAGCCAGTCTGCTTGCGACATTAGTAGTCAGCGCCATCGCGCTGATCACGTTCAGGAGTCAGGACCAGGGTCCGACATCCCGGCGTTGGTCTGACCTGCCTGAAAGCTCCTCTGCGGCAATTTTTTCAGGACAGGCCTTTCATCCTCGAGAAGAAGCTGTCTATGGATGGACCTACCCTTTCGGCTTCCCGCATCCCTCGGGTGCAGTCAGCGCGCAGACCCCAGGTGCTGTTCTACGCCGTTGACCCGCCGATTTCAGCCCCCGCTTGATTTGCCAATCCCCGTGGCCTGAGGTAGCTTTGACGGCTGCGAGCGCCATTGATGCGCAGCCCCTTCAGGATCCAACCGCTCCGGCGCTTTGTAGAATCTTTGCGAACCTTTGCTATGTCCAACAAGCCCGATATCGACCCTCAAGAAACCCAAGAGTGGCTCGACGCCCTCGACGCCGTGCTGGAGAACGAGGGGATCGAGCGCGCTCATTATTTGCTCGAGCGTCTGATTGACAAGGCCCGGCGTTCGGGTGCGCATCTGCCGTTCAGCGCCAATACTGCCTATGTGAATACCATCCCGGTCACGCAGCAGGAGCGTTTCCCCGGCGATCGCGCCATCGAGCGGCGCATCCGCTCCTTCGTGCGCTGGAACGCCATGGCCATGGTGGTGCAGGCTAACCGGATCTCGACCGAGCTCGGCGGGCATATTTCCTCTTTTGCCTCCAGCGCCACGCTCTACGATGTCGGCTTCAACCACTTCTTCCGCGCCGCGAGCAAGGATCATGGCGGGGATCTGGTGTTCATCCAGGGCCACTCGGCACCCGGCATCTATGCTCGTGCTTATCTGGAAGGCCGCATCAGCGAGGAGCAGCTCTACAGCTTCCGGCAGGAGGTCGACGGCAACGGCCTGTCGTCCTACCCGCACCCCTGGCTGATGCCGGGCTTCTGGCAGTTCCCGACCGTCTCCATGGGTTTAGGCCCCATCATGGCCATCTATCAGGCGCGCTTCATGCGCTACCTGAGCGACCGCGGTGTGCTGAACACCGAGGGGCGCAAGGTCTGGGCCTTTTTGGGCGACGGCGAGATGGACGAGCCCGAGTCCCTCGGCGCCATCTCGCTGGCCGCGCGCGAGCGGCTGGATAATCTGGTCTTCGTGGTCAACTGCAACCTGCAGCGACTGGATGGGCCGGTGCGCGGCAATGGCAAGATCATTCAGGAGCTGGAAGCCGTTTTTCGCGGCGCCGGCTGGAATGTCGTCAAGGTGCTCTGGGGCAGCTACTGGGACCCGCTATTCGTGCGCGACCACAATGGTCTTCTGGTGCAACGCATGGAAGAGTGCGTCGATGGCGACTATCAGGCCTACAAGGCCAAGGGCGGCGCCTACACGCGCGAGCACTTCTTCGGCAAATATCCAGAGCTCGCCGACCTGGTAGCAAACATGACCGACGAGGACATCTGGCGTCTGAACCGCGGCGGCCATGATCCGGTGAAAATTTTCGCCGCTTATCAAGAGGCCTTGCGCACCGAGGGACAACCGACCGTTATCCTGGCCAAGACGGTCAAGGGTTACGGCATGGGTGTCGCTGGCGAGGGCATGAACATCACCCATTCGCAAAAGAAAATGGGCGAGACGCACCTGAAGGCCTTCCGCGATCGCTTCAATATTCCGATTTCGGACGATCAGATCGGCGCGGCCCCCTTCTACAAGCCGCCACCGGATAGCCCCGAAAGCCGTTACCTGCACGAACGCCGTGAGGCTCTTGGCGGTCCGCTGCCAGCAAGACAGGATCGTTCCGAGCCATTGGAAGTGCCGGGGCTCGACAGCTTCTCTGCCCTGCTCGAATCCAGCGGCGAACGCGAGCTGTCCACCACCATGGCGCTGGTGCGACTGCTCTCGAGCATCGTGCGCGATAAACGCATCGGCAAGTATGTCGTCCCCATCGTGCCGGACGAGGCGCGCACCTTCGGCATGGAGGGCATGTTCCGCCAGCTCGGGATTTACTCCCATGTCGGCCAGCTTTACGAGCCGGTCGATTCCGACCAGGTGATGTATTACCGCGAGGAGAAAAACGGCCAGATCCTGCAGGAAGGCATCAACGAGGCTGGCGCCATGTCCTCGTGGATCGCCGCCGCCACCGCCTATGCCAACCATGGCCAGGCGATGATTCCGTTTTACATCTACTACTCCATGTTCGGCTTCCAGCGCGTTGGGGATCTAATCTGGGCCTCGGGCGATATGCAGGCGCGCGGTTTCCTGATTGGCGGCACCGCCGGCCGCACCACGCTTGCCGGCGAGGGCTTGCAGCATCAGGACGGTCACAGTCATCTCGCCGCGGCGACCATCCCCAACTGCGTGAGCTACGACCCAGCCTATGCCTACGAGCTAGCCGTCATCGTGCAGGACGGTCTGCATCGGATGTATCAGGACAAGGAAAACGTCTTCTACTACATCACGGTGATGAACGAAAACTACACGCAGCCAGCCCTGCCCGAAGGGGCCGAAGAGGGCATTAAGCGCGGACTCTACCCGGTGAAGGAGAGCAATCAGGCGCAAGTCCAGCTGCTCGGCTCCGGCACCATACTGCGTGAAGTGCTCGCCGCGGGCGAGCTGCTGGAAAAGGACTTTGGCATTCATTCTCAAGTGTGGAGCGCCACCAGCTTCAACGAGTTGCGCCGCGACGGCCTCGACTGCGAGCGCTGGAACATGCTCCACCCCGAGGCCGAGCCACGCCAGAGCTTTGTCCAACAGCAGCTCGCCGATCACACTGGGCCCATTGTGGCGGCCACTGACTACATGCGCGCCTATGCCGACCAGATTCGCCCCTATCTATTGCAGCGCTATTTCACGCTTGGAACAGACGGCTTCGGCCGCAGCGACATGCGTGCCCAGTTGCGCAAGTTCTTTGAAGTCAACCGCTGGTACATCGCCGTGGCCGCGCTGAGCGCGCTGGCCGCCGAGGGCACCATCGAACAGGCCAAGGTCAGCGAGGCGATCACCAAATATCGCATCGACCCCGAGAAGCCGAACCCGGTTACCCAATAGCGTCACCCAGCAGTGCCACCCGTTAGCGCCAAACTGTCGCGCACCGGGAGCTCATTCCGCGCAACAAGTCGCGGCCAAATAATCGAGCTCCAGGCCTTAGCGACGACTGCATTGAACTGCGAAAGCACACAAGAATTGACCGCCAGGAGATGCCAGCCTTGGCTAAGCTAGAAGATATTCTGCTCCCCGATATCGGCGATTTCAGCGATGTCGAGATCATTGAGATCCTGGTCGCGCCAGGCGATCAGATCGCGCCCGAGCAGTCGCTACTGACGCTCGAGAGCGACAAGGCCAGCATCGAGATTCCCTCGCCGATGGGCGGCGAAGTGAAAGAACTGCTGGTCTCGGTCGGTGAGCGGATCAGTCAGGGCAGCCCGCTGATGCGGGTTGCAACAGGCGCAGCCGCCAACTCCGATACACAGCAGAGCGCACCTCAGCGCGGAGCGGCAAAAACGGGGCCGGAAAGCGCGCCTAAGCCTTCCCCCACATCGCCAGCCACACAGCCAAGCGACAATTCGGGTGCGCCCAAGTCAGAGGCCGGTTCGCGCTCGGCAAGCAATGCACCAGAAGCCAAGGCCGCGGCGGAAGACATCGACATTTGTCTGCCGGACGTCGGCGACTTTTCCGATATTCCAGTCATCGAAGTACTGGTTAGCGTGGGCGATGAAATCGCCGTCGAGCAGTCTATCCTGACGCTCGAAAGCGACAAGGCCACCATGGAAATCCCTGCCCCGCGCGGCGGGACTGTCACCTCGGTCGAGGTCAAGGTCGGCGACAGCGTCAGCCAGGGCGATCTATTGTTTAAGCTGCGCACGAACGACACCGCTCCCAGCAACGTACCTGGCGACGATGAAGAGAGTGCCCCGGCGCCAGCCCCCATCTCCAAGGCCGACACCACCGGATCCGTGCCGGCTGCCAGCCCAAACGCAAACCAAGCTGCACCTTCAGCCGCGCCTTCCGCTAAACCGACAAGGGCTCCGGCAACAGCGACCCGCGCACCGGGTGACGCGGAAAAGCGCAAGGCCCCGATCCTGCCGCGCCCGACCGACATGGCTGCCATTGCCCACGGGCGCACTCCGCATGCCAGCCCGGCGGTGCGACGCTTCGCGCGCGAGCTCGGCGTCGATCTCCATCGAGTCAAGGGCAGCGGGCGCAAGCAGCGCATCCTGAAAGAAGACGTTCAGCAATTCGTCAAGCAAAGCCTCGCCGGCGGCGCACCCACTGCGGCACCCGGTACGCCCTTCCAGCTGCCGAGCACCCCGGCGGTTGACTTCAGCAAATTCGGTCCGGTCACCAGCGCACCGCTGCCGCGCATCAAGAAGATCAGCGGCGCCCATCTGCATCGCTGCTGGCTGACGGTGCCTCATGTTACCCAGTTTGACGAGGCCGACATCACCGAACTCGAAGCTTTCCGCAAGGAGCAGAAAGCCGCCGCCGAGAAAGCCGGCGTCAAGCTCACCTTCATGCCCTTTCTGCTCAAGGCAGTGGCCGCCACGCTCAACCAGATGCCAATCGTTAAGGCCTCACTGGCCGCGGATGGCGAGCAACTGATCCACAAGCACTATTGTCATATCGGCGTGGCCGTGGATACGCCCAATGGCCTGGTGGTGCCGGTGGTGCGGGATGTCGACAAAAAGGGCCTGTTCGCCCTGGCCGAGGAGCTCATGACGCTCAGCCAAAAAGCCCGCGACGGCAAGCTGCTCGCTGCCGACATGCAGGGTGGAGTGTTCAGCATCTCCAGCCTCGGCGGCATTGGCGGGACCGCTTTCACGCCCATCGTCAATGCCCCGGAAGTCGCTATCCTCGGTGTCTCGCGCACCGAGATGAAACCCGTCTGGAATGGTCAAGAGTTTCTACCCCGGCTGATGTTGCCGCTCTCCTTGTCTTATGATCACCGCGTCGTCGATGGCGCCGATGGCGTGCGCTTCACCAGCCTGCTGCGGCAGTTGCTTGCGGACATTAGGCGGTTGTTGCTCTAATCCATACAAACAACGGAGGGCTGCATGACTGAAAACTTGGTCCTCGAACATCTGCGCCTAATCCGGTCGGATTTGGCCGATCTAAAAAAAGAAACGGCGTCCAACAGCCTACAAATTTCCGCCATGGGCCAGCAGCTTGCCGGCCTCACGGGAGCCGTTTACGGGGCCAAAAGCGACATGGAAGACATTAAGCGGCGGCTGGAGCGCATCAAGCGGCGCTTGAAACTGGCCGAACCCGAGGCTTTATGAGTCTCCAGTTCGCTACTGACATCAACCTTACAGTCAACCAAAGACACCATGACCGACTCCGCCCCGAACAAAGAACTCAGCGCCCAGGTCGCCGTCTTGGGCGGCGGTCCTGGCGGTTATACCGCGGCTTTTCGCGCCGCCGATCTCGGCCTGCGTGTGGTGCTGATCGAGCGCTACCCAAGCCTTGGCGGTGTGTGCCTGAATGTCGGCTGCATCCCCTCGAAAGCGCTGCTGCATACAGCGCTCATTATCGAGGAGACCAAAACCCTCGGTACCATGGGCGTGACCTTCGCGCCGCCCGAGATCGACCTCGACAAGATGCGCGCAGGCAAGAACAAGGTAGTCAAGAAGCTCACCACTGGGCTGGCCGGCATGGCCAAGCAGCGCGGTGTGCAGGTGGTCCAGGGCTCTGGGCGCTTCGAGGCACCCAACCGCATCGGCGTCGACAGCCGCGATGGGCATGTGGCGGTGCATTTTGATCACGCCATCATTGCCTGTGGTTCGCGCCCGATCCGCATCCCCGGTTTCCCGCACGAAGACCCGCGGGTGATGGACTCGACCGACGCGCTTGAGCTACCCGACATCCCCGAGCGGATGCTGATTGTCGGCGGCGGCATTATTGGGCTCGAAATGGCCAGCGTCTATGGCACCCTCGGTAGCGCGATCGATGTGGTGGAGATGAAATCCCAACTCATGCCCGGCGCTGATCTCGATCTGGTGCGAGCGCTGCAAAAAGTCATCAAAAAGCGCTACAACCGCATCCTGCTCGACACCAAGGTCGCCGCCATGACCGCGTCGAGCAGCGGCATCCAGGTGCGCTTTGAAGGGAAAAGAAACAGCCCAATGAGTCAAGAAGCCGAATACGACCGCGTGCTGGTCGCCATCGGCCGGCTGCCCAACGGCGGGCAAATCAACGCCGAGCAGGCGGGCGTCAAGGTCGACCAGCACGGGTTCATTAAGGTGGATGGGCACATGCGCACCAATGTGCCCAACATCTTTGCCATTGGCGACGTAGTCGGTGGCCCCATGCTGGCGCACAAGGCCACTCACGAGGGCAAGGTCGCGGCCGAGGTGATCGCTGGCGAGCCGGCCTTGTTCGACCCACTCACCATCCCCTCGGTTGCCTACACCGACCCGGAAGTCGCCTGGATGGGGCTGACCGAGATCGAAGCTCAGGCCAAGGGTATTGCTTACGAGAAAGGCGTCTTCCCCTGGGCGGCGAGCGGACGCGCACTCGGCATCCACCGCGACGAGGGCCTGACCAAGCTGCTGTTCGACCCGGAGACCAAGCGCATTCTCGGCGCCGGCATTGTCGGCCCCAACGCCGGCGAGTTGATCGGCGAGACGGTACTGGCACTCGAAATGGGCGCGGATATGGAAGATATCGGGCTTAGCATCCATCCGCATCCGACGCTGAACGAGACCATTGGTCTGGCCGCCGAGATGGCGCACGGATCCATTACCGACCTACTGCCGCCCAAGCAGCGCGAGCGCAAATCCTAATATCCGGCCACCAAACAGCCGATCCAACCCAGCTATCTCCTGACCAGCTATCTCCTGAATGGCCGCAGCCATTCGGTCATCGCACTCGCGACCTGCTCGATATGGCGGCGCTGCTCCACCACGCCGCTCGAGGTGCGCTCGCAGGCCAAGCCGATTTGATCAACACTCAGCACGATTTTGGTGGCACTGCCGGCGAACGCGCTCATGACCTCCGCCACCGCGCTTTTGCTCTTCCGCCGCG
This sequence comes from Thiorhodovibrio litoralis, assembly GCF_033954455.1. Lineage (NCBI taxonomy): Bacteria > Pseudomonadati > Pseudomonadota > Gammaproteobacteria > Chromatiales > Chromatiaceae > Thiorhodovibrio > Thiorhodovibrio litoralis. The sequence continues at coordinate 1,124,719 of NZ_CP121473.1, read as the reverse complement.
CTGGCACCACGAAAAGAGTCAACCTCCGAAGTTGCATCGCCACGATCGGATTCATGATCGCCGCGTTAAGCCGTCCCGTCGTGCTGGAACGCAGGGAAATCATTGCCACAGCGATCTGATTCGCGATAATAACCGTCAAACAAGACAACGGCCGTCCCTGCACGGCGCGAGGAGCAGCATGAACAACGACGACCTGGAAGACTACGTCACCAACCTGGCTGAGTTGGTCGGCTACGACCTGGATGCAGGGACCTGGACGGAAGAGCCAACCGAGTTGCAGCAAGTCAAGCCCGGCCTGCCCATCGCCCTGTCGCGGCTGTTTCTGGCCCTGCGCTGCGCGGACACCAAAGACAGGGCCAACTAAGCGTCCTGACTCCGCGGCAAACCTGCGCAATCGCCCGATCGAAGCCGTCTCGGCGCTTGACCAAAACATCCGATTGCGCGATACTGCACGGCTTATTTGGCTACGTAGCTCAGTTGGTTAGAGCGCGGCACTCATAATGCCGATGTCGCTAGTTCGAATCTAGCCGTAGCCACCAAAAAAAAACCTATTAAATCAGCCGCTTCCGAGCGGCTTTTTTTTTGTGGCCGTAATTCGGCAAAAATCCCTCTCTCGTTTCTGGGCTACACCTGGGCTACAAATCCGAACGGTTTTTGTCAGGCTCACCGCTCAAGCCGTCGCCAGCCAGCTCGGCATTCCGGCCGAGCGGGTGCTCTCGGGCACCGAGCTCAACGACATCGACGCCGCCCGGCTCAGGCGAGAGGTGGAGGATGTCTCGGTGTTCGCCCGGGTCGCGCCAGAGCACAAGCAGGAAATCGCCGAGGCGTTGCAGGCCAATGGCCATGTGGTGGCCATGATCGGTGATGGCGTCAACGACGCCCCGGCGCTCAAGCTGGCCGACATCGGCGTCGCCATGAGCAAGGAGGGCACCGAGGTGGCTCGTCAGGCCGCCGACATGGTGTTGGCAGACGATAACTTCGCCACCATCGTCACCGCGGTGGAGGAGGGCCGCCACGCCTGGCAGAACCCGCAGAAAGCCATTCTCTACACCCTGCCGACCAATGCCGCCCAGGCGTTGTTGATTATGGGGGCCATTCTAATGGCCGCCTTTGTGCCAATCTTTCGTGAGCGCTTCGTGCTCGAGCCCATTCAGATTCTATGGATCAACCTCGAGGCGGACAAGTATCTTCGCCAGCCGCCCAAGCCGGGTGCCTGCTAGCTTGAATTACCGTGCGGCGTGGTGTTGTAAATTGCCACGCTCTCGCGGAGCAAGTCCGCGTGCAGGACAAAGTCGATCTGGTCGGAGCTGAGACCCAGAAGATGGCCTAGCTGGGCCCGGGGCTGCGTCGCTCCGGGCCCAGAGCCGTGTTCACTCAGTTTGCTTCGAATGGGGACTTGGCCGTTTCGACCTGTGCAACTTGAGGATGGTCATTTACAGCGGCGTCATCTTCAGAGACGATCAGCACGGCTTGGCTACCGCCGATCAACAGGGCAACGAGTGCGAGTGGAGCCAACATATCTAGCCTCCTAACGAAGTGTGGATGTGGTTGATGAGTGTTAGTATATAAGCAAATACTAATCTGTCAAGCCGCATTCACGCGGAACTCTTGCGCTCGTCCCCGCCGCTGTTCTTCCTCCCTCGCAGGCTTTGGCAGACGCCCGACACTGCACTGTCGGTTCGGTGCGGGCTGATGGACGGCGCTCGGCCCTGAGCCAGCGGTGCTATCTTGGTGTTGTCATCAAGGTAGATCGCCAATTGCCCCATGGTTTTTGCTACTCTAGGATCAGTCCGAACCTGACGCAGGACAAAACGCATCGCACAAGCTTGATCAACGAGCGGCGCGGCGCATCCTTGATGACAGCTATCCAGTGCAAAAGCGACATCTGATCAGAACACTCCCGCTCTGCTTGGCGGTGGCAGTCTTTGCTGCGGCCGTCAGTGCTTGCACCGGTCCTGCTGCAAAGAAGGCATCCAGGCACGCTGGAGCCAGCCGTCACGAGATCGCCCGGTGCGAAACCCGAAGTTGCTTTCTTGGGCTGCTAAAGTATGGTGGAAAAGTCTTGCTGAGCACGCAGCATGCGGACGGCTCGCTCGAGGAGGTTTACCAGGTTAGTCGCGAAAGAGGTTCATCTTTGCGTTCATTCACCCATGGCATCTTGTCGGTTGCCACTCTGGGAATCTGGAATGTTGTGGGGTATCCGCTCGAGGGATTCATGTCGAGTCCGGACTTTCTCGTGTTCCGTGTGAGCTATGATGCGCAGGGCGAGCCCACGAAAGTCGAGATCCAAGGCAGCTGATGGGCGGTTTGCACGAGTTGCTGCACCCGCGCATCCTTCGATGTTAACAGCGGGCCGGCGCTGGGTATTCGCCAGTGCGGTGTTATCAACAATGTCCTTGCTGATGTTGTTGATGGCCAAGACACTGAGCCCGGGTGGTCTGGACCTGCTGGATAAGGCCTTGTTGCTTTGTTTTGGCTTTACGCTGCCTTGGACGGTCATTGGTTTCTGGAATGCCGTCATTGGGCTGCTGCTGATGCGCTTCTCCCGCGATCCGGTTGCGCGGGTTTTCCCTCTGGGCCAGGGCGAGAGAGTTCCGGTGAATCAGAAGGTCGCGATTCTCAGTTGCATTCGCAATGAAGACGCGGAAACCGTGTACCGCAACCTCGACCGAATGGTCGCTGGACTCGCCGAAAAAGGCGTCACCGACCGTTTCGCCGTGCATGTGCTGAGCGATTCGACTTGGGCGGAATGCATCAGTGATGAAGAAGGGTTGAGCGAGGGTTTTGGCGCGCGCTGGGGCCAATCATTGCCCGTCAGCTACCGTCGACGTGAAGACAACCCAGGGTTCAAGGCTGGCAACATCGCCGAGTTCATGGATAGGTGCGGTGAGCGCTACGACTTGGCATTGGTGCTTGATGCCGACAGCGTGATGGACCCGCACACTGTGCTTGCAATGGTGCGCACCATGCAGGCGAACCCGCGTCTGGGCATTCTGCAAAGCTTGGTGGTTGGTTTGCCATCGGTCAGCGCCTTTGCACGAGCTTTTCAGTTTGGCATGCGGTTTGGCATGCGCTCCTACACCTTGGGCAGTGCCTGGTGGCAGGGTGATTGCGGCCCTTATTGGGGGCACAATGCCCTCTTGCGGGTACGCCCCTTCATGGAACATTGCCGGATTCCGCGAATTTCCGGTCGAGGGCCGTTGTCGGGCTGGGTGTTGAGCCACGATCAGGTCGAAGCCGTGCTGATGCGCCGGGCCGGGTATGAGGTTCGCGTGCTTCCGCAAGAAACCGGCAGCTATGAAGAGAATCCGACCACGCTATTGGAGTATATCCGCCGCGATCTGCGCTGGTGCCAGGGTAATCTTCAGTATTTCAGGTTTCTAGGCACCCGCGGCCTGCATGCGCTCAGCCGGGTTCAATTGATCCTGGCTATTTTGATGTTCATCAGCTCGCCATTTTGGGTCTCGTTGATGGTGATTGCCGCATCTCGGGCCTTCATCGCGCCCGCCGGGCCTCTGTTCGATCCAAGCTACGGGATGGCGTTGTTGTTCATTATCCTGACCATGGTCTTCGCACCAAAGCTTGCCTCGGTGATCGATCTGCTGGCGGATGCGCGAAGGCGCGGCGCCTTCGGGGGCGCGTCCAGGGTGATCGCAGGCGCCCTTGGCGAGGCATTCTTCAGTACCTTGCTGGCCCCGGTTCTGGCCATCGCGCACAGCGTTTTTATCGGCGGTTTGCTGGCGGGGAAAAAGCTGGCCTGGGAACCGCAGCGGCGGCTGACGCATCGCGTGCCAATCGCCTTGGCTTGGCGCCGACTCTGGCCCCAGACCTTGATTGGCATCGCGGTGACTCTCGCCCTGGCGACTCATGGCAGCGTGACCATCGCTCTGTTATCACCCTTCTTTATCGGCGCCCTGGTCGCCGTGCCAATCGCGGTGTGGAGCGCTGACCCACGGCTCGGACTTTGGGTGACCCGCCATGGCTTCTGGGCAATACCCGAGGAACTGGCGCCAAGCCCTTTCCTGGCATCACTCAATCTTGATGCCCTGAATCACGATAGCGAATCCCGCGGTCAGGTCCTAGGGTAGCGCGATGACAGGCGGTGATCGATGCATAACCGCCTTCTGGGTGACCGCGCCCGGCCAGGGTCAGCTTCGCGACGAGCCGCTGCCGCCGCTGGCGGAGGGGCAGGTGCGCGTGCGAACTCTCTTCTCGGGCGTTAGCCGAGGGACTGAGGCGCTGGTCTTCCGCGGCGAGGTTCCGCCCAGCGAGTGCGAGCGGATGCGCGCGCCCTTCCAGGTCGGGCAGTTTCCGGCGCCGGTAAAATATGGCTACTGCAATGTCGGCGTCGTCGAGGCTGGGCCGGAGGAATTTGTCAATGCGCCGATCTTTTGCCTCTATCCTCACCAGACCTGTTACCAGGTGCCGGTCGACTGGGTTCATCCCCTGCCCAATGGGCTGCCACCCGAGCGGGCGGTGCTAGCCGCGAATATGGAGACGGCGATCAATGGGCTGTGGGACGCGGCTGCGCGGGTCGGGGATCGGGTTGCGGTGATCGGGGCCGGGGTGGTTGGCAGTTTGTGCGCCTGGTTGGCGGCACGGATTCCCGGCACCGAGGTCGAGCTGATTGACATCGACCCAACGCGCGCAGCCGTCGCTACCGCCTTGGGGGTTGAATTTCGCCGTCCGGATCAAGCCAGCACGGACGCCGATCTAGTCATCCACGCGAGCGGCTCACCGGCGGGCTTAGCTACGGCGCTAGAACTGGCCGGTTTCGAAGCCCGGGTGATCGAGCTCAGCTGGTTTGGCACGCGCACCGTTCCCCTCGCGTTGGGTCGGAGCTTTCATCATCATCGGTTGCGTTTAATCTCCTCTCAGGTGGGCAGCGTCGCGGACTCCCAGCGGGCGCGTTGGGATCACCGCCGCCGCATGGTGCTCGCCCTCAAGCTGCTCGGAGACCCTGCCCTGGATTGTCTGATTACTGGAGAGAGTCCGTTCGCTGAACTGCCTGCAGTGCAGGCGCGATTGGCCAAAGACCCGCCAGGGGTGCTGATGCATCGCATCCGCTATCCGCACGTGGATACTCTGGGGGCAGTCAGCGGCAGCGGGCTGATTGCACAAGAAAACAGCCAACCTGGTCCCTGACCAGCAGCTTTTAGCGAGACATTCAAAGAGGCCATCGATGTACGGTATTCGCGTTCGAGATCACATGATGATCGCTCACAGTTTCAGCGGCGAGATATTTGGTCCCGCACAACGCCTGCATGGTGCAACCTATGTCGTGGATGTGGAGTTTCGCCGCGATACGCTCGACGATGACAACCTGGTGGTCGATATCGGCCTTGCCAGCCAGGCTTTACGCGCGGTTCTCGATGAACTCGACTACCGCAACCTTGATGAGCTGCCCCAATTGGCCGAACAGAACACGACCACGGAATTTCTTGCCCGGTATCTCTTTGATGCCATGGCGCGGTGCATCGCCGACGGCAAGCTTGGCGCGGCGGCGGCCGGCCTGACGAGCCTGCGTGTCGAGCTGGCCGAATCCCATCGTGCATGGGCTTTTTTCGAGGCTGAGTTATCTCAGGCGCTGTGAGCCGGACACTTTGGTTTCTGATTCCTGGCGACCTGGACACGCGAAGCGGCGGCTACGCTTATGACAGGCGCATCGCGGCCGGTCTCGCTGAGCTGGGTTGGCAAGTCGAATACCGCCGTCTTGATGACAGCTTCCCTGCCCCTTCGCGTCATGCGTTGGAACATGCCCGGCAGACGTTGGCTGATATTCCCGATCAGGGCTTAGTGGTGATCGATGGCTTGGCACTTGGCACGATGCCAGAGCTTGCACAGGCGCACAGTCAACGTCTTCGATTGGTCGCCTTGGTGCATCACCCGCTAGCCGATGAGTGCGGCCTCGACCTGGCGCGTCAAGCTGAGCTCAAAGACAGCGAAACGCGCGCCCTGGCGGCGGTTCGCGGCATTATTGTGACCAGCCGGTTCACGGCTGGCAAACTGGCCCGCTATCAGGTGGCAATGCAACGGCTGCGAGTGGTCGAGCCAGGCGTGGACAAGCCCACCGGGATTCCCGCTTTCGACGCCGCAGATGGTGTCAAGAACTCCTTATCGCTGATCTGCGTCGCAAGCGTTATTGAACGCAAAGGCCACGACCTTCTCCTGCAAGCTTTGTCTGGGCTTCGGCACCTTCCCTGGCGACTCAACTGCATCGGTGATCTGACCAGAGATCCTGCCTGGGCCGCTCGGGTATTCGCGCTACGGGAGTCTTTGGGTCTCTCCGAGCGGGTCCAATTTTCCGGCGCACTGCGCGCTGAGCAAGTCGATCAGCATTACCGAGAGGCTGATCTTGCGGTGCTCGCGACACGCTTTGAAGGCTATGGCATGGTGATTTCCGAAGCATTGGCGCATGGGTTGCCAATGGTAGTCACCCGCGGGGGCGCTGCCGCCGACACCCTGCCAGCAGAGGCTGGCTTACTGGTGCCAGTCGACGATGTCGGAGCGTTGCGCGAGGCACTGCGAACCCTGCTTTCCGATTCCAGCAAACGCGCCCTGCTTGCCGAAGGAGCCCGGCGCGCCGCCCTTGCCTTACCCTCGTGGAACCAATCAGCGCGAGCCTTCGCGGATGCGCTCGAGACCTTTGGAACACAACCGGCGCCACTCAGCCAGCGCATGCACCATGACCGCGCCTGACGACGACGCGCCTGGCGGCCAAGAGCGTTTCTCGGCGGACTGGCTGAGCTTGCGCGAGCCGGTCGACCACAGATCCCGATCCCCGCGGGTATTGGCCACGCTTTGCCGTTGGGCTGCCGGGAAGAAGCTCTTGCGGGTTATCGACCTCGGCTGCGGGTCCGGATCGAATCTACGCTATCTGTCACCGAGACTTCCCGTCAGCCAGCGCTGGGTTTGTGTGGATCAGGATGCCGAGTTACTCCAGCGCTTGGCGGCTAACACACCAAAATCTCCGCAACTCTTGGGCTTGACCACCCGAGTCGCGTCGCTGCACACATCCGGGCTGCTCGCGAACATCGACGCCTCGACCCTGCTGACCGCAAGCGCCCTGCTGGATCTCGTCAGCGAGGATTGGCTCGCCGATTTGGTCGGACAGTGTCAGCGCAAGGGCGCTGCGCTGCTCGCCTCCACCACCTATGATGGGCGTGTCGCTATTCATCCCAAGCAACCCGAAGACAACTGGATTATGGAGCTGTTCAATGCGGATCAGCGCCGCGATAAAGGCATGGGTCCGGCACTCGGTCCGAATGCGGCAAAGACATTGCGCCGGATTGCACAAGGTCTGGGGTTCCGCCTCCATCAGGGCAGCTCGGATTGGCAGCTGGAGCGCGATGACCTGGAGGTTGCGCGCTCTTTGGTCGCAGGTTGGGTTGAAGCTGTGGAGCGCCAAGCACCGCACCAGCGTGGACGCATCACGCCATGGCATCGGCAGCGTCAGGATTCCCTCGCGGCGGGAGAGCTCCTGATCCGCGTTGGCCATCAGGATCTGTTCCTCGAACCGAGCCCAACCGATATTGGGCCAGGACCAGTATTGGGCCGAGATTAGGTAGGGCAAATGTTCGAACTCCATCAGGTCACCAAAAGCTATGGTGCCACCTTGGCCCTTGAGCGCGTGCGGCTCAGCATCCCGCGCGGGCGCACCATCGCGCTGATTGGACCATCCGGTTGCGGCAAGTCGACGCTGCTTCGCACCCTCATTGGTTTGATCGAGCCCGATGCGGGTCATGTGTGCTTCGATGGTCAAAGGCTCGAACGGACGACAATCTGCGCCCAGCGCCGGCGCATGGGCTATGTCATTCAGCAAGGGGGACTGTTTCCGCATCTCACGGCGCGCGAGAACGTTGCGCTGATGGCGCGTTTCCTGGACTGGAACCCGACGCGCATCGAGACACGGCTGAGCGAACTGCTGGAACTGACACATTTCCCCCGCGCCGCCTTAGACCGCTATCCCGCCGAGCTATCCGGCGGCCAGAATCAGCGCCTTGGCCTGATGCGCGCCCTGATGCTGGACCCAGAGGTCTTGTTGCTCGACGAGCCGCTTGGCGCCCTGGACCCGATGATCCGCTATGACTTGCAGGAGGAACTGAAGCAAATTTTCGCCACCTTGGGCAAGACGGTCGTCTTGGTGACGCATGACCTGACCGAAGCGGCCTTTCTTGCCGACACCATCGTGCTGATGCGCGCGGGCCGGATCGTGCAGAGCGGACGCCTTGCCGACATGCTGCGCGCGCCCGCGGAGCCCTTTGTCGAGCGATTCGTGCGCGCGCAACGCAGCCACCTTGACGCGCTCGGTACCCCGGAATGACGAGGCGCCCGCGATGACGAGATGCCTGCCATGTCAAAACGTCTGACAGTCCCGCACTGGCTGCTGCTGGCCATTGTCGGGCTTGGACTGCTCACGGCCTGCAGCCGCCCCGCCGATGAGATTGTCATCGGCAGCAAGAAATTCACCGAAGGAATCATTCTTGGGGAAGTGCTGCGTGGCCTGGTTGCGGATGCGGGAATTCCGGTGCGCCACAGGCGCGCGCTTGGTGGGACGCGCATTGTCTTCAATGCCCTGGTAAACGGCGAGATCGACGCCTATGTCGACTACACCGGCACCTTGCTCCATGAGATTTTGCCCGAGCAAGAGACTGAACGAAAGTCTGGGCAAATGCCTGGGCAAAAATCTGCGCAAGAACCTGGCCAAGACCAGACATTGCAGGACCGCCTGGCCACCTTGGGCATTCGCATGGCAGGCTCGCTCGGTTTCCAGAACAACTATGCCCTGGGCATGCCCGAGGCGCGCGCGCAATCCCTTGGCATCGCGCGCATCTCGGACCTGCTCGATCATCCCGAGCTCAAGTTCCGCTTCGGCAATGAGTTCATGGATCGCGCCGATGGGTGGGCTGGGCTGCGGTCCTTCTACGGACTGCCGCAGACCGATGTCCGCAGCCTGGAGCATGAACTAGCCTACCGCGCGCTCGCCAGCGGTGATGCGGATCTGACCGATCTCTACACCACGGATGCCGAGATCCCCTACTACAATTTGCGCCCGCTGCGCGATGACCGGGACTGGTTCACCCACTACGACGCGGTCCTGCTCTATCGTGCGGATCTTCTCAAGCGCTCGCCGGAGGCCGTGGCCGCGCTTGAGCGCTCGCTGGGCCTGATCGACGCATCCGAGATGCGGGCGATGAATGCGGCAGTGCAACTTGAGGGTCGCTCCGAGTCGCAGGTCGCCAGTAACATGCTGCGCGAGCGCATAGAGATCGTGGCTGATGTGCGCACTTCCGGTCTCGTCAGTCGCGTGGCCCAGCGCACCCTTGAGCACGTCACCCTTGTCGGTGTCTCCCTGTTCGCGGCCATTGTGGTCGCGATTCCGCTCGGTCTGGTCGCGGCTCACCGACCACGACTCGGTCAGCTGGTGCTTGCTGGCGTCGGTATCGCTCAGACCATTCCCGCCCTAGCCTTGCTGGTGCTGATGATCCCCTTCTTTGGCATCGGCGCCGGCCCGGCACTGGTTGCCTTGTTCCTCTATAGCCTGTTGCCCATCGTTCGCAACACCCACGCCGGTATCAGCGGCATTCCGAGCGCGATGATCGAGTCCGCGGATGCACTGGGACTCCCGCCGGGCGCGCGCTTGCGCCGCATCGAGTTACCCCTGGCGCTGCCGACCATCCTCGCCGGCATCAAGACAGCGGCGGTCATTAACGTCGGCGCCGCAACCCTGGGCGCGCTGATCGGCGCCGGCGGATATGGACAGCCAATCCTGGCCGGCATCCGGCTCGACGACCTGGGCTTGATTCTCGAAGGCGCGTTGCCGGCCGCGGTGCTCGCGGTCACAGTGCAATGGTTGTTCGAGCAGGCCGAGCGCGCGACCCTGCCACGCGGCATTCGCGGACTTGGCCGCGAAGGTGGTCGCTGACCCTGACTCTGTTGTCGGTCACCTCATTCCAGGAGAATTCCTCAGGGTAATCCGCGCTGACCTTACCGGGTTCGTCCACCGCTTTTGCGGCTGCCTGCCGTCCACCTGGGCTTGGGTCAGTTCAGGCGACCCTAACGGCAGCAACCGGCCAGGAAGAGACTTCGCGCCTTCGGCTGCCAACGGCAGCAATAGTCGACACACCGGACATTGAGTGGCTGAGCACACTGCGGCAGGACCCGCTTCAGACCGGCGCGATCATGCGCAGCGACGCGCACCGCGGCATCCAGAGAGAAGCTGCTGTGCTTCCAGGCCAGCATCTCGCGCACGTCGTCGGGCTCGATCAGGCCGCTGCGGGCAAACCAACGCAGCACCCGGATGCGCACCTGCTCGGCGATGGCGGCGAGGGCCTCCGGTGTCAGCTCAGCGGCGGGGAGAAAGCGCACGGATTGCGGGATATCTCCGGCCTCCTCGTCCGGCTCGAAGACCCCGTCGATGACGCAGCAGTGGTAATGGATGTGTTGGTTGAGGGAGGCACCGAAGCGGTGGATGAAGCTCACCGCCCCGAAGCGGGCCTGCGCGCCGGCGCCGCTGCCCTGGCGCAGATGGGGGCCTCGATGAGCCGCAGCAGGATGTGCAGCACGGCGCTGACGGCCTGAGGCTCTCGCTCGAGGTACCAGCGCAGCCGTTTGGGTGCCATGTCTGGCCGAACGAGCTTAGGCTGACGCCAAGTCTAGCGCCTCAAGTCGTTGCGCGGACAACCCAGTACACCCGGCGAGATCATCCTGATCGGGATCCAGTACCGGCGCCAGTTCGATCACCTGCAGCGCATCCTGCACGGCAGCGGCCTGCAGCCTGATCGACCATCTGCCCAAGGGATGCGAGTGCCCGCGCCGGGGTCGCCCTCGGAAGGTGCCTTTGATATTGTCAAGCCTATGGATCGCTCAATAGAACATTGGAGGATCTACGACCATGCCACCCCCCGCCGTCACCCTGACTGATCCGCCCGCGTTCGGCCTCGACGCCGGTCCGCCCGCTGGCGCTGACCCAACCGCTGGCACCCGCGTCAGCGAGGCCGATTAGTGGGCCTACTACTACGCGCATGACAACGACTATGAATGGAACAACGGTCGTCTGGAGGTCAAGCCGGTGTCCGATGCCCTGACCATCCAGGTCTATCAATGGCTGCTCAGGCTGCTGCAGTATTATCTCGATACCCACGACAACGCCCGGCTGACCGCCCTCGAAATGGGCTTTCGCTTGCGCCTCGCCGACAAGATCGCCATCCGCAAACCGGATCTGGGCCTGGTGCTCGACAGCAACCCGATCCCAACTGCGGATCTTGACCGCTCCTACAAAGGCACCTTCGACCTCTGCGTCGAGGCCCTCTCTGACAGCAGCCCGGCCGAGATCGCCCGCGACACCGAGCAGAAGCGGCGCGAATACGAAGCCGCCGGGGTGAGCGAATACTGCATCCTGCACCATAAACCGCAGTGGCAACGGTTCTATCGGCGCAACGTCTTTGGACGATACGCGCCGATCCCAAGCGAAGAAGGGATACTGCAGCCCGAGGTGGTGCCCGACTTGCGCTTTCGGCTCGAGGATCTGCAGCGCCAGCCCGGCCCGGAAGCGCTGATTGAGGATGCGGTTTATGCGTCCTTTGTGTTGCCGGCTTGGCAGCGCGAGCGCACGGCCTGGCAGCAAGATCGGCAGCGGTTAGAAGCAGAGCGCCAGCAGGCCGAGCAGGCGCGCCAACAGGCCGAGCAAGTCGCGCATCGGGAACGCGCTGAGAAAGAGGCGCTGCTCGCGCAACTGGCCCGGCTGCGCGGCGCCTCTTAATTGAATCGCGGCTGTCAACGCGATCAAGCACCGCGAACCCTGGCCCGAAGCCCGTGACACGGCTCTCGCTAGTCTGCGGGCGGCGAATCGCCCGCTTGTGTCTCGATCTCCGCCGTCGGCAAAGGCTGTACGGCCTGCATCGCTTCGAGGCGTGCCCGCCATTGATCAAAGTAATCGGCGACCGGAATCTTGGGGTTCCAATACATCCACGCTAGCAGCAACGCGGACAGGCCAAGAACTAGGACGATGGTCTGCCCCCAGTCCTTTGCACTGCGGGCGCTGGCGCGGCTGGCGGCGTTATGGAGCACGAGCCGCGCCCCTTTCGGGAGCCGGGCTGTACGCGTCAAGTTGGTGCCGAACGGAATACTGATCTTTGCTCGGGTGTTCACAGCCCAGCCATTGCCGTCGAGCAGCGGACCGAGGTTGCGTTGATGCAGCTTGATAAAGGCCAGCAGCATCGACGGACCGGAGATCAGGAGCATCAGTCCGGCGATGTCGATTGGCAGCTCCCACCAGTGCATCTTAAGCAGCCCACTGAAGATCGTGGCCAGGGCGGTGCCGATTGCGCCGATGGCCAAGCCGATTGCCGCGAAAATGCCGGCGAACCTTGCAATGTCGAAGCTGGACTTGGCTGCGCCGCTGGTTGGGGCCCGGGTTGCGAGTGCATCGATGGCCTTGCCGCTGCTTTCATCGATGGCCTTTTCTCGCTCACTGGAAAAGCGCTCTACCCATTGCGAGATGGCACGCCCTACGCGGCGATACGGTAGCCATGCGGCTTCCCCAATGCTGATGGGATAGGTGACGACCTTGATCACGGTCGCGTCCCAGTCCTGATCCCGGCGGTCATAGAAGACGCCATGGCGACCGACGATGAGGTTCTCTGCATGGCCGTTCGTGACTGCAGCGACGATGGTCATCGTCTCGTCGCCACCGCGTCGGTAACAACGGCAATAGACTAAGAAGGCGCGACTCAGCGTTGCCAGCTCGCTATGCGCGTCCGGGGATCCAACGCGAATGCAGAGTGCGCAGCTGCGACCGTCCAAATACAGGGTGCCCGCCTGGAAAACGGCAATCTGTCCGGGCGTGTAGAAGTCTTGGAACGACACGTAGCTTTGCAGCAAGGTGTCGAGATGCTGGTAGTAACGCACCAGTCGATCAACATCCTGAATCGCATCTGCCAGATTGGCGGCTTTGCAGTCTTCGCCGATGAGTGCCTCGAGCGCGGCGCGTATCTGCCCGTGTAGCAGCACTTTCACACGCAAAGGGCCGAGGGCGGCAACGGGCGAGTCGCTCGACTTGGTCAGCCAGTCGCGGTAGCCCTCGAATGCTGCCGTGATCTGTTGCCACTGCGGCTCACTTAGTTCCTCAAGCGGGCCCAGAAGGGGGCGGACAACGCGGGATCGGAACACCTGGACCGCACTGTCCCAAGCGGGATTGAGTCCGTCCGCCAGCGGCAGCTCGGCCGTCGGCCCGATGCGTGCGATGGGAAACTCAACCAGTTTGTCGGCCTGCGCGGAAAGCGTTCCATGCGCAACGGACGCGTAGTCCTCCGTGGAGGGATTGAGGCAGTCAACCGCGCTCGCATCAAAGGCTGCGAGCCGCACGCGCGTGAAGAAGTCGTCGATCTTGGCTTGCACCGCCGATAACGCGGCGAACGCCTCCGGAGTGCCGTCACCGAGCGGCAGCAGTTGCTCAGCATTCGCGGAGCCTCCTTCCCACAACGCAAGATAGTCTTCCGCCGCCTCGAAAAAGCGATCGCATAGGGTCTGGTCGATGCCGTCCAGGCCGGAGCGGTCGGGCAGAGCGCCGACGCAGGCCATGATGTCTTGGATGGCGGCGCTCAGGGCCTGATCCTCGGCAGTCTCTGGTGTGATGATGCAGTCCCCATTGAACCTGGTTCCAGCGAGGATGCGCTGGGATTCTGCGGTGTGCTGCGCCGTGATCGCCTGAGCCTCGCGCTCCCCCAAGAAGTCGAGAATGTGCCGCGCCGTCTTGCGCAAGATGCTGCCTTCAGTCTGGCTGTCATCGATCGCATCCAGAGGTAAAGCGGCAGCGCGCAAGAAGAGGTCTGCCGGATCCTTCAGGCGCCGGCAGACCCAAGCAACGGACTCGATCAGATCCCGCGCCCGGATATGACCGTCGGCATCGGAATCCAACAGATCCAGTGTCGGCTGGTCAAACTCCAGGCCGGTGGTCGGGCAGCTCAGGGTGGCCCAAAGCTTCTGGTCGAGCTCGCCGAGGTGTCGGAGATCATCGGCGGTCTTGAGCAAGACCTGATTAAAGCTGCCAACTCTGGCAAAACGCCAGTGATGACGGCGCATCGGCTCTGAGTCGGTGCTGCGCATCGGTCGTCTGCAGTCCTCGTGCATCCTGTGTCGGCGAACGCGTTCGCGGAATCCTGCCGCGGTGGATTCAGGTTCGTCTAGCGTCGGCTCAACGAACCGAGACCTTCAGGGTGAAAGGCTCCTCGGCGATAGCGCGCATCAGCTGACCGACGAGAATCCGATAGGTCTTCTTCGTCGTCGTGAAGCTGTAGTCATCCTGGGCATCGACGACGTCAACGATCGAAAACATCATGTTGCGCCCTTCGACTGCCACCTTCGCCTGCTGGTCCGTCCCGGTCGCGAGCGTGTAGCAGAGCTGTCCGTCCGCGGGCGCAGTGCCGGTGACGGTGGCAGCGTCATGGCCCGGTTCGAAGTGGATTGCCGTGCAGTTCTCGGCGTAGGCCGACCCTACGGCAATCAGGTAGACACTGCTCGCCAGGCAGATGGCGCCGAGAACTCGTTGAATTGTCCTCATCCTGTTCCCCCTGAGAATCGCGTTATTGGCATCGACACTTTGCCGCAGCACATGGAACTTAGGTTGGCCGCGATGGATCAGTCTACACCAGCGAAGGATAGGAAATCCAAGTCACCCTGAGCGTCCAGGTTGGCCCGATGAAGAACTGCAGCGGGGGTGGGATGCGCCGTCAACGCCCGCTTGCAGTGCGGGCGCGCGCGTTTCCTGAGTGCTGGGGTGAGCACCTGCGCTGCAGCGCGCCGCCGCGAGACGAGAGGGGCTGTACCATCGCCTGCGAGAGACGGCGGTTACCAGGAGACGCGCTGATCAAACTCGACGTCGGGCTCGGGCTGTTGGAGGAGGTCCCAGTCCGGCATCGGCTCCCGCGCAGAATGCCAGGCAGGCGGTCCGCGGGCGGGCGAAATCGGGGGTGGACGCGGTGGCTCACCGATGTGGGTGAGGATCTGCTCGACGGGCACGGCCTCGGTGATGAAGGCAATGATGCGCATGTCCGCGCCGCAGTTGGGGCAGGTCAGCGGCATCGACTCGAACAGCCGCGCCAGCAGCATAGACATGATGTTTTGACCTGCCCATCCTCAACGCATGTAGGTTATGTTGAGGATGGAGAACCACCGACACAGAGCCACCTTGAGGAGAGCAGGTCATGAAGCAGTTTAACCCAGCAACCGATCGCATCGAGAGCGCATCGTCCCTATCCGCCTTGCTGCACGGGAGTAACCAGCCGGAACACAAGCACGGCGCCTATATTGGCCTGGATGTGCACAAAGACACCATCGCCGTGGCGGTGGCTGAGCCGGGACGTCAGGAGCCGATTTATCGTGGCGAGATTGCTAACAAGCCCAAGAAGATCGAGCAACTCATCGCCCGTCTGAGCGAAGCCTATGATGGAGCGGTGCTGTTGTTCTGCTACGAAGCCGGTCCCTGCGGGTATGGACTCTATCGCCAGCTTCTCGCCAGCGGCCATGATTGCCAAGTCGTTGCCCCATCGCTGATTCCCAAGAAAGCCGCCGAGCGCATCAAGACCGACCGGCGCGATGCGCTGAAGCTCGCGCGACTGCTGCGCAGCGGCGATCTCACCGCGGTTTGGGTTCCCGACCAAGAGCAGGAGCGCATGCGCGATCTCAGCCGCGCGCGCGATGATATTAAAGCCCAGGAACGCAAAGCCCGTCAGCAGCTCAACGCCTTTTTGCTGCGTCACGGTCACCACTGGCCCACCGGCAAGACGCGCTGGGGTGCGGCGCATGAGAACTGGCTGGCCGGACTGAAAATGGCCGATCCTTGGCAGCAGGTGGTGCTACAGAACTACATCGACGCTGAGCGGGCCGCCGGTGAGCGCGTCGCTCAGCTCACCGATCAGCTCATGCGCGCATTGCCGGAGTGGTCACTTGCCCCCGTGGTTGACTCCCTGGTGGCGCTGCGCGGTATCGACAAGCTCGCCGCGATCGTGCTGCTCGCTGAACTGGGCGATATCAGTCGTTTCGACTCCCCGCGCCAACTGATGGCCTTCCTCGGACTGGTCCCCAGCGAGCACTCCAGTGGCGGACGGCGGCGCCAAGGGGCGATTACGCTCACCGGCAACAGCCACGCCCGGCGCATGTTGATCGAATCGGCCTGGAGCTATCGCTTCCCGGCACGCCAGACCAAGCATCTCCGAGGCAAGGCCGTGAACGCCTCAGCCGGGGCCAGACGCATCGCCTGGAAGGCGCAGGTGCGCCTGTGCGGGCGCTACCGCACGCTCACCGGTGCCGGCAAAAACACCAAGCTGGTGTGCGTGGCCATTGCCCGGGAGCTGGCCGGTTTTCTCTGGGACATCGTGCGCCAGGAGATGCCTCAAGTGAACGCCCAAGCGGTCTGATCAGTGGCCGCATGTTGAGCCAATGCTGACAACCCGCTGACGCAACCCCAATCGATTCAACCATGGAGAACCCAACAGACACCTTGATTCAGGGCATCCGCGGCCGGTGTGGAGAACCCTTGTTTGGGCTATACCGGTGGTGCGCGGGAGAATCCCATCATGGGCATCCCACGTGCCGATCCCTGCTCTTAGAGAAAGGCCAGCTCCGCGACGCAGTGAAGTCCGGTGGTACCCAATCCACGTATATCAGCATGATCCACCGTCGCAGTCTGCCGCTGGGTGCCCTGAGCCAAGGTGTTTGCCATCACCGGCCCGAGAACAACGTTTTCGAAAAAAGACAAAGAAGAAGAGGTGGTTAAACAATAGTTACTACCAAACATTGACAGGTCAAAACATATCAGCCCAGAGGTAGCGCGCTGGGGAGCGCGCGTTCGGGGCCGGTGCGCGACGGGGTGCGGCGAGCTCGGCGGAGGCGCTCGGGTCGTCGGTCAGGTCACGCCCCAAGACGACGGCCGCCGCACGCAGGGGCGCGTTTGGCGCGAGCACGCCATGGTAGCGATGGCGGTGGCGCCTGGGCGGGGGGGATGAGTGCCGCGAGATGGTCGGCCGCCGCAGAACCAGAGATCACCGACGCGATGGAACTTGAAGACGATATTCTCGAGGAGTTGCAGGATATCGAACGGCAGTTGGAACAGACTCAAGAACGGGTCGATGCCGCGCTGGCCCAAGCCGCGCAGGCGAGAGCTGAAAACGCGCAGGCACGTGCTGAAGCCGAACACGAAGAAAAGGAACGCCTGCTCAAACTTCTCAAAGCAGCGGGTATCGATCCGGATCGGACTGATTCAACCTAATGGACCGCAGAAAAAGCCAAGCTCACACCTAAGGTTCCGCGCGCTGTATTCTACCCGATTCCGAAATTTACAGAGGAAAAGCGTCGCGCTAGATTGTCTAAATAGTCATTGCGAAAACGGCGTAATAGGTAATCATACATATTGTGCTGCTTTAAACGCACCCATGCCTGGTTCTTGTTTTCATCACTGCGGGCATGAGCCGCTTGAATATCCGCTTTTGAAACCTGGGCGCGGGCAGGGGTGATTTTTTCATACGCATACAATGCCATGAAATCAGCAGTTAGGGTTTCGATAAGCTCAATCTCCATCTCGCTCAGCAGTTGTTTGAACTTATCGATATTGGCAGCAATGGGCGAATATACATTGGTTTCCCATAAAGAGGATAAACTTGAAATCTCTCGGGCCTCTCTGGAGCAAGAGATGTCTAACATCGCAGGAAGAAATGTGATATTGAGAAAATCGCAAATTTTACGCAAGATGCTTTCTTGATCGGCAATAAAATCTTCAAAGCGTATCGTCAGGACGCGCTGCGGATATTTTTCCTGTAAAGCCCGGGCGGCTTGGTGGGCAGAGACCCAGCGTTGGGTATTAAGCAACGTATCAAAATCGTAAATAATTGCCTGGTTCATACTGCTGATTTGCGCACGAGGGTCGCGTACTACGTTGAGGAAACGCAATTCTGGTTGCGCTGCAAATAGCTCTTCGGCATACACCACGCTGTCCAGTGATTTATCCATAACCACTTTTGCATGGTGTTGTTCTCCGGCCTGTAGAAGCATTTCCCATAACACCATGTGAATGCCGCGCGGCTGGAGGTGTAGCGCCTCAAATATCATAACCGGAT
The DNA here is from genome assembly GCF_033954455.1 of Thiorhodovibrio litoralis. Lineage (NCBI taxonomy): Bacteria > Pseudomonadati > Pseudomonadota > Gammaproteobacteria > Chromatiales > Chromatiaceae > Thiorhodovibrio > Thiorhodovibrio litoralis. Next base: position 1,106,609 of record NZ_CP121473.1, on the reverse strand, counting down.
CCAGTGCCACGCGACTCCATTTCACCATCGTTGCATTTTGCAAGCCAATTAAATCTACAATTAATTGAAAATAATTGTGATCTTTAGTTAAATCTCCATACTTAGGTAGCAGTGGCATAAAATCTACTACATGTATTGGATAGGGCGAGTAAAACTCTGGGCTAAAATTCAGACGCAAGCGCAAGGCATGACTACCACAGCGGCGCAAGGGAATCATTAAAACGGGTTGGGGTCGTTGTTTCATGGGGTATGCTCCTCTCTGCCTTGGCCGTCGATCTCCAGCCTGTCATTGTGCCTGTCTATCATCGGACTCCATTCTCGTGGGCGGCGGCACGCTACATGACATGCGACCCGCGCGGCATTTCCTCCAGACGCCCGTCTTGTAAGCGCCAATGCCGATCGGCGCAGGCCACGGGTGTTTGGTCATGGGTGACGGCGATAATGGTTTTCCCTTGAGCCTTGAGCTGCGGCAACAACTCCTGGTAGAAAAATCGCCGAAATTCCGGGTCTTGATCGGCGGTCCACTCATCGAATAACAGAATCGGGCGCCGTTCGAGCAACGCGGCAATCAACGCCAGCCGTCGGCGTTGTCCGGTCGATAGTGCGGTGGTCGAAAAAGCCCGATCCCGAATCAAAACCTTGTGCGTCAAATCGAGCGTTCTCAGTAAGCTTCCGGTTTCCTCGGGATCGATCTCCTCAATGCCGTATAGGCGTTGAAACAGATGAAAATCCGTGAACACCGTTGAGAACAAGGCGCGCGCCTGATGCGGCGATAGCGGATGGTCATCGAGCATCAGGCGGCCCGAGGCGGGTGGATACAATCCAGTCAGGAGTTTGAGGAAGGTGGTTTTGCCACTGCCGTTGCCCCCGGAAACCAACACCACCTCACCGCTTTTCAAGGTCACGTCGATAGGGCCGACGCGAAATAAGGGAGCGCCAGCGGGATCGTAATACTCGTAAGCCAGTTGTCGCAGACTCAGGTGATCGAACGTGGGCGGTGGCTCGGGCTGCGCGGTTTGCGCGAGCGAACTCTCCATGCCGGATTCATCCGGCCACGGCCCCTGCGCGGTGTCCAACGCCGCTTCCAGATCCTCGTATCGCTCAAGCGCCAGGCGCGCGTTGAGGAGCGAGGGCAAATAGGTGGCCATGTCCACCATGGGCGTGCGCAAGAAGGTCAGAATCAGCACAGCGGTGGTCACGCCTTCGGCAACCCCCAAAGCGGGGGCGACGAAGGCCGCCGCGCCCACGAGCACGAACCAGGTGCCATGCGACAGTTGCATCTGGCGCACGAAATAGGCGCCGGCCTCGAGCCGCCGGACGCTTGCCTCTTCCACTTGCGGCAACAGATAGCGGGCATAAAAATCGTGGCGCTTCGCATGATTGATCCGCAGCTCCCGGAAGCCGAGTAGGGCGTGTTCCAAGTAGGAGCAAAACCGACCTTCGGCCTCGGCGGCCGCTGCCGAGGCGAGGCGCATGCGCAGATGATTCCGACGCACCAACCATAGAATCGTGCTCAGCAACAGGCCACTGACAAGCAGTACCGTGAGATTGGTTGCCGCGATTAACAGGATGCAAACGGCGATCATCACGCCGGTTTGGAGCGCGCTGAAGGCGAGCGGTAGCGCCCCGCCGATGGTGGTCAGATCACGGGTCACCGCGGTGATGATTCGGTCCGGGCCAACGGTTTCGAGGGTTGGCAACGAGGCGGCACGTAAGCTTCGCGCCAGGCGCAGGGCGATGCGCGTGACTACGTGATCGCTAACCCGGGTGGCCTGACGCAACTGCACCACGAACACCACTCCGAATAGGCTCAGGGCGAGCAGAAACGACATGAGATCCGGGATATCGAGTTCCTGCCGTGCCAACTGTTCGGCATCGCTCGCGATCAGATAAATCATGCCTGCCTGCAACGCGCCGCAGAGCAGCGTGATGGACAAAGCTAGCAGCCCGCCGTAACGGCTTTCAACGATGATCGTTTGATATAACCGCAGTCCTCCGCGAGGTTGTTCGGCCCGTTTAGGGGCTTCGGTCTCAGCAGCGGGGGACCTGTCGTCGGTGTGCTCGCGTGCGCCAGCGGTCATCCTTTAATGTGTCCGTTATCCAAGACCAGCAGTTGATCCGCAAGGCCGAAATAGTGATCATCATGGCTAATGACCACGACGATACGCCCTTGCGCCTTGAGCGTGGGCAGGAACTCGCGGTAATACCAGTCACGGTGTTCGGGATCCTGCTCGGCGGCCCACTCGTCGAGAATCAGCAGTGGACGCTCCTCGATGAGGGCCGCGATCAGAGCCAAGCGTTTGCGCTGCCCCGTCGATAGGCGCGGATGGGTGAAGCGTCCCTGTGCGTAGTCGGTTTTACGTTCCAAGTCCAAGTCGGCCAGCCAGCGCTGGATCAGCTCGGGCGGGGTTTGTGCGTATCCGTAGAGCCGGTCGAACAGATGTGGGTCGGCGAACACCGGCGTCACAAGACCCCGCAGTTCAGCGCCGGAAAGCTCGCGTCCGGCGGCGAGAATCCGTCCCGACCGGGGCGGATACAGGCCGGTCATGAGCTTCACCAGGGTCGATTTTCCGCTACCGTTACCGCCGACGATGAAATTGAGGGTTCCGGCCCGAAACGTGGTGCTCAGGGGGCCGACCTGAAACAAGGTTGCGCCGACGGCATCGGTATAGCGGTAGGTGACGTCCTTCAATTCCAGGCGGCTGAGCGCGACGGGCTGCTGCGCGCGCGGCGCCGGTTCCCCAACGCTTTCTTGCAGGCGCGTTTGCAACTTGGTCAGTTCGTCCAAGGCCAGACGCGCACGCGCAATCACGGGCAAGTCGCGCAACACCGCGATCGGGACGATTCCGGCCAGAATCGCAGCTTTCACCGCCACTTCGGAAAATTGCGGGATCAGCAACGGCAGCAAATACAGCAACACCCCCACGCAAAGTAGCAACAAGAGGGCGAACAGCGCGTAGTTGAACAGGAAGCGAATTCCGGCGCTGGTCCTCGCCTGTTCGGCGGCGAGTGAGGACTGCTCGATTTCCCAAGAGAAAAAATCCCGGCATTTGCCTTCATGTAGCTTGAGCTCCTTGAAGCCGTGGACAATGCCTTCCATGCCGGAGAAAAACCGTCGCTCTTGCGCGGCGGCATTTTGTTGCGCTTGGCCGATATGGACCTGGTTGATGACGTAAACGAAGCCCACCGCGAGCATGACCACCAGCACGAAGGCGACCGCCGCGGGGGAAAGCGTGGCCAGCATGATCAGGCACCCGAGTGTGCCGACGATATTCAGTAGAAGTTTGCCGAGCAAGGCCGTGGCCTCGGAGATCCGACGCACGTTGGTGGCGAGGTTGAAATAGATGGCATCATGCCCGAGCCGCTCGTAGGACGGATAATCCAAGCGCCTTAGGCCCGCCAGCAAGTCCCGGCGCAAACGCGCTACGCCGGTTTCGATGCGGGTCACGATGCGGAAAATTACCATGCCGTTCACGAGCAGATTGAGCGCAACCAGCGCCAGAAAACCCAACAGCAAGCGCAGTTCGGGAACCCCTGGCAGACTGGCCACCGCCTGCCCAATCAGGGTGCCGGCCAGCGCATAGGACAGCCCTAGCAGGACGGCCAACAGCACTGACTGGCGGCGCTGCGCCGGACTCTCACCAATCAACAAATGGGGGATGTTCATCAGTGGGTTGCGATGTGCGCAGGTGGCTGTGATCCGCGCAATCGTCCGTCCTCGAATACCAGTACCTGATCGGCGATGGCGAAGAATTGCTCGTCGTGGGATGCGACGACGATGGTCTTGCCCAGGGCGCGCATTTCGGGAAGAAAATGTTGGTAAAACCAGGCGCGAAACTCCGGGGCCTGATCAGCGGCCCACTCGTCGAGGACCAGAAAGGGTTTATCCTCTAGTAATGCAGCCACCATGGCTACCCGCTTTTTCTGTCCGGTGGAGAGGTCGATGTTGGTGAACCGGCCGCGCTGGAAGCGGGTCTTGTGGCCGATACCCCAGGTGTCGAGCAGGCGATTCACCCGTCCCTCGTCCAACTCACCGACACCGAGCACATGCTGGAACAGATAGGAATCGACAAAGACTGTGGCGAACAGCCGCCGATAGCCGGCCATATCCACCGGCCGTTCGTCGAGTAACAACGTCCCATTGCTCGGCTGGTAGAGTCCGATCAGTAGTTTGAGACAGGTCGATTTTCCACTGCCGTTGCCGCCGACCAAAAACGTGATGGTGCCCGGTTCAATGGTGAGATCCATTGGGCCGAAGGCGAAACCTGCCTCGCCCCCGTGATCGGGATATTGATACGCCAAGCCCTCGGCGCGCAGGGTCGGCGGGGCACCGCTTGGCCATGCCTGTGCATCCGTATCGGCTTGAGGTATCGCGTTCCGCGCGGCCAGGTTTTCCAGTCGCCGTAATGCCGTGTCCAATCGCCCAAAAGCAAAGGCGGCACGGCTCACCGTTGGCAGTTCCATGAACATGGCCATAGGAAAAAACAAGACTACCAGCCCGCTGCGAGCGGCCAGTTTGGCCATGTCCGGCACAAACAACGGAACGAAGACGATGAAGATGCCCGCAAACAACAGCAAGGCGCTGTCGCTGATCAAGAAAAGCAAGGACAGGAAGAATTTTTCGCGCGTTCTCTCCCCTTGCATCTGCCGAATCGGCGGCTCGATCTCGGTCTGCATGAAGGCTCGTTGCTTCGGTTGGTGCAGTCGCAACTCCTTGAACCCAAACAACTGTCCGCTCAGACCGCGATACAAACGGCCATCCATCTTTGAGATCGCGTCTTCCATGCGCAGAATCCGGTACATCAACCAAAACACCGCAAGATAGATGGTGCCAAGAAAACCCACCGACAATAAAAACAGCCCCGGCGACAAGAAGGCCAGATACAACAGGAATGCCATCTGCAGCATGAAGAGCGCGATAAAGCCCGTGATGGCATACAAGCCGTCTAGGGCCAAACGGCTGTCCTCGGAGATCAACGCGAGCAGCGCCGGCCGATCCAGCCGCTCGTAATCGGCGAAGGACAGTCGCAACAGGCACTCAGCTATACGAACATTGGTCTGCGTAATGATGTCGATGGCAAAGCGCGCCGAGAGCATGGAGTGCCATCGACCGAAGACAACCAAGATCAGGGCAACCAAGAGATAGATCAGCGCAATGCGCCCGTCTGCTTGCGTCGCGTCCAGGGCCGCCATGGTGGCAAACAGCAGCACGAGCCAAGCCAGCCCCATCAGCAGGTTGACGCGGATGAGCGCGCGCAGGGTGCGACGGATCGTCGATGTGAGCAAATACTCGATCATGTGTGACCCGGAGCCTTCGGCTCCAGCACCCGTACCTGCCCTGCGTCGAGACGCAAAGCGTAGTCGCCATAACCGAAGTACCGGTCGTCGTGGGTGACCGCGAAAATTGTATGTCCTTGCTGCTTGAGCCAAGGCAACAGCTCGGCGAAAAAGAAGTGGCGAAACTCAGGGTCCTGATCCGCAGTCCATTCGTCAAGAACATACACCGGGCGTTTTTCCAGGCAGGCGGCGATCAGCGCCAGGCGCTTGCGCTGCCCCGTCGATAGATCAGTTGTTGAAAACGCGCCCTGCGCAATGGAAACCTTCCGCTGCATGGCGAATTTGCGCAGCAGAAACTTTGCCTGCTCGCTATCGATCTCCTCTAGGCCATGCAATGTCTCGAATAAATGAAAATCGGTAAATACCGTCGAAAACAGGGAGCGGTAGGCATGTATCGAAACCTGGGCGTCATCGAGCAGAATGCGTCCTGCATGTGGCTCGTAGAGTCCGGTCAGTAACTTCATCAGCGTGCTTTTTCCCGACCCATTACCGCCTTGAATAAGGTAGATCTTTCCCGCCTCGAAACACAGATCAATTGGGCCGATGGTAAAGGTTGTCTGGCCATCCGGATCACAATAGTGGTACTCAAGCGCCTGCATGCGAATCTGGCCGAAGGCGTCCAGGCGCGGTTGGGATCGGGTTTCAGGGGCAGGCAAACGCGCGCGCAAATGATCTAACTGTTCCACTGCGGCGGTGCCTGCCGAGATCTGGGCCAACTGAACCGAAAGCAGCTCAATCCGGTCAAGCACGTAGAAGAAGACGCCGACGACGATAATGACGTTCTGCGTCATGCCCCATACAGGCGCGATGAATAGGATCCACCCGGCCATGGTGAAGACGTAAATGTCGAAAAATAGTGACTGCCGTGCCAGAAGGCGCGCATACAGCATGCGCAAACGGCGAAAGCCCGTGGCCGCCGGCTTGAGGCTCTTACGTATAAAACGCCCGGCCTTGATCCTATCCATGGCCAGATCCTGAAAGCCCAGGATAAGGTCGCGCAAGCGTTGCTGGAAGCGGTCATCGGCAACCAGGCTTGCATGATGAGCATGATCTATTCGCTCGTAGTGGGAACCGATAATCAGAAAAAACAAAGCGGTCATTAAGCCGATAATCAGCGTCTCCCCGAACGCAAACAGCAGCAGCGACAAGAGCGCACCGAACAGGATGGTCACCGTCTGCACCGCAGCCATCAGCGACCAGACTCCCGCTGACAGGGTTTTCATATCACCGGTCAAACGCGCCAGAATCTCTGCCTGACCGAGGGTCTCGATGGTGCGCAAATCGGCGGCGGCAAGTTCTTTGTTCGTGGCAATCAGCAACTCGGCGGAAAGCTCCTCGGTCAGATCCGCCCAGCCTCGCAGCGACCAGAACTTCAGCCCGACGGCCAAGCACAGCGACGCCATAAACAGCAGCACCTGAACTTTAAAATCAGCGGGTGCGCGGTCGAGCAAGATATCGCGGGCGGTCAAGGTCAATATCATCAGACAAGCGACTTGCGCCAAGGCGCCCGCCATCGCCAGCGCACCAACGACGAGGGTGCGAACGCGGTCTAAGCGCCAGAGCTCGCGCAGCAGTCTCGCGCCAATCATGATCGAGAGGTCTCCAGACACCAGCAACATGTTGAATAGTCAACAGAGCATCCATTGAGGCCAGGTGATGGCAAAGAACAAGATCCGGTTTCAGAAAAGCCTGCACGCACAATGAGTACCGAGTCGCCGAGCGTAGAATTCTGTCCCAATGCCATCATTGCATTATTTCTTGGATCGTTGCATAGTCATTGTTCGTTTTTGGGATATTCTGGTCGTGCGTAGCCGCCGAGTTTGCTTCTTAGACTCACGATTTGCCGCATGCCAAGCCTCCTCTCGATTTTCAGCCACTTCAGCCATCGCGGTGCACGAGGACTTAACAATGACCTATACCACTGAATCTGAGGAATCCACGCCGACCACCGACGCCGTCCCGAGTGAGGCGGTTACTGTCGATGCAAATGCGGTTTCGGCGCGAATCCGCAGTCATGTCATCGCCGCCATGGGTTTGGGGCTTGTGCCGATTCCTGTCTTCGACATGGTTTCCATTGTCGCCGTGCAGTTGAAGATGGTGCATGGTCTATCTCAGCTCTACGGCATCAAATACTCTGAGAACATCGCCAAAACCTTGGTGCTGTCGCTCATTGGCGGTGTTCTGCCTGCGGCTTTCGGCGCTACTCTGGCCAGTTTCGTTAAAATCATCCCCGGGCTGGGAAGCGTCGCTGGTGCGGCAGGCGTCTCCGTTCTGGCCGGTGCACTGACCTATGCAGTCGGAAAGGTGTTCGCTGCGCATTTCGCTTCCGGCGGCACACTCATGGACTTCAACCCCAAGAATGTTCGCAAAAGTTTCCGCGAACAGTTCCGCAAGGGCAAAGACGTGGCCGCGCAAGTGGCCGAGGAAAACAAGCAGCCAGCCGACTCGGCTCAGTAAAGGCATCACAGGTTCCCTCCCGCTTGCCTCTCAACTCGGGTGATTTTTTTAAGAGCGGCCCGCGGCCATGGTGGCCTTGGCCGCAGCTTGGGGTATACACACCGGGATTTTGGCTTTTATGACCGAAACCGAAGCGCCGATCAACGCGCGGGTGGGCAAAGCTGATCGCGAGGCGCGCAAGCGTTCTCGCAGATCCTTTTCGAAACGCGCTTTCCTGGATCATGTGCCGCCGGTCATCGCGATGGCACTGCTTGCCGCCATTCTCGTCGTCATGTATTTGTGGCACGGTATCGTAGCGATGATCCGCCCCGGCGAGGCAGGCGTTCTATACCGACCGTTCGACGGCGGAACCGTGACGGATCAGGTATATCCGGAAGGGCTGCATCTCCTCTGGCCCTGGAACCGCATGTTCGTCTACAACACGCGGGTGCAAACGGTACTGCACCAATTCGATGTTCTGACCAACAAAGGGCTGACCATCACGCTCACGCTCGCCATTCGTTACCATCCCGAATTTGAAATGGTCGGATTGCTGCATCAGCGCGTGGGGCCGGACTACGTCAAAACCATCGTGGTGCCGCAGGTGGAATCGGTTTTGCGCCGCAATATCGGCAAGCACGATCCCGAGGATATTTACACGAACAAGGAAGGGATTCTGACTGATATTATCGTCAAGGCCATTGAGGAGGCCGGACAGAAATTTGTCTACATAGACGACATCATTATCCGCACCGTCTCGCTTCCCGACGAAATCCGCAAGGCGATCAAGGCCAAACTGGTCGAACAGCAGCACTGGTATGCCTACGAGTACATTCTCGCAGCCGCTAACCAGGAAGCCGAGCGCAAACGCATCGAGGCCCAGGGTATTCACGACTACCAGGCCACCATCGCCGAAACCTTGACCCAGGAGATGATCCTTTGGGAAGGGATCGGTGCCACCCGTGAGCTGGCCCAATCGAACAATTCCAAGATCGTGATCATCGGTGCCGGTGATGGGGGCTTACCGGTAATTCTCGGCGCCGATATGTTTGCTCCCGACAAGACGGCGCCCGTCGACAATGTGCCAACGACTGAGGCCAGCGCATTGGAGGTTTCATCGGATGCGGGGATAGCCCGCGAAACCAGCGCCGCGGGAATGTCATCGTCTGCCGATGAAGCGGCTCCTGGAGCGAATGCAGGATTATCACCGCCCAGCCTCAAGCCGAGTTCGCCGGCATCCGCCAATGCGTCGGGACCGCCGGCGCCTTGATCGCTGTTACCGTGGAGCCCCGCTGTCGCCGACCGTGCCTCGGTCTGCTGCTGTTTTTCATCGGACTGCTACTGATCGGTTGCGGCAAGGTGAGCGAGAACCAACGCGTGGCCCGTGCCGCGCTTGGGGAAGGCCCGATTCAAATTGCCCTTGTCTGGGATAGTACGCGCGAAGATGATTTCATCAAGGGCGCAACACTTGCCCTGGAGCGTATCAATGCCGCCGGCGGCATTCTCGATCGACCGCTTGCCTTCGTGGACTTCGACGATGCCATCGTCGATGGCGATGGCGGCAGCCGCGGCGTTGAGGTTGGGCGCAGCGTGCGCGACAACCCCGACATCGTTGCCGTCATTGGTCACTCCAACACGGCAACCGCCATCGCGGCCTCGATCATTTACGAACAGGCCGGCATCCTGTTCATCAATCCCGCTGTCACCGATCGCTCGCTCACCGAGCACAGCTTTCAATACGTATTCAGTACCGTTCCGGATAACGAGCTGATCGGTGCCCAAATTGCGACCCAGGCGTTTAGTCTTGGCTATCGCCGCATCGGTATTCTCAACAGCCGTAACGACGAATCCTTCGAAATCGCCAAGGCCTTCGCCAAGCAGGCGGCCGCCCTCGGTCTGGATATCGTCAGCCGGCAGTCGTTCTTCGATCAGCGCGAGAACTTCCGCGAAATTATCGCTGGCTTTGGCTACGCGGGATTCGATGCCCTGTTTCTCGCGGCGGGAAACGCGAATACCGAGGATATTGTCAAACAGGGCATCGAAATGAACTTCCGTATCCCGTTTCTGCTCGGTAGCATGAATGATCCGCTCGCCCTGCATCGGGAGCTGGGAGAGGAGACTCCGCCGTTGATTATCCCTATTCTGTTTAATCCTTATGCCGACAACTGGCGCACGAGGCAGTTTATACGACAGTTCAATGAGCGTTACGACATCGACCCCGATGGTTGGGCCGCACAGGGCTACGATACCGTGACAATGTTGGCGGAGGCGATGAAGAAAGCCAAGAGCACAGTGCCGTTCTCGGTGGCGACCATTATCCGCTATACCCTGTCTTGGCAGGGCATCACCGGGCGTCATTCCTTCGACCAGGACGGCAGCATTTATGCCAAGACCCTCGATTTCGCCCACCTCGAGGAAGGACAAATCCAATTTCATTCCGCTGAAGGCGGTGTCCATACCTATGTCCCGGAGCCCCTCGAAGAAGGACAGATCCAGTCTCCTTCTGCTGAGGGGAATGTTCCTACCGATGTTTCAAGCCCCCTCGTGGAAGGGTCGTAATTACGAGGCTTCCTGTCCCACTCGTCTTGAGAAAACCACATGCACCCATTCATGATCCCCATGGCCGTGGTGGCCTATACCGGACTCGCGATCATCATCGGATTATTCGGTCGCAATAGAACCATGGGCGGTTGGGGCTATTTCTTTGGCTCCATTGTGCTCACGCCCATCATTGGGCTGCTGTTGCTCCTCGCCTCGGCGCCGCGCGACAAACCGCGGCGCAGCTAAGGCGTATGAGCATCGGTCGCTTCGCCAACCGTCGTTCTGGAAAGCGCAAAACGCTTGCGCTGGTGCTTGTTGCTAGTCTGTGCGGCGCGTCGGTCGTCGCGGCTGCCCTGCGCGATCATGTCAGCGTGATCGGTCCGCGTACGGTCTATCCGTTTTTCTCCGAGCTGTCCGACCGTTTTGGGCGCACCACGCCGTTCAAATTTCCGCGCATCGAGATCACCGACACCCGCACCGCCTTCAAGCTTCTCTGCAGCGGCGAGGGATCGGAATTCCCCGATCTAGCGCTTGCCAACCGCGAGATGAGTGAGCGCGAACAAGCCATTTGCGTGCGCAACGGCGTCAGCGAGTTGGCAAGCCTGCAACTAGGATACGACGCGGTAGCCTTGGCCGCGTTCGAGGACGGGTTCGCGGATATTGCGCCGCGCACCTTGTTTCTGGCCTTGGCCGCAGCCGTTCCCGAGCCCGTCACTGACGCCGAACAACCCCGGCCGGCGGAACCAGCCGATGCCGCAACCCAAGTTGTGTTAATGGACAATCCTTACCGCGTTTGGAGCGAGGTTGAACCCAGCTTGCCGGACGCGCCCATTATCCTGATCGTTCCACCGCGAGCGTCGGTGGCCTACGATCTTTTTCTCGACATCCTGCGCACGGGTTGTCGGGAAATCCCTTACTTCGCGGCCTTGGAAGAGAAAAATGCCGAGGAATTTGAACGCCAATGCACGCAACTTCGCGACGATGAGGTGATTGAACCTTACCTTGAGGAGCTGGAAAAAGTGCTGGAGAACAAGGACGGATTCGATCCTGGCCAGCTTATCGTTGTCGATCAGTCCACACTCGTCAGCAACGCCCAGCTCCTGCGGCCGGTAGCCTTGAATGGCGCCTTGCCAACGGTCGAGACCATCAACGATGATAATTATCCGGGCGCGAGACCGGTCTATTTATTTATCCGTAACGGTCAAATTGGTGTCATCCCGGGGTTGCGTGAGTTTGTGACCGAATTGACCAGTGAGGCGGCGACCGGGCCAGATGGCTATCTGCGCGCACTCGGCTTCGTTCCCCTGAGTGACGAACGGCGCGCCGACGTGGTCGCTCCACTGCTCAGTGGTATCGTCAAGGATGCCCGCTCGAACGATGCCATCGTGCCAATGCCAGGCCAGGCTCGCATCTCCCCACAAGCGCGCCTGCGTCGAATCGACAGCGAATTGTGGAGTCGGGTGCGCCGGAGCGATAATCCCGATGTGGTCAAACTCTATGTCGAATTATTGCCCGATGGGCTGTTTCGCAGGCCCGCGCGGCTGCTCGAGCAACGCCTGCGCGCCCGCGACCAGGACCGCGACGGTGTCAATGATGCCGTCGATCATTGCCCCGAGACCGCGCCCAAGCTCGCGGTAGACACGCACGGCTGCCCCCCTGATGCCGATGCCGACGGCGTCCCTGACGAACTCGATCAATGCGCTGACACCGCGCCGGGCAATCCAGTCGATGCCCAGGGATGTCTTCCGGATCGCGACGGCGACGGCATCTCCGATTGCATGGATTTGTGCGGCAAGACGCCGGCGGACACCCCAGTCGATGCCGATGGCTGCGCGCTCGACGCCGACGCCGATGGTATTCCAGACAGCCTCGATCAATGCCCCGACAGTGCCGCAGGGAGCCCGGTCGATACCCATGGCTGCGCGCTCGACGCCGACGCCGACGGCGTTCCTGACAGCCTTGATCAGTGCCCCGGCAGCACTGCAGACACTCCAGTCGACACCCGTGGTTGCACGCCTAAAATCGACGATGATGGCGATGGCGTCGATGATGCATCCGATAACTGCAAAGACACCCCTGAAGGTATCACCACTGACGAGCGCGGTTGCTGGGTGCTCAGCGATCTGAAGTTCCGCACCAACAGCGCTAGTCTCGCCGGCATCGACACCGCGTCGATTGATCAAGTGCTGGAGGTCTTGCGCAGAACCCCTGAAATCCAAATCGAAATTCAGGGACATTCAGACAACGAAGGTGTGCACGCTATAAATCTCCGCCTCTCCGATGAGCGTGCGCAAGCTGTCGCGGATTATCTAATCAATGCCGGCATCGATCCCGCGCGCCTTGAAGTACGTGGTTACGGCCCAGACAACCCAATAGCCCCTAACGACACCCCAGAAGGTCGCGCCCTCAACCGCCGTGTCGAGCTCAAGGTGCAGCCACGCCAATAAGACTAGGCTGTCATTAGTTCTACTTTGTTACTTTAACGGTTTGGTTGGCCGTGTTTTTTATCGCCGGTGACTATCGGGTGATCGCCTGCACCGATGAGTGCAGATCCGCGGACCGAACGCATCGATCAACGCACCAAATAACACCCGACAGCATAGGAGGCGATATGCAGCTCAAGGTTCTTGCCTTTGTTCTCGCCGGAGGCGAGGGAAAGCGACTCTATCCACCGACCCATGACGGATAGGAAATCCAAGCCACCCTGAGCGTCCAGGTTGGCCCGAGGAAGGAGATTAGCGGGGGTGGGGTGCGCGGTCAACGTCCAACTGCGGGGCTGACGGACGTCGCGAGTGTTGCGAGCGCGCGTATTTCCGGGCGCTGGGGCGAGAATCCGGAGCCAGCGAACCCGCAGAACAGGGGCGCCCCTCTCTTGCAGGAGGCGACGGCTACCAAGCGATGCGCTGATCGTGCTCGGCGACAGGCTCGGGCTGACCGAACAGACCCCAGTTCGGCATCGGCTCGGGGGCATCCTCCCCTGCTGGCGTCAGCAAACAGGGGCGATCGGGCGGGGTCGGCCTCGGTAATCAACGCGACGAACCTCGCAGCGTCCGCTACGGAACGCATTCCCGACGCCGGGGTTATCATATAAAGTGTCTGCATTGGGTCGAGAACGGACCCTTCCGCCGCCTCTAGCCCGGTGCCGCAGTGCGGAAAGATCGGCGGAAGTCAGGCGAGCGAATCTTAGAAGTCCGGGACGAGATAATGTTGGAAGCAGCGGGGCTCGGCAGCCGGAGTCTCCCAACTGTTCCCTCGCAGGCCTAGGCAATTCGCTCTAAACCGGTCGGCGGCTGATCCGTGCGTCCGTCCTGGGGACGGCGCATGTCCATGTCGTAGAGGATATCTCGTCCCATGCGATAGAGGCGACAGGACGGGTAGATGGCGTTGCGCAGGAGGTCGCTGGCCGGCGGTGACAGCCCAACCCGCCCGGCGCCGATCAACAGCGGGGCGATGGCGACTTGCAGCCGGTCGACCAGACCCTCGGCCACGAATGCCGATACGGTCGCGCCGCCGCCCTCGATGAACAAGCGCTGGATGCCGAGCTCAGCAAGCCGTTCGATTAAGCTCACCAGGTCGAGATGGCCATCGCGGGTCGGCAACCCGATCAGCCGGCCTCGCGCGGGAACAGAGCCGGGTGCATCGAGTTGATCATGGTCGCACACCAGCCAGGTCTCCGCATCGGTGTCGGTGAAGACACCAAGACCCGGCGGCAACCGGCGGCGGCGGTCGAGGATGACCCGGATCGCGTTTTTTCCTTCCACCAGCCGAGTGGTCAGCTTGGGGTTGTCGCAGGCGGCTGTCTCCGTTCCAACCAGCACGGCGTCGGAAAGGGCGCGCATGCGGTGCAGATGACGCAGATTTTCCTCCCCGGTGACGTAGCAGGAATCGCCGCAGGCGGTCGCGACGCAACTGTCGATACTTTGCCCCAGATGGGCGAAGACCATGCTGCTGTTGTTCAGCGGGTTGCAAAGCGGAAGATACAGCTCGGCGAGGGAGCGCATCGGCTCTTCCGTTGTTGTGTCGGACAGCTGCCAGCCCGTTCTCGGCAACCACTCGATTGCGGCGCGCCCTTGCTGGTCCCTCAAGGGTTTCAGCGCGGGCTCCTGGCCGTCGCCAAGCGCATAGCCGGCCGCGACCTCAAGGTCCAGAGCTCGCGAGCGCCCCAGGCGCGACGCGGCAAGGATCAAGGTCCAAAGTTTGTCCGCGGCATTGGTTTGAGTGCTTGCGTTCATAGTCAGCGGGGCATTTGCGGCTCAGACAGGGGCAACTCTGAGAGGGGCGGCTCAGAACGCGGCAGCTCGGAAGGCAGCGCTCGCAGCGGACCGAAGCGCTGGTCGAGAAGGCTCCAGGATACCGGTAACCACGGCGTCAGGTAAGCGATCCCGGTGGTGGCAACCTGCTCGCAGCCGTCACGGGGCAGCAGAATTGCGATCGGAGCGAGGGTTTCGCTCCCCGGTGCTCGGAAACCGGGGCGGAACAGCAATGCATTCATCGGGGCATTCCATTCATCGATGACCGCCATCCATGGCCATTGCAGCGCGAATGGGGTCTGCCGACCATGGTGAACACAGGCGTCGCCAGGTTCGCTCACCACATTCTGCAGCCCGCGCGTTGCGGTCCACCAGGCGGCGCTCTTGACCAGCATCAAAGCGGCAATCCCAAACAAAGATATCCGCAGCACCGGCGCCCAACGCGCGCCCGCGCCCGATGTTCTTGATCCTGGTCCCGGTCCTGGCCTTGATCTCAGCCGGTCGCGTTGCCCCCGGGCGGGCGCGCTCAATGCGCTGATTATCATTAGCAGCAACTGCACAGGGAAGGTTATGCCGGATTTCAGCCGCCAACCCTGCCCCAAAATCAGCTCGAACCCGACCAAGACCGCTGCCATCACCAGCAAAGCTCCGGCGACTCTGGGCGCAAGACTGAAACCCTGCACCGGGCTGCGCAGCAATTCCACTGCGACGCCAAGACCGACCAGGGTGACGGCGAACAGCATCGCATGCTGGCCAAGTGTCTGGGTCAGCAGGTACCACAGCACTCCGTCACCCGCCAGGTGCGATTGCTCATACCCGCTGAGCCCTTGAAGGCTCCAGAGCAGCCGGGCCAAGGCGCAGACCACAAGCCAGGCTGACAGCAGTCGATCCCTGATCGTCATCTCGACCACCACGACGAGCACGACACAAGCCAAGAGTGCGACCGGATGCAAGGTCAGCATCACCGGCGCGGCCAGCCAGGTCAGCAACCTGATGATCCGGCGCTCGCCATAGCGGCTAAGGGCGAGCACCAGTGGCCACATCAGATAGACGATAGCGAGGAGTTCCGAGACGGCGGAGGCATTGATCTGATTCAACAGAGCGCCGCTCGCTGGTAAAACCATCAGCCATGGTACGGACGAACGCACGATCAACCAGCATGCCAGCAGCGACAGAAACGGAAGCAGCAGATACCCAGCAGAAAACGCCAGCCTGAGCGCAACCAGGCTCGCATCCAGTTGGACCAGCAGCCACGCCGGGAGTTGGGGGATGACAGCCGCAAGCCGCCCATCGGGGACATAGGGCAAGCCATCGACGATGATGCGAAACAGATAATGCCCGCCGTCCGCATACAACGGCAGTCCGGCGAGGGCTGCGATCAGGTAGCTCCCAGCCACCATTGCCAAGAGCGCATCCCCTGAACCCTCGTCCGAGTCCCTTCCGACAAGTTGATGGTTTTCGCGGGGGTGCAGGGTCATCTCAACTCGCTGAGTCGTGCGCGCAGCGTCAAAGGTTACAGCCTGAACAAGAATCCGCAGCAATAAATTTCTACTTTGTTACGCTAAGCTGGAACTCACAGGGGCCCAGTTCGAAGCACGCGGCATCGTTAAGGCCGATCTTTCTCGGCGATCGTGTATTTTATGCCGTCACCTCCTGAACCAATTGCAAGACTTCGCGGCGAGAGGATTGATCGATGCAAAGCAGATCCGGCCTTATCACGATTTTTAGCCTATTTATCAGCGTCATCTCCTTGCCGGCGTCGGCGCAATCCTTCCCTGCGGAGCCGACCTCGGGTATCCCGTCCTGGCTGAAGGCCCATGTCGGCGAAGGTGACGGGCAGATCGCACCGGTGGTCTTAGAGAGGGCGCGGGCGCTTTACTTGCGCAAGGTCGGCGAGGGGGCGGTTCGCAATCCCTGCTACTTTGCGATGGACGCGACGCGCCCGCACGGATCAGGCGATGGCGGACAGGGGCGCCGCTTCTACATTATCTGCGAGTCCAAGCGGTCGTTTCGCGCGATCTCCTCAGGCCACGGCGGCGGTCGAACACTCCAAGGCATGCAGGATTTCAGGAACGGCAGACGTTGCGCGAAGCATTTCAGCAACGCCTTGGGCTCCAAGCTAACGGCAGGGGGAGTCTATGTCACTGATGAGACACGAACCTCCTTCAAGGGCTATTACCAGGCGTCGTCGGGCCGGAAAGCGCCTCTGGTGCGCCCCTTCATTCCGTTCGAAGGCGAAGGCGAAACCGCGAACGCCGAGCAGCGCGCAATCGGGGGGCATCCGGCGGTCTTGATCAAGGGCGCCTGTTTGCTGCGCGCCCCTGGCAGCCCTTACGCGAATGCCCAGGGTTACGCCCCGCTGGGAAATCTGGTGGACTACTCCGGCGGCCGCAGCAGCGGATGCACGAGCTGGTCGCCGCGGGACACGCAGGAGATAGTCGACATGACGGAGAACGACCCGACCACCTTGTACATCTATCCCGAGGCAGCGGACATTGAGGCCGTCGCGCAAAGGGTTGCGGCCGGCCGCCCCTTGTCGCGGGCAGGTCTATACTGGAATGCATCCTGCCTGAAGGAGATCGGCGCTCCGAAGTTTTGGCCCAAGCAACAACTCGAGCCGGTGCTGGCGCGATACAAGCGCAATCATCCCTCGTCCCCGCGCGCCTCGCTGCCGATGTGCAAAGGGCAATCGTGGGATTAGCCAGGCTGATTAGTCGGGCGGATAAGCCAGGCAGCAATCTCCGGCGTCTCGATGATTAAGTTCACCGCGCCGATGGACATCGCGAGTCGCTCCTCGGCGACCGAAAACCTCAGGTATTGCGCGCCGTCGCTCTGCGCCCCGGCTTTGTTGTCTGACGCTTGGCGCGTATCGAGCGATGCTGCCATGCCAAACCTCGCCTAAAAACGCTCGAAATCCTGATCCGACGCATTGCCCCCGGAACCCTCGCCGGCGAAGGCCGACTCGCCCTGACGCGGGGACACGGCAGCTTTCTTCGCCGGCGCGCTCTTGCGCTTTCCGCCCGACAACTTGAAGAAGGCCATGGTCTCCTGCAGCTGCGCGGCCTGACCGCTGAGCTCCTCGGCGGTGGCGGCCAGCTCCTCAGAGGAGGACGCATTCTGCTGCGTCGCTTTGTCGAGCTGTCCCATGGCCTCGTTGATCTGGCCGATGCCAGAGGCCTGCTCGCCAGAGGCTGCGGTGATCTCTTCGACCAAATCGGCGGTTTTGACGATGTTGGGCACCATCTCCTGGAGTACGCGCCC
The DNA here is from genome assembly GCF_033954455.1 of Thiorhodovibrio litoralis. Taxonomy (NCBI): domain Bacteria; kingdom Pseudomonadati; phylum Pseudomonadota; class Gammaproteobacteria; order Chromatiales; family Chromatiaceae; genus Thiorhodovibrio; species Thiorhodovibrio litoralis. Next base: position 1,088,784 of record NZ_CP121473.1, on the reverse strand, counting down.
GGCGTCCTCGGCGATGGAGACGCTGTTGGTGGCCAGTTCGTTGATCTCCTGCGCCGTGGTGCCGCTGTTCTCGGCCAGCTTGCGCACCTCGGCGGCCACCACCGTAAAGCCCTTGCCATGCTCACCGGCGCGCGCGGCCTCAATGGCAGCGTTGAGCGCGAGCAGATTGGTCTTGTAAGCGATCTCCTCGATCATGCCGATCTTACTGGCGATCTCTTTCATGGCGCTGACGGTGCGGGTGACCGCCTCACCGCCCTGCCGGGCCTCCTCGGCTGAGCTCTTGGCGATGCCGTTGGTGACGCGCGCATTTTCGGTATTTTGCTGGACCGAGGCATTGAGCTCTTCGATGCTCGCGGTGGTCTCCTCGACACTGGCGGCCTGCTCGGTCGCGCCCTGGCTCAGAGCCTGGGCGGTGGAGCTGACCTCACTCGAGGCAGAACTGAGATTATCGGCACCGACCCGCACCTCGCCGACAATCTGCTGCAGCTGCTGGACCATGCCATGCATGTCGCCATAGACGCCGCGCAGGTCATGCTGATCGAACTCAATCCCAAGATCACCCTGGGCGACGCGTTTTGTCACCTCTGCGATCACGGCCGGGTCCTTGCCCAACTGGCCCATGACACCGCGGATGATCAGCCAGGCAATGACGACGCCGAACAGCAAGGCGATGGCGGACAGCACTGAGATGATGAAGACGGCACGCTCGTTGGCGGCCTGGACCTTGGGGCCGAGCTCGTCTTGTTCCTGGATGTAGGACAGCTTGATGTCGTTGAGGAGGTTCGCAAATTCGGGGCCGAGTACGTCAAGGGTATTTTGAACGTGGTTGTTACGGGTCTTGATCGTTTCTTCCAGCTCAGAAAATGCAGCGATGTATTCTTTTTCCATCTGCATGACCTCGGCGAGGACACGTCGACGATTAGGATTCTGGAGTCCACGGTCAAGGTCATCGAACAGTTTCGCTGCATCGTCGAATTCCTGATGGACGCCATCGCGGCTTTCCTGGAGGTTGTCATCAACAAATTTCATGACATTGAGGCGCGCGATCAGAACATTGCGCAATGCATTCGCCGCGTCGATACCGGAATCAGGATCGCCGTCGCGAACGGCGGTCGTGAAGATGTCAGTCAGGCCCTGCTCGAGTCTTCGGCCCAGGTCCGCCAGCACGACGTAGAGAAGCCGGTTACGGTTTGCCATCTCGTTTTCGACTTCGCCAAAGGTTTCGATGTAGGTGTCGATCATCGACTGGGCTTCACGAACCTTGGCGCTGCGCTCCGGACTGGAGATCTGTGACTCGGCCTCATCGAGTAGGCGCTTGGTTTCCTGCGCGTATTGCTGAAATTCAGCGCGATCCTTGTCGCTGCCTTTGGTAATCAAGAAGTCCTTCACATTCATGCGGCTCATCAGCATGGCGGCCTGCAGCTCGCCCATCATGTTGGCCTTGCGTGCCTTGTCGCGGTAACTCGAGAAATCGGTCGATGCTTGGTTGATGGTCACATAGGCAAACCCGCCGACAATCAACAACAACCCCAGCACGACGCCGAAGCCGAGGATGAGTTTCTTGGCCATGGTCAGGGAGCTAAGCATCGAATTCTCCGACTTGCAGCGATAGACAAATATCAATCCAAGGTATAGCACAGGATGCGCGCAATTTTTGTAATTTCGCTATCCGCACAACGCAAGCCCATCGGGGCCTCTCGCCCGGCAGCATGGCAGCCACCGACGCACTAACAGCAAGACCAAAGGGTTATCCTTTGTCAACAAACCACCTGCGCACCTGATGCCAACGGGGTTTTCGGTATATGATCTCAGGCCAACCCTGACATCCGGGAGACCCCGTGGGACTGACCGAGAACGCGACACTGCCCGATCCGCCCGCTGCTGCGGGTATGCCGGCAGATGTAACAACAGATGTGCTTGCAGATGCGCCGGCAGATGTACCGACAAATGTGCTGGCAGATTTTCCGGCCCCGCCCGCGAGCCCAGCCCCGCGGCTGCCGACCAGCGCCCGCCTGCCAATCAATCGCTGCAACCTGCCGGCGGTGATTCTCGGCGGGCTGACCTATCAGCAGCACCCCGTTGCGCTAAAGATCGACGGAGTGCGGGATTTTCACCGGGATCTGTTCAAGATCCTGGCTCCGCTGACTTGCCAGGACGAGCGCGCGGCCTACTTCATCGACTACATGACGGTGCATTTCTGCCTGGAGGATCTGGAGGAAGCCGGCTTCACCCCCGGGCCGCGCAAGAAATATCGCTGCAACGCCAACTACCTGCGCATGATGCGCGGCTGGTCGTTCGACTCCGACGGACGCGAGGGCGCGGTGCTCAAGCATTGGGTGGAGACGCGTTTTGGGCTGCTCGCGCGCCACCACGGGGGGCCGCTAGACGGGCGCGACAGCGACGCCTACCACGCCTATCTGGTGCAGGGCAGCCGCGGGCTCTATGCCACCAACGCACTCGAGGCCCAGCTTGATCTGCTCTACACCTATTGCCAGTGCGAGCTAGAGCGGGCTTACCCCGGTCAATCGCATCTTAAGCTCTATCGCGGCATCAATCGCATCGATGAGCACGAGGTGCTCGCCCGCCAGGACGGCCAGCGCTACCAAGTGCTGCTGAACAACCTAAACAGCTTCACCAGCGAGCGCGAACGTGCCGACGAGTTTGGTGACTATATCCTGGAGACCGAGGTGCCGCTGGCCAAGGTCTTCTTCTACAACCGCCTGCTGCCCGGCATGCTCAAGGGCGAGGATGAGTACGTTGTGGTCGGCGGCCTGTATGATGTGCGGATCAGCACCTTCTGAGCGCAATTCTTGAAACGGCGCCATCGCACAGACTGAAACCGGCCCCTGCAGCCGGCCCCAGTAGCCGGATAGAATAGCGGCCAACTTTTTCCGACACTCGCGACCAGCTTAACTGTCGCTACCACCCCTCGTGGAAGGAGCATCCCAATGGGAACCAACATCGTCCTGCTGCTCGCGCTGATTGCCATGATCGGCATCTGGCTCTACCTGTTTCGCGACGGCGAGGGCACGGTCAGAACCGGCCGGTTGAGCGGCAAACTGCGCGGCTCGGTGCCGGGCGCGACCATCCGCATCAAGGCTACCCCGCCCAAGAGCGAAGACCCTGCCAGCAACGCTGAAACCAAGGCGGAAACGGCGGACGCCGCTGAAACCAAGCGCTGAACTTTCCGTCAGAGCACAGCGCCGCGTTCAAACACCACCAGATGATCGAGCTCGGCGTGGAGACCAACGTGACTGCCGGGCGGGAAATCATCATGGCTGGGTGCCAGGCACAGCAAGCGGCGGCCGCTGTCGAGCTTGAGCGTATACAGATATTCCGCACCGCGAAAAGCGCGCTCGGTGACCTGAGCGCTTTGTGGTGCGTTTTGTAGCGCATTTTGTGGCTCGCATTGGGTACAGACCAGGTCATCCGGGCGCACCAGCACGTCCACCTCGGTGCCGGCCGGCAGGCTGATGGCGTTGCGCCCGCGCAGCTCGCCTAGCTCCGTCACAACACTGTTCCCATCCAGCACCCGTCCGGGCAAGAACTCGCCCTGGCCGATAAAGTCCGCCACGAAGCGATCGGCGGGCTGATGGTAGAGCTCAAACCCGGTGCCAGTCTGGTGAATGCGCCCTTCTCGCATCACCGCGATCTGATCAGCCATCGCAAAGGCTTCGAGCTGATCGTGGGTGACCAGAATGGCGGTCACCCCTTCGTGGCGTAGTAGCGCGCGGATCTCTCGCGCAAGCGCCTCGCGCAGTTCCACATCCATGCTTGAGAAGGGCTCGTCGAGCAGCAGCATCTGCGGTCGCGGCGCCAACGCCCGCGCCAGCGCGACCCGCTGCTGCATACCGCCGGAGAGCTCATGCGGATGCCGTCGCGCTGCCTCAGTCAGACCAACCAACTCGAGCAACTCCGCCACCCGCTGCTCGCGGGCGCGACGCTCGAGCCGGTGCAGCCCGAAGGCGACGTTCTTCGCCACCGTCAGGTGCGGAAAAAGCGCGAAATCCTGAAACATCATGCCAATCTGGCGCATCTCTGCCGGGCGCATCACACCTGGCCGCGACACCAGCTCGCCGCCGAGGCGAATCTCCCCGGCCATGACAGGCTCGAACCCCGCCACCGCGCGCAGCAGCGTGGTTTTCCCGCACCCGCTCGGCCCCAACAGGCAGCCGATGCTGCCGTCCATCAGCTCCAGGCTGGCATCCCTCACCACGGGCGTCCCGCCATAGCCGATGCTGACACCGCGCACGAGCAGGCGGCTTGTCTTAGTCACTCCCACCCTCCGTACCCCGCGACCGGGTAATGGCTCGACTTAGCAAAATCACCGGCAGCAGCCCAGCCAGCACAATGGTTAGAGCCGCGGGGCCGGAGTCCGCCAGGCGCTCATCCGAGGCCAGCTCATAGGCCCGCACCGCCAGGGTGTTGAAGTCGAACGGACGCAGAATCAAGGTCGCCGGCAGCTCTTTTAACACATCCACAAACACCAACAGCCCAGCCGTCAGCAAACTGCCGCGCAGCATGGGCACATGCACCCGCCACAGCGTCTGCCCCGGCGCCAGCCCAAGCGAGCGACTGGCATCGTCGATAGCCGGGCGAATCTTACCGAGCCCCGACTCCACCGTTTGCAGCGCGACGGACAGAAAACGCACCAAATAGGCAAACACCAGGGCAAACAGGGTTCCACTTAGCAATAAGCCGGTGGAGAGGCCAAACCACTCGCGCATGCGAGCATCGAGTGCATTGTCGAACCAGGCAAAAGGAATCAGCACTCCGACGGCAATCACGGTTCCCGGCACCGCGTAGCCGAGCCCGGCCACCCGCGCGCTCAGGCGCACGCTCGCCACCGGATAGAGCCGCTTGCCATAACCAATCAGCAGCGCCAGCGCGACGGCGAGCAGCGCCGCTCCTGCGGCAAGCCCGAGACTGTTGAGCGCCAATTGCAAAAAACCGTCGCTCGATGCATCGGCCGCGAACGACCAGGACCAAAACGCCAGCTGCCCCGCCGGCAGCAAAAAACCGAACAGCAGCGGCAACAGGCAGAACAGCCAGGCCAGTAAGCCATTGACGCCATGCAGCCGCAACCTGCGGATGCTTTGCTCGCGTTGCCCGGTGGCATGGTAACGCGCACCGGCTCGCGACCAGCGCTCGAGCAGGATCAGCGCAAAGACAAAGCCCAGCAGCACCGCCGCAAGCTGAGCGGCAGCAGCCGGATTACCCAGCCCGAACCAGGTGCGGAAAATGCCAGTAGTAAAGGTGGAAATACCGAAGTACTGCACCGTACCGTAGTCGGCCAGGGTCTCCATCAGTGCCAGCGCTAAACCGGCAACCACGGCCGGGCGCGCCAACGGCAAGGCTAAGGTCAGAAAGGTGCGCCAGGGTCCATTGCCCAGCGTGCGGCTCACCTCCAGCACCGCGAGCGACTGGCTGAGAAAAGCCGCCCGCGCCAGCATATACACATAGGGATAGAGCACCAGCGACAGCATGACGGCCGCCCCGGGCAACGAGCGCACCTGCGGGAACCAGTAATCCCCATAGCCCCAGCCCATCAGCTCGCGCAGACCCGACTGCACCGGACCAGCCACATCCAGCAGACCGGTATAGGTGTAGGCAATGATGTAGGCCGGCATCGCCATCGGCAGCAACAGCGCCCACTCGAACAACCCGCGCCCCGGAAATTGGCACATGGTCGTGAGCCAGGCAGTGCCAACCCCACCGATCAGGGTCCCAATCGCCACGCCCAGCATCAGCAGCAGGGAATTCAGCACATAATCCGCCAGCACCGTATCGACCAAATGCCGCCAGACATCCCCGGCCGGTACGAAGACAAAGCCCACGACCACCAGCACCGGCAGTGCCAACAGCACGGCCAGGGCGACCGTCACGGGCGGCCACCAGGAAGGCGCAGAAAAACGGACCTGAGCGAGAGCGAAATCGGAAAGAATCATCGGTGCAATCTAGCACCCGGCTCGCCAGGCTCCAAGCGCGCGCTCCCACGGACGCAAAGCGGCGATTGACCTCCAGCCCGGCACAGCCAGGACCTCGCTTTTGAGCTTGATTGCATCAATGAGCCGGCAGGAGCGCCCTGTCGCCCATTGCGCGGGAAGATGGCATGCAGGTCTGGTTAAGACGGTGGCTGCTTTAATGACAGTTTCATGACAATCGGCTAATCTGCTGTTGGTCATTCGACTTCAGATCCAAGGCGATCTGACCGCCCCCAACCAACCGCCGTGAAGCCTCTTTTGTCATCCTTACCCTCATTCTCCCACCGCGCGCCCCTTGCCTGGCTCGCGGCCCTGTTGTTCGTCGTGCTCTGGTATGTTCTGGCCCAGACGGCCATGCAGCTGCTGTTGCAGGTCAAGCCCTGGCCCTCAACCTATGCGCGTGACCTGAGCGCGCACCTGCTGCTTGGCGCCTTGCTGTTCGGGATGGCGCGCACCCTGCCGCGCTTCATGATCGCCTGCGCGACCCTGTTCACGGCCCTGACCCTTGGCAACGCCTTGAAGCTCTCGATTCTTGGCGGCCCCGTCGCACCGGACGATTTCGTCGCGGCGCGCAACCTATTTATGCTGCTCGACGGTTGGGCGTTCGCCGGCGCCGTCCTGATGGTCGCAGCGCCGCTGGTGCTGCTCGGCTGGATGATGGCCTGGCGCCGTCGCTCAACCTGGATCAACCTGGGGCTTCTCGCCCTTGGCATCGGGCTGGTGGTGAGTCATCCAGCGCCCATTACCCAGGCCATGGATCGCTATTTCGGCTTCTCGGTGTGGAATCAGCGCGCCAACTTCGAGATGCGCGGCCTGCCGATCCATCTGCTTCAAGAGACCGCACGCAACCTCTCCCGGCGCGAGACTCCCCCGACGCGCGAGGAGGTTGGCTCAGCCCTAGCCGTGCTCAATGGTTCCATTGGGGACAATGGCATCCAAGGCGCTGTTGCTCCGGTAGCCGGCACTGGCCGGCCGCAGCGCAACCTGCACATGATCGTCCTCGAATCCTTCTGGGACCCCATGGTGCTGACCGCCTCCAAGCTGTCCGCCGACCCAATCGATCCGGCCTTCCGCGCGCTCTGGGCAGAGACTGGATATTCGCATGCCCTAGCACCGGTGTTCGGCGGCTACACGGCCAACACAGAATTCGAGGTGCTGTGCGGCTTCCCCGTGAACCGCGACAATGTCTTTTTCGAAGGCGGCCTGCGCCGCGACGCCCCCTGTCTGCCCAAGCATCTGGCAGACGCCGGCTACCGCACCCTGGTCTCGCATCCCAATTCGGCGTCCTTCTGGAATCGGATCAACGCCTATCGCCGGATTGGATTCGAGACCTATTGGGCCGACAAGGACTTCGAGCTCGACGACATGAACCGCTCATTTCTCAGCGATGAGTCGCTCTACCGTCAGGTGTTTGAGCGCCTGGAGCCGACCTTGAGCGGACCGACACCGATCTTCAATTACGTGCTGACCTATTTCGGCCACCTGCATTACCCGCTCAACGATCGCCGACCTCCAGTGATCACCGCTGCAGAAGGCCATGACATTGTCGCGGCCTATGCCAACACCATGTACTACAAGTCGCGGGAGCTCATGGCCTTTCTCGATACGCTGAGACAGGCCGACCCGGACGCGCTGATCGTGCTCTTTGGTGACCACCCGCCCTTTCTTGGCGCCAATTTTGGCGGCTATACCGAATCGGGAGTCCTCGCCAGCCAACGCGGTGACTTCAGCGACGCCATGTTTCGCACCCAGGTGGAAACGCCGCTGGTTGTGATTGATGGACGGCGCGGCCCCCTGGCGGTCGGCGATCTGATTTTGTATGAATTGCCGGCGCTCCTGCTCGCCCTGCTTGGCGATGACCGCCCCTCCATGATGGATCTCACGGCCCAGACAGCGGATATGCCCAGCATTCGCCCACTGCCAGGGCTGCATCTGAGACTCGACGGCAATCACATCAAGGCCTGCCGAAGTGGCGATGATGCCGAATGCCAGAACTCAACCGATTGGTTGCAAGCGATCGAGACCTTGAGAACTGACATCTTCAGCGGCGACCAACATGTGCTGCTGGAGTTGCATCCGCCAGCCGCCGACCTCTAGGAAGCGACCGCCGCGCCGGAGGTCGGACAGACTGGCTGCTGGGCTCTAAGCAGCTATCTGATTAATTGTCACGGCCTCGGATTACTTACTTCCAGCCCGCTCGGTCCATCAGCAACACGGCATCGTCGTTGAGCTCACCCAGGGTCTCGAGGTTGAGGTCATCTGCCTTGAACTCGCCCCATTCGGCTAGGACCGGGCTGATCTCGACGCCCGCGCGCACCGGATACTCGCCGTTGGCCTGGGCATACCAGGCTTGGGACTCTGGGCTCAGCAAGAACTCCATCAGCTGCACGGCGGCGTCTTTGTTCTTGGCTGCAGCCGTGACCGCTGCGCCGCTGACGTTGACATGGGCGCCGCGGCCGTCCTGATTCGGCCAGAAGACAGCGACCTGCTCGGCGGGATCGCGTTCGCCGGGGTCATCCGAGCCCAGCATGCCGGCCAGATAATAGGTGTTGGCAACGGCGATGTCGCACTCGCCGGCTGCGGCGGCTTTGATCTGGTCACGGTCGCCTCCCATCGGCGGACGCGCCATGTTATCGACCACGCCCTTGGCCCAGGTCTCGGTGACCTCCTCGCCGTTGGCGAAGATCAACGACGCGACCAGCGATTGGTTATAGACATTACTGGAGGAACGGATGCAGATGCGCTTTTCCCATTTTGGATCAGCCAGGGCCTCGTAGGTTGACAGTTCGCTTGGGTCGACGCGCTCTGTCACATACATGATGGGACGCGCGCGCAAGGACAGCCCCACCCAGTGGCCCTCCGGGTCGCGATAATTCTCTGGCACCGCCTCTGTGATGGTCTCGGACTCGGCCACCTGGGTCAGTCCTGCGGCCTTGGCACGATGCAGGTTGCCCGCATCGACCGTCAGCAACAGATCGGCGGGGCTGTTGGCGCCTTCGCTTTTCAAGCGCTGCAGCAAAGCATCCGCCTTGCCGGTGACCAGATTCACCTCGATGCCGGTCTGCTCGGTAAAGCGATCGAGCAGGGGCTTGATCAGCGCTTCCTTGCGCGCGGAGTAAAGATTCACCTCGCCGGGATCATCACCCTGATCCTCGGCCATGCCGGCTATCGGCCAGGCGAGCCCGAGCCCGAGCCCGAGCACAGCCACGCCCAGCGCGCGGCGACTCATTCGCCGGCCCAACCCGCCAGTGTGGCCAACGCCAGTGTGGCCAACGCGAGTTCCGCCTGATCGAGTGCCATCCACACTCTTTTGGTCAGCGCCAGGTTTGCCTGACTGGAACTGGCCGCATTTCCGGGGAGTTTCTGTGTTTATTAAAGAATCCGATTGCTGCTGCATTCCCAATTTCTCCAGGTTAAGGCGTGAATGTTTTGATGAAGATGTCGTGATCAGCTGCCGGACGCAGCCGAGAGGCATCCAGCAGGCTGCATGAACGACAACCTGAACTGGCCTGACACATTCGATAATACAAACGTTTCGCGTTTGCATCAAGGCGCAGGCGGCGCAGAACTTGCAGCACCGCAGCGAACTGCCTTTGATGACCGCTCCACAATGCTCGAAACGCCGAACGGATGCCTGCTACGGCGCAGGCGATGCATTCGCCGGACGCGCGCGGAAAGGCACCTAAGCCGCGCAACTTGTCGCAAAGACGACATTTTTGCTGACTAGACAGGTGCGAGATCGCGCCGCGATCTGAGCTTGAAGCCGGATTCGGGTTCTCCGCCGATGCAAGCTCGCGATAGACTTGAAACATGAACCGCTGTCAGAAAGGCTTCACGCCATGCACTTGTTTGAGTTGATCGCCCCGGAGCCAGCTCCGAACAGCCGCCGAGGGGGACAGCTGCCAGCAGCCAGCCGGCAGTCTGCTTGCTGCGGATGCTCGCCAGCGCTCTTGAAACTCGCCCACGACAGCGCTAAATAACCAAGCAATCCACTAAGAAATTCAATTGGAGCCATCGCCATGAGCGCGACCACTGAATACGATGACATCGTCAAATCGGAGTACGAGCACGGTTTCATCACCGAGATCGAGTCAGAAACCCTTCCCCCTGGCCTTGACGAGAGCGTGATTCGGGCGATTTCAGCGCGCAAGAACGAGCCCGAGTGGATGACGGAGTGGCGGCTGAAGGCTTACGCCAAGTGGCTTGAGATGCCGACGCCGAAGTGGGCGGCGGTGCATCATCCGGCGATCAATTTCCAGGATATTTCCTACTACTCGGCGCCGAAGAAGAAAGATGGGCCGAAGAGTCTGGATGAAGTGGACCCGATCCTGCTGGAAACTTACCAAAAGCTTGGCATCCCGATCGAGGAGCAGAAAGCACTGGCCGGCGTGGCCGTCGATGCAGTCTTCGACAGTGTTTCTGTGGCGACCACCTTTCGCGAAAAGCTAGCCGAGGCCGGAGTCATCTTCTGCTCCATCTCCGAGGCGCTGCAGGAGTACCCGGAGTTGGTCAGGCAGCACATCGGCACGGTGGTGCCGCCGAGCGATAATTTTTACGCTGGGCTCAACTGTGCGGTGTTCACCGACGGCACCTTTGTCTATGTGCCGAAGAACACCCGCTGCCCGATGGAGTTGAGCACCTATTTCCGCATCAATACCGCCAACACTGGGCAGTTTGAGCGCACCCTGATCGTCGCCGACGAAGGCAGCTATGTCAGCTACCTCGAAGGCTGCACCGCCCCGCAGCGCGACGAAAATCAGCTGCATGCCGCAGTGGTCGAGTTGGTGGCGCTGGAGGGCGCAGAGATCAAATACTCAACGGTCCAGAATTGGTATCCCGGTGACGCAAACGGCAAAGGCGGCATCTATAACTTTGTCACCAAGCGCGGCGATTGCCGGGGCGCGCGCTCCAAGATCAGCTGGACCCAGGTCGAGACCGGCTCGGCCATCACCTGGAAGTACCCAAGCTGCATTCTGCGCGGGGATGATTCTGTCGGTGAGTTCTACTCGGTCGCAGTCACCAAAGGCCGCCAGCAGGCGGACACCGGCACCAAGATGATCCACATCGGGCGCAACACCAGCTCGACCATTGTCTCCAAGGGCATCTCGGCGCAGCACGGCCAGCAGTCCTATCGCGGCCTGGTGCGCATCGCCGGCAAGGCCGAGGGCGCGCGCAACCATACGCAGTGCGACTCTTTGCTGATTGGGGATGCCTGCTCCGCCCACACCTTCCCCTATATCGAGGTCAAAAACCCGAGTGCGAAGATGGAGCACGAGGCCACCACCTCCAAGATCAGCGAGGATCAGCTGTTCTACTGTCGCTCGCGGGGGTTGAGCGAAGAGGACGCCGTCTCGATGATCGTGAATGGTTTCTGCAAGCAAGTGTTCAACAAGCTGCCGATGGAATTTGCCGTCGAAGCACAGAAGCTGCTCAGCATCAGCCTCGAAGGCGCAGTGGGCTAAAGCAACCAGGCCGACCCGCGCATCTCATTAAATCAGGATTTTTCTGGAGCCATCATCATGCTGTCTGTGAAGGGCCTGAAGGCCAAAGTCGGTGACAAAGACATTCTCAAAGGCCTCGACCTCGAGGTCGGCGCGGGCGAGGTGCACGCCATCATGGGGCCAAACGGCTCAGGCAAGAGCACCTTCGCCCATGTGCTCTCCGGGCGCGAGGGTTATACCGTCACCGGCGGCACGGTCGATTTCGATGGCCAGAACCTGCTCGGGCTTGAGCCCGAGGAACGCGCCCAGCTTGGGCTTTTTCTGGCCTTCCAGTACCCGGTGGAGCTACCGGGGGTGAACAACACCTATTTTCTTAAGTCCGCCGTCAACGCCATCCGCAAGGCGCGCGGAGACGAAGAGCTCGACGCTGTGTCCTTCCTGCGGCTGATGAAAGAGCGCCTGAAGGTCCTGCATCTCGATGACAGCCTGCTCAAGCGCCCAGTCAATTTCGGCTTCTCGGGTGGCGAGAAGAAACGCAACGAAATCTTCCAGATGGCCATGCTCGAACCCAAGCTGGCGATCCTTGACGAGACCGACTCCGGCCTGGATATCGACGCCCTGCGCATCGTCGCCGACGGCGTGAACGCACTGCGCAGTGCCGAGCGCTCGATGATCGTGGTCACCCATTATCAGCGCCTGCTCGACTACATCCAGCCGGATCATGTCCATGTGCTGGCGCACGGGCGCATCATCCGCTCGGGCGGCAAGGAGCTGGCGCTGGAGCTGGAAGAAAAAGGCTACGGCTGGATCGCCGAGGCGGAGGCGGCATGAACGGCGCTGCCCGATCCAACCCCCGATCCACACCGGGTTCCAGCCCGACCTCCGCTGGGGCATCTACTGGCGCCATCGAGCCGGCGCTGCGCGACTGGCTGGGCGCAGACCCGGCCGCGCAGCGCAAGGGCGAGCCTGGCTGGCTGGGCAAACTGCGCGCCGCGGCTGCCGAGCGCGCCGCTGGACAGAACGTACCAACCCAGAAATCTGAAAACTGGCGCTACACCGCGCTGCGCGGCCTGATTGATCAGGGCTTCAAGCCACAGCTAGAGCCGATCAGCGCGCTGCAAGCCGAGGACCTTGAGGATCAGATCGTCGCCGGCCTCGACAGCTACCGGCTGGTGATGGTCAACGGACGCTTTGAGCCGCGTCTGTCGCAACTCGAGGACCTGCCCGAGGGCGTGCGCGTCGGCGGACTGGCTGATGTGATCGCGCAGGACCCGGATGCGATTGAGGGGTTGCTCGGGCGCGTCGCTGGTGAGGGCCAGCACCTGTTCACCTCCCTGAACACCGCGGCCTTCGACGACGGGCTGGTCATGTTGATCGACGCCGGCGTGCAACTGGAACGTCCGGTCGAGCTGCTCCACCTCTCCATCGGCCTCGACCAGCCGAGCGTCGCCCAGCCGCGTCACCTGATCAGTCTGGCCGAGGGTGCCCGCGCCGATTTGGTTGAACGTTACCTAAGCTTTGGCGAGGCAATTTACTGCAACAATGCGGTGGTCGAGATTCGCCTGGCCAAAGACGCACGGCTGCACCATGACCGGCTGCAACAGGAAAGCCCCAGCGCCTATCACCTCACCGGCCTGTATCTGGAACAGGATGCCGACAGCCGCTATCGCGGCATCAACATTGGCATGGGCGGCGCATGGGCGCGAACCGACCTGGTCACGCGCTTTCTAGCGCCGGGAGGCGACTGCGAGCTGCAGGGACTGTACCTGGCTGGCGACCGGCAACTGATCGACTACCACATGGACGTCCAGCATCAGGTGCCTGGCTGCTCGAGCCGCGAGAACTTCAAAGGCATTCTGCATGGCAAGGGCAAGGCTGTGTTCGACGGACGGGTTTATGTGGCGGTGGGCGCGCAGCAGACCGACGCGGCCATGTCCAACCGCAACCTGATCCTCTCGCCCAATGCCGAGGTCGATACCAAGCCGCAGCTGGAAATCTACGCCGATGACGTCAAATGCAGTCATGGCACCACGGTCGGCCAGCTCGAGCCGGAAATGCTGTTTTATCTGCGCTCGCGCGGCATCGCCGCGCCGCTTGCGCGACGCATGCTCTGCCTTGGCTTTGCCGGGGAGATCATTGACGCCATCGGGTCCGATTCGCTGCGCGAAACCATCACCGAATCGGTCGGCCAACGCCTGGAGCAATCGCCACTATGAGTCAGCTTGCAGCAAACTTCACCCGCACCGATGCGGACTCGGGTTCCAGCGCCCACGGCCGCGCAAACGCAGGTATTTTTCGCTCACTTCCCCAGACACTGTTAAAGGGCGCACTGAAAAACGGCGTGCTTAACCGGGGAGGACGCAGCAGAGCAGTTCTGAGCAGGGGAGAATCCGGAGCAATGAACAGACTGGCACGATTCACCGGCTTTGGCCGCGAGGAGCAAACAGCAGACACCGATGGGCATGACGCTGCCACCGGGCCCGAGATCGAGCAGGGTATCGAGCGGATGGACGCCGAAGAACTGCGCGAACCCATCATCGCCGCGATGCGCGGGGTCCATGACCCGGAAATCCCGGTCAACATCTATGACCTGGGGCTGATCTACAAAATCGACATCGCCCCCAATGGGGATGTCGACGTCGACATGACCCTGACCGCCCCGGCCTGCCCGGTTGCGGGCATGATGCCACTGATGGTCAAGGACGCGGTGCAGAAGGTCGAGGGCGTCGGCGCGGTGCAGGTCGAGTTGGTCTGGGACCCACCCTGGAGCCAGGAGAACATGTCCGAGGAAGCCCTGCTCCAACTCGGCATGATGTGAGACCAACGGCTACCCGCGAAGGCGCGCGGGTTGTAAACTCGCGGGGATGAAAGTCAGCACGCCCGTTTCCCGACACACTCTGCACCAGGTGCAACCGCCTCCGCTGGGCGCTGCGCAGGAGCCGCCGCCACCGGCTATTCGCCGCGCGGGCGGCGGTCTGCGTTTCCTCGGCGCCCTGCTGCTCTTTTCCACCCTCAGCTTGCTAAGCTGTCAGTCGCTGTTCGTCTTCTAGGCCATCATGTCCCTGGATCATCACGACATCAGCGCCGATGTGCAGCATGCCATGCACGCCGCCGGCCAGAGCTGGCAGCGCTGGCGCGATCAACGCCGTTCCGACACCCGTCTGAAGCCACCGCGCATGCTGCTGTTGTGGATCGCCACCGCACCGCTGGTCCCGGCTGCCTTTGGCAGCCTGGTCGCCGGGCGTCTGGATGCCTTTGCCGCCGATGCCGGAGCCTTTGCGCTCTTTGCCATCGCCGCCATCCTCGCCCGGCGCGCTTATCTCAGCAGCGCAGCCAAGCCGCGGCGGCGTTTCTCGCGGCGCCTGCAGCTGCCATTGCTCAACCTCTCCGGCGCGCTGGTGGGTGTGGCCACCGCCGTCACCGCCATCGCTGGTGCGGACAATACCGTTCCAGTCGGCATCGCCTTCGCGCTGGTCGCCAGCACCGGGTTCTTTCTCGCCTACGGTATGCAACCCTGGCTCCAAGGCGATCGGCTCGAGGCAGCCGACCGCGAATCCCGGCTAGTTGCCGAAGCCCTCGCCGAGGCCGAAAGTCGGCTGATCCAGATCGAACAGGCCGCCGGAGCCCTCGGCAACCGCGAGCTGCGTGGGCGGCTCGCGCGCATCGCCACCCTCGGGCGCGATATCCTGGCGCAGATCGCCGCGCGCCCGTCGGACCTGAGCCGCGCTCGGCGTTTCCTGACAGTCTTCCTCGAAGGCGCTGAACAGGTCTCTAACGGCTATGTGCGCGCCCATCGTCATACCGACTCCGAAGAGCTCGAACAGCGCTTCCGCACCGTGCTGATCACCATCGAAGACCAGTTCGCCCACCAACGCCAGCGCCTGACCCAGGCCGACGTCACCGACCTCGACATCCAGATCGAAGTGCTGCAAAAGCAGCTTGAGCATGAGGCCATTACATGACTGCAGCGACTCAAACACCCCAGGCCCCAACCGCCACTGGAGCAGATACAACGCCTTTGCCCATCCAACCGGCCGCGCCCACACCGCCGCCGGCCCCAACGGACATCAAGCGCTTGCTCACTGAGATCGACCTGACCGACAGCCAGTCGATTCTGCACTTTGGTGCCAAAGCGCAGCAGCAGCTCACCGAGGTCTCGGAGCAAATGCTTGAGGGCGTGCGCATCAAAGACACCGGCCCAGCCGGCGAGGCGCTCAATAACATGGTCGGGCAACTGCGTGGCTTCGACGTCGAGGCGCTCGACCCCAACGCCAAGCGCGGCGTGATCGCACGCCTATTCGGCAAGACCAAACAGGTGCATAAATTCCTGCAGGAATACGAACAGGTGCGCGATCAGATCGAGCGCATCAGCATGGACCTGGACCGCCACAAGACTCGGCTGATGACCGACGTGGTCTCGCTCGACCGCCTGTATGACGCCAATCTGGATTATTTTCGCGAGCTGGAGGGCTATATCGCCGCCGGTGACGCCAAGCTCGTGGAGCTGGATCGGGAGACGATCCCGGCACTTGAGGCCGAAGTGAAGCAGACTGAGGACATGGTGCGAGCGCAGAATCTGCGCGACCTGCGCGGCGCGCGCGATGACCTGGAGCGCCGTGTGCATGACCTGCGCCTGACCCGCCAGGTCACCATGCAGGCGCTGCCGAGCATCCGCTTGGTGCAGGAAAACGACAAGGGGCTGATCAACAAGATCAACTCCACGCTGGTCAACACCGTGCCCCTGTGGCGTCAGCAGCTCGCGCAGGCGATTACCATTTATCGCTCCGGTCGCGCGGCCGAGACAGTAAAGGCGGCGACCGACTTGACCAATGAGCTACTGATGGCGAATGCGGAGAATCTCAAGCAGGCCAACGCCCAGGCACGCACCCAGATCGAGCGTGGGGTGTTTGACATCGAAACCGTCAAGGCGGCCAATCAGGCGCTGATCGACACCATTGAGGAGAGCCTGAGCATCGCCGACCAAGGCCGCCGCGCGCGGGCAGCGGCGGGCAAGGAACTCGCCCAGCTTGAGGGCAACTTGAGAAAAGCGCTGAGCAAGGCGTCGGCTTCAACGCAGCCAGGCTAAGGTCCTTATTGACGGACCCGCCAGCGCGGGAGCCAACCCAAACGCCAGAGAAACACAAGCGTCAGAGATCGTGCTTCTCGTCCGCCAGTCCGAAACCGAGCAGCTCGAGCAGCAGACCGGTCACGGCGCCGCCGACAGCTCCACCGAGCGAACCGGACGGAATTTGTTCGAGCAGCTGCTCAACACTGCCGCTCATGCCCCATTCGATTCCAGTCGAGGTGGTGCCAACAATCAGCCAGACGCCCACGCCCACGATACCGGCGATCCATGCCGCGACCAGCGAACCGCCCAGGCGCGTCCAGGGCCAGCCCCGGCAGCCATACACCAGCCAGTGCTGATTGAGCTGAAACAGGGTGCCGACCAAGGCCACCACGCCAGCCACCACGACCATGTCATCAATCGGCTCGGGATAGAGCTGCAAGGCAATGGCAATGGCCAAACCAGCGCCGGCACCCGCCAGCAAACCAGTGGCGGTGACACCAAAAGCGCGCGCATTCGACTGCCGACCGCGATTAAAGAACATTCCGGCAACCAGGCCCGCGCCCGCGGCCACACCGGTAATGATCGGCAAATCGACCACCTGCATGTAAAGCATCAGATAGCCAATCGATGCCAGCACGCCGGCGGCAGCGCCCACCAATGCGACGAACATTGCGCTATAGAGCGCCGCCGTGGTCATGGCCGCGGCGCAGGCGCCGATCAATAACGGGTACCAGCCCTCAAGACCGAGGTCGCCCAGCATGTGGCGCATCGCAACAAACACGGCGCCAAAGACCCCGCCGGCGAGCCCCCAAATAAAGAGCATCAACAGGGCGCGCGCCAATTTTTTTATCAGGGACATCATCCATCCTCCGCTGCCTGCATCAGCCCGACCGCGGCACCTCGGGGTGCGCGGCGAGCATCCGCGGAAAGGTCAGTACGACTAGGGTTCAATGCGCGCTCGAAAACGATCAGCGAGCGCGCTCCGTTATTATTCTCATGAATCGGCGTGACAAACCGGCCATCATTCTAACCCGATGCTGGGGATCGCGTGAACGCCCCTGACTCGGGTCACTCGAGGGGTCACTCGAGGGGTCACTCGAGGGAACACTGGCGCATCATCAACCCGGCTGCGCGAGCCAAATCAGCGCTGCATCGGCGCGCCGCTCGGGTCGTGCGACCGGCAGCATGATCTGGCCACCCGAATCTGTCGACCAAATCAGCACCGGTGCCTGCCCGGTGGACTCCTCGCGCGGCTCGCCAAGACCGTTGCGCAGCGATTGCTCCAACATGTCGTGATACTTAAGCCGGTAGCCGAGTTGCAGCATGCGCAGCCGATCGTCGGCAAAGTACATTTGCGCCGAACGCGCCGGCAAGCCGTTGAACGAGGCGATCTTCGCCGCGCACAGCCGATCCCCCAAGGCCGTCGCCAGCGCCTGGCAGTCAAACTCGACTTTCGGGAACTGCTCGCGAATCACCTCCTCAGTCACCGCCGGGGTGAGCTTGTCATAGGCAATGTTAAAGCTCGGGTCGCCCAACACATGCAGCAACACCAGATCGCTGCGGCGCTTGCCATCCTCGGTGAACATCAGCCAGGTGATCGGCCCGATCACCAACGCGAGCGACAGGAGCAGCTTGTAGGAACGGGGTAGCTTCGCTTTCATGCCGAGATTCTAACTTGCCTTCGCGCGCCCAGGGTGGCTAATAAACTGGCTGATGAGTTGGCTGGCAGGTGGAATACATAATGCCCAACCCTCTGATCAGGATAAACTGAAAGCATGCATGGTAACGCGAGAACTCGATCATGATCAGCACGCATCACAACAACGCCGAAACTTGCACGCCGCAGAGCCTGTTCGCGCTCGCGGGTGTCATGGCACTCTCCACCCGACTGGTGCAGGGATGGATCTTCTGGGCTGGGGCCTCGCGACGGCTGTTCTACGATGTCGCGTCCGTTGGAGGGATGGAGCACGCCGTCAAGATGGACCCGGCCCTGCCGAGCTACCTGGCCGGCAAGCTGATGCACGCCATGCCCGGCTCCTTGTTTCCGGACCTGGTCGCCTGGATACTGCAGCGCGGCGATCTGCTGCTGTCGATGGTGTGGCTGTGGACCATTGCCGAGCTGATTGTCGGCATCGGCCTGCTGCTCGGCCTCGGCACCCGCCTGCTGGCCTTCGTCGGTGTCGGGCTCAACATCTCACTGATGCTCATTTTCGGCTGGATGGGCTCAACCTGCGTCGATGAGTGGACCATGGCCGCCTGCGGCTTCGCGATGAGCGCCACGCTGATGCTCACGGGCGGCGGGTGCTTCGCCATCGACCACTGGCTAGCCAGGCGCTTTCCGGCAGCTGGCGGGAGCCAATGGTTTCGGCTGATCGGCTCCGGGCCGCTCGCCTTGACCAGCGCGCATCGCTGGGGCCTGGGCCTGGGCATCCTGTCGCTACTGTTTACTGTCGGCTTCTACCAGTTTCTGCATGGGGCGGTTATCAGCCCGTTGAAGCCACGGGTCAGCTTTCACGCCTACAACATCGCCCTCAGCGACGCACGCGCCCAGCCCGACGGCGGCGTCAGCTTCAGCGCTTACATCAATGCCGGCCCGGATACCGGCAAGCTCTATGTGATAGAGGCACAATTGCGCGCTGGCAACAACACCCTTGCCCGCTGGGGCGGCGAGGAGCTGAGCGAGCTACCCGCCACAGCCATCTCCAACCAATTCAACCAGCCATGGGCGGCGAAAATCGCCCCAGCCCGCTACGGACTCGGCGCCGTCACCGGGGCCCAAGCGGTGATCAAGCTACCTGCCCAAGGCCCTTTGTCAGCGGGCGATTATCAGCTTGAGCTCAGCGATATCGACGGCAACCACTGGGTGACACCCGTGGTTCTGGGGGACTGAATGGAAAACGCAGAACATCAGGCCATCCGCCGGCTCACCTGGCGTTTGGCCCCCTTCCTGGTGTCCGGCGCCCTGCTCACAGCCAGTCTCGGGCGCCTGACATCCGAGCCAAGCTGATCCTGGCCACTCAGCGCACGCAATAATGCATTGGCGTCCAATTTTTCGCCTGTTCGGGTTGCTGTTTCTGTTCTACAGCCTGAGCTTTCTGCCTTCGCTCGGCATCGCCTGGTTGTATCGCGACGGGCAGATGGGTGTTTTCGTCAGTTCCTGGCTGCTGTGCGCGCTGCTCGGCGCCGCACTTTGGTTGCCGCATCGCCGCGCCATGCAAGCGCTGTCGGTGCGCGAGGCCTTTTTCGTCGTCACGCTGTTCTGGGCGCTGCTCGGCGCCATTGGCGGCTTGCCCTTCGCGCTGGGGCTGCATTTGCAATTCACCGATGCCGTGTTTGAGTCCATTTCCGGCTTTACCACCACCGGCGCCACGGTCATGAGCGACATCGATGCCTTGCCGGCGTCGATCCTCTATCACCGCCAGCAAATTCAGTGGCTCGGCGGCATGGGCATGATCGTGCTGGCCGTCGCGATTCTGCCGCTCATGGGCGTGGGCGGCAGCCAGCTCTATCGCGCCGAGTCCTCCGGAGTCGCCAAGTTCGAGAAGCTCACGCCGCGCATTGCTGAAACGGCGCGCTCGCTGTGGGGTCTTTATTTCGGCCTGACGCTGGCCTGCGCGCTCGCCTTTTGGGCTGCGGGCATGAGTTTGTTCGATGCCGTCGGTCATGCCTTCGCGACTGTGGCCACCGGAGGCTTCTCCACTCATGATGCCAGCATCGGGTGGTTCAACAGCCCGCTGATCGAGAGCATTGCCATTGTCTTCATGCTCGCCGGTGGGGTGAACTTCGCGGTCCATTTCATCGCTTGGCGCCGGTTAGATCCGCTCGCCTATCCGCGCGACCCCGAGGTGCGGGTCTTTGGCTGGTTGTTTATCGGCGGCAGTCTGTTCATCGCGCTGAGCCTGATGTGGACTCGGGCTTATCCAGGGTTTGGCGAGTCCCTGCGCTACAGTGCCTTTCAGGTCGCCTCCATCTTGACCAGCACCGGCTTTGGCACCGCGACCTTCGGCGAATGGCCGCGGCATATTCCGCTTACCCTGGTTATCCTGTCTTTTATCGGTGGCTGCATCGGCTCCACCGCCGGTGGCATCAAGGTGGTTCGAGTCATGTTGATGACCCGCCAGGGCGTGCAACATCTGGTTCATCTCGCGCATCCTCACGCCGTGCTGACGCTCAAGCTCGGCGGCCGCCCGGTCGATCAGGACACCCAATTTTCCATCTGGGGCTTCGCGGTGCTCTACACCGTTGTGACGCTCATGCTAACGGTGGCAATGATGGCATTAGGACTTGATTTCACCACCGCAGTCGGCGCCGTAGTGGCCACCATCAACCTGCTCGGGCCGGGACTTGGCGAGGTGGCCTCGAGTTTCGCCGGCGTCGATGAAGCCGTTAAGTGGCTGTCGATCTTTGCCATGCTGGTCGGCCGCCTGGAAGTCTTCACCCTGCTAATTCTCTTTCTACCGGCCTATTGGCGCGGGTGATTCGATCACATCCGCATCAGCAGCGTCTTTCAACTGCCGACCAGCCGGGATGGCACCTAGGTCGCGGGACTCGGCTATGCCTATTGGCAGGAGGAACTGGCCGACGAGGAGACACCGATGACCTATCTTGCCGTCTTTCTCTCTAGTCAGGAATACCATGACCGCTTCCTGCCGGCGGACGAGGAGGCAGCTGCCCTGAACTTGGTCGGCGTGCCGGTTGGGGACTGGGCGCTGGTTTAAGCGTTTTTCTGCATCAGCACCGGGCGGCCTGACTGCGCTGCTCAGGGGCGCAAGCCCGGTGCTATGATGGCTCCAGCCACTGCGGGATTCGCCAGAAGGATGCGCTGCCGTGCCAACTGGCCCATGCACCGAGCACCATCATGCAGAAATTCTTCAACAACGCCGGCCCCATTAAGCCGGAGATGCACTATCACCTACCGCTGTTGCAGCGTCTGGACTGGGAAGAGATTCAGCAACTAATCGGCGAGCAGCGCTACTTCGTGCTGCACGCCCCGCGCCAGACCGGCAAGACCAGCACTCTGCTGGCGATGATGCAGGCACTCAATGCCTCCGGCGCCTACGCCTGCGCCTACGCCAACATCGAAGGCGCCCAGGCCGCGCGTGGGGATGAAACCCAAGGCATACCGGCGGCCTGTGATGCCTTGGTCAATGCCATCGACCTCTATCTCAATCAACAGGATCTGCTGGAATGGTACGAAAGTAAAAAGCAGCATTTGGCCCCCCAACACCTGCTCACCCAGGTGCTGCAGCAATGGGCAGAGCAGCAAGGCAAACCCACCGTCCTGCTGCTCGACGAAGTTGACGCCTTGGTCGGCGACACCCTGATCTCCTTGCTGCGCCAGATCCGCGCCGGCTACGCCCAGCGGCCCGAGCACTTTCCGCAATCCATCCTCCTCTGCGGCGTGCGCGATGTGCGCGACTACCGCCTGGAGCAGGACGGCGCCCAGGTCATTACCGGCGGCAGCGCTTTCAACATCAAAGCCGTCTCGCTGCGCATGGGCGATTTCACCGCAGCCGAGACGCGCGCCCTCTGGTTGCAACATACCGAGGCCACCGGCCAGGTGTTCGACGAAGCCATCTTCGCGGAGCTTTGGGAGGATAGCCGCGGCCAGCCCTGGCTGGTCAATGCCCTGGGCTACGAGGTGACCTGGAAGAACCGCGCCGCGCGCGACCGCCGCCACCCCATCGGCCTGATCGACTACCAGGCCGCCCGCGAGCAGCTGATTCAATCGCGCGCCACTCATCTGGATCAGCTCAGCGACAAGCTCAAGGAACCCCGAGTGCATCGCGTACTCCAAGCCCTGCTGAGCGGCGAGGAAGACCGCCTGGACAACCTGAGGATGGACGATCAGCAGTATGTGGAAGACCTTGGGCTGATTGTCACCCGCCCCGGCGTGCAGATCAGCAACCGCATCTATCAAGAGGTGATCCCCCGCGAGCTGAGCTGGATTGCGCAAACCCGCATTCCCAATCAGGAACAGGTCTGGTACATCGACTCAGACCACCGCCTGAACATGCCCAAACTGCTGGCCGCATTCCAGCAATTTTTCCGCGAACACTCCGATAGCTGGAGTGAAGGCTTCGATTACAAAGAAGCTGCCCCGCAACTGCTGATGCAGGCCTTTTTGCAGCGCATCATCAACGGCGGTGGCCGTATCAGTCGGGAGTATGGTCTCGGTCGCAAGCGCACCGATCTCCTGATCGAATGGCCGCTGGATCCGGAGCAGGCTATGCACGGGCCGCTGCAACGGGTGGTCATTGAACTCAAGCTGCTGCGCGGCAAGCTCGATGCGGTGATCCAGACCGGCCTGGCGCAGACCCTGGACTATTGCCAGCGGGTTGGCGCCGACGAGGCCCATCTGGTTATCTTCAACCGCCACCCCAAGGTCTCCTGGAACAAGAAGATCTGGCACAAACCAGCCAGCCATCAGGGTTTTCGCATCGGGGTTTGGGGAGCCTAGGTTCTGTTGACATAAGCATTTCTCGTTGCTGATGGCGTTGAAATCAGCGGTGCCGTAGGGAAATTTCATGATGGATGGCCGAAAAGCGGAGCACGGGGAAGTATAAGGGAGTCGCCGCCAAACAAGCCGAAACGACATAGGCCAGAGCGTTGGAGTTTTCGTGCGCCGAGCAGCATTACGCCATCCATGGCGTGCGGGAATCTGCTGGAACAAAATGGGCCCACTATAGGTTCGCTTGGCCGCTCAGATTAGGGAACGAAATCAAGTGTCGTCGATCTCCCGCACCCGACCAAGCCATAGCGCGGTCAGTCCGGGGCGGCTGTGCACACCGAATTTGCGATACAGTCGTGTGCAATAGCTGTGCACTGTCGTCGGGCTTAGGCTGAGTTTCTCGGCAATTTGCTGCTCGGTCTTGGCTGTCAGCAGCTCGGCCAGAACACGCTGCTCCGCCGCGGTCATGTGCTGATCCGCCAGGGCCACGCCATAATGCAGCACCAGTTGGCGATGAAACCACTTCAGCGGACGCATCGCATGTGCGAGAAGCGCGCGCTCGGTCTCGCCAAAGGGAACGGTTTGGTCACCAAAGCGTTCGAATGCGAGCCAAGATTCGATCCCCCCACTCACCGGTGTCATCACGAAGATTGCATCACGGCAGCCCATCGAGGCATAAAAGCGTTGGAAGAACTTCGATTTGAACCAGTTCGGCGGCATCATGTCGCTCAGAACATTGACCCGATAGGTCCCGGCTCCACTTAGGTTGGCGATAATACTCGCATCGATCTCGCCACCATCCATGCCCCGAAGATGTTGACGGCTGATCGCCTCGTGCCCGCGGGGCGGCTCGCCAAAGTGAAATGCTCGTACCCGCCAGCCATCGAGCGGATCCTTGGGGGCTAATTCCGGGGCCGCCAATTCCGGCAACCTGAGGGTGCCGATCCAATAGGCATGCTGGGCCCTGATCAATTCGGCCAGCGTATTCATGCAGAATAGCAAGGCATCCATGGAGCGGTAAGCACCGAAACTGGGTAGCTCATCCCATAGCCGATGTATCCCGGCGCGTGCCCTTGTGTCTTTGATCTCTGTCATGGTGATCGCCCTTCGCCTGTTGGCATTCGATACCGGGCCTTGGCCGTGCGCCAGGCTGATTGGCCGATTGCCGGCCTTTGCCAAGCCCGAGCCCATTCGCGGGGCGATTTGTTACCCCATGGGCGCGATTGATTCGGCAATTTACTCTGATCAGAGGATGTTCAACCAATCGCGTTTCTGGTGTTGTTATGTGGGTCAAAGATTGCCCGCTATTGGCGAACATCATGCTTGCCGACCTTTCAGCCCGCAACGACCCGCGCCTGGCTGCGTCGAGCAGCCCCGCCGAGTCATCCCAGGCAGCGCGCGGCGCGCCCATCCACCAACGCGTGGCGTTGCTCGATGCCTCTCAAACCGCGGACGCCCAATCCTGGGTCGCGGAGTTCTCTTGTCGGCAGATTAAGTGCCGGAAGTTTCACCGGCCTGATTGAGCGCGCGGACCTCGGCGACATCGAGATCGTTCACGAGCAGCAAAGTCAAGACCTCTACAAAATCGGCAGCAATTCCCGCTGCTCCCCATTCGGTCGCGCGCCCGTCGATTGAGCGAGCGTTGCGAAACCCCTGGGCAGAGGAAAACCTCACGGGTAAGCCGTGATGGTGCAAGCTGGCTGTTGGTTATCCCCTGAACATCATCACACGAGCGCTCGGTCACGGCGGTCGTCTAGGAAGTATCCCAGGTCAGGACGAGTTTGGGCGGATCGAAGATGGAGCGATACAGGGCCTCCCAATTTGGGATCAGGCAGAGATTGAAGCGATGGCGTAGCTGATCCCACAACCGGATCTTGCTCTGCGCCGCTGTCATTGCGGTTTGAAACAGCCGACAACAGCGTTGTTGGATCTGGTCGATGAGAAACGCCAGCATCATCAGATGCATCAGCACGGTGCTTAAGTGTTGATCGCCGTGACCGAAGTTGTGCTCGAAGTGATAGCCTTGATTTTTCAGGGTGTTAAAGGTTTCGTTCTCGATTTTCCAGCGGGCGCGGGCTCCTCGCATCAAAGTCATCAGGTTGGTGTCGTCGATGGGAATGTCGGTGACCCAGGAGAAATGGGTCACCTTGCCATCCGGGGCGTGCTCCCAGTACTCGAGGAAATTGACCTCCAGGTCAAAATTGGACTCATTCAATGGGGCGCCGTTGAGAGAGCGAAAGCGGTGGCGCGTGCCGTCTTCGTCCTTGTACTCGCGCACGATCGTCGTTGGGGTGTTGGCCACCCAGTCGAACAGAAAGCCATGGTCGCTTTCCTTGGCACCGAGGATGAAGCGCATGTTCAACGCCTGAAGATGGCGGATGTGCGGGGCGTTGGACGCCAAGGCATCCTCAATGACGATGAGTTTCAGGTGCGGATGCTCGCGACGCACATCGCTTAACAACCGCTTGCTGGCGTTGCGCTCGCAGTCGTTTTTCTTCGCCCCATCGGCGCGCATAATGGGCTCTGGTACCAAGGGAAAGACCTCGCGCTGATCGGGGTGGACCAACACCGCCGCCAGCGCCTGATGGTAGTAGGTGATGGTGCCGTCGCGGTGGTGTTTCTCGGCGCAGTGCTGGCAATGGATGCTCTGTGAGGAGAAGTACCCGGTGCCGTCGAGCGAGAGCAGGTAGTGCCCGTGCAGATAGGCAAACCCTTCCAAGCCCTTGCCCCGCTGCAAGGCGGCCAACAACGCCTTGTACAAGGGGCGCAGATGCTTGGGGTCCATCACATCGAGACGTTGGCGAAACCAGGTATCGCTCGGGGCGCGCTCAATGCCGTAGAGCGTGCGCAGATTCGCTCGCTTGGTTGCATCCTTGCGGTCTTGGTCGAATTGCAGCAAGGAGGGGTATTTCAGTCCGAACAGCGCCAGACCGGACATCAGGTGATCGACCAGCGGGATGTCGCTCGCCGCTTCATCCGGGATTTTCCCGAAGACCGATCGCGCGGTGCGCAGCAGTCCGGCGGCACTCAGCGATTGACGACCAAAAGGCGCACTCATCAGTTCTTACCTCGCAACCTGAGCTTTGCGAGATAATACCCTGATTCTGTGAGAAAGTTTACGAAAACATTTTTCCCACAATCATGCAGTGCATTGTTTTTAAAGCAAATAATTCTTCAACGGGAATTGCTGCAAAATCGGTGCCACACCCAATGGGCAGTGCACCATCTCACTGATCCTGTCACCGGCCGCCAACACGCAGGACAAGAAGCGGTTTACGCAATTCGCTGACGATAGCGCCGAGCAGCTGTTTTTCCTGCCCGAGCAAACGGAATTCGATGTTCTCGTCCCCGGCGGCATTGCCACCTGCTATGTGCGACTCGACCAGGCCGAGCTCTTGCGCGAGCTCGCCTTGCTAAACGAGCCCCTGGCCGAGCGCCTGGCGGGCGAGGGGAATCTCACCGGGCTCGGTCACACCGCCAAGGCGCCCCTCGAGCGCAGCCTGCGCGCCCTTCTTGCGTTGGCGCGCGACCTTGACCGGGACCTGCGTGGTCCCCAACCCGATGGGTTCAGCCAGACCCTGCGCGAATACCTCCTCTTAGCCGTAAGTCACTCCGACCCTGATGGCGGCAGCGGCCCCAACCTCCATGCTCGCCGCCGCTCCCTGCGCATTGTCCGCCGCGCGCAAGCCTGCATGGACGCGCAAGCCAGCCAGGGAGACGTGCCCAGGGTCAGCGACCTCTGCGCCGCCGCAGGCGTATCCGAGCGCACCCTGCAACATGCCTTTCGCGAGCAACTTGGCCTCGCGCCCGGCGCTTACCTGCGCATGCGCAGGTTGAACGGCGCGCGGGCCGAACTGCTCGCGCCCACCGCCTCCACCCGCACCATCACCGAGGTCGCCGCCCGCTGGGGCTTCCTGCACATGGGGCGCTTTACCCGCGCCTACCGCGACCTGTTCGGTGAACTACCCTCCACCACGCTGGCGCGCTCTCTTTCTAACTGAGCCCAAGCCCCTCTCAGCGCCCGCTACCCGCGCTTTCTGCCATTTTGCACCAATTCGGTGCGTAAGTTTTCGCGTTTTGACCTAGTACCTCATTTCAGCTTAACTTGCGGATATAAGTGCTTCAACTTCACACGCGCTTTGTCGTTGGTGAATTGCCAGTCGACGCCGATTTGGGCCTCGTTGCGTTGTTCTGCCCAGGCGGCGGTTTCGCGGCGAAGCGTTTCGATATCGCCGATGCGGCGGTCTAGGCACTGCTTGGTCATGACACTGAGTTCGATTTCGGCAATGTCCAACCAGCTGCCGTGCTTTGGTGTGTAGTGGATTTCCAAGCGCTCGATCAACCGCCGCGCTTCCTCAGGTGGGAAGGCTTTGTACAGAGAGGCGGGCGTATGCGTATTGAGGTTGTCCCAGACGATAACGACTTTCTCGGCGTCGGGATAGTCCACGTCCAGCAATGTCTTGATTTCTTGGGCTAAATCGATCGCGGTTTTGGTTTCGCGCACACTGACTTTGCGCCATTGCCCCAAGGGTTCTGTGATCATGAAGTTCACCGCCGTACCGGCGCGCTCATATTCATAATCGTAGCGTTCGGGTTGGCCCGGTTGCATCGGCAGGGGCTGGCGTGTCTCGGCAATCAACTGGGTCGGTTGTTCATCAATGCAGACAACTGGCTTCTTGGGGTCGTAGGGGCGGCGGTAGACCTCCAGGACATCTTCCATTTGCGCCACAAAGGCGGCGTCTTCCCCGGGGGGAATCACCCAGCACTTGCGCCGATGCGGTTGGAGTGCGTTTTTTTTAGTGCGCGCATCACCGTGGGTGCCGAGATGCTCTCAACGACATCCAGTTCCACCAACTTCCCCGCGAGTAAATTCAACGTCCAGCGCGCGTATCCGGGAGGCGGCTCGCTACAGGCAATTTGCACCAACCGCGCCTGCTTTTCCCCATCGAGCAGGGGCTCGCAGCTCGGGTGCTCACGTTGCTTGCGTGAAAGCGCCGCTTCAAATCCTTGTTCGACGAACCGCTCGCGAATGCTGAAGACAGTGCGCGGCGCGCAACCGAACGCCTCAGCGGCTTGTGCATCGCTCCAATTCGCCCCTTCGGCATCGACCTTGAGCAATACATTCGCATGTTTGATCTTCTGCGCCGCCGCTTGCCCTTTGCTCACCAGGTCTTCCAACAAACCACGCTCTTCATCGCTGAGACGGACTACATATTTCTTTGTCATAGCGGTATCTCCTTCTGCAATGCTCTAAGAGATACCACTAGCGGCTTGTTTTCGCAACATAAGCCGAAATAAGGTACTAGTGCAATAGTCGGGAATACGCTAGGTTAAATCACCAAGCCTTTTCAATGACATCAGTCAAGGACGCGATACTGCGGCCCGATGGCCGAATGCGCCCGCGAGTCGATTTCCCCGCTTGGGATATTGGCTCTCTCAGCGGCCGTGATCGCCAGCGCAAGGGGACAGAGATGAACAAGCAACTGGATTTCAACAAATTTGCCCAGGATTTGTCGGCAAAGGCAGGCCTTCCGCCCGAGGTGACAGTTTCCGAGCCATCTTCCGCGGCGGAAATTCTGTTTATCGATGCCGCCGTTCCGGATGCCGAGCAACTGGCTTCCGGCGTCAGGGATGGCGTCGAGGTGGTCTGGCTGTCCGCCGATCAACCGGCCTTGGCGCAGATCGCTGGGCACCTCGCGGACCGCGACGGACTCGGCGCCATCCACATTGTCTCCCATGGCAGTGCCGGCAGGCTGAATTTTGGAGGGCTGTAAGATGGTTGATATTTCGGTTAATTGGGCACGCATTTATTTTGGAAACTCCGACCCCTATGCGGAGGTAAACTGGGATGCAACGAAGCAGGTCATCATCACCCGCGATAGCGGGAGCACAAACTTTCTGGGCACCTGGACCGACACAAACAGCGGGCCTAAAGCCGATGAAACGTTGAGGTCTGTCGTTGGTTATGCGCACTCATACACGAATAGAAGTCTTAGGGTGAATTGGGCCGATGGGTCGGGCGCGCTGGATATCGAAGGTAGCGATGTCTCTGATACGATGGAGGGCGGGTCCGGAGAAGACACCCTATCCGGATTTGGCGGCGATGACACCCTGGACGGCGGGGCCGGCGATGACTCCCTGACCGGTGGAACCGGCGATGACTCCCTGACCGGTGGAACCGGCGATGACTCCCTGACCGGCGGCGCCGGCGCCGACACCTTCGTCCACAACGGGGCGGGTGACGGCCTGGACACCATCACCGACTTCAATGCCGCCGAGGACACGCTCGATATTCCCTCCCTGAACGGCTGGCGCTGGGACGGCGCGGCAAAAACGCTGACGCTGAATGGCGAAGGGTTCAAGTTCGAGGGCAACACGGGCCTGGAGGATCAGGCCTTCAAATTCACGGTCCGCGACGGCGGCTTGTTGTGGTCAAACCAGACAGCGGCCGGGTGGAACGACGGGACCGCACACGCCGACCTGGGTGTTATTTATGATAGGGAGCTTATCGGTTTTTACGCGGGCGATGGCAACGACGCTCTTTACGATGCCTCCAGCGGTGGACACAATTTTTACGGCCAAAACGGCGACGATTTTCTCTCCGGCGGGTCCGGTGAGAACAACATTATCGGCGGCGCCGGCAACGACACGCTGACTGGCGGGTCCGGCGCCGACCGATTCTGGGACACGGCCGACGGCCTTGCCGGCGACACCATCACGGATTTCCAGGCCGATGATACCCTGACAATCCAGGGCGAGGACCTGACGTCCCTGAACGGCACGCCCGCCGGCGACATCGACCTGGGTAGCGGCCGCACCCTTCACATGACCGGCGTCGCGGGCAAAGCGTGGAGCGCCATTAGAGCCGGGTCCAACACCAATATCACCTTCGACACCACGGCCCCCACGCTGCAATCCTTCGCCCGCCAGAGCCCGACCGAGCCGACCACCAGCGCCGATACCCTGGTGTTCCGCGCCACGTTCGATGAAGGCGTGACCAATGTCACCGCCGACGACTTCACGATTGACGGCACCACCACCGCCACCATCACGCACGTCAGCCAGGGCACGGACGCCAGCGTGTGGGACATCACCGTCTCTGGCGGTGACCTGGCTGGGCTAATCGGCACGGTCGGGCTGGATCTGGCGGCCGGTCAGGACATCACCGACATCGGGGGCAACGCCCTGCCGGGTGGTGAGCCGGTCACGGATGAGACCTACACTCTCGACAACATACCGCCGGCCGTGCCCTCGATGCCCGATCTGGACGCCGCCAGCGACACCGGCTTGGCCCATGACGACGACCACACCAACGACACCACGCCGACCCTGACCGGCACCGCCGTGGCGGGGGTTGCCGTCACGCTCTATAGCAGCATCGACCGCATCGTTGGCACAACGACCGCCGACGAGGCCGGGAATTGGTCGATCACCGCCAGTGCCCTTGCAGACGGCACGCACACCTTCACCGCAACGGCCACGGACGCGGTGGGGAACGAATCTGCGGCGTCGGCCGGTCTGGACGTTGTGGTGGACGGCTCCGGGCCGGTTTTCACGTCCAGCGACGCGCCCTCGGTCGTCGAGAACACGACCGACATTCTCACTCTCAGCGCCACCGATGCCACCGGTCCCGTCACCTTTGCCATCACCGGCGGCGCGGATCAGGTGCTATTTACGCTGGACGAGACCACGGCGGCCCTGTCCTTCGCCGCCGGCCAGCCCTACGCGCACGGCGGCGACAATGACCGGGAGTTGCAGGTCACCGCCACCGACGCCTTCGACCAGACCACGGTCCAGACCATCACGGTCACCATTGTTGATACGCCGAACGCGCTGCCCGCTTTCTCCAGCCTAGACGGCACGCCGACGTTCACCGAGGGCGGGACCGCCGTCATTCTGGACGGCGACGTCACCGTCAGCGACACGGAACTGGATGCCCGCAATGCCGGCGCTAGCAACTACGCGGGCGCCAGCCTGACCATCGCACGCAGCGGCGGCGCCATCGCCGACGACACCTTTTCGATTGAGAGTGGCGGCAGCCTGACCGTCGCCGGCAGCACCATCAGCGCGGGCGGCAATGCCATCGCGGATTTCGACACCACGACGACCGCCGGGCAGGTCACGGTTTCCTTCAAGGACGTCAACGGCACCACGCCCACCACGGCGCTGGTCAACGAGGTCATGCAGGCGATCCAGTACAAAAACACCAGCGACGATCCGCCGGCCAGCGTGGACCTGGACTGGACGTTCAAGGACGGCAACACGGGCCCCGGCGACCAGGGCTCGGGCGACGCACCGGGCACCGGAAGCGGGGCCGTGACGGTGACGATCTCCACCGTCAACCAGGCCCCCACCCTGAGCGCGACCGGCGATAACCCCACCTTTACCGAAGGCGGGGGCGGCGCCAGCCTGTTCAGCAGCGCCAACGCGAATGCGGGGGAGCCCGGGGACAGCTTCGCCGGACTGACCCTGACGGTCAGTAACGTCACCGACGGCGCCGCCGAGATCCTGTCCATCGACGGCACCGACGTGGCCCTGACCGACGCCAACAGCGTGACCGTGGCCGGCGGCACGGCGGCGGTCAGCCTGTCGGGCAGCACGGCGACGGTGACGGTGACCGGACTGGACCGCACCCAGGTCCAGTTCGAGGCCCTGGTTAACGGCCTTGCCTACCGCAACACCAGCGACGACCCGACCGCCGCTTCGGATCGCGTGGTGACCATCACCGCCGTTCAGGACGACGGCGGTAAGGCCAACGGCGGCGCGGATTCGACGACCACCGCCATCGCCTCGACCGTCACCCTGACGGCCGTCAACGACCCGCCGGAGGTGGGCAGCGTGTTCGGTGAGACCGCGACCCTGGTCGCGGGGGCCGGCGCGCAAAACGTGGCGCTGCTCGACGATGCCACCGTCAGTAACCCGGACTCCGCCGATTACGAAGGGGGCAGCCTGACCGTCACTCAGGACAGCGGCGGCGCGAATGGGTCATGGGGGCTGGACGGCACAACCGCGACATCGGGCGGCGAAGGAACCATCGCCGCTGGCGAGACCATCGCAGTCGACGGTGTGTCCATTGGCACGGTGCATGCCACCGATGACGGGCAAGGCGGCAATACCCTCCAGGTTTCCTTCACCGCCGGGGCGACGTCCGCGAACATCCAGACGCTGCTTCAGGCGCTGACCTACGACGCGCCAGCACTAGGGGGGGGCGGGTGACTGGCTGGGGGATCAGGTCTTCAGCCTGACCCTGAATGATGGCGACGGCACCGCGAACGGCGGCGATCAGGATGCCGCCGGCCCCTTCACGATCACCGTCACCCAGAATCCGCCGGTCATCGACAACCTGAACGGCGACGCCACGGCGGCGGGCAATGGCGCCACCGTGGCCTTCGATCTGAACGGCGATGCCACCGTCACCGACGCCGACAGCGTCGATTTCGATGATGGCGCCCTGACCCTCTCCCGCACGTCCAGCCTGGCGGGCGATTTCTCGCTGGATACGAGCATACGAGCAAGGCGACCTCGGGTGCAGATGGCGTGATTGAGGCCTCTGAGTCCATCAAGGTGGAGGTGAGCGGCGTCCCCGTCGCCATCGGTGTGGTGAACACCGGCGTGGACGGCCAGGGCACCAATGGCCTGACCATTGACCTGAATGGCAATGCCACTCCGGTGCATGTGGCGACGCTGTTGCAAGCCCTGCAATACACCTCCACCGACGGTGGCGCGCACAGCTTCGAAGTGACCCTGAGTGACGGCGAATTTGTGGGCGCCGCGACCTCAGCCGTCTCCACGGTTACGATCAATGTCCAGGACGTTCCCGTGAACACCGTGCCCGGCGCTCAAACCGCCGTGGACGGCACCGCCAAGGCGATCACCGGCGTTTCCGTCGCCGATGCCGATAGCGCCACCCTGACCACCACGGTTTCGGTCAATCCCGGCGACGGCACCCTGACCGCGTCGGGCGGCGGCACCATCACCGGGGCCGGCACCGAAAGCCTGAAAATCCAGGGCTCGGTCGCGCAGGTCAACGCCGCGCTGGCGACCCTGAGCTACACCCCGGCCGTCAACAGCACCGGCGCGCAGACCATCACGGTCGCCACGACCGACGGTACCTATACCGACACCGATACCATTGACGTGACGGTATCCGACCGGCCGAGCATCGCCAACCTGAACGGTGACCGTCAGACCCTGACGGCGGTTGCGACGCTGCCGCTCGATCTGGGCGGCGATGCCGCCGTGACCGATGCCGATTCCACCGATTTCGACGGCGGAACCCTGACCATCGCGCGCGCGGGCACCGCGGCGACCGGCGCCTTCAGCCTGGACGGCACCACGGCGACGGCGGACGGCGACGGCGCCCTGGCCGACGCCGAAACCGTTTCGGTGAATGGCACGGAAATCGGTACCGTCTCCAGCGCCGGTCAGGGCACGGACGACCTGGTCATCAACCTAACCACGAACGCGACGCCGGCCCTGGTCGGCACGCTGTTGCAGAACATCCTGTTCACGCCCGACAGCGTGACCACCCACAGCTTCGGCGTCACCCTCAGCGACGGCGACGGCACGACATCGGATGCCGCCCGGGTTACCTTCGCGCCGCCCGCGCCTCCGCCTACGCCTGCGCCTTCACCTACACCAGAACCGGAACCAGAACCAGCAGACTGCGACGATATTCCAAACGACATCGAAGACAGCGCGCCGCCACCTTGGGAGGGCGGTCTCACCGGAGACGGCAATGGCGACGGCATGCTCGACAGCGCACAAGGCGACGTGGCCTCGCTGGCGATCAAGGGCACTGGCGACAGCACAAAGGACCCGGATGCCGAGCCGGTCTATGTCACCCTGGTCGGCGGTACCTTCAGCGAAGAAGTGGCACCCGGTGGCAGTGGCGTATCCCTTCCTTGCGGACGCGTAACTTTGGAAACCATGACCCTAGGCGAAGCACCGCCCCCGGAAGACCGCGACGGTATCGACATGCCCCTTGGCCTGATTGGCTTCAAGGCGAATGCCGCGATATCCGAAGGCGCTACAGATGCGGGGAAAGTCCCATTCAGCCTGCTAATTGAAAAAAATCCTGATTTGGCGGACGAGGAGCAAATCAACGGGTTTTGGAAACAAGACAGCGCAGGCAACTGGGTCAACCTCGCCAGCCCCGAGTACGGTGGCAAAGTCACCGAGGTTGGCGGCAAGATCCGGCTTGACTTTGTCATTGAGGACAATGGCCCCTTCGACAGCAACCCCGCCGCTGGAGCCATCACCGATCCGGGCGCCCCCGGTTATCGCGCCGAACCTCTTGTTACTCCACCCTACCTGCCAGACAGCAACGATCGCATTTTGATTGACGGCGCCGCCCCACGCATCCTCGATTTTGGCGGGCAAGATACCTACACCCTTGCCACGACCTTTATCGGCAATGTGCGCCTTGTCGACAACCAGGCCAGTGTCATTAACTTGCCCGCAGGATTGGTCATTACCGACGCACGTTTTTTGGCCGACGGACTCGAACTGAGCCTGCCTGGCGGAACCCTGAGGCTGCTCGGCGCGCCCGAGGCCTCCCGCTATGTCTTCGGCGGCGATCCGGATGATCCCGCCGCAGGCACCGCGCTCAGTTTCACTGAACTGGCGCACGCCCTCGGCACCACCGTCCCCGCCCCCGGCCGCAACGAGCCGCATCAGGCCAGCATCAGCGGCACGGTGCAGGCCGACGGCACCATCGCCGGAGGACCCGGGCGCACCCATTATCTTGACCATGGCGACAGCCGTCTCGTTGTTGACGGCGGTGATGAACGGATTATCGACTTCGGTGGTGCGGATACCTATCAGTTGCCGCCAGAGCTGACGCGCGATGTCACCCTGATCGATAACCAGGTCAGCAGGATTGAGCTGCCCGAGGATACGGCAATCAGCAGTGCGCACTTCCTCGCCGATGGACTCGCAATGACGATTCAGGACCATACCGTCACCCTGCTCGGTGCACCGCAGACCTTCATGTACATGCTCGGCGAGGCGGAGCTGGACTACACAGAGCTGGCCGAGGTTCTCGGTCCCGACAGGGCTAACACGGACGCGCTAAACGTTGCGGCTTCTTTCGCCTCCAACATCGACTGGGACATATTGCCATTGTAAAAGCGGCGGCGGCACGTCTGCCCGAGCCATGCTTGGCGGAGTGCCGCACCGGCTCAGCCCAGGAGTCGATCATGAACAGCGGCATCTATTCGCTGGTTTATCAAGAACTCGCGTGCAAGAGGGTGCCTGATGATTCCAGATCGTCAGCGGCAGGCCTTTTTCGTCGTCACGCTGTTCTGGGCGCTGCTCGGCGCCATTGGTGGCTTGCCCTTCGCACTCGGGCTGCATTTGCAATTCACCGATGCGGTGTTCGAGTCCATTTCCGGCTTTACCACCACCGGCGCTACGGTCATGAGCGACATCGATGCCTTGCCGGCGTCGATCCTCTATCACCGCCAGCAAATCCAGTGGCTCGGTGGCATGGGCATGATCGTGCTGGCCGTCGCGATTCTGCCGCTCATGGGCGTGGGCGGCAGCCAGCTCTATCGCGCCGAGTCCTCCGGAGTCGCCAAGTTCGAGAAGCTCACGCCGCGCATTGCTGAAACGGCGCGCTCGCTGTGGGGTCTTTCTTTCGGCCTGACGCTGGCCTGCGCGCTTGCTTTTTGGGCCGCGGGCATGAGTTTGTTCGATGCCGTCGGTCATGCCTTCGCCACTGTGGCCACCGGAGGCTTCTCCACTCATGATGCTTGACCAGCACCGGCTTTGGCACCGCGACCTTCGGCGAATGGCTGCGGCATATTCCACTCACCCTGGTTATCCTGTCTTTCATCGGCGGCTGCATCGGCTTTTCACCCTGCTGATTCTGTTTCTGCCCGCCTATTGGCGCGGGTGATTCGATCATTCCCTGCGAGCAGTGCTCAAAGCACTTCGCCTGTCTCCTCTTTTGGGCTCATTGAAGATCACATCCGCAGAGGCGGCGTTTTTCAGCTGCCGACCGGCCGGGATGCCGCCTGGGTCGCGGGTCTAAGACGACCCCAGGCTCGACAGCCGGTTTCGACAAAAATGTCGAGCGCCTGCGCGCTTTGTCGAAATCTGAGGCCGGGACATGGCGCCGCAGCGCGCTATGGCGCTGATCCGACGTTGGCATCCTTTGTGCTGTATGCCAAGTACGTTCTCGATACTGAGCGCCACTAAACAAGGAGTCTGATATGCAACATCGTCGTTTTCTCACTACTCTGGGTCTGTCCGTTGCGTTGGTTACCACGCCGCTGTGGGCTGGAATGGGCGCTGGTGGTCAGGGAGCCGGCCACGGAGCTGGACAGGGAGGCGGCCCCGGTGCTGGCGCTGGCTTGGGGGACTGCGATCCCACGACCTGCCTGGCGGCCTTGCCCTATGAAGACGTCGATGCGATCGAAGAGTCGCACCTGGTGTTTATGCGCGAAGAGGAAAAGATGGCGCGCGATCTCTATCTCACCTTTGCCGAGCTCTGGGGCTTGCCGCAATTCGCTAATGTTGCGCTAGCCGAGCAGCAGCACATGGAGTCGGTGAAGTTGCTGATGGACAAATACGCCATCGTTGATCCGATTGTTCAGGATGAGCGCGGTGTTTTCACCAACCCCGATCTGCAAGCGCTCTATAACGACCTGCTCAGTCAGGGACAGGCGAGCGCGACAGAAGCACTGCGGGTGGCGGCGCTGGTCGAGGAAGTCGATATCGCCGATCTGGATTCCGCGCTGGCCGAGATCGACAACCAGGATCTGACCCAGATGTTCAGCAACTTGCAGCGCGGCTCACGCAATCATCTGCGCGCCTTTGCCGGCGCCATCGAGGCACTCGGCACCGCCTACACGGCCCAGTGGCTTGACCAGGAAAGCGTCAATGCGATCCTCGATACTCCGATGGAGCGCGGTGGCCAAGGTGCCGGCCAGGGTCAAGGCCAAGGAGCCGGTCAAGGCCAAGGTGGCGGCGGTCAAGGCCAGGGCGCTGGCCAGGGCATGGGCGCAGGTCCTGGACGCGGCGATTTCTAAACCTCTGAACCTCTGAACCCAAGCCCACAGAGAGTTGAGCGCCGCGCGATCGCATCCAATCGCGCGGCCCCTGCTCAGGGCCGCTGAAGCCCAAACTTCCCCATCTTGTAACGCAGCACCCGCTCGCTGATACCCAATTCCTCAGCGGCGCGGGTCTGCACCCCGTCAGCGCGCTCAAGGGCGGCTTTCAGCAGCTCGCGCTCCAGGCCATCCAGGCGTTCCTGCAAAGATCCCGCAGCACCTGACGCCGCTTCACGGACCTCGCTCGGCAGGTCGGCAGGTCGCAACACCGGCCCGCGTGCGAGGGTCAGCGCCCGCTGCAACAGGTGTTCGAGTTCGCGCACATTGCCGGGATAGTCGTACTTGATCAGGCGGTCGAGAGTCTCCGGCGCCAGGCGCACCGGCGCGCCGCCATGCCGAGTGATGATGTGATCAATCAGCGCTGGGATATCCTCGCGCCGATGGCGCAGCGGCGGTAGCTCGATCTCCAGCACATTGAGGCGAAAGTACAGATCCTCGCGGAAGCGTCCAGCCGCCACCTCGGCGCGCAGATCGCGGTTGGTCGCCGCCAGCACCCGCGCATCCACGCCGACGTCGCGCTCGCCGCCAACTCGGCTGATGCGCTTCTCTTGCAGGGCGCGCAGCAGCTTGGCCTGCAGCGGCAGCGCCAGTTCGCCGACCTCATCAAGAAACAACACCCCGCCGGTGGCCAGCTC
Organism: Thiorhodovibrio litoralis; assembly: GCF_033954455.1. NCBI lineage: Bacteria > Pseudomonadati > Pseudomonadota > Gammaproteobacteria > Chromatiales > Chromatiaceae > Thiorhodovibrio > Thiorhodovibrio litoralis. The sequence continues at coordinate 1,051,088 of NZ_CP121473.1, read as the reverse complement.
GAAGTGCCCGCGATGCTGTTTGGCCGCGCCCGTGAAGGCGCCCTTTTCGTGCCCGAACAGTTCGCTCTCAAACAGGGTTTCTGGAATGGCCGCGCAGTTAAGCTCAACAAAGGGCGCCGCCGCTCTCGGACTCAGGGCGTGAATCAGTCGTGCGATCACTTCCTTGCCGGTGCCGGTCTCGCCGCGAATCAGTACATTCAGATCGCTCACAGCCATGCGCCGCGCGAGCGACAAAAGCTCGCGCATGGCCGGGCTCTCGGCCACCAGTTGGATGGGCAGTGGTGCGGTTTCTTCCTCGTCAGGTTCGACCAGCGCCTGCACATCCTGATCAACGCCCAGTTGCTGCTCAATGTGCTGAATTTTTTCCATCAGCACGCCCAGATCGATGGGCTTTTCGAGAAAATCATCGGCGCCCAGCTTGAGCACCGCCACGGCTGTCTCCACCGAACCATAGGCGGTGATCATCATGGCTCGTACCTGCGGATTAAGCGCCTTCATCCGCGCCAGCACCTCCTCCCCCGGCAGCCCCGGCATGCGTTGATCGAGCAGCACCAGGGTGACCGGCTCGCGGGCGAACAGCTGGAGCGCCTGCTCGCCATTTTCGGCCTCCAGCACCGCATAGCCCTGGTTGGCCAGAAAGCCCGCGAGCAACTCGCGTTGCATGGGTTCGTCATCGACGATTAGGATCTTCATCTCAGACTCCTGTGAACGCGCAATTGAAGGCGCAAGGGTGCGCCAGCACGCATCAAGCTGCGACCTCCGCCGCAGGCAGCCACAAGCACACGCGCAGTCGTCCGGGCGCCGGGCTGTCGAGCGCGACGCAACCATCGTGGGCCTTGGCAATACGCTGCACAATCGCCAACCCCAGCCCGGTGCCGTCGGTTTTGTGGGTGACCCAGGGCTCGAGCAGCTGTTCGAGCGGCTGATCGGTTGACTGCAAGCCATCGTTGGTCACACTGAGCCGCCAACCACTGCCGGCCGGCTCGTTCTCCTCCCATGCCAGGGCGATCTCCAGCCGACCACCGACCGGCAGCGCCTCGCGCGCATTGCCAAACAGATTGTCCAGCGCGCGCCTGAGCTGCTCGCTATCTCCCCGCGTCCAGGCGTTCGCCGGCAGTGTCGCGGTGATGTCCGCGTCGCGCTCGTCCAGCAACTCGCGGTGCCAGGCCAGGGCGTCCGTTACCAGCGCGACCAGATCGAGCGGCTGGCGCTCGCGCTGACCAGGGCGGGCATAGGCCAGCAAGGCGCTGACCGTGCCATTGGTGCGCTCCAGCGCCTGCATCACGCGCCCGATCAATGCCTGCTGCGCCGCGCCCAGTCCCTTCGCCTCCAGCTTCAGGCGCTGCAGGCCGAGGCCGATGGCGTTGAGCGGATTGCGAATCTCGTGCGCGATAGTCGCGGCAGCGCGCCCCAGGCTGGCCTCCTCGCGCTGCGCGGACAGACGCCGCTCGTAGTCGCGCAATTCAGCCTCATGCGCGCGCTGCACCCGCACCAGCAGCCAGGTGCCGAGCGCACCGGCCCCTAAGAGCACCAGCAAAAAGACGCCGAAGGACAACCATAATTCCTCGCGCCGCTGGCTGAGTGCCTGACCGTCGAGTCGCAGCACCAGCTCTGCGCCGGCGATGGGCGCGTGCGCCTCGGCCAGGGTGGTGCCAGCCGCCGTTTTGATCAAGCGGATGTGCGCCGCCAGATCGGTCCTTGACCCGGAGTCCAGGCGTGGCTGGCCGTCCAGGCGCACGCCAAGCACTCCCGGCAGCTGGCCGACGCTCTGAAGCGCCTGTTGCACGCTGACTGCCTGGCGCAAAGCCTCGACCGCCGCACTTTCCAACGCGACCATGACGCAGCCGGGGCGCCCGTCGCGCGGCACACTGAACACAAATCCAGCTTCTCCTGGCCATCGCCGCAGTTGTTCGAGTGGCTCACAGGGCAGCGGGCGATCCCCGGCCCGGTCAGGCGGCCCCTGCACCCAGTCGCCCGAGGGGGCTGGGGGGACACCGCCGTCCGCCGGACTGGCGCTGCGCAGGATGCGGATCAGTGCCAGCCCAGATTCGGCGGCAAAGGCGGTCAGCTCATCGGCGGTAAAGGGTTCGATATCATCAAGATAGAGCACAAATCGCGCACTGTTACCGAGAAAGGCTGTCAGGATGGTATCGCTCGCCTCACCCGCCAGCACGGCGCCGCGTGCATACAGGCGCACCGCGTCGGCGAGCAGCCGGCTGTGCTCGGCGGCATCGGCGATAAAACGCCGCTCGGCCGCGCGGGTTTGCAGAAAGAATGCGGCCACTGTCAAAGCAATGAGCAACCCAAACACCAGCAGGTTGCCGAGCCATGGAGGGGGACGTCGCAAGGATGACCGTCGCGGCGGCCGTTGTTGTCGTCCGGCTCCGTCACGCTGGCGAATGAGGTCGCGCCACCAGAGCCACAGCGGGCCAAACCTTTGTTGGCGCCTTTGCTGCGGCATTTGCCCGGATTGGCGCGGGGCTTCAGCGTCCGCCACGTCCACCACCACCGCCCCGTGAGCCAGCGCCGAGCCCACCGTGTCCGCCCGCGCTGCCGCGACTCAAGCGCCGGCGCACGCCGGTGCGATCAACCCCAGCGCCGCTCGCGCCAATGGGTGTCACCCGTGTCGCGTCCGCGCCTGCGCCTGCATCCGCCGCCCCAAGCCAGACCCGCACGGACATGCCCGGCTGCCAGGCGATGTCGCGCGCGCGCCCGGTGATGGGAATGCGCGTGGACTCGCCATCTGGGGCGTCATCCAGCTCGACGATCAGCACGTCCTGCTCGATTTTGACCAGGGTGCCAAGTTGCGGCCCCGGCGCGGCCCTGGCCAGCGCCGGAGCCATGAGCGCGCAAAACAGGACAGCCAGCGCTGGCCACCGCAACGCTCTAAACGACCCTTGGCGGTCATGGTAGCGCCGGCCAAAAGGCGCATTAAAAGGCGTGCTGGTAGCCACAGGTCCCGACCCATTGGGTAAAGGCCTCTACAGCCACGGTGGAGCGGCTGTCGAGGAGATCCAAGCCACAGAACCAAGCTCCCTGGCCGAGCCAGTAGCGCAGATCAACACCAAGCCCGCGCTGATGATCGACGCGCTCAATCTGCTGCGGTGCTTGCTGATAATCCAGGCGAGACCACCCCGCTTCGGCGCTCAGGCTGATGACGGCGTTCGGGTCGAACCCCAGAATAAGTCGCACGCCCTGTTGATCATAGGCGTCGAGCGCAATGGTGCTGTGCCGCCAGGCCCGATCCAGGCCGAGCGTCAGATGGAGGCGCGGACTCGCCAGCCAGGTGGTCTCGAGTGCCAAGGAGTCCAGCCGGTCGGCGCGGCGCTGGGGTGTGAGATCCGACGGCCTCCCACCGCTGCCAGCGCCGCCGCCACCGCCAGGGCCACCGCCAGGGCCACCGCTGTTACCACCGCCGCATCCGCCCTGACCGCCGTAGCCATGATCCGCATTCAAGCCCTGGTTAACCGAGCAGGAACTGGATCTTAAGCCGCTTGTCCCCAAGCCGCCTAAACCAGCGCCGCCTATACCAGAGTCCCCTGCGCCCATGCCGCCTGGCCGTCCGGCCCAGGGCAGCTCTCGATTGCGATAGTCCAACCAGCGCCGCTCAGTCAGCAGGGCAAGATCGAAGCGTGCCGAGAGGGCGCGTGTCAGCCCGGCGCCCAGGGCGGTTTCATTGCGCTCGTCAGCGGGAACCAGTTGGTCGCGATACCATCCGCCGGTGCCCCAGAGGTCAAACTGCGTCTTGCCAAGCGCCTGCGACCAGGCGATGGTCAGGTCGAGACGGCCACTATCGTTGTTGCCGGCGTAATCACGCAGCCACAGATCGCCATCAACACTCAGCCCCTGCGGCAAAGGTTGCCGCAACCCGAGCGCGAGTTGCGCAAAGCCCAGTGACGGTCCATCGCGACGCTGCGCAGGATTGCTGTCGTAGCCGAGGCTAAATTCGCCCCTCAGATCGGCATCCGAGGCCTTGGCGACGGAAAGCTCCGCGAGCATGAGCATCACCGCCACCGCGCGGGTCACAAAGTCGATCCGACGCCGCCGGATTGGCTGATTACAGCGACTCACGGATGAGCCCGCGGATTCATGATCTCTTCTCCAATGCTAAGCGCAGGACCGTTCATGGCTCTCACTGTGCAGCACCCGCAATGATACAACGATAGTGACCCAAGCCCGCATTTGCCACCTAGCACACCGGCGGCGATTGTTCATATTCTCGCCTCGCTGGGGCGGCTCAGCGCAGCAGATAAAGCATCGACAAGCGTCGTCTCTTGGGCGAGCGCTCAGCGCTTGGCCGACACCCATAGAAACCGTTCACCACCGATGTCGCGCGGGGTTACCGATTCCAGTTCCAGACCGGCGTCGCACACCTGCTGCGCCAAGCCCGCTGGATCGCGATGGCTGTAATACAGCCGCTGCCCCATGAAGGTCTTGTAGCCGTCAAACTCATCCTGCCCGGTATAGTCGCGGCTGGCGTAGGTGAAGAGAAACCGCCCGCCGGGCCGCAACCAGCGGCGCACGCGCGCGAACAAGTCAGGATGCTCGCTCGCTGGCAGATGGAACAGACTATAGATGGCGGTGACCGCATCGGCGCTCTCGGCCGGGAAGTCGACCTTCCGCATGTCGGCTTCCACCCGCTGCATCTGCGGCACGTGGCGCGCAGCCAGGGCGAGCATTTCAGGGCAGAAGTCGACGCCGATCACCTGCCAACCGCGCTCCAGAAAGGCCGCCGGAACCGGTTCTCCAGCTCCGCAGCCAAGGTCGATCAGGGTACCCGGCGTCGGCGGCAGACGGGTGAAGCTGTCCTCCAGCACCTCGCTCATGTCGAACAGACCGCGATTGGCATCATAGGTCTGTGCCAAAGCCGCATAGGCTTTGAGCAAACCGGCTCGCACGGAGAGATCGTGATGGTGGGGCATGGTCAGAGGATAGGCCGAGCGATCAGTTTGAACGGAGTTGTCATCGGGCGCTTGAGCACGACAGTGTATCCCAATGTCTGATCCTTGCTGCGCTGTCAGCCGGGACAGCGACCCGCGTAATGAGTAGCCCCTCACTTTCAGACGCTGCTGGGGTAGCGTAGACTCCCCAACGCTCATGATCCCCGCCACCCGGGATAATCAATCCAAGAGTTTCACGGTAACCACCGCATCAGACAGCGTGCAGCAAGTGCCTGAAAAACACACCCCAATGATGCAGCAGTACCTCCGGATCAAGGCCGAGCATCCGGACATGCTGCTGTTTTATCGTATGGGGGATTTCTACGAGTTGTTTTTCGAGGATGCGGAGCGCGCGGCGCGGTTGCTCGACATTACCCTGACCAAGCGCGGGCAGTCGGCGGGGAAGCCGATTCCAATGGCAGGCATCCCTTATCACGCAGCCGAGAGCTATCTGGCGCGCCTGGTGCGTCAGGGTGTGTCGGTTGCCATTTGCGAGCAGACGGGCGATCCGGCCAAGAGTAAGGGTCCGGTTGATCGCGAGGTGGTGCGCATTGTCACGCCGGGGACGCTTACCGACGAGGCATTACTTGATCAGCGGCGAGAGAATCTGCTGTGCGCCGTCGCCGAGCAGTCCCTGCCGGCACCCACCCAGGGTGAGTCGGACAGCCGCGCTCTTGCCTTTGGGCTCGCCAGCCTGGAGCTGGCCAGCGGACGCTTCACCCTGCTGGAACTGAGCGGTCTTGAAGCGCTGAGCGCTGAGCTCGAGCGACTGCAACCGGCGGAGCTGCTGCTGGATGAGGACAGCTTGCTGGACAAACGCCTGGCGCTCGGCAGCGGCTTGGCCCGACGCCCGGCCTGGCATTTCGATGCCGATAGCGCCGAGCGCATGCTGTGCGAGCAGTTCGGCACCCGGGATCTGTCGGGCTTTGGCTGCGGCGGCACCGATGTTGGCTCCGGCGCAGCGACCGACTCCGGATCGAATACTGGGCTGCGCCTGGCCGTCGGCGCCGCCGGCTGCCTGCTGCAGTATGTGAAAGACACCCAGCGCGCTACCCTGCCCCATCTGCGCGGGCTCACAGTGGAGCAGCGCGATCAGGCGGTGATTCTGGATGCCGCGACCCGGCGCAATCTGGAGCTGACCCAGACCCTTTCCGGTCAGGAGGGGCACACCCTCGCGGCAGTGATGGACAACACCCGCACCGCGATGGGGGCGCGCCTGCTGCGCCGCTGGCTGAATCGCCCACTGCGCGATGTGCATGAGGTTCGCCTGCGCCATGACGCCATCGCCACACTCATTGAGACCGCCCGCGGTGAGCCGCTGCGCGAGACGCTGTCGGCCATCGGCGACCTGGAGCGCATTCTCGCCCGGGTTGCACTAGGCTCCGCCCGCCCGCGCGACCTCGCCACGCTGCGCGATGCACTCGGCCTGCTGCCTGAGCTGCATCAGTCGCTGGCAGAGCTCGACAGCCCGCTGCTGACAAGCCTGAATCAAGACCTGGGCGAGCACCCCGAGGTCCGCGACCTGCTCCAGCGCGCGCTGATCGAACAGCCGCCGATGCTGATCCGCGACGGTGGCGTGCTAGCACCCGGCTACGATGCCGAGCTGGATGAACTGCGCAACCTCGCCGAGCATGGCGATCAGTTCTTGCTGGAGTTGGAGGCGCGCGAGCGCGAGCGCACCGGCATCCCGGCGCTCAAGGTCAGCTACAACCGGGTGCATGGTTATTACATCGAGATCGGTCGCACCCATTCCGACAAGGTCCCGGACGACTACCAGCGCCGCCAGACGCTCAAAGGCGTCGAGCGCTACATCACGCCCGAACTCAAGCGCTTCGAGGACCAGGCGCTGAGCGCCCGCGAACGTGCCCTGGCACGGGAGAAAATGCTCTACGACGAGCTGCTCGCCCAGCTGATCGCGCATCTGGCGGCCCTGCAAACCACGGCCGCCGCCATCGCCAGCCTCGATGTGCTGGCCAATCTGGCCGAGCGCGCCGAGCGGCTTGGCTGGACGCGCCCGGAATTGAGCGACGACATCGGCATTGCGATCGAAGACGGCCGCCATCCGGTGGTCGAGCAACTGAGCGACGCGCCCTTTGTCGCCAACAGCGTGCGGCTCGACCCCGAGCGACGCATGCTGATCATCACCGGCCCGAACATGGGCGGCAAATCGACCTTCATGCGCCAAACCGCGCTCATCGTGCTGATGGCCCATGCCGGCAGCTTCGTGCCGGCGCGCAGCGCACAAATCGGCCCGATTGATCGCATCTTCTCGCGCATCGGAGCCGCCGATGATCTCGCCGGCGGGCGTTCGACCTTTATGGTGGAGATGGAGGAGACGGCCAACATTCTGCACAACGCCAGCGCGAACAGCCTGGTGCTGATGGACGAGATTGGCCGCGGCACCAGCACCTTCGACGGGCTATCGCTGGCCTGGGCCTGCGCGGTGGAGCTGGCCACTCGCCTGCACGCCCTGACGCTGTTCGCGACGCATTACTTTGAGCTGACCAGCCTGCCCGAGGAGCACCCTGGCATCGCCAATCTGCATCTCGAGGCCATTGAGCATGGCGAGAAGATCGTCTTTATGCACAGCGTGCGCGAGGGACCGGCCAACCAGAGTTACGGCTTGCAGGTGGCCGCGCTGGCCGGGGTGCCGGCGGAGGTGATTGCCCGCGCCCGCGAGCGGCTGCGCCAGCTCGAGGATCAGAGCCAGCGTCAGGCGGCCAGCCAGAACCTGCCTCCGCGGAGAGAAGGCGATGGGGAGCGGGACCAGGGGCCTGATCAGAAGCGGGATCGGGGCCGCGATCTGAGCCGCGATCCGAACAGGGACCAGGACAGGCCCCACATGGCCCAGCTGTCACTATTCCCCGCCGAGCCACCCAGCCCAGCGCTCGAGCGCCTGCGCGCCATCGACCCCGATGACCTAAGCCCGCGCCAAGCGATTGACCTGCTCTATGAGCTCAGGCAGCTCGATCGCAAAAATCGCTAATCCGCGACACCAGCCAAAATCACCGAACTCAGAATCTTCCCATCGCAAATGCGTTTCCCTTTTGGGCCGGAACCGCCATCGCGCTGATCACGTCATTTCTGATACTGGCTCAGAATCTCGCGCAGATCATCTGACAGCTCTGCCAAGCGTGCCGAAGCGCTCGCGCTCTTTTGCGCGCCATCGCTGGTGCTCTCGGCAATGTCGCGAATCGCGGTGACGTTGCGGTTCACCTCCTCGGCCACAGCGGTCTGCTCTTCGGCGGCGGCGGCAATCTGGTTGTTCATGTCGTTCATCTGCGCCACCGCATCCGTGATGGTGGTGAGCGATCTGGACGCCAACTCCGCCTGCTCCACAGTCCGCCGAGCGCGATCGCAATTTTCGCTCATGGTCGCCACGGATTCGCGCGAACCTACCTGGAGCGCGTCGATAATCCCGGAAATTTCCTGGGTCGAGCTCTGGGTGCGGGTGGCCAGTGTCCGCACCTCATCGGCCACCACCGCGAAGCCACGCCCCTGTTCACCGGCGCGCGCTGCCTCAATGGCCGCATTGAGCGCGAGGAGATTGGTTTGCTCGGCAATGCCACGGATCACATCGAGGACGGTACCGATTTTCTCGCTGTCTTGTTCGAGCTTCTGGATTGTCTGAGCGGCACGCTCGACTTCTTGCGCCAGGGATTCAATCGCGCTCATGGTGCCTTGAACCACCCGATGCCCTTCGCGTGCTTCGCGGTCGGCACTACCGGTGGCTTCGGCCGCCGCAGCAGCGTTACGCGCGACCTCCGCGACCGTGGCAGCCATCTCATTCATCGCCGTGGCAACCTGATCGGTCTGGGCGTGCTGATCGCCGACCCCGCGCACGGTTTCATCGGTGACCGTTCTCAGCTCATCGGATGACGAACTGAGCTCGCGCGCGGTGTCGCAGATCTGATCAATGAATCCGCGCAGCACCGTTTGCATCCGATCCAGGGAACTCAGCAAACGACCGATTTCATCGTTGCGGGAGGTCTTGATTGGCGTATCCAAGTGGCCGTCACTGATGCGTTGGGCCACCGCCATCGCGTCCCGCACCGGGACGATCACCAGGGTCTTGACGAGCAGACCGATGCCAAGAATGGCGAATGCGCCGAGGATCACACCGCTGATGACGATGATGCCGACGGTACCAAGGACGCGGTCACGAATCTCGGATTCCTGGTAGGCCGCAACAACCTGATATCCCCAACCGGGGTAATCGACGCGTTCGACCACCCAATCGTCGCGCTTGCCCGCCACCACAGCCTGGGCAATATCATCCTGCTCGTGGGAATGGAAGCGCACCCGCCCCTGATCATCGACCAGAGCCAGAAACCCCTGCTCGAGAATGTGGCTCTCGCGGATCGTCTGCTCCAGCTCCCCCAGATCGGCCTTGTAGCCGACGTACCAGATGCCCACCAGCTCCCGACTGGCGTTAAACATGGGCTCATAACTGGTGACATAGGGGGTACCGAGAATGTCGACCTGACCGGCGAAGGAACGGTCCTCGCGAATCATTTCGATCACTTTTCCGTCTGGCGCCAAGATGGTGCCGATGGCGCGCTGACCGTCTTTCTTGACGTTGGTCGAAATGCGCACAAAGTCCCTGCCCTGGCGCACGAACAGCGTCGCGGTGCCACCCATCAGCTTGGTGACCCCGTCGACAAGCTCGAAGCGGTTGGCCTGCGGCTCCTCGCCAAGCAGGAGATCGCCGAGGGTGCGATCCTTCACCCGCACCGGGTCGCCGATCGACGGGGTGCCAAGCTCGGCGCCACGCTCTTTGAGCAGCGCCATGGAGGAGGCAACGCGCTCGCTCATGAGCGCGTCAGTCACGGACAAGAGTCCCCGCACCCGATTGAGGTTGGTCCTGACCTCCTGATCCGCCCGCGCGTGAATGGCATCGCTCTGGGTGACGGAGACCACGATCACCACCCCCAGGGTGGCAAGCACGATAAACAGGCTCAGCGCCGCGGTGACTTTCGCTTGCAGGGACTTTGAGTTCATTGTTTTGGGCGCGACTCTGAGGTGAATGCACTATGATACAGCGGATGTCGGGCCGAAGTGCAGTAATCCAACAAAATCGAAAACCACGGGCGATGCTATCGGAGACTTCTGCCAGATCATTCTGCCAGATACTTCTGCCCGGTAATTTCTGCGCTACCAGCTTCCGCCAGTGCATTTCTCCGCAGCCTTTTCACTCAAATGGGCTGCTCTACTTCTTGTCGGATGCGCCGCCACCGGCTAAGCTAGCCGGTTTTCCTGAACGCCTCGTCAATGCCGCTCGAAGCAGCCTAACTCGCCGCTTTAAGGCGTAACTTTTTTGGCGGGAGATGATCTCATTTGCGACCGGGAACAGGGACTCGAGGACTCGAACGCCATGCGCAGCCATTATTGCGGCACCATTAACACTGGATTTATCGATCAGACCATCGAGCTTTGCGGCTGGGTGCATCGCCGGCGCGATCATGGCGGGGTGATTTTCGTCGATCTGCGTGATCGCAGCGGCTTGGTCCAGGTGGTCTTCGATCCGGATCGCGCCGAGATATTCACCCAGGCCGAGCGGATTCGCAGCGAGTATGTGCTGCGGGTCGAGGGGCGGGTGCGGCATCGGCCCGAGGGCACTGTCAACCCCGAGATGCCAACCGGAGAGATTGAAGTCCTGGCCACCGGGCTTGAGGTACTGAACGCATCGGAAACCCCGCCGATTCAGCTTGATGAATACCACGCGGACGTCAACGAGGAGTTGCGCCTGCGCTATCGCTATCTCGATCTGCGCCGCCCGGAGATGCAGCAGCGGCTGCGCACCCGCGCTCAGGTCACCAGCACCCTGCGGCGATTTCTGGATGACCAGGGCTTTCTGGACATCGAAACGCCCATCCTCACCAAGTCCACGCCCGAGGGCGCGCGCGATTACCTGGTGCCGAGCCGGGTGCATCCGGGCGAGTTCTATGCCCTGCCGCAGTCGCCCCAACTGTTCAAGCAGTTGCTGATGATGTCGGGCATGGATCGCTACTATCAGATTGCGCGTTGCTTCCGCGATGAAGACCTGCGCGCTGATCGTCAGCCGGAATTCACTCAGCTCGATATCGAGGCGTCCTTCATCGACGAGGCCGAGCTGACCGCCCTGATGGAGCGCATGATTCGCGAACTGTTCCGCGAGGTGCTCGCTGTTGAACTGCCCGATCCCTTCCCGCGCCTGACCTATGACGAGGCCATGCAGCGCTATGGCTCTGATCGGCCCGATCTGCGCGTACCGCTTGAGCTGGTTGACGTGAAGGACCTGATGCAGGACGTCGACTTCAAGGTCTTTGCCGGCCCGGCGAACGACCCCAAGGGCCGGGTCGCGGCGCTGCGGGTGCCGGAGGGCGCCAAGCTCTCGCGCAAGGAGATCGACGAGTACACCAAGTATGTTGGCATCTTTGGTGCCCGAGGTTTGGCCTATATCAAGGTGAATGACTGGGCAACCAAGGGCCGCGAGGGCTTGCAGTCGCCGATCCTCAAGAACCTGCGCGACGCGGCAGTCGATGGCGTGATGGAGCGCACCGGCGCGGTCGATGGCGACCTGATCTTCTTCGGTGCCGACAAGACGCGCGTGGTCAACGAAGCTCTCGGCGCGCTGCGCGTCAAGCTCGGCCACGAGCGCGGCCTGGCCGAGGATGCCTGGCGTCCGGTCTGGGTGGTCGACTTCCCGATGTTCGAGCGGGATGAAAAAACCGACCGCTGGCAGGCGCTGCACCACCCCTTCACGGCGCCCGGCGAGGATCAGCTCGAGCTGCTCGCGAGCGACCCCGGGGCTTGTAAGTCGCGCGCGTACGATCTGGTGCTCAACGGCACCGAGCTTGGCGGCGGCTCCATCCGTATCCATCGCGAGGAGGTGCAACGGCGGATTTTTGAGCTGCTGCAAATCAGCGAGGAGGACGCCAATGATCGCTTCGGCTTCCTGCTCACGGCGCTCAAATTCGGCTGCCCGCCGCATGGCGGCATCGCCTTCGGGCTGGACCGGCTGGTGATGCTGATGACCGCAAGCCCCTCGATTCGCGACGTAATGGCCTTCCCGAAAACCCAGGCCGCAGCCTGCCCGCTGACCGGTGCGCCGGCTGCGGTCGATCAGGCGCAGCTTAAGGAGCTAGCGCTGCGCCTGCGCGCGGCGTCATGAGACTTATCATGGAACTTTGGCGGCGCTGCGCTGGCAAAGCTTGGTAACAGAGAGACCAGTCGAGTGGCGCACCAAGGTAAAAAACCAAAGTTTAAGCGACCGGCCTCGGTGCTCGTGGTGGTCTTCACGCGCGCCGGGGAGTTTCTGCTGATGCAGCGCACTCGCCCGGCTGATTTCTGGCAGTCCGTCACCGGCAGCCTGCACCCGGGCGAAAGCCCACGCCAGGCGGCGATGCGCGAGTTGCGCGAGGAGACCGGCCTGCTCGGCGGCGCCCAGCTGATGGACCTGCGCCAGTCGCGCCTGTTTCCGATCATTCGCGCATGGCGCTCGCGCTACCGCGACGGGCATTGTTTCAACCGCGAATACTGGTTCGCTTGCGCGCTGCCGGGACGCCGACTGATCCGCCTGAACGCGCTCGAGCACAGCCGTTACCGGTGGCTCGACCTGACCAAAGCGCTGGAGCTGGCGACCTCCTGGACCAATCGCGATGCCATCCGCTTTCTAGCGAGTAGGACGGCGGCATCGGGGTTCGCCTGATTTACTGTGTCGCCATTGAACTGCCTCACGCTTGCCGTTAGTCTCTGAAAGTTAGCGTTGAATCAGGCAGATGAGCCCGCATTTTCAATTTCCAGGCATCCAGTCTTCGCCCATGACACGACGAGCCCGCCCCATGAACACCTTCGCGCGCCTCTCAGCGACTCAACGACCAGCGGTGCATCTGCCTGAGGTTCGCCGGCGAGCACTGCGTCGCATGCTCGCCTGGCTGCCTCACCCGCAAAAGGGCTTGCGACAGGGCCTGAAGCTGTCGCTAAACCTTGCGCTCGCAGCCACCTTGCTGGCAGCCGCCTTTCAGGCAGCCGCGCGACCTGTCGACGTTAGTCTCTCGACCCTGTTCCCGACCGAACGGCAGGCCAAAACCGCCGTCGTGATCAATAAGGTGCTCGAGCGCTTTCATTACCGCGACTTCCAGCTCAACCCGGCTTTTGCCACGGCCACGCTCGAGCACTATTTTGAGGGGCTCGACCCGAACCGCTCCTTCTTCCTCGACCGCGACATCAAGCGCTTTCTCGCCAGCACCGGCAAGCTCGACGACGACCTGGCGCAGGGGCGCGTCGATGTCGCCTTCGATATCTTTCGCGTCTATCGCATGCGCGTCGACGACCGCGTCGAGTTCGCCCTCGGTCTGCTCGCGCAGGACTTCGATTTCAGCCAGCCCGACGAGTATCAGTTCGACCGTGCCGACTCACCTTGGCCAAAGTCCGAGGCAGAGCTTGACGACATCTGGCGTAAGCGGGTCAAGAACGACTACCTGACACTCAAGCTCGCCGACAAGGACGATGCTGAAATCCGCAAACAGCTGCGCAATCGCTACGAGGGGATCCGCCGGCGGATTCATCAGTTCGATGCAGACGATGTGTTCCAGACCTTTGTCAATGCCTACACCCAGAGTCTGGAGCCCCACACCGCTTACATGTCGCCGAGCACCTCGGAGAACTTCGACATCAGCATGCGCCTCTCGCTCGAGGGCATCGGCGCCGTGCTGCGCGCGGATAACGAATACACCGTCATCCAGCGCACCATTCCCGGCGGCCCGGCACGGCAGTCCGGCATGGTGCAGACAGGCGACAAGATCGTCGGTGTCGCCCAAGGCGTCGATGGCGAATTTGACGACGTTATCGGCTGGCGACTGCAGGACGTGGTCGACAAGATTCGCGGCCCCAAGGGTTCGGTGGTGCGCCTCCAGTTAATGCCCAAAGCCGAGATTTCTGGCGGCGGGCGCATGCGCGAAGTCTCCCTGGTGCGCAACGAAATCAAGCTTGAGGACCAAGCCGCCAAGTCCTATGTCATCGACGCCCTCGAGAATGCCCCCAACCTGCGCATCGGCGTGATCGAACTACCGGCGTTCTACCGCGACTTCCGCGCCGAATCCGAAGGCAACCGCGATTTCCGCAGCACCACGCGCGATGTGCGCAAGCTGGTCGCCGAGCTCAAGGGGCAAGAGGTCGACGGCATCGTCATCGACCTGCGTGGCAATGGCGGTGGCTCGCTGACCGAGGCAACCTCGCTAACCGGCCTCTTCATCAAAGAAGGCCCGGTGGTGCAGGTCAAAGACTCCTTCGGCAAGATCGAGGTCGAGACCGACCCTGACCCCGAGTTAGTCTATTCGGGTCCGCTGGCGGTCATCGTTGACCGCAACAGCGCCTCGGCGTCGGAAATTTTCGCCGGTGCCATCCAGGACTACGGCCGCGGCATCGTGATCGGCGAGCCCACCTTCGGCAAGGGCACGGTGCAAACCCTCATCGACCTGAACCGCTATGTGCCGGGCAACGACATCGACCTCGGTCGGCTGCGTCTGACCATGGCGGAGTTTTTCCGCATCAGTGGCGGCAGCACCCAGCTCAAGGGGGTGGAGCCCGACATACCGTTCCACCTTGGCAACGACAGCGATGACCATGGTGAGCGCTCGCTCGACAACGCACTGCCCTGGGGCAGCATCCGCCCAGCCAACTACCAAACGTTCAACGGAGTAAATCTCGATTGGCTTAAATCCCGCTCGGTCGAGCGCACCACCAAAGACCCGGGATTTCTCATGCTGACCCATCAAGGCCGCATGCTGACCGAAATCGAGGAGCGGGACGTGGTTTCCCTGCGCGAGGATGAGCGCCGTCAGGAGTCCGAACGTCGCAACAAGGCACTGAAGGAAGAGCGCAATGACTTCCTGCGCACCCGCGGTGTCGAGCCCGTCGACGAGGATGCCGACCCCATCGATGAAGAAGCTCTCGAAAAACAACAGGACGTTATCGACGCGATTCAGGTCGATGAAGCCGCGCGCATCCTTGCCGACCTGATCAAACAACAGGGCGGATCGCAACGTCCGCGCGCGGCCATGCGCGACTAGCCCACCGGAGACCGCAGTAGTTGATGTCCCCCGATCCGCTCTTTGAGCAGCGGCTTGCCGCGCTCGCTCGCCTGCCCGCCGACCTGCTGCGTGACCCTTATCTGATTGGACTGGAAAAAGAAGCCCTGCGTGTCACGCCGCAGGGTAAGGTAGCCACCAGTGCGCACCCCAAGGCCTTGGGCTCGGCCCTGACCCATCCCTACATCACCACGGACTTCTCCGAGGCACTGATCGAGCTGGTCACACCTGCGGTGGCCACGCCAGCCGCGGCGCTTGAGTTCCTGAACAATCTGCACCTGTTCGTCTACCGCCACATCGGCGATGAGCGTCTGTGGGCCACCAGCATGCCCTGTGTGATCGGTGGCAGCGCAGCCATCCCGCTTGCCTACTATGGCGACTCCAACGCCGGGCAGATGAAGACCATCTACCGGCGCGGGCTCGGCAACCGCTATGGGCGGGTCATGCAGGTGATCGCCGGCGTGCATTTTAACTTCTCGCTGCGCGAAAACCTGTGGCCGCTGCTGCAGGACGCCTTCGGCCGCGAGAAGCATCTTCCGGCCGACACCCACGCCTTCCGCGACGCGCTCTACATGGGAATGGTGCGCAATTTGCAACGCCTCGGCTGGCTGGTGCCCTATTTGTTCGGCGCCTCACCGGCGGTGTGTAAGAGCTTCGTGCAGGGCGAGCCGGGAGCGCTCGCGTCCTTCGACGACCATACCTATTACCACCCATTCGGCACCTCGCTGCGCATGGGTGACATTGGGTATCAAAACCGGCAGGAAGAAGGCACCGGCATGAAGGCGAGCTACGACAGCCTGGATGCCTACGTCCGCAGTCTGACCTGGGCCATCGAGACCCCCTGTCCTCAGTACGAGAACCTCGGCGTGAAGGTCGCTGGCCGCTATGAGCAGCTCAACGATCATGTGCTGCAGATCGAGAACGAATACTACAGCACGGTGCGCCCCAAACAGCTCACAGAAGGCATGGAACGCCCGACGCTGGCCCTCAGACGCCGAGGCATCCGTTATGTCGAGCTGCGCTCAGTGGATGTCAACGCCTTTCACCCGCTCGGCATCGACGAGGAACAGCTGCACTTTCTCGCCACCTTCATGCTGCACAGCCTGCTGTGCGCCAGTCCGCGCATCAATGCACGCGAGCGCCGTGCGATCGACAGTAACGAGGTCACAACCGCCCACCGCGGGCGCGAGCCCGAGTTGGCACTTGAGCGCGAGACGCAAGCGATACACCTCCGCACCTGGGCAGGCGAGGTGCTGAGCCAGATGGGGGAAGTCGCTGCCCTGCTCGATGGCGGCCCGACTGGCCCACATCAGGCCAGCGTGCAAGCGCAACAGGAGAAAATCCGCGAGCCAAACAGCACGCCTTCGGCGCGCATGCTCGCGGAGATGCGCGCACAAGGCGAGGGCTTCGCGACCTTTGCACGCCGCCTCACCGAAGTTCACCGGCAGGCATTTCAAGAACAACAACTGCCAGAGGCGGCACAGCGGGAGTTGGAAGCCTTGAGCGCCGAGTCAATCGCGAAGCAAAAACGCATCGAAGCCGAGGATCAACGCAGCCTCGATGAGTTTCTCGCGGATTATTTCAATCAGGGCAGAGCAACCGAGGGACTTGGGAAAAGCGCGCTATTCCAAGCCTGATCGTTCCACCGGCTCATCCTGCTCCCAGGCAGTCATCCCTAGCTACCGGATTAGCTCAACCATCAGCCCAATCAACCCTTCCAATGACCCCAGGCCAATCTGAGCGACCGCGAATGAGTCTTCAGCATTAGACAAGCCGAAATCGCTCGGCGCTCTTGTGGCAACAAAGCCGGGAAGCAGCCTGGCTTTGTTGCGAACCGGACTGCCTATCCAGGCTGTCTGCTGCCGCGAAGCTCAGTTCTTGGATTTGTCGACCAGTTGCTTCTCGCGAATCCAGGGCATCATCTCGCGCAGGCGGGCGCCGACTTCCTCGATCTGATGCTCCTGGCTCAGGCGCCGCATGGCCTTCATGCGCGGCGCACCGGCCTGGTTCTCAAGGATGAACTCGCGTGCGAAGGAACCGTTCTGGATTTCGCCGAGAACACGCTTCATCTCGGCCTTGGTCTCGTCAGTGACGATGCGCGGGCCACGGGTCAGATCGCCATACTCGGCGGTATTGGAGATGGAGTAGCGCATGTTGGCAATGCCACCCTCGTAGATGAGGTCGACGATCAGCTTGACCTCGTGCAGACACTCGAAGTAGGCCATCTCGGGCGCATAGCCGGCCTCGACCAGGGTCTCGAAGCCATTCTGGATGAGTGCGGTCAGGCCACCACAGAGGACCACCTGCTCGCCGAACAGATCGGTCTCGCATTCCTCGCGGAAGTTGGTCTCGATGATGCCGGCACGGCCACCACCATTAGCTGAGGCGTAGGCCAGGGCGATGTCACGCGCCTTACCGCTGGCATCCTGCTGCACCGCGATCAAGCTCGGCACGCCGCCGCCCTGGGTATAGGTGGAGCGCACCAGATGGCCAGGGCCCTTGGGCGCGATCATGATCACATCGAGATCGGCACGCGGCTCAATCTGACCAAAATGGATGTTGAACCCGTGCGCGAAGGCCAGCGCGGCCCCCTGCTTAATGTTCGGCGCGATCTGGTCGCGATACAGCTTGGCCTGATGCTCATCGGGGGCAAGAATCATCACCACGTCGGCACCAGCGACCGCCTCAGGGATGTCCTTGACCTGCAACCCGGCATTGCTCGCCTTGGCCGCCGAGGAGGAGCCTGGACGCAAACCCACGGTGACCGAGACGCCCGACTCCTTCAGGTTATTGGCATGAGCATGCCCCTGGGAGCCATAGCCGATGATGGCGACCTCTTTGCCCTGGATCAGCGAGAGGTCGGCGTCTTTGTCGTAGTAAACGTTGATTGCCATAACAGGAGAATCCTTCAGTAAAATTCAGTCAGTGGTAAGAACTTGCTAGCGAAAACGCGGAACGCATGGGTATCAGAGCGCCAGCGCTTTTTCGCCCCGCCCGATGCCGCTCGGCCCCGAGCGCACCACCTCGGTGATCAGCCCATCCGGCACGGCCTGGATGAAAGCATCAAGCTTGCTTGAGGTACCAGTCAGCTCGACCACATAACTGGACTCAGTCACGTCGACGATCTTGGCGCGGAAGATTTCGGTCAGGCGCTTGAGTTCCTCGCGATCTGCGCCCTTGGCGCGCAGCTTGATCAGCATCATCTCGCGCTCGATGTGCGGCCCTTCTGACAGGTCGGCGAGCTTGACCACGTCGATCAGCTTGTTGAGCTGCTTTTTGATCTGCTCGACGATGTCGTCGTTGCCGCAGGTGACCAGGGTCATGCGCGACAGGGTGGGGTCATCAGTGGGCGCCACGGTCAGGGACTCTATGTTGTAGCCGCGCGCGGAAAACAGCCCCGCGATGCGCGACAGGGCGCCCGACTCGTTTTCGACCAGCATGGAAAGAATGTGTCTCATCACTTTGTCCAGGGAGAGCGTTAAAGGCTGGGCTTAAAGAAAGGGGGCTTAGGCCAGTTCACGCTGGGAGATCGTCGGCGGCAGGTGCATCTCATGCTGCCCTTTGCCAGCTGCGATCATCGGGTAGACGTTCTCGGTCGGGTCGACGATCACATCGAGGAACACCAGCCGGTCACGCATGGCAAAGGCCTCCTGCATAGCGGCTTCGAGCTCGCCGGGCTTGTCCACCCGCATCCCAACATGGCCGAAGCTCTCGGTCAGAGCAACGAAGTCCGGCAGCGCATCGACATAGCTGTGCGCATAACGGCTCTCGTAGAAGAACTCCTGCCACTGGCGCACCATACCCATGTAGCCGTTATTGAGCAGTATGATTTTGATCGGCAGATCGTACTGCTTGCAGGTCGCCAGCTCCTGAATGCACATCAGGATGCTCGCCTCGCCCGAGATGCAGGCCACCTGGGCCTCGGGGTGGGCGAGTTGTACGCCCATGGCAGCAGGCAGGCCGAAGCCCATGGTGCCGAGCCCGCCGGAATTGATCCAGCGCCTTGGTTTCTCGAACGGATAGAACTGGGCCGCGAACATCTGGTGCTGGCCAACATCCGAGGCCAAATAAAGATCGCCCCCGGTCACCTTATGCAGCGTCTCCACCGCGAACTGCGGCTTGATCAGCTCGCTTTTGCGGTCATAGCACATGCAGTCGAGCTTGCGCCAGGCATCGATCTGCTCCCACCAGGCCGCGAGGGCGGATTTGTCCGGTTGCTCACCCTTCTCGCGCAGCAGGCCGAGCATGTCGGTCAGCACCGTCTCGACCGGGCCGACGATGGGAATGTCCACCCGCACGTTCTTGGAAATCGAGGAGGGGTCGACATCGATATGGATGATGGTCGCATGCGGGCAGAAATGCTCGATCTTGCCCGTCACCCGGTCATCGAAGCGCGCGCCGATGGCGATCAGGCAATCGGTCTCGTGCATGGCCATGTTGGCCTCGTAGGTGCCATGCATGCCGAGCATGCCGATGAACTGGCCATCGCTCATCGGATAGGCACCCAGCCCCATCAGGGTGCTGGTGATGGGGAAGCCGAGTTTGCGCACCATCTCTGTCAGGGACTCGTGCGCGTCGCCCAAAATAACGCCACCACCGGTGTAGAACACCGGTCGCTTCGCGCCCAGCATGAGGTCAAGCGCTTTGCGCATCTGCCCGAGATGCCCCTTGCGCGCCGGCTGGTAGGAACGCAGCTTGAGGTCGGGCTGAAACTGGTAGGAAATCTTGATACCAGGATCGGTCACGTCCTTGGGGATGTCCACCACCACGGGGCCGGGACGCCCGGATGTTGCGATATGGAAGGCCTTGGCGATGGTCTCGGCCAAGTCCTCAAGGCGTTTGACCAGGAAATTATGCTTCACGCACGGGCGGGTGATGCCGACGGTATCGACTTCCTGGAAGGCATCGCTGCCGATGACAGGCGTTGGCACCTGACCGGTCAGCACCACCATCGGGATGGAGTCCATATAGGCGGTGGCAATGCCAGTCACGGCATTGGTCGCACCCGGACCGGATGTCACCAGGGCAACCCCGCACTTGCCGGTCGCGCGCGAGTAGCCATCCGCCGCATGGGTGGCGCCCTGCTCGTGGCGCACCAAAATATGGCGAATCTGCTCGCTCTTCTGAAAGAGCGCGTCGTAGATGTGCAACACCGCGCCGCCGGGATACCCGAAGACGGTCTCGACACCCTGATCGATCAGCGACTGGATGACGATTTCCGCGCCGCTCAGTTCCAAGAGCGGCCGTTCGGATGAATGGTGAGACTGATCGGAAGATGCCGCCGGCTCGGATATTGAGCCAGGCGCGGGCGCTTGCTGCACGGGTCTACCTCCGCACCACCCGCTTGCTGATCGAGCCCCGTGCATCGGTGCCCAGTGCAGCGAAGATGGCGGCAGCAGGCAGCGCATTGGGCCGAGGTGCCGCGGGCGGCACAAGAACGATTGAACTCATCGATTCACGCGAATCGACTGCATGAAATCCATTGCATGAATGGGAGAGACAGCGGCCGCGCGAGGCGAGCCGCCCCGGCACTCGCCGGGGAACGAGAAAAAGTACAATATTCCAGCCAATAAGGTCAACTATTACCGTCAAGAGACCGATGCACCAAATCAAACACGGCAACGGCGGCGGCCAGCACTTGCTCGGTATCATGTTGCTGCGTGGTGACTTCGGCCTCGAGCGCCGCGCCAAAGCGACGCCAGCCATCGGCTGGTGACGGCGCCTCGCGGGTGCCGAGAAAATGGAAGGGCAAGCGGTCCGCCTCTGCCCCCAGATTGCGACTGAGCCGCTGGGAGATCACCCGGCCGCCGAGCGAGGCTCCCTCCAGCACATAAAGCCCGCCAAGAGCCTGGGCCTCGTTTCCAACCAGGTCGGACAACTGCTTGGCGTGCGCAGGCGGCGGCGAGGGCGATTCCATCCCGAGCGCGGCGAGATCCTGCTCAAGCGCTGGCCAGCGCGCACGCACGCCCAGACGGTTCAGGGTTGATGACCGGCAGCATGCATGCAGATGCGGCTCGAGCAGGCCATAGGGCCGCGCAAAGGCACCCAGATAGGCGCGGTAGGTGGCCGCATCTACCTCCGGCGCCATCAGGTTGCGCATCAAGGGCAAGGCCTCGGTGGCGGCATGCAAGGTGGCAGTGCGCACGCGCAATTCCTTCATCAACGCGCCCGGCTTGCGGACTGCCAGACCTGTTGCGGACATCGGTGGTTCTCCTTCGACAGGATCAATATCAGCGACGAGAAGGCCGTGCGAGCCCATCAATACCGCACTAGCGAGCAGCGGCGGAATCCCAGGCAACCTCCTGTCGCGGGCCACTCACCAAACCAGCGACCGGAAGCAGCTCGACGATCAGCGCCTCGGGGCTGAAACCCTCCGGTAACACAAAAGCTCCTTGAAACGCAGGCGAGGTAGCAAGCGCCGCTGTCTGATCGATCGGCACCCGGATGCGATCCCGCGCCAGATCGCCCAGTGCAGCTTTGACGAACTGCTCGCGCCAACGCCCGCTGACCCAGAGCGCCAGTTCTGCCCCGGCCGCGAGCGTATTCTGATACTCAGGTGCAAGCTCAAGCGCATAACCGAAGCGTCGCCCCTCTTCCGGTTCAATCTCCAGCTCGCGAATCAGATCAGGCAAGGTGTTGGCACCGAGCAGCTGCTGCCAATCCGCGACATCCTGAGTCAGCTGTTCGCGCTCGCGTCTTAAGGTAACGATTTGCTCAGCCGCGAACGCACTTGCGCGGCGATCGATGCGCACATCAAGCTCCAACTGGGCGATCTGCGCCATGAGCGCTTGGTTTTGCTGGCGCACCAACAAAACCTGCTGGCGCGATGCCGCGGCCTGACGCTCCAGCGGCGACACGACGCGCGGCAGCTTCGGTAACAGAATTTGGCCGAGCCAGGGCGAAGCGGCGACCAGTAGCCAGGGTAGCAGGACAAAAAACGCGACCAGAGACCAGCCAATCCCTTCCTTGCGGGCTGTGACGATCTGCGGCCTATAAATGCGTCTCGCGCGTACGCGGGCCAAAATACCTGACTCCGCACTCCGGTTGCGGCCAAGTCAGGAATACCGCCGCCCCCTTGCTATGGCTGTGCACAAGCGGAAAGTGTCGACTTTGCCGAGAATAGGGAGGCAAAAAAGGGCGTCCCCAGCTTCCCAAGGACGCCCCTTATCATGTTGCATCCAGTGCAACGCGATTGTTCTAAGGTGCCTGTTAGTTGATCTTAGGATCAAGCTCACCCTTAGTATAGCGCGCGGTCATGACTTCGAGTGACTGCGCCGTGATCTTGCTCGCATTGCCCGCCGTGCCGAAGGCTTCGTAGCGCGCCTTGCAGATATCCTTCATCGCGGCGGTGGCAGCGGCGAAGTATTTGCGCGGGTCGAAGTTCTTGCGGTTTTCGGCCATGTGCTTGCGGATGGCGCCGGTGGAGGCCATGCGCAGATCGGTGTCGATATTGACCTTGCGCACACCGTGCTTGATGCCCTCGGCGATTTCCTCGACCGGCACACCATAGGTCTCGCCCATGTCGCCGCCGAACTGATCGATGATCTTCAGCCATTCCTGCGGGACTGAGGACGAGCCATGCATGACCAGATGCACGGTCGGGATGCGCGCGTTGATCTCTTTGATGCGACCGATGGCGAGGATGTCGCCGGTCGGCGGACGCGTGAACTTGTAGGCGCCATGGGAGGTGCCGATGGCGATGGCCAAGGCGTCGACATGGGTCTTGCTGACGAAATCCGCGGCTTCGTCCGGGTCGGTCAGCAACTGGCTGTGATCCAGCGTGCCCTCGGCGCCAATGCCGTCTTCCTCACCAGCCTGCCCGGTTTCTAGCGAGCCCAGGCAACCCAGCTCACCCTCGACCGAGACACCACAGGCGTGGGACAGCTCGACCACTTTGCGGGTCACGTCCACATTGTACTCATAGCTGGCGGGGGTTTTGCCGTCCTCGCCCAACGAGCCGTCCATCATCACGGAACTGAAGCCGAGTTGAATCGAGCGCTGACACACAGGCATGGAGGTCCCATGGTCCTGGTGCATACACACGGGTATGTGCGGCCATTCCTCAATAGCGGCGAGGATCAGATGGCGCAGGAAAGGGGCGCCGGCATATGAACGCGCACCAGCCGAGGCTTGCACGATGACCGGGGAGTCGGTCTCGTCGGCCGCCTCCATGATGGCGCGCATTTGCTCGAGATTGTTGACGTTAAAGGCGGGAACACCGTACTGGTATTCGGCCGCGTGATCCAGCATTTGGCGAAGCGAAATGAGGGCCATTGCAATACTCCTCTGTCGTTGACGTGAAACTTGTGAAGGGGACAGCTCGCCGGATGGCGGCCTGTCAGTCGCCGGCCAGCAAATGATGCTCGCCGACGCGCATGATTTTCATGATGTTGGTCTGCCCCTCGACGCCGCAACGGTCGCCCTTGGTGATGATCACCAGGTCGCCGGATTGCACGGTGCCGTGGCGCAACAGTTCCTCGATGACTTCCCTGTTGACCTCGTGAATGTTGGCGCTGGAAACGTCGAACCGCACCGGATAGACCCCGCGAAACAAGGTCACCTTGCGTCGGGTCGAGACCTGTCGAGTCATGGCATAGATCGGGATGCCCGAGCTGATTCGCGACATCCATTTCACCGCCGCGCCGGATTCGGTCAGGGCAGCGATGGCTTTCACGCCAAGATGGTTGGCGGTGTACATGCTCGCCATCGCGATGGCTTCATCGACCCGACCGAAAACGGTATCGAGCCGATGGCTCGAACGCCGCACCAAGCGTTCTTTTTCAGCCTCGGCGCAAATGCGCGACATCGATTCGACCACCTTGACGGGATTCTTGCCGATTGAGGTCTCGGCCGAGAGCATCACCGCATCAGTGCCGTCCAGCACCGCATTGGCCACGTCGAAAACCTCGGCGCGGGTCGGAATCGGGTTTTCGATCATCGACTGCATCATCTGCGTGGCAGTGATCACCACGCTGTTGCGCTCGCGGGAAAGGCTGATCAGGCGCTTCTGCACCGCAGGCAGTTCGGCATCGCCAATTTCGACGCCCAGATCACCGCGCGCAACCATGACCGCATCGGAGGCGTCGATGATGTCATCGAGCGCACCTAGGGCTTCGGCGCGCTCGATCTTAGCGACAATGCCACCCTGACCGCCAGCGGCCTGCAGCAACTCGCGTGCGAGGCGGACATCGTCACCATTGCAGACAAAAGACACGGCGACATAGTCGGCCTCAACCTCGGCGGCGAACACGATATCCGCCTTATCCTTCTCGGTGAGCGCTGGCGCTGAAAGGCCGCCACCCTTTTTGTTGATGCCTTTGCTGTTTGACAGCTTGCCGCCATGCAGCACCCGGCACTGGATGCGCGCCCCCTGCACCGCAGTGACTTCCAATTCGATGGCACCGTCGTCGAGAAGCAACACATCGCCAGCAGCGACGTCCTGGACCATACTCGGCAAGGTGGTGCCGACGCGGGTTGCATCGCCGGCATCGAGCGGGCAATCCGCGTCGATAACAAAGTCTCCGCCTTCCGGCAGCTCAATCGGTCCAGCGGCAAAACGGCCAATGCGGATTTTGGGGCCCTGCAGGTCGACCAGAATACCCAGCGGATGACCTTTGGCAAGCGCGGCCGCACGCACCAGGCGCACACGCTCGCGCTGGCGGTCATGGCTGTCGTGAGACATGTTGAGCCGGACCACGTTCAGTCCAGCGTCCATCATGTCCTCGAGCACACCTGGCGCATCGGTCGCTGGCCCGAAGGTCGCGACAATTTTTGTCCGTCTGGGCATCAAAGCACTTAGTCCTTGGCACGCGCCTCAAGCATGGCCACTGCAGGCAGGGTCTTGCCTTCGAGATACTCGAGGAATGCGCCGCCTGCGGTGGAGATGTAGGACACCTTGTCATAGATGTCGTATTTCTGGATGGCCGCAATGGTGTCACCGCCGCCAGCCAGGGTAAAGGCGTCGGTTTCGGCGATGGCCATGGAGATGGTCTTGGTGCCCTCGCCGAACTGATCGAACTCGAACACCCCAACTGGACCGTTCCAAACTACGGTGCCGGCCTTCTTGATGATTTCGGCCAGGGCATTGGCGCTATCGGGGCCGATATCGAAGATCATGTCGTCGTCAGCGACCTCGTTGACCTTTTTCTGCACCGCGGGCTCGTTTTCGTTGAACTGCTTTCCAACCACCACATCGGTTGCGATCGGGATGGTTGCGCCGGCCGCTTCGGCCTTGTCCATCAGCGCCTTGGCGGTAGCGACCAGATCATCTTCGCACAGCGACTTGCCGATATTATGACCGGCAGCCTTGATGAAGGTATTGGCAATGCCGCCACCGACGACCAGCTGATCAACCTTGGTCGACAAGGACTCCAGCACCGTCAGCTTGGTAGAGACCTTGGAGCCGCCGACAATGGCAACCATCGGCCGTTTGGGCTTGGCCAGCGCTTTTTGCAGCGCGTCGAGTTCCTCTGCCAGCAGCAGGCCGGCGCAGGCGGCCGGCGCAAACTTGCCAGCGCCATGCGTCGAGGCCTGGGCGCGGTGCGCGGTGCCGAAGGCGTCCATCACATAGATGTCGCACAGGCTCGCGTACTGCTTGGCCAGGTCTTCGTTGTCTTTCTTCTCGCCTTTGTTGAAGCGGACATTTTCGAGCAGCACCAATTCGCCATCGGCAAGCTCCGGGGCCTTGTCCAGGTAATCCTTCACCACGCGCACTTCGCGGCCCATCTTGGCGCCAAGATCGGCAGCAACCGGAGCGAGCGAATTCTCCTCGGAGTAGACGCCTTCCTCCGGACGGCCAAGGTGGGACATCACCATGACTTTGGCACCCGCCTTCAGGCAGTGCTCGAATGTGGGCATGGAGGCCGTGATACGTGCATCCGAGGTCACCTTGCCGCCCTTCACCGGGACGTTGAGGTCGGAACGGATCAACACACGCTTGCCAGCGAGATCGAGATCAGTGAGCTTGGTGAAGGACATGACAGGTACTTCCTCCAGAAAATCAGAAATCAGAGACCGCGGGCCGACGCGCGAAACCAAATCACGCGGCGCGGTCTAGCTACAACCATGGGAAACAAGCCGGCAGCGCTTGCCGGCCTGATCCCGTTTGCAGTCCTGCTAACTTACTTCGAGACGTGCTGCACCATGCGCAGGAAGTTGCAGGTGTAGCCGTACTCGTTATCGTACCAGGAGACCACCTTCACGAAGGTCGAATCCAGCATGATGCCAGCGCCGGCGTCGAAGATGGACGGAGTGCCGCAACCGCGGAAGTCGGTCGAGACGACCTTCTCGTCGGTGTAGGCCAGCACGCCGGCCAGGTCACCAGACTCGGACGCTGCTTTCATCGCGGCGCAGATGTCGTCATAGCTGGCTTCTTTGTTCAGCTCGCAGGTCAGGTCAACTACGGAAACGTCAGAGGTCGGCACGCGGAAGGCCATGCCGGTCAGCTTGCCGTTGAGTTCCGGCAGCACCTTGCCGACTGCTTTGGCCGCACCGGTGGAGGACGGGATGATGTTCTCCAGGATGCCGCGACCACCGCGCCAGTCTTTCTGCGACGGGCCATCGACAGTCTTTTGGGTGGCAGTGGCAGCGTGAACAGTGGTCATCAGGCCGCGCTTGATGCCCCAGTTGTCATTCAGCACCTTAGAGACGGGCGCCAGACAGTTGGTGGTGCAACTGGCCGCAGAGATGATGGCCTGGCCGTCGTAGGTCTTGTGGTTGACGCCATAGACGAACATCGGCGTGCTGTCCTTGGAGGGCGCCGACTGCACGACCTTCTTGGCGCCGGCGCTGATATGGGCCTGGCAGCTTTCGGTGGTGAGGAAAAAGCCGGTGCACTCCAGCACCAGATCGGCACCGACATCGCCCCAGGCCAGGTTGGCAGGGTCGCGCTCGGCGGTCAGGCGAATCTTATTGCCATTGACGATCATGGTATTGCCATCAACGCTGATGTCACCGGCGAAGTTGCCATGGACCGAGTCGTACTTGAGCATGTAGGCCAGGTACTCAGGGTCAAGCAGGTCGTTGATACCGACCACCTGGATGTCAGGAAAATCCTTGGAGATCGCACGAAAAGCCATGCGGCCGATGCGGCCAAAGCCGTTGATACCTACTTTCAAAGGCATAGGAAACTACTCCTCAAGTGAAGTGAAAAACCAGTGACCGGCGCCGGGGCGCGCAACGCTCGCAGGCGGAGCGCACCCAGCGCATCGGGATTTAACTAAAACAAGAATTTACAGCAGGCTTTCAACCGCAGAGGTAACCGCATCTGCGGTGACGCCGAAGGCCTTGTAGACATCGCCCGCGGGTGCCGACTCGCCGAAGGTATCGACACCGATGACCTTGCCATGCATGCCCACATACCTGGGCCACAGGTTGGACACGCCGGCCTCGACCGCGACGCGGGCGCGGACAGCCTCTGGCAGGACCGACTCCTTATAAGCCTCATCCTGTGAATCGAAAGTGTCCATCGAGGGCATAGAGACCACCCGCACCTTGCGGCCCTTGGCGGTCAGTGCCTCACAGGCCGCCACGGCCAGCTCGACCTCGGTGCCGGTGCCGATGATGATGGCATCAGGCGTGCCCTCGCAGTCGCGCAGCACATAGCCGCCTTTTTCGATAGCGCGGAGCTGATCTTCGGTCCGGCTCATGTGCGGCGCACCCTGGCGGGAGAAAATCAGCGCGCTGGGTGCGCCCTGGCGCTCAATAGCGCACTTCCAGGCCACCGCGCTTTCAACTGCGTCGCAGGGACGCCAGGTCGACAGGCGCGGGGTCAGGCGCAGTATGCTGACCTGCTCGACCGGCTGGTGGGTAGGACCGTCCTCGCCGAGGCCGATGGAATCATGGGTGTAGACAAAGATCGGGGTGATCTTCATCAGCGCCGCCATGCGCACTGCGTTGCGGGCATATTCCATAAACATCAGGAAGGTCGCGCCATAGGGCTTGAAGCCGCCGTGCAGCGTCAGGCCGTTCATGATGGCGGACATGCCGAACTCGCGCACGCCGTAGTAGATGTAGTTGCCGCTGGCATTCTTGGGACCGACACCCTTGCAGCCCTTCCAAAGCGTCAAGTTAGAGCCGGCAAGGTCAGCCGAGCCGCCGAGCAATTCCGGCAGCAGCGGACCAAAGCCATTGAGCGCGTTCTGCGAGGCCTTGCGGGTAGCGATCTTCTCAGCCTTGGCATCGACTTCCTTGATGAACTCCCACGCCTTGGCGTCGAAGTCATCCGGCAGTTCGCCGGCCATGCGCCGTTCAAAATCAGCCGCTTCCTTCGGGAAAGCACTCTTGTAAGCGGCGAAACGCTTGTTCCAGTCGCCTTCCAGCGCAGTGCCGCGCTCCTTCGCGTCCCACCCTTGGTAGATCGCCTTAGGAATCTCAAACGGCGGATGGTTCCAGCCGAGCTTCTCGCGCGTGAGCGCAATCTCGTCATCACCGAGTGGCGCGCCGTGACACTCTTCCTTGCCCTGCTTATTTGGCGAGCCAAAACCGATGATGGTCTGACAGCAAATCAGAGTCGGCTTATCGCTGACCGCGCGGGCTTCTTCGACCGCGACCTTGATGGCCTCAGCATCATGCCCGTCGACCTTCGGGATCACATGCCAGCCATAGGACTCAAACCGCTTGGGCGTGTCATCGAGGAACCAGGCCGGGGTGTCGCCGTGGCCGCGCACCTCGCCGTCGATGGAGATGTTGTTGTCGTCATAGAAGGCGATCAGCTTGCCCAGGCCCAGGTTGCCGGCCAGAGAGCAGGACTCGTGCGAGACACCCTCCATCAGGCAGCCATCGCCGAGGAAGACATAGGTATGGTGATCGACGATCTCATGGCCGGGCTTGTTGAACTGCGCGGCCAGGATCTTCTCGGCTAACGCCATGCCGACGGCATTGGTGATGCCCTGCCCGAGCGGACCGGTGGTGGTCTCGACGCCCGGCGCATAGCCATACTCCGGGTGCCCCGGGGTCTTGGAATGCAGCTGGCGGAATTGCTTAAGATCCTCGATGCTCAGGTCGTAACCGGTCAGATGCAGCAGCGAGTAAATCAGCATTGAGCCATGGCCGTTCGACAGCACGAAGCGATCCCGGTCGGCCCAGCTCGGATTGGCCGGATTGTGCTGCATGAAGTCGTTCCAGAGCACCTCGGCGATGTCGGCCATGCCCATGGGCGCACCCGGGTGCCCCGACTTAGCCTTCTGCACCGCATCCATACTAAGCGCACGGATGGCGTTCGCGAGTTCTTTGCGTGAGGACATGAGCCCCTCCTGAGAAATGACGTTAAATCAATAGCGTTACAAATTCGGTGCGCGCGCTCTTTTGCGCCGTTCGGATGTGAGCAGCGAGTAGCAGATGTGCGCCGGCTCGCCACCAGGCCGGGCGGCGTGGACCTTTATCGACCGGTTTGGTCATCTACCGGCCTCTTCGCCTGCCGGTCCGGCCGTCTGCCGATCTAGAGGCCCTGGCAGTTCGATGCCCGCTGACGCCAGATCCTTGGCACACTCGCTACGCAGCTCGCTGGCAAAATTCCCAAGGGCTATTGAAGCGCTTGGCGACGAAGAATGCTTTGGAGCTTGTTGCCTAAGATAGCCTGCTTGGGGCTGTCCACAGGCCCATTGCCAGCTGCATTAAACGCGCGAGCCGGCGACAAGCGCGCCGCATAAAAGCCGACATAATAAGTAGGAAAGCCGCCTTCGAGCAACTATTTTCCGACCAAGCGGTACTTTACCGACCTTTGACAGGCTTGCGCATGCGGTTGATAAAAAAGGCTTTCCCACCCTAACAAGAGCGCAGAATTCGAGCCTGCGGCACAGGCCCGCCAGCGGCGCGTGCGGCCTCGCGGAGCCTAGCTGCATCAGCAACCGGGCATCCGCAATGCGGCATCCGCATCAGGCGATGGCGTCAGCCTTCCTTCCACTTGATCGAGCAGCCGATGCTGGGAATCTGCTGCTCGGGGCCCTTGCCGGTCTCAGCGACTTGCTTCATGCCCTCGAACAGATCGCGTCGAACGCCGTCCGGCGCGGTTTCTTTGCGGCTTTCATCAAGGCGCCCGCGATACTGGAGTTCGAGTTGGCCGTTGTAGCCGAAGAAATCCGGCGTGCAGATGGCGCCGAAGGTCTTGGCGACGCCCTGGGTTTCATCAAGCAGATAGGGGAAGGGAAACTGAAAATCGGCGGCAACCTGCTTCATGTTCTCAAACGAATCCTCGGGATAGTCGGTCGGATCGTTGGACATAATGGCGACGCAGTTGACGCCAAGCTCGGCCAGTTCACGCGCATCACGCACGATACGCTCGCGCACTGCCTGCACATAGGGGCAGTGGTTGCAGATGAACATCACCAGCAGACCCTTGGGCCCCTTGCAGTCGTCGCGCGTCCAGGTCTTGCCATCCACCCCGGGCAGGGAAAAATTCGGGGCCGGCAGGCCAAATTCGCACACCGGTGTTTCGAGTGAAACCATGACTGACTCCCCAGGCTGAAAGCGCCTGCATTGCGGTTCGAAAAATCAGTCGCGGATGGTACCGGAAAGATGCTTGATTCCCAAACTCTTCCACCGATATTCCTGGTCAATGGCGGGTGCAAACTTTGAAAGGGAGCGCTGCCATGCGTTACACTGGGGAACTCACCTCCCCTCCGAGGGCGGCCGGTCATCGGCCATCATGACGCCCTCGTATCAACCGCAGCCAGCATTTCCCGACGCATCCGCGCGGATGCCTGGCGCCAACAGTCGACGGAAAAACCACACCATGGCAAAAGACTATCTGTTCACCTCGGAATCGGTTTCCGAGGGCCACCCCGATAAGGTCGCTGACCAAATCTCCGACGCCGTCCTTGACGCAATCCTGGCCACCGACCCCAACCCAGCCCACGCTCGCGTTGCCTGCGAGACCATGATCAAAACTGGTGTCGTCATCCTTGGCGGCGAGATCACCACCGAGGCCTGGATCGATTTCGACACCCTGGTGCGCGAGGTGGTCAATGATATCGGCTACAACAGCTCAGATGTCGGCTTCGACGGCTCCACCTGCGCGGTCATGTCACTGATCGGCAAGCAGAGCACCGACATTGCCCAAGGCGTTGATCGCAGCGCACCCGAGGAACAAGGCGCCGGCGACCAGGGCCTGATGTTCGGCTATGCAACCAATGAGACCGACGTGCTGATGCCGGCTCCGATCACCTATTCGCATCGCTTGGTCGAGCGCCAATCCGAGATGCGTAAGCAACACGTCCTGCCCTGGCTGCGCCCGGATGCCAAGAGCCAGGTGACCATGCGTTACGAAAACGGCAAGGTCGTCGCCGTCGATGCGCTGGTACTCTCCACTCAGCACGACCCGGACATTGATTATGCCCATCTGCAAGAGGCTGTGATGGAGAACATCATCAAGCCGGTGATTCCGCCTGAGTGGATGCACAAGGACACCAAGATCCACATCAACCCAACCGGCAACTTCGTCATCGGCGGCCCTGTGGGTGACTGCGGCCTGACCGGGCGCAAGATCATCGTCGATACCTATGGCGGCATGGCCCGTCACGGCGGTGGTGCTTTCTCCGGCAAAGACCCATCGAAGGTTGACCGCTCCGCTGCCTATGCCGGGCGCTATGTGGCTAAGAACATCGTTGCCGCCGGTCTGGCTGAGCGCTGCGAGATTCAGATCTCCTATGCCATTGGCGTCGCCGAGCCGACATCCATCTCGGTCGAGACCTTCGGCACCGCGAAGATCGACGAAGACCGCATCGCCACCCTGGTGCGCGATCACTTCGACCTGCGGCCCTACAACCTGGTCAACATGATGAACCTGATCCAGCCCATCTACCGCAAGACCGCTGCATACGGCCACTTCGGTCGCGAACTGCCGGAGTTCGGCTGGGAGAAGACCGACAAGGCCGCAGCGCTGAAGGATGCGGCGGGGATCTGAATCCCTATGTCGCCAAGCCCCTTTCGCTGACCGAGGGCATCCGTCGTGAACACCTTGAAATATGTCTACTGGCAGGATGAGGGCATGTGGATCGGCTACCTTGAAGCCTATCCGGACTTCCTGACCCAGGGTGAGACGCTCGAGGATTTGCAGGAGCACCTGAAAGACATCCACCAGGAGGTCACCAGTGGCGACATTCCGCTGGTGCGGCGTGTGGGTGAGCTTGCGGTGGCATGAAACGGTGCGATCTGATCGCCCGACTCAACGCCATAAATCATCCAGAGGTTGAGCTAAACACGACGTTCTTTAACCATCCAACCCTCCCTTCCGAGGAGCGCTGCAACCCACCCTGGATTCTCAAATGGATCATCAAGGGCAAGGGCCAGGCTCGGAAGCTGGAGCCCAAAAAATTACAACGGCGCTCACTCACGATTCATCAGGAGCTGATTAACCATGAGTGAGTTTACTGACTACAAAGTCGCCGACCTGTCCCTCGCCGATTTCGGCCGCAAAGAAATGGTCATTGCCGAGACCGAAATGCCTGGTCTGATGGCACTGCGCAAAAAATACGGCCCCGAAAAGCCGCTGAAAGGCGCGCGCATCACCGGCAGCCTGCACATGACCATCCAGACCGCGGTGCTGATCGAGACCCTGGTCGAACTCGGCGCCGAAGTGCGCTGGTGTTCCTGCAACATCTTCTCCACCCAAGACCACGCCGCCGCGGCCATTGCCGCGCGCGATATCCCCGTCTATGCCTGGAAAGGCGAGACGCTGGAAGAATACTGGTGGTGCACCGAGCAGGTCATCAACTGGCCGGACGGCCCCAATGGAGAAAAAAGGGGTCCGAACATGATCCTGGACGACGGCGGCGACGCCACTCTGCTGGTCCACAAGGGCGTTGAGTACGAGAAGGCTGGCAGCGTGCCCAAGGCGACCGCTGACGATAACGAGGAATGGACAGCAGTACTCGGCGTGCTGGGCCGCACCTTCGAGCGCGACCGCGAGCATTGGCACAAAATGGCCAAGGGCATCAAGGGCGTGACCGAGGAGACCACTACCGGCGTGCATCGTCTCTATGAGATGTTCAAAAACGGCACTCTGCTGTTCCCGGCGATGAACGTCAATGACTCGGTCACCAAGTCCAAGTTCGACAACCTCTACGGCTGCCGCGAGTCTCTGGTCGACGCCATCAAGCGCGCCACCGATGTGATGATCGCCGGCAAGGTCGGCATCGTCTGCGGCTATGGCGACGTCGGCAAAGGCTCAGCCGCCGCCCTGCGCGCGCTTGGCGCCACCGTCTGGGTGACTGAGATCGACCCCATCTGTGCTCTCCAGGCGGCGATGGAAGGCTACCGCGTGGTGCGCCTTGATGAAGTCGCCAACCAGGGCGATATTTTCGTCACCACCACCGGCAACCTCGACATCATCACCCATGACCACATGGCAGCGATGAAAGACCAGGCGATTGTCTGCAACATCGGCCACTTCGATAACGAGATTCAGGTTCAGAGTCTCGAAAAATACGAGTGGGTCAACATCAAGCCGCAGGTCGATCAGATCATCTTCCCCGACGGCCATCGCATCACCCTGCTCGCGCGCGGGCGTCTGGTGAACCTGGGCTGCGCCACCGGCCATCCGAGCTTCGTGATGTCCAACTCCTTCACCAACCAGGTACTGGCGCAGATTGAGATCTTCACCAAGCCGGATGAGTATCCCATCGGCGTCTATGTGCTGCCCAAGCACCTCGACGAGGAAGTCGCGCGGCTGCATCTGGAGAAAATCGGCGTCAAGCTGACCAAACTCCGCCCCGACCAGGCGGACTACATCGGCGTCAGCGTCGACGGCCCCTACAAGGCCGAGCACTACCGCTACTAAAGCCCTCTTGCAGGCGGCCTTCGGGCCGCCCCCGGCTGTCCTGGAGCGAGCCCGCTCCGGCAGCGGCTCGCTCGCGCCACCTTCGGGTGGCGTCACGATATGCTCCATAGAGGGACAAGAGATGCACACGCACCTGCAAGACACCCTGAGCCTTGAGATCTTCCCGCCCAAGACACCCGAGGGCATGACCAAGCTGAAACGCGCGGTCACAAAGCTCAATACACTAAAACCGAAGTATTTTTCCTGCACCTATGGTGCCGGCGGCTCGACTCGCGAGCGCACTTTCGAGGCCGTTTCCTGGCTGCGCGAGCAACAGATCGAGACCGCGCCCCACCTCGCATGCATCGGCTCTGGCAAGGACGAAATTCATGACATCGTCGAGCACTATGCCGCCCAGGGCATCACCCGCCTGGTGGCACTGCGCGGCGACTTGCCCTCCGGCATGGGTCGGCCCGACCGCGGCACCTTTCGCTACGCCAGCGAGCTGGTGACCTATCTGCGCGAGACCTACAACTCGCGTTTTCATATCGAGGTTGCCGCCTACCCCGAATTTCACCCGCAAGCCGCTTCCGCCGCGGCGGACCTGCAGCACTTCAAGCACAAGGTCGAGTGCGGGGCGGACAGCGCCATCACCCAGTACTTTTTCAACGCCGACGCCTATTTCGCCTTTGTTGATGCGTGCGAGAAGCTCGGCATCACGGTGCCCATTATTCCCGGCATCATGCCCATTACCAATTACTCCCAGCTCGCGCGCTTCTCAGACGCCTGCGGGGCCGAAATCCCGCGCTTTATCCGCCGCCGGCTCGAGGCTTTCGGTGACGACCGCGACAGCATCCGCGCCTTTGGCCACGACGCAGTGCTGAAGCTCTGCGAGCGTCTGATCAGCGGCGGTGCGCCAGGGCTGCATTTTTACACCATGAACCAGGCCGGCCCGACCCTGGCGCTCTGCACCGAGCTCGGCATCAAGCCAGCCGAGTCCGCGCCGGTATGAAGGCGACAGGCCGCATCTCGATCGATGATCCCGCCCAGATGACTCGGGCTGCTTAACAACGCCAGATGAGAATTATCAGCGACACCGGGAACCGGCATCTCTAAACTCAGGGGCGGAATCCATCCACTCCTCCTTGGACTCGGCCGCCCACCCTTGTGGCGCGGCCATTTTTTTGTCCGCCCGCGCACCGGTATCATCGCGTCGCCCAGACGCAACCTATCGATTAAAATCGATCACGCCTTACCCAAACATCTATCATCAGCGATTCTATGATCCGTTAAGCTGTCCGGTTTGACACGCCCCAGAACAGCGGCTTCGTTTCAAGACAACCGCTTTCAAGACAACCCATTTCAAGTTAGCAGGGTGAGCCACATGAAATCTCCGCTCTTGCAGGCGCTCTTTCCTTTCATGCGCTGGTTCCCGATGACAGGCACCACGCTGCGGGCCGATCTGATCGCCGGCATCACGGTTGCTCTGGTGCTGGTGCCGCAAAGCATGGCTTATGCACAGCTGGCCGGCTTGCCGGTGGTCTATGGGCTCTATGCCTCCTTCGTGCCGGTGATCATCGCCTCGCTGTGGGGCTCATCCAATCAGCTCCACACCGGTCCGGTCGCCATGTTGTCCTTAATGTCGGCCGCCGCCGTGCTGCCACTGGCCGCAATCGGTAGTCAGGAATTCCTGCAATTGTCCATCATGCTGGCGTTGATGGTCGGGGTGCTGCGCCTGGCGCTTGGCCTGCTGCGCATGGGCATCATTGCCAATTTCCTTTCCAGTCCGGTAATTATTGGCTTCACCAACGCCGCCGCACTCATCATCGGCCTGTCGCAGTTGAGCAAGGTGCTTAATGTGCCCTTCCCGCGCACCGACAGTTTCGTTGTCGATCTCTGGAACGTGATCGTGCAGCTTCCGAATTCTCACCTGCCCACGGTCCTGTTTGCGCTCGTGACCTTTGCCATCATCGTCGGTACCAAGAAGATCGCCCCCAAGCTGCCCGGCGTGCTGCTAGCGGTTATCTTCACCACCCTGGTGAGCTGGATGATTGGCTTCGAACGCAATCAAACCGTCAGCGTCGATGCCATTCAGGACCCGGCCGCACGCCAGCTTGCCATCGACTATGCCTCCACCGCGCGCGCTATCGATTCACTCGGCCAGACCACCTCCGCCATCGGGCAGGACATTCGCGAGCTGGCTAAAACCAATGACAACAGCCGCTTTGCCGAACTCGCCCTGCTGGAAGCCGACCTGCGCGTTCTCACCCGCGACATGGAACAACGCAAGCTCGCGAACAACGAGCGCCAGGTGGATCTGCATGGCCTGCGTTTCGAGCACGCCGTCGATGCCAGCGGCCAGGACCTACTTTTCAGGCGGGGCGACACCCCGCCCGATATCACCGCAGACGACCACACCTGGCGCATCAGCAAAGTGGCCGGCGATCAAATCACTTTCATGGGCGGCGGCGCCGTGGTCGGCACCATTCCGGCCGGGCTGCCACAATTTCATCTCCCCAGCTTCAAACCTGACTTCTTCTGGGCACTGCTACCCTCGGCTCTGGTGATGGCGCTGATCGGCTTTATGGAGGCCACCTCCATCTCCAAAGCCATCGCCGCTCAGACCAAGGAACGGGTCAACACCAGCAAGGAGCTCGTCGGTCAGGGCTTGGCCAATATCGTCGGCAGCTTCTTTAGCTCCTTCACCGTCAGCGGGTCCTTCTCGCGTTCGGCTGTGGCGGCGAAAACCGGTGCCAAAACCGGCTTATTCGCCATCATCAGCGCTATCGCCGTCATGCTGGTGCTACTGTTTCTCACGCCGCTGCTCTACCACCTCCCGCAGGCCGTGCTGGCCGTGATTGTCATGATGGCGGTGTTCGGGCTCATCAACGTCCGCGCCCTAATCCGTGCCTGGCGTATCGAGCGACAGGAGGCCATCGCCGGAATCGTCACCTTCATCGCCACCCTGGCCATGGCCCCGCAGTTAGCCAACGGCATCCTGCTCGGCGGCGGGCTCGGTATCGTCATGTGGATGCTCCGCACCATGAAACCGCGCACCACCATCCTCGGGCGCGACGCCGATGGCACCTTGGCCGGCGCGGCGGAAAACAACTTGCCGGTGCTCGGCAAGAACTTCATCGCCGTGCGCTTTGACGGCTCGCTGAACTTCGTCAACGCCTCTCACTTCGAAGACATGCTGCTCGAGGCGCGCATGCAGAACCCGCAAGCCAAGGCGGTCCTGGTCATCGGCAGCGGCATCAACGCCATCGACGTCTCCGGCGAAGAGCGCCTGCGCGACGTCATCGACACCTACCGCGACAACGGCATTGAGATTTACTTCTCGAGCCTCAAAGCCCAGATCTACGAGGCGCTGGAACGCGGCCGGCTGTTCGACGTGCTCGGGCGCGAAAACTTCTTCCGCACCAAGGAAAAAGCGCTCGACTTCATGGAAAGCAAATACGACGGCGTGCCGGCTTGATCTTCAAGCCCCGGAACCAGGACCGGGACCAGCCAACAGCATCACAGTGCCGCGCACATTTACTAAGTAAAGGTTAAACTAGCACCATCACAGGCTGCCGGTCGGGCCATTCCGGTTCGGCTTCCCTCCACAAAACGGCAGTCGCCCAACATGCACCGGCGCCCGCAACGGGCGCCACCTTCCATCGCGCGGGTGGCGGAATTGGTAGACGCGCTGGATTTAGGTTCCAGTGGAGCAATCCGTGGGGGTTCGATTCCCCCCTCGCGCACCAACTAGATCAATCGCTTACAAGCCCCCTCAAACAGCTTCCTGCTGAATGGCTGGGGCAACGTGACTTAAACGTGACTCAAACCGGGCAACGGTGGTTCTTAGGTTTTCCGGTGCCAGATGGGCATAACGTTCTGTCATCTGGATGGTGTTATGCCCAAGCAGGTCCCGAATCTCGGCGAGCGGCGCTCCTGCAGATTCGGTGTTTGGTCGGCACGAGTCATCCCTATCCTGAAAACCTCGGGGCGTCTCTTGGAGCATATCGGGCGCTACAAAGCCAACTTCAGCAAGGGCGGACTGATGGTCCCGGAGACTCGGCTGGTGGCCGGTTTACTGCTCCAGGGCGTT
The DNA here is from genome assembly GCF_033954455.1 of Thiorhodovibrio litoralis. Lineage (NCBI taxonomy): Bacteria > Pseudomonadati > Pseudomonadota > Gammaproteobacteria > Chromatiales > Chromatiaceae > Thiorhodovibrio > Thiorhodovibrio litoralis. Next base: position 1,013,231 of record NZ_CP121473.1, on the reverse strand, counting down.
GATCGCGAGCGGTGGGAGCAGGCGATTCGGGTTGAGAACGTCCTGGCGAAACGCTCGCCGTCGACGGCGATCACCAAAGCCAATCTGATCCGGGCGCGGCTGCGGCCCATGACCTCGAGCCTGTGGGAGTTGATTCGCGACGGCAGCCGGCCGGTGGCGACGCAGGCGGTCCTTGCGGCCACCGTCGTCTACTCTCCCCTGCTTGGTGACTTTCTTGACCTGGTCGTGCGCGATCTCTATCGCCATCTGGAGCGACAGCTGAAACGCGCGCACTGGGATCAGTACGTCGATGACTGCCAGATGCGCGATCCTAAGATGCCTCGCTGGAACGAGTCGACGCGCACGACCCTGAGAACGCGTGTGTTTGGCATGTTACGCGAGTCCGGGTATATTGCAGCGGGTTCCGCGCACGCATTGCAACCGCTAGAGATTTCCCCCGAGGTGGTGACGGTCTTACGCGAGGCCGAGCAGTGGTATGCGCTGCGCTGTATTCAGCTCACCGACTGAGAAGCCTGACCGAGACCCAAGCCTATGAGCGGCGACTTCAACCAGCGGCTCGACAAAATCCTGTCTCGGATCACTGGGGATGACTTTCTCCAAGGGCGGGGGCTTGGCAATGAGATCCCGTTCTACGCCTTCGACTACCCACCAGAGCAGGAGCCGGTGGTGCGCGAGCACATCGCCTTTCTGCTGCAGCAGCTCCCGAAACAACGGCCCGATCTGCGCGTCGGCCACATCAACCTGTTTGGGCTGATTGTCGAGACGCTCAAGACGCGGAATTTCTATGCCAAGGCGCTTAACATGCAGCGCGCGAAGGGGGATGCGGCCGTGCTCAAGGCACTGGCCGCGCCGCTTGATGCGGGCAAGTTGGCGGCGGCGCTGATCGAGCAAGCTGACCCAGCGACGAAGGATATGGTGCTGGTCTCCGGGGTTGGCAGCGCCTACCCGCTGCTGCGCACCCACAATCTGCTGAATAACCTGCATGCCGGCATGGGCAGCACGCCACTGGTGCTGTTTTACCCCGGCGTCTATGACGGCCAGACGTTGCGGCTGTTCGGCCTGCTGCAAGACAAGCCCTACTACCGTGCCTTCAGACTCGTCGGCTGACTTGTCGACTGGGAGCCCGCCGATGTTGATCAAGGAACTATTCACCAAAGCCGTCGACCGCCCCATCAACGGGGTGATCAAGGCCGATCAGGACGATGCCGCCTCGGTGTGGCAGGAACTCGACGAGTATGTGATTACCAAGGAGCTGGACACCCACTTCCGGCGCTTCTTCGACGCCTTCCTGCAGGCCATTGACCGCCCCGGTGACCCGCACATCCTCGGCCTGATCGGGGTGTGGATCTCGGGTTTCTTCGGCTCCGGCAAGTCGCATTTCCTCAAGATCCTGTCCTACCTGCTTGAGAACCGCGAGATCTGCTATCAGGGGCAGACCCGGCGGGCGATTGACTTCTTCGACGGCAAGATCCAGGACGCCATGCTCGCCGGCGACATCAAGCGCGCGCTCAGCACCGATACCGATGTGATCTTGTTCAACATCGACAGCAAGGCCGACAGCAGTGGGCGCGACGCCATCCTGCGGGTGTTCCTCAAGGTCTTCAACGAGAAACTCGGCTATAGCGGCGATTACCCGCACCTCGCGCACATCGAGCGCCGGCTCGACCAGCAGGGCCAGCTGGGGGCCTTCAAGGCCGCCTTTCATGCGGTCGCGGGTGTCGACTGGGACGCCGAGCGCGACGGGTACAGCTTCTATCAGGACGAAATCGTCCAGGCCCTGGCCGATACGCTCGGCAAAAGCCCCGAGGGCGCACGCGCCTGGCTGGAACGCGCGGAAGCCGATTTCGAGTCCCTGCTGACGGTGGAGAACTTCGCCGGCTGGGTGCGCGACTACCTGGATCAACCGCACCCAGGGCAAGCCGCCGCACCCGGCCAAGGTCGGCGCATCGTCTTCCTGGTCGATGAGATCGGCCAGTTCATCGGTCAGGACACCCACCTGATGCTGAGCCTGCAAACCATCACCGAGACCCTCGGCACCGCCTGCGGCGGGCGCGCCTGGGTGGTCGTCACCTCGCAAGAGGACATCGACGCCATCCTCGGCGAAGTGCGCGCATCCAAGGCCAATGACTTCTCCAAGATTCAGGGCCGCTTCAAGACCCGGCTGTCGCTCTCCAGCGGCAATGTCGATGAGGTGATTCAGAAGCGCCTGCTCACCAAGACCGAGCCGGCTCAAGCCGCGCTGAACCAGGTCTATGCCGACAGCGCCGACATCCTCAAGAACCAGCTCAGCTTCAGCAACGTCGGCATGACCTTCAAGCCGTTCGCCGACGCCTTGGATTTCGCCGCCGTCTATCCCTTTGCGCCCTACCAGTTCCAGCTGGTGCAGAAGATCTTCGAGGCCATCCGCCGCCACGGCGTCACCGGCCTGCACCTGGCGCGCGGCGAGCGCTCGATGCTCGATGCCTTTCAGTCCGCCGCGACCCAGCTCAGGGATACCGAGGTCGGCGTGCTGGTGCCCTTGTACCGCTTCTATCCGGCCATCGAGAGCTTTCTCGAAGGCGTGGTCAAGTCGACCATCGACAACGCCGAGCGCAACGACAAGCTCGACCCCAACGACGCCCTGGTACTCAAGACCCTGTTCCTGATCCGCTATGTCGATGAGATTCGCGGCAACGTCGATAACCTGGTGACGCTGTTCGTTGACCGCATCGATGCCGACCGCCTGGCCCTGCGCCACCAGATCGAAGCCAGCCTGCAACGCCTGGAGCGTGAAACCCTGATCGGGCGCAATGGCGAGGGCTTCTTCTTCCTCACCAATGAGGAGCGCGACATCAGCCGCGAGATCAAGGACATCGATCTCAGCTCCGCCGAGGAGACCAAACTGCTCGCCGAGTTGCTGTTTGAGGACGTGCTCAAGGGCCTGCGCAAGCACCGCTTTCCGGACAACAACAAAGACTTTGGCCTCACCCGCCTGTGCGACCTGCACCCGCACGGGCAGCGCAGCGATGGCGATCTGGTGCTCTCCGTCATCACCCCGCTGGCCGACGACTATGGCCTTTATGACGAGACCCGCTGCATCCTCACTAGCAGCGCCGAGGGCGGCGCGCTCATCCTCAAGCTGCCCGATGACAAGACCCTGGCGCGCGAGATTCGCACCCTGATCCAGACCGACAAGTACGTCGGGCGCAAAAACGACGGCACCGCCTCCCACACCACGCTGCGCATCCTGCGCGAGCGTCAGGAAGAAAACCGCGAGCGCCGCGCGCGGCTGCTGCGCCTGCTCGACGCGCACGGCCAGGAGGCCGCGTGCTATGCCGCCGGTCAGCCCGTCCCGACCAAGGCCAAGAGCGCGCTCCAGGTCATCGCCGACGGGCTGAATTATCTGGTGCGCAACAGCTTCACCAAGCTCGGCTACCTCACCCAACTGTCAGCCAACCCCCAGGCCGAGATCAAGGCCGTCCTCAGCGCCACCGATGTCGATGATCTTGGCTTCTCGCTGGAGGCCGGACAGGGCAATCAGCAAGCCATTCAAGAGCTGGCGCAACACATCGAGCTGATGGCCAGCGCCAACCATGCCATGGTGCTGGAAGCCCTGGTGCAGGAGCGCTTCGGTCGCCGGCCCTATGGCTGGCCGGAATGGGAGGTGGTGCTGCTGATCGCCCGCCTGCTGCGCCGGGGCGACATCAGCCTGGTGCTCGACGGCGATACCCTGAGCCTGGAAAAAGCCTATGAGCCGCTGACCTCGCCGAGCAAGTGGCGCAAGCTCCGGCTCACCAAGCGCAAGACCGTCGACAGCGGCCAGCTCCAGCAGGCGCGGCAGCTCGCCAAGGAACTGTTCAGCAGCCTGGCCCCGGATGGCGAGGACGCCATCGACGCCCATCTGCGCGAACAGCTCGGGCGCTGGCGCGCTGATCTCAGCGAATACCAAACCCTGGCCGGCACCGGCCAGTATCCGGGCGGACCAACCATCGCCGACGCACTCGGCGTGATCAAGGCGATGAGCGCCGAGACCGACAGCGTCCGCCTCATCGAGCAATTCCTGGCGCGCAAGAACGACCTGCTTGATCTCGCCGACGGCATCCATGAGCTGCGCAACTTCTACACCCACCAGCGCCAGGCCTGGGATCAGCTGATTGACGCCAAACAGCGCTTCCAGGCCAACCGCACCGAGCTGGAGCAGCATGCCGATGCCGCCGCCGCGCTCCAGCGCAGCGCCGAGATTCTTGCGGCCCCCGCGCCCTATGGCATGGTCAAGGAAGCCGCCGCGCTGATTCACCGCATCGAGCAGGTTAATGATGGGCTGATCGCTGCGCATCGCGCACAGATCCTGCCCGAGATCGACAAACAACTCGGCAAGGTGCAGATTGAACTCGATGCAGCCCAGGCCGACAACACCCTAAGCAACCAATGCCTCTATCCGCTGCAACAGCTCAAACAGCAGATCGCGGCCCAGACCAGCCTGGCGCACATCACCCAGGCCGGTATCCGCGCGCTGGAACTGGCCGACGCCGCCTTTGCCAAGATCGAGGCCAGCGCCCCGCCGCCACCGAAGCAGCCCGGCGATGGCGTCAAAGAGAAACCGGATCAGCCCTACGTCAAACCCCGCCGGGTGATCAAGCCCGCCGCGCTCGCGCCCGAGGGCTACCTGGAGACCCCGGCCGATATCGATGCCTACCTCGACAAGCTGCGCGGAGCGCTGGAGACGGTGATCGCTGCGGGTGATCGGATCGAGATTCGGTGAAGGTGTTTAGCCGAAGGTCATTCCCATGCGCATCTACCTCGATAACTGCGTCTTCAACCGACCGTTCGACACGCAGCAGCAGATTAGGATTCGACTTGAAGCGGAGGCCAAACTCTACATCCAGCAACGGATCAGGGATGGCAGCCTGGAACTCGCCTGGTCTTATATGCTGGATCTCGAGAACGAGCAAAACCCGTTTCACGAGAGAAGAATGGCCATTGCCCGATGGGCGAACCTTGCGGTTATCGATGTGGTGGAATCTCCGGCGATCATTGCGTTCGCCAAGCAGCTCGCCCATCTGGGCGTCAAGCCCAAGGATGCCCTGCATGTTGCTTCGGCGGTCGCAGGTAAGGCGGAATACTTTGTAACAACGGATGACAAATTGCTCAAGAAATTGCGCGATGTTCCTGAGTGCCACGCAATCACTCCAATTGACTTCTTGGTAAAGATTGATGACCGCAATGACTGATACCACGCTGAGGGTAAAGGGTGTCCAGGCGCTGATCGACGCGCTGGGCGAAGTTGACGCCGAGAAGTTCATCGCCCTGATGGCGCGAGAACCCTTCGACTACACCGAGTGGCAGCGGCAGTTATGGCCCGAGAAGAGCGTCGAAGAGCTGAGCCAGGCGGCCATGGCCAGGCGAGCGCGAGTACTCACAACGGACCGCTGACACCCAAAGGAAGCCAACATGCATAGCAACAAGATGCAAACAGCGACGCTCACCAGCAAAGGTCAGGTCACGATTCCGGTGGAGATCCGCAAGAAGCTGGGTTTGGAGCCAGGCGACCAAGTGGGATTCATCCTCGACGCCGAAGGCATTCGTGTCGTGCCGAGGGAGCATCGCATCGAAGCGGCCTTTGGTCTCTGCCAGGCCAAGGTGTCGGTGATGGATGAAGACATGGAGCGCGTTATTCGCGAACGGGCTGGCCGGTGATTGCAATCAACACCAATAAGCCAAAGGAAACCACCATGCAAAGCTATACCGCAGTTGTCGAAAAGTGCCCCGATACCGGCTTGTACGTTGGCTACATCCCCGGTTTCCCGGGAGCGCATTCGCAAGCGGAAACCCTTGATGAGCTCGCTGAAAATCTCAGAGAGGTCGTTTCGCTGCTGTCAGACGATGGTCCGCCCGTCTTGGAATTACAAAACGCCTGATTGACCCCAAATGCAAACCAACACGCTCAAAACCTACGCCCCCAAGGGCCGCCGCGACTTCATCGCCGCCGTCACCCGCCGCGCCGCGCTGTTTGGGCTCAGCGCCGAGCGCATCGCCGAGGCGCGCGAAGAGGGCGAGCTGCTGGTCATCGACGGCCAACCGCACCCGCGCCGCATCGCCCGGCAGCGCGCGCGGCTCGCCGAGCGCATCCGCGCGCAGGGCTTCGAGCCGGTCGTGGAGGCCGCCGCCTACACCTGGTTCAACCGCCTGATCGCCATCCGCTACATGGAGCTGCACGGTTTCCTCGATCACAGCTACCGCGTGCTCAGCCATCCCGCCGCCGCAGGCGCGACCGGCGCGTTGCCGGAGATCCTGGAGCAGGCCCAGCACGTTGAGCTGCCCGGTCTCGACCGTGAGCGGGTGATCGCGCTGAAGATGGACGGCACTCAGGACGAGACCCTGTATCGCGAGCTGCTGCTGGCCCAATGCCGCGCGCTGCACCAGGCCATGCCCTTCCTGTTCGAGCCGGTCGACGACGAGACCGAGCTGCTGCTGCCCGACCGCCTGCTGCAAACCGACTCTCTGATCCGCGCGCTGGTCAGCGCCATCCCCGAGGACGACTGGCAGGAGATCGAGATCATCGGCTGGCTGTACCAGTTCTACATCTCCGAGAAGAAGGACCAGGTCATCGGCAAGGTGGTCAAGAGCGAGGACATCCCCGCCGCCACCCAGCTCTTCACCCCCAACTGGATCGTCAAATACATGGTCCAGAACAGCCTCGGCGCGCAGTGGCTGGCGACCTACCCCGACTCGCCGCTCAAGGCGCAGATGGACTATTACATCGAGCCCGCCGAGCAGACCCCGGAGGTGCAGGCGCAGCTCGACGCCATCACCCCCGACAGCCTCGACCCCGAGGCCCTGACCCTGATGGACCCCGCCTGCGGCTCCGGCCATATCCTGGTCGAGGCCTATGAGCTGTTCAAGGCGATCTACCTGGAGCGCGGCTATCGGCTGCGGGATATTCCGAAGCTGATTTTGGAGAAGAATCTGTACGGGCTGGACATCGACCCGCGCGCGGCACAGTTGGCCGGGTTCGCGTTGATGATGAAGGCGCGGGAGGATGATCGGCGGGTGTTGGAGCGCGGGGTGACGCTCAATGTGATGGCGTTGGAGGAGTCAGGGGAGTTAAGAAGTGAGGAAGTGAAGAGGTTGGGAAGTGAAGAAGGGATTGCGGAGGCTGTGGATGAGTTAGTGGAGTTGTTTCGGGATGCTCGGACTTTTGGGTCGTTGATTCAGGTGCCGGAGGGGTTGGCGGCGAACCTTCCGTTGCTAAAGCGGCTGAGCGACGCGATCAGTCAGGATCTTTTCGTATCGGATACGCTCAAGCGCTTGGGGCTGCTCGTGCAGCAGGCCGAATTTCTGGCTACGCGGTACGACGCGATAGTGGCGAATCCGCCGTACATGGGCAACAAGCACCAGTGTGATGAGGTCAAGGACTTCCTCCGCTCCGAGTATCCTGAGTTCGACAAGAACCTCTTCTGCGGATTCGTTAAAAGGAACATACGGCTCACCAAGGCCGTCGGTCGGGCGTCCTTCATGACTCCGCAGGTGTGGATGTATCAGTCGACATATTCCGCAGTGCGGGAGACTCTGCTCACGGAGGTCACACTTACCTCACTCATCCAGCCAGAGTACAACGCCTTCTGGGACTCGGCTCACGTGACAATTTGCGCATACTCAGTGTACAGGGCGCGGATATCCGGAAGCACTGCATCCTTCATCGACCTGACATTGTTCTACGGGGCCGAGGCTCAGCGCACCAAGACCCTGGAGGCTATACGGGATCCGAAATGCGATTGGCTCTATCGATGTAGTCCAGACAGGTTTGCGCACATCCCCAATAGCCCCATCGCATATTGGATCACGAAGAGCACTGACCTAGCATTCGCGCGCCATCCGCCTCTTGAAGACGTAAGCGAGGTTCGTCAGGGACTGGCGACTGCGGACGATGGACGGTTTTTGCGCTCCTGGTTCGAAGTCGATTACTCGCGCTTGAGTGTCGCTAGGTCCGAGAGGCCCAAGTGGTACCCCTTTACAAAAGGTGGCGATTTCCGGCGCTGGTACGGGAACGACCTCTTGGTGATCAACTGGCAGAACGATGGCCGCGAACTTCGCGAGTTCAATCGGTCTGTAATTCGGAATCCCCAGTTTTACGGTCGCGAAGCAATAACTTGGTCCCTTATCACGAGCAGTGCAGCGTCATTTCGTTATGTACCGAAGGGTGCTGTGTTCGGACACAAGGGTCCGGTTGTTTTGCCGAACCAGACTGATCAACTTGAGCAGCTTCTTTCGTACCTGAACTCCACTATATGCGCGCACCTGCTGCGAGTATCGAGTCCGCTGCTGGCCTTTGAGGTTGGAAGCGTATCCAAAGTTCCCGTGGCACAGGAGGGCGCGAAAAACCCATGGGTCTCTCGGCTGCTCGCGATTACACAGGCAGACTGGAACCTTGTAGAGGCAAGCTCGGGCTTTCGTCGTCACCCATTGATCGACCGCGATATTAACGATGGCAATGAGTCGGGTGCTCAATTGTCAGAGGCGTACGCGAGCTATCGTTCGACATGCAGCGAGACAACGGTACGGGTTCAACAGTGGGAGCAAAGTAACAATCAGTTCTGGATCGAGCATTTTTGTCTTGATGATCAAGTGAGCGCCGCAGTTCCCATTCATGAGGTCACCCTTTGGGCAAATCCCGCCTACCGCTACGGCGGCAAGATCACCGAAGAAGAGCAGTGGATCTGCTTCCGCCAGGACACCATTCAGGAACTGGTGTCCTACGTCATCGGCTGCATCATGGGCCGCTACAGCCTCGACGAGCCGGGGCTGATCTACGCCCACAGCGGCAACCAGGGCTTCGACCCCAGCCGCTACCCGAGCTTCCCAGCCGACGAGGACGGCATCCTGCCGATCACCGACACCGACTGGTTCGAGGACGACGCCGCCAACCGGCTGGTCGAGTTCATCGCCGTCGCCTGGGACAAGGCCCATCTGGAAGACAACCTGCGCTTCCTCGCCGCCAACCTCTCACCCAAGCGCGGCGAAGCCCCGCGCGACACCCTGCGCCGCTACCTCGCCGACAAGTTCTTCAAAGACCACCTGCAAACCTACAAAAAGCGCCCGATCTACTGGTGCTTCTCCAGCGGCAAGCACAAAGCCTTCCAATGCCTGGTCTACCTGCACCGCTACCACCAAGGCACCCTGGCGCGCATGCGCATGGAATACGTCGTCCCGCTGCAAAGCAAAATGGCCGCGCGCATCGACAGCCTGGCCGACGACATCGAAGCCGCCAGCAGCGGAGCCCAGGCCAAGCGCTTGCAGAAAGAGCGCGACAAACTCGGCAAACAGCTCGACGAGCTGCGCCGCTTCGACGAACAACTGCGCCACCATGCCGACCAGCGCATCACCCTCGACCTCGACGACGGGGTGAAGGTCAACTACGGCAAGTTCGGCGACCTGCTGGCTGAGGTGAAGGCGGTCACCGGCAAGAGCGCCGATTAGTCGCCCCGATCACTCCTGACAGGAACCCACTCACCATGTCCATCGCCGAGATCATCTACGCCCATAGCCGCCGGCTTCCCGAACAGGCGGCCCGCGAGGCACTCAGCTACATCGAGTTTCTGGAGCAACGCTATGCTGTTCCGTCGTCCGCCGATGTCGGGAAGGATGATACCGAGGCGTTCCTTGCGGCGGTCGCGGGTGGACTGAGTGAGGACTTTCCCGACGATATCAGCAACGCGGACCTGGGCGAGGACAGCCCGCGCCTGGATCTTGACTGATGGCCTATCTGCTCGATACCAATGCGGCGATTGCATTGATGAAGCACCATCCCACCGTGCAGTCCCATGTTCGCCGAGTCGGGCGGCAACAGTTGCGAATCTGTGCCACGGTCGAATCCGAGTTGTGGTTCGGCGTGGCGAAGAGCACGCGGGTCACCGAGAATTCCGAACGTTTGTTACGACTGCTCGACTGGCTGCCGAGTCTGCCCTTCAGCGGTGAAGCGACCCGTCGATTTGGCGAGATTCGCGTCTATCTCAATCGCCAGGGCACGCCAATTGGTCCCTATGATTTGCAGATCGCGGCCATCGCGCTCGCGGCAGAGCTGACCCTGGTGACGAATAACACCTCGGAGTTTGAGCGAGTGCCAGGCCTTCGCTGCGAGGATTGGATGCGCATGAAGTAACGGAGGCCACTACCGGCCAAGATGGCCGCGCGCATCGACAGCCTGGCGGACGACATCGAAGCCGCCAGCAGCGGAGCCCAGGCCAAGCGCCTGCAGAAAGAGCGCGACAAGCTCGGCAAGCAGCTCGACGAACTGCGCCGCTTCGATGAACAGATATGAACATCTCGCGGAAGTGAAGAAGCGAGCTGTCGGGACTGGCTCGTAACCTGATCGCCGATGGAGTAAATAATAGAATGACGATGAACTACCGAGAACGCATCACGCTTGAGGCCGGCAAAAGAGGCGGAAAGCCCTGTGTGCGGGGGCTGCGCATCACCGTCTACGATGTCTTGGATCAGCTTGCCGCCGGTCTATCAGTGAATGAGATCATTGAAGACTTTCCGGAGCTGGAACCTGACGACATCCGCGCCTGCTTGCAGTTTGCGGCCGATAGGGAGCGCCATCAGCGTCGTCTTCATGATGACGAGACAAACTGTTTGGTCCTCGGTTGATGAAGCTACCGGAGATGGCAAAGCGATGAACCCAATTCGCATCATTGTCAAGGCCGAGGAGATTCTCTGTCCGCTCGATGAGCCGATAACGGCTGCGGAGCCAAGTACTCATGCGAGCAGCCCGCAACGTCAGCCAGGCAGCGCGCGGGGGGAGCTCACCATCATCGCCGATGACGATGAACATCTGGACGATTTCAAGGGCTATATGCCGTGAGGCTCCCGCTGGATACGCATGGCAGGGGAAGCGTGGAAGTCAAGAAGCGCCCAAGTCCGACTGCACGCTCGTCTTCCTAACTTATTCACTTCTCCACTTCCTAACTTATTCAGAGATCCTTCCATGAACGCCGTACTGCCGCTTCCCGATGACCTTGACATCAGCCCGTCTGATCTGGCTCTGACGCTGGCGGCTCGGTTGTATGAGCAGGGCCGCTTGTCGGCGGGACAGGCCGCGCACTTGGCAGGACTCTCGAAACGAGGGTTTATCGAGCTGCTGGGCCGCCAGGATGTCACGCTCTTTAACTACCCGGCGGAAGACTTGGCCCAGGATGTTGAGCGTGCCTGAGACCATCTGCAATACCAGCCCCTTGATCGCGTTGGACAATATCGGCTTGCTGGCATTGCTGGAAGGCGTCTATGGCCACATTCTGGTCGCAGAGGAGGTCCGAGATGAGTTTGGCTCCGCGTTTCCTGATTGGATCGAGGTCGCGCGTGTTCAGGATCGAAATCTGATCCGCGTACTGCGGCTGTCAATCGATCTCGGAGAATCGGCGACACAGGCGCTAGCCATGGAGCGCGGGGATGCGCGGGTCATTCTGGACGACCTGAAAGGGCGTCAGATGGCCCAGCGACTCGGCGTGCCCTATACCGGACTCGTTGGGGTCGCAATTAAGGGCAAACACATCGGCGTGATCGAGTCCTTGGGCACTGTGCTGAAGCGTCTGAAACAGGCGGGTTTTCGCCTCTCGACGGCGATGGAGCAAGAGGCGTTGCGGTTAGCCGGGGAGGCCAGTCCATAAGTTGTCAAAAGGAAGAAGCGAAGAAGCGCCCAAGTACGACGGCACACCAGATTCGATCCGGTGCCCGAGGCGCTTCGTCACCAAAAAACGGAGATCATTCTGTGGCCACTCCACGACCAAGCGGCTTCAAGAGAGCCGTATCCGAAAGAGCAAGGCGACCAGCGGCGACCTGGGGCTTGGGCGCATCTTCCGCCGCCTGAGGATGATTGGGACAGCCCCGAGGTGAATCGGCAGATTGCTCAGTCGTTCCTTGGAGAGGGCGACTGATGGGGACACCCAGGTATCTGATGTCCTAACCCGAGATCGCCCGATACTCGCCTTAGGCTTACACTATGTTGATGCGGCCTGAATCACCGAGTCAGCGCTAAGAGCGCGGATGAGTCGCCCCCGATCACTTCTGACAGGAACCCACTCGCCATGTCTATCGCCGAGATCATCTACGCCCATAGCCGCCGGCTTCCCGAACAGGCGGCACGAGAGGCACTCAGTTACATCGAGTTCCTGGAACAGCGCTATGCCGTCACATCGCCCACCGACGACGTCAAGCAGGAGGATACCGAGGCGTTCCTTCGACGAAAACGACGCGTCCCACCGCCAGCCCTCGCCGGCAAGGTCCGCGAGTTGGGCGATGTGATGAGCAGCGCCTCCGCGTCGGACTGGGGTCTTGATGGATAACCCGAAGATCTCACCATCATCGCCGATGCAGATGAATATCTGGACGATTTCAAGGACTAGATGCCGTGACTCCACCAGCTCAATCAGCCGCCGCGCGTCTCGCCTCCTACGAGGACATCCTCGAACTACCGGAGCATCTGGTCGGCGAGATCCTTCATGGCGCGCTCTATACCCATCCCCGCCCGGCACCGAAACATGCTCGCGCCTATTCGGCGCTGGGTTATCTGATTGGCGGGCCTTATGACGGCGGGCTCGGTGGACCTGGCGGCTGGTGGATCATTGATGAGCCTGAGTTGCACCTCGGCGGCGACATTCTGGTGCCAGACCTGGCCGGTTGGCGGCGCGAGCGGCTGCCGACCTTGCCGGAGACGAGTTGGTTCGAGCTGTCGCCGGATTGGGTCTGCGAAATCCTGTCGCCCTCGACCGCAGCATCCGACCGGGCGGTGAAGATGCCCATTTACGCCCGCGAGCAGGTGCCTTTTCTGTGGCTGATCGACCCAAATGCGCGCACGCTGGAGGTCTATGCGCGGCAGGGCAACGGGCGCTGGCGGCTATTAGATACGCTCAGCGACGACGCCGGTGTATCGCAGCCGCCGTTTGAGGCGACGCGCTTCTCGCTGGCAAGCCTCTGGGCCTGATCCATGGACACCCAACGCATCACTGATGCCCTGCACGAGCGCTTCCACCAGGACGGACACCGTCTGGTGTTCTGGCACGACCCGGACCGCGCCTTCGAGGAGAACCTGCCGGCGCTGGTCGAGATGCTGGACGGGGTCAGCCTGCTGCGACTCGATGAGCATCCGGCCCTGGAGGTCAAGGTGCGCCTGGAGCTGGACGACCCGAGTGGTCGCTATCTGCTCTACGCCCCGTGCGCACCGCCCGCGCCGGATGAGGACTGGCTGCTGGATATCCGCCTTTACAGCGGCAGCTTCAGCGCCGACCGGGCGTCGATGGTGCTGGCGGATCTGGGGCTGTCCACTCAGTCGTTGCGCGCGCATCTGGCCGAGCGGGCCAGGTTCTTCGCCAGTCGCGAGCGGCTGGAGCGGCTGAAGAAGCTGGTCAGCGCCGAGGATGACGCGGCGACCATCGACCGCAAGATGATCGCGGTGCTAATCAAGGCCGATCACCCCGAGTGCTTCACCCTGTTGATCACGCTGCTGGATGCCATCCCCCAGGGCCAGTTCGACGAACCGCCGGCGGTCTGGGCTGAACTGGCCAAGTATGGCCTTGAGGCGGCGTTCTGGGAGCTGGTCGCGGAGTCCTTCGGGTGGCGCGAGGATGCGCCCTCGCTGCAAGGCCTGCTGATTCGACTGCTGGTCTCCGACCTGGCCCATGCGCTGGGGTCGGCTTTGCCGGCCGGCCTGGTGCACTTGGTGCTGCCGAAGCATGGGGTCGCCAATGCCGTGGTGTGCCTGGCGCAATGGCGCGACAGCCGCGCGCGCAGCCCCTCCTATGAGGAGCTGTCGGCCCAGGTCGCCGAGGCGATCAAGCTCGATCAGCAACTCGCCGGCCTGGCGCTTAATGCTCTGTTGGAGGCCAAGACCTTCCTCCAGGTCGAGCAGGCCATCGCCCGCCGGCTGCGCGACCGGGTGCTAGAGACGGCGGACACCATCGACGCCGGGGCCATTCGCGACCTGGTCTCGCGCCGCCAGGATGGCTATTGGGCCTCGACCACGCTGGCCGACACCCAGGCCGCCCCGCGCCAGGCGCTGCATGCGGTCTATCAAGCGCTGGCGACGGCGGCGGAGCTGTTCGCGCGGCACAATGCCGAGGCGCTGAACCCGGAGCCGGCGACGGCGCGGGATTTGTTCACCGCCTACACCGGGCGACTGTATCGCTTCGACCAGCTGTATCGGCACTTCTGCGTCTGCGCCGATGCCGCCGAGGCGCGCGACTGGGACATCCTCAAAGCCCTGCGCGAGCGGGTCGAGCAATGCTATGGCCAGGGCTTCGTGGCCGAGTTGGCCTTGCGCTGGAACCAGCATCTGGCCAACGGCCTGCTGGCGCACTGGCGGCTGCCCGAGGCGCCCAATCAGCACGACTTCTTCGCCCGCGAGGTCGCGCCCTTGCTGGCGAAAGGCGCGGATCGGCGGGTGTTTGTGCTCATCAGCGATGCCTTGCGCTACGAGGTCGCGCAGGAGCTGACCGCGCAGCTCAACGGCCGCTATCGCTTTGATGCCAAGCTCAGTGCGCAGCTCGGCGTGCTGCCGTCCTATACCGGGCTGGGCATGGCAGCCCTGCTGCCGCACCAGCGGTTGACCTACGACGCCAACGTCAACCCGCGCGTGGACGGCTTGCCGTGCGGCTCGCTGGAGCAACGCGCCAAGGTGCTGGCCGCCGTCGAGGGCATCGCGGTCCGGGCCGAGACCTTCATGGCGATGAAGAAGGACGAGGGCCGCGCCTTCATCAAGCCCTATCGAGTGGTGTATCTGTACCATGATCGCATCGATGCCATCGGCGACAAGCTCGCCACCGAGGCCGAGACCTTCCACGCGGTGCGCCAGGCGCTTGATGAGCTGACGGACCTGGTGGCCAAGATCGTCAACAGCCTGAACGGCAACCAGGTGCTGATCACCGCCGATCATGGGTTTTTGTTTCAAGAGCGCCCGCTCAGCGAGACCGACAAGAACGCCCTCACTGACAAGCCCGCTGGCACCCTCAAGGCCAAGAAACGCTATCTACTCGGTCATGACCTGCCCGAGAGCAACCAGGCCTTTCGTGGCTCGACCGCCAACACCGCTGGGGTGAGCGCGGAGGGTGATGACCCGGTCATGGCGTTCTGGGTGCCCAAGGGAGCCAATCGCTTCCACTTCATCGGCGGCGCGCGCTTTGTCCATGGCGGGGCGATGCCGCAGGAGATCGCGGTACCGGTGATCCGGGTGCAGCATTACAAGGGCGGCGACAAGGCCACCAAGACTCAGATCAAGACCGTCGGGGTCAGCGTGCTCGGGAACAATTTCAAGGTCACCACCAACCGCCACCGCTTCGAGCTGATGCAGAACCAGGCCGTCAGCGAGCGGGTCAAGCCGGTCACGCTCAAAATTGCGCTCTACGACGGTGCCGAGCCGGTGACCAATGTCGAGACCCTGACCTTCGACAGCCCCTCGGCAGATATGAATCATTGGCGCAAGACGGTGAGCCTGACGCTGGAAAGTCGCCCATTCGATAGCAAGCGGGTCTATCACCTGCTGTTGCGCAACGCCGAAACCGACGTGGAAGAAGCCCGCTTCGACGTCACCATTGACCTGCTCTTTGCCAATGACTTCTGATTCCCTCGACTTCTCAGCCGCTGCTGCGGACGCAGCACCCGCGACACTGGAGGCACAAGATAGTGCCATGCATGATGTCGATGCGCTGCTCAACCGGCACTTCAGCGGCAAGGTGGTCCGCAAGGATCTGACCAAGCGCATCAAGGAAGGGGCGAATGTGCCGGTCTATGTGCTGGAGTATCTGCTCGGCATGTATTGCGCCTCCGATGACGAGGCGACCATCCGCGACGGGCTGGAGACGGTCAAGACCATCCTGGCCGAGAACTATGTGCGCCCGGACGAGGCGGAGAAGATCAAATCCAAGATCCGGGAGCGTGGCAGCTTCAAGGTGATCGACAAGGTCACTGTGCACCTGAACGAGCGCCGCGATGTCTATGAGGCACTGCTCTCCAACCTGGGGGTGAAGGACGCCGAGATCAGTGGGCGTTTCGTCAAGGATTTCGAGAAGCTGCTGGTCGGCGGCATCTGGTGCATCGCGACGGTGCACTATTTCTATGAGGAAGGCAGCAGAGGCTCGCCGTTCAGCATCGGCGAGCTCAAACCGATCCAGATGCCCAATCTGGACCTGGAGCAACTGTTCGAGGGGCGACGGGGCTTCGACGAGGCGCAGTGGATCGATGTCCTGTGCCGTTCGACCGGCATGGAGCCGACCAACCTGGATGAGCGGGTCAAGTGGCATCTGTTGGCGCGGATGATCCCCTTCGTCGAAAACAACTACAACGCCTGCGAGCTGGGGCCACGCGGCACCGGCAAGAGCCATATCTACAAAGAGATCAGCCCCAACAGCATCCTGATCTCCGGCGGGCAGACCACGGTGGCCAACCTGTTTTACAACATGGCGCGGCGCACCATCGGACTGGTCGGGCTGTGGGATCTGGTGGCCTTCGACGAGGTGGCCGGCATCGCGTTCAAGGACAAGGACGGGGTGCAGATCATGAAGGACTACATGGCCTCGGGCTCCTTCGCCAGAGGGCGCGAGTCGATTCAGGCATCGGCCAGCATGATGTTCGTCGGCAACATCAACCAGCCGGTCGATACCCTGGTGAAGACCAGCCACCTGCTGGCACCCTTTCCGGAGTCGATGATCGATTCAGCCTTCTTCGACCGCTTCCATGCCTACATCCCGGGCTGGGAGGTGCCGAAAATGCGCCCTGAGTTTTTCACCAACCGCTACGGGCTGATTACTGACTACCTGGCCGAGTTCATGCGCGAGATGCGCAAGCGTACTTTCTCCGACGCCATCGACCGCTGGTTCCGGCTCGGCAAGGACATGAATCAGCGCGACACCATCGCGGCGCGGCGCACAGTGTCCGGGTTGCTGAAGCTGCTGTATCCCGCCGGGGACTTCGACAAGGACGCCGTGCGCCGGGTGCTGATCTATGCCCTGGAGCTGCGCCGGCGGGTCAAGGAGCAGCTGAAGAAGATCGGCGGCATGGAATTTTTCGAGGTGCATTTCTCCTTTATCGATCAGGAGACGATGGAGGAGACCTTCGTCAGCGTGCCAGAACAGGGTGGGGATAAGCTGATTCCGGACGGGCTGCTCAACCCCGGGGTACTGCACACCATCGCGACGGGCACGAGCGGGCATCTGGGCCTGTACCGGCTGGAAACCCAAACCACCGCCGGCAGCGGCAAGTTCGCCACCTCCGGGCTCGGCAGCAACAGCGCGGCCAAGGAAGCGACCCGCATCGCGTTCGACTTCTTCAAGGCCAATCTGCCGCGCGTCAGCGGACTGGTGAAGGCCGGCGATCACGACTATCACCTGCATACGGTCGAGTTGCACAACACCGGCGCGGCCAAGGCGATGACGCTGGCCAGCTTCGTCGCCCTCTGCTCCGGCGTGCTGCGCAAGCCGCTGCAGGGTCAGCTGGTGATCCTCGGCGACATGAGCCTGGGCGGTAACATCGTGCCAGTCGAAAACCTGGCCGAATGTCTGCAAGTGGCCTTCGACTCCGGAGCCAAGCGCATCCTGCTGCCGATGGCCAGTGTCGGCGACATTCCCAGTGTTCCCGGCGAGTTGTTCGCCAAATTTCAGACGGCCTTTTATGCCGATCCGGTGGATGCGGCCTTCAAGGCGGTTGGGCTGGAGTGAGGGGCAGAGGGTGACCGGTCAGGATGCCGGGGTTTGCGTCTGATTAGGGGTTGGGGGCTGGTCAGGAACCGTGATGAGTCGCTGCGGTGATCTCAATCATAAAGTAGCGGGTCCAACTAGTTACGCCATAGCCAGGCGCGCGGCCCGTTTTTTTAGACGGGCCGCAGTAGGTTATTCGCCGGCTCCAACCGGGACCGAAGGGCGCTCCCAGTATGGGTTGCCATCCGGCAATGCGGGAATTTTCTGGCTCATCTGTGAAATCGCGTTATCGATCTCGGGTATGGGCGGAGGTTGAATGGCCTCGAACTCGGTATCGTCATAGACGTATTTACCGCTACCACTTGGATACTCGACGCCGAGTTTCAAATTATGTTTCTCGCCATCGACTGGCACATAGGAGCGGAACGTCAGGACGTAGTCGCTCTGCAGAATGTTCTGGATTTCCTCCACAACACGCTGCATTCGATTGGTGGTTTCATCGACAAGGTAATAGATCCCGAAGGAATTCTTGGATAATGCCTCGAGGTTTTTGAAATAAGCCGGGTCGATGCGGGAATACGCCAAGGAGTAAATAGGCACGGGTATTGCCAGATTCGAGATCCGCGTCATCAGTTCGTCACGCGATATCGAACTGCCCTCGTCTTTGCCGTCCGAGAAGACCACAAGGGAGCAGGACACAACATAATTTCCAGCCCCCACGACAGTGCCTTGCGAAGCCATACCGCACATTTGAAGAGCGGCACCCACCGCATCGTAAAGCCGGGTTTTCTCGCCGTCGGCCTGGATATCAGCGATACGCCGCGCGAGCGCCCTCTCATCACGCTCAAAGGGCGACACGACCTCGTAGCCTTCTTTCGTATCGCGGACAGCCAAAACCGCCACTTCATCTTGAGGACGTTTACTCTCAATGTAGCGGATTGCGGCTCTCAGCATCTCTTCAAATGGCTCTCCAGTCATGGATTTGCTGGCATCAATGATGAGAACACTGCGGGTCGCCTCTTCGCGTTGCCGGATAGACTGAATGCCATATTGCCTTTTCATCGGGTCATAGGTGCGGCCCTTGACCATGACACCAATATTGCGCTCATTGAGGTTCACCAGAGGCTGCATGTTCGAGTCGAAAGTTCGAAAATACACTTGGACGAAAGGGTAGAGCGCATAATCGGCGCGATAAATTTTGAGGCCGTAACTCCCTGGAGCGGCAAAACCATAGCCCAGCCCCTGGGCTGAGACCACCTGCAGACTCATCAGCAAAAAACCAAACAGCAAAGCCGCCAAAGAAAGGCGCGACATAGGCTGCGCAAAAACTCTTGTTACTTTTCGCATCGTATCCCCCAATCGGTTTTACTTTGATTGACCAACATGGATTTCAGGCGACTAAAACAGCCACCCGATTCGTTTCGCCTCGGCGAAACCATAGAAAATTTTCAGAATTCAACGAGAGGACTGAAGCTCCGGCGCATCGATCTAACGAACGCATCGGTTGACGCCGTCGGCAACAGCTCAATTCGCAAGTCCAAGGGCAACAGCATTCCGGGATCACTGGCATTTAGCGCCTCAGTTGAAGTTCTTTTAGAGCTTCCGGTCTTTCAGCTTAAGGGCGAAAACGGTTACCAAGAGGAACCCAGCCGCTTGGGCGGCTAGCGCCCGCAGGCCCGAGGCCCAGTCGGCCACCACGGGTATGACAGGTTGGCCATTCGGACCAAGCAAATCAAGCAGCTCGGTGCTTAGGGTAGCGCGCATCGCATCCAGCGCCCAGTATGCAATCACACCGACCTGAGCAAAGGTTTCAGTGAAACCGGAAAGATCGACCACTGAATTGGACAGGATGAACTGGGGAATCAGCAGCAGCGGCAAGGTGGCAATTGCTTTGTCATTGGTGTTGACCAATGCACTCACGGCAAGTCCCATGGCACTGGCGCCGAAACCGGCAAGAAAAAGCACCGCAAGGCGCTCCCCAAATGACCCGGGGAAATCGATCATCAGGCTGACGATGGCCAGAAAGCTCGCGCACTGAATCACGCACAAAACCGCGAGCGGCAATAATTTGCTGAGCAGATAGGCGGGGATGCGCACTGTTACCGAGCGCTCGCGCAAATAGACGGGCAGCTCTTTGACGATCTCGCGCGCCGAGTTGATGCAGCCAAACCAGATGGCCGAAAGCACCAGCACGAAAGCAATCTGACTCTCGGCGGCGGCTCGCTCCGGCAGGCTGCCCTCGGTCGTGAACACGCCTCCAACAACCAGCGCAATCAGTGGAGCCTGCAACAGCAACACCGCCAGATTGAGCCGATCCGACAATAACAGGTCGATATAGCGGCGCGTCAGAGTCGCGGCCTGACGCAAGCCGAACCAGCCATACAAACCACCACCCTGCGGCGCGGGCCGTTTTCTTGGCTTACCCGGCCCCTGTCCTGGAGCAACAGGACGCTTTCGGTTAGCGACATAGTCCCGGTATTGCGATGACTGGCGGAAACGCGACTCCCACAGCTTGGCATCTTGTTGATCGAGCCGCTCATAGACATCGGACAAGCGTTCGACACCAAAGTAGGCCGCCGCCTGATCGGGAGGGCCATAGTAAACCAGGCAACCACGATGCAGGAGCGCAACCAGATGACAGGTGTCGATGTTCTCGAGGGAATGAGTGACGCAGACAACGGTTTTGCCATCGGCGGCCAGCCCTTCGAACAGCCGCATCATCCGCTTGTCGGTTCCAGCGTCAAGCCCGCTGGTGACCTCATCAAGAAACAAAATGTTTGGATTGGCAACCAGTTCGACAGCCAGGCTGACGCGTTTCAGCTGCCCACCGCTCAGCGGCTCGGGCGTATCCACCGCCAAATCGGCCTTTTCCAGCAAGCCGACGCGGTCGAGCACCCGTTCGATATTCTCATCGATCTCCGCGCGACTGGTGTCCAGGGGCAGTCTCAGCCTTGCCGTGTAGCCCAGCGCGGAACTGACCTTGATCTTGCGGTGGACAATATCCTGCTGCGGCACATAACCGATGCCCGAGCGGAAGAGGTCGAAGGCGGAATAAAGATCGATCCCGTTATAGGCCACAGAGCCCGAGGTTGCCGGACGACGCCCATTGAGCGCATCGAGCAGTGTCGACTTGCCCGAGCCACTGGTGCCGAAGATCACGACGAACTCGCCGGGCTCGATGCACAGATCGATCTCATCAAGCAGCCGACGCGGCTGGCCGGTTTTGCGATCCTTGACCTCGCGGGTCAAGCCGGTGACTTCAACCCGGATGCGGTTACCTTCCTCACACGGGTCAAGTGCCTCGCCGGTGAACTGAAACAACAGGCTGCCAAAGGCGACGCGATCCCCTTGACGCAGGGCGACCCGTTTCTTGATCCGCTGACCGTTGATCGAGGTCCCATTGGTGCTCTTGAGATCCTCGACCCAAACCTGCCCACCACGAATGGCGATCCGGGCGTGGCGTCGCGAGATGGTCGGTGCATCGATCGCGAAACCACAATCGGGCGAACGCCCGACAATGATCTCCGTCGCTTCATCAACAGGCTCCGCCGCCTCGGGCTCTAGTGCTGGGGATTGTGAATCCGCGCCAAGCTGCGGACAGGCCAATTGCACGGAGATCAGACCAAGCATCAGCCAATCGCCGTGCCTGAACGGTGTAGCCCTGGTAACAGCGTCCCCGTTGACACGCACCAAGGCGCCGTCGAGAGGCTCGACAAACAGACCCTGCTCGCGCCAGAACAAACGCGCGTGCCGCTCGACGACCGAATCGTCGAACAGCCGCAGACTGGCGTCTTGCCCCGAACCAATCAGGCAATCGCTCTCAGGCGTCAGAGTCACCCGCCCGACAGCGCTGCGCCGGGTTCGGAATTCCAGCTCGAGAGTTTGCTGATCCACGCCTTCCCCTTAAGTCAAACTGCGATCCGATGCACAATTTAGCGTATTCTGCCACGCGGGCGAAACTAAAGATTCCCACGGCTGTTCAATGAGTGCCGTGCGAGGGTCTGACAAATCGAGGGGACCAATGGCTGGAGGCCAATGACTGGGGCGTCAACAAGTGGGACACCGATGGCGAAGGCAGAGCAAAACTGGTCGACGCCAAAACCGGGAGGCTGTCAGCGGTTATCGATACCAGAGGTCTGTGACCAGTCAGACCACGACATTGTATTGCACGCCGCTTTCCTCGGAAGGAAGCGCAAGCCGCACAGCGATCTCTACACGCTGGCGCATGGCGCTGCTGGCAGCGACAGATTCCTGGTCATCGCCACTAGAGGCCCCATTTGTCTGGGATTGCGCTGGTGGTGATTGCATTGACTGGCCGTTGGACTGGCTGCCGGCAGCGACCCGGGCGCGTGCACCGAGCTCGGCATTACTGCGGCCGGCCTGCCCTGTGGCAACCGGCTGCTGCTGTGAGAAAGCCGAGTCGATCGCGGCCTGTCGCTCGGAGAAAGGCGCCTTGGCATTGCTCTGTTCAGGCGCATTGAGCGCACGGGCGCTCTCCGGGCGCGCGGACATCTGCCCGAGCCCGAGACGCTCGGACCCGGTTGGACGCCCGTTTGGAACAAATGGTACATAAATGGGCGCAGCTTCGATCATCTTGAGGCCCTCCCTTCGGGTTCGCGATTACGCTGCCTGTCCGTTGCGCTGCCCAAGGACGCTTTATCGCCGCGTCACCTGGGTTGGCTCATCCCTGCTCAAGCCGGACGCAAAACCGGTTAAGAAACCAGCAAGGTCGGGCGCACAACCAGCGCTTCTCAACGCTCTCTTAACTTAATTATAGCCCAGCTCTCCGCATAGGTCACACACCTGATCGCCAAAGCATTTTTTATCCATGCCAGACTGGCTTGACAGCGGGCGTTGGATGCCAGGAACACCAACACAAGCGTCAAAGTCTCGACAGGCGCCCCTGCTGTCTCGCGCCCGCGCCGCAGAAAGAATAGCAAGTATCCAACTAACGTTTGTATTTATTAGAAATTCCACCATTGGCACCGAATCTGCTTTGCGTCTGTCAGCACGCACCAGGCCGCGCCCAGGTCCCCGCCAAGGGGAATGCGCATGGCCAGACCTTCCTCTCCGCATGACAGCGGCATCAGAGCAGGCTCTATCATGTTCGACACCATTGCCCTTGGTTTGATTACTACCCTTAATCGGCTCGATCCTATTGTGGTGATCGGCGTCTTTACACTGCTGTTGCTGGCGATGTTTGGCGCCGCGCTGATGGCAACCGCGCTCAGAAAAGGCGCCGCCTTTGCCTACAGCGTACCTACATTGCTGACCACACTCGGCATTCTCGGGACCTTTCTGGGCATCGCCATCGGACTACTGCAATTCGATGTCAGCCAGGTCGAATACAGCATTCCGACGCTGCTTGAGGGCCTCAAGCTGGCCTTTATCACCAGTATTGTCGGTATCGCGCTCAGTGCCTCGCTACGTCTGGTGCTGGTGCTGGGCGCCGGCGCGAGACAGGCCGGAACAGGCGCCCAGGCCGCGGCTGGCCAGACTGACGACCAACGTCAGATGAAACTCGCCGAGGCGCAGCTTGCCGCCACCAAGGCATTGAACGACGGCCTGCACCGCTTCGATGAACGCCTGAATCAAACCATGGAAACCCATCACCAGCGCTTAATCGAGGGGCTGGACGGTTTCGCCGCCCAGTTGAGTGAGCTTGGCTCGCGTCAATTGGTCGCCGCGCTTGAGGAGGTCATTCGCGACTTCAACGACAAGCTCGGCGTGCAGTTCGGCGAGAACTTCGCCCGCCTCGACGGCGCCGTGGGCAAGCTGCTGAAGTGGCAGGACCAGTATCGCCAGCATATGGAAAGTCTTGGCAGCCAGCTCGACCATGCCACCGCCGGCGTGGCCAAGTCCGAAGCCACCCTGAAGACACTGACCGACCAAGCGATGCGTATCTCCCAGCATGTCGCGGATCAGCAGAGCACCCTGTCCAGCCTGAGACGCGAAACCATGGAGCTCGAAGCCCTGCTTGGCGCCATCGCCGAGCTGCGCGACAAGGCGAAAGACGCCTTCCCGGCCATGGACAGCCGACTCACGGCCATGCTCGAGAGCATCGAGAATGCGGTGCTTGCCGCGCAGAACGCCGAGCACGGCTATAGGGAACCGCCGCCGGCCCATCGCCCCGGCCGCCACAACAATCCCGATTTTCAAGGGATCGCTCTGGGTGAAAGACAATGAGAGCAATAAGCCTTCCAAACCAGCCCCCGATGACGGCGGACTCTGACGACGGTAGCCATTGGCTGGTGGTGTCCGACCTGATGGCCTCGCTGATGATGATCTTTCTGTTCCTTGCGCTCTTGCACATGGTTCAGCTCGAGCGCAGTCATCAGGTCGAGACCGAGGTCCGGGTCACAGCCGCAGAGCTGCGCCAGGCCATTTATCAGGCACTCGAAGAGGAATTCCGCGCCGACCTGCCGCGCTGGAACGCCGAACTGGACCGCCCCACCCTGACGCTGCGCTTTCGTGAGCCCGAGGTGTTGTTCGATCGCAACTCAGCAACCATCAAGCCAGAGTTCGAAGCCATCCTGAACGACTTCTTCCCGCGCTATGTGCGCCAGCTCGAGCCCTTCCATCAGGTGATTCGCGAGATTCGCATCGAGGGGCATACCTCCAGCGAGTGGGGTCCTGACAGCAGCCCGCTCGAGGCGTATTTCTCCAACATGGCGCTGAGTCAGCAACGCACGCAGGAGGTGCTGCGCTATGCCTACGGACTTGACGCCGTGCAACAGGCAAGCTGGTTTCGCGAGCGCGTGGCTGCCGTGGGTCTCTCATCCTCGCGGCTGGTGCGCGATGCCCAAGGCGCGGAAGATGCGGAAGCTTCCCGACGGGTGGAGTTCAGCGTGCTGACCAATTTCGAGGCCAGTCTGCTGGCCGGGCGCCCGCTTGAGCAGAACCCCGAAGCAACCCCGCCTCCAAGAGTGCAATGACCGTGCAGCTGGCGTCAAAAAACCGACAGCGGCAAGATGAGGCCCGGGCAAGCGCCCGGGCTAAGGCGCTCAGCCAGCCAGCTCCGGATCATGCAGCGCCTCGACCGACAGTACCTGATACTGGGCCTGTTCGATGACCGGCAACAAGACATCGGAGGTGATGCCAAGTCGCGACCAGACGCACGAGTCGATTGGCGGCGCATCGCCCCAGTCACGCGAATCAAGTTCGGCGAGATGCGCGCCCGTGTTAGCGACATGCACCAATGCAACAGCGTTTGCGGAACTCTCGGGCGCTGCGCAGGGGTCATGATGGAAGCGCAAGATGTCACACAGCGCCTGTGGCAGCCCCCAATGCTCGGCTAAGGCGCCGCCAAGCTCGGCGTGATCGAACCCAAGCTGCTCATGTTCCGCCGTTTGCGGACTGAGCGCCTGAGGGGCACTCAGGCTGTTCAAGAAAGCGCGCTGGGTTTCCTCCGGTGCCTGCGAGAAAAGCACTAACTGCCCAAGGTCATGCAATAGGCCACCGAGAAACACAACACCCTCAAGCGAGCGGTGGGTTTCCTCAGCAAGCAAACGCCCGATCACCGCACAGTAGGCGGAATGACGCCAGAAGAATTCCAACGGCAGCAGCTGCTGCGGCGGCAGGCGATCGGTTGCCCCGGTGACCGCGCCGGTAATGACCAGACGCCGCACCTGCTCGCGTCCGAGCAGCGCCAGCGCACGATCGACGGAATCGACCGTGCGACTTGGCGAGAAGGCCGCACTGTTGGCCAGCCGGAGCAACATGGCCACCAGAGCCGGGTCCTGCGCCAGCGTCTTGGCAATCTGCGGCTGTCCGCTGTCCGGATCATCGAGCAGACGCATGACCTCGCCCACAACCCGCGGAATGGCCAGCAGCTTTCCGGTCGATTTAACGATTGACTGAATCGTCATGGATGACAATACGGGATCCCCCTTAGCGCGCGAATATGCGTCATGTTTGGCAATTGCCAGCCGAGCCCGAGCCCGAGCCATGATTTGGTCGCCCGAACAGCATTCCCTCTCAGTCTAGCCCAGGTGATCCCAAAAGACAGGTACCAAATCTCAAACCCGTCATCAAACCTCAAACATGCCCTGCAAGCGCTCAAGCGTCGCCTCGCTCCCCTCAAGCTCCACAACAGATCCGTCCTCGCCGGGTAGCTGCATGTTCAAGGTAGCGAAAGCCGGCACTTCAGCCGCTGGCGGACGAGGCTGGCCATGGTGAGCCAGTGCTGCCCAACGCGAAACAATACTGAGGCTGGCATAATCGGGCTCGGACGCATTGTAGTCCCAACTCATTGCCTGCTCGGCCACCGCCACCAGGTCTGAACCCAGCTCCCAGTAGTTGACCACCAGAACGCCGGTCAAGCTCACCAGCTTCTCAAGCAACTCGTCGAGTTCCGAGCGCCCGCCGGCGCTTTCGCCGAGTTGATCAAAAAACTGAACAATGGGCACGGCGCCAACGCTCGCCAGCAGACCAGCCAACAAGGCGCGGTCCGGATCGAGCAGCTTCAGTTTTTGGGATAATAGCGAACAGTAGGCCGAGCGCAGCACACTTTCTGCCCAAACCTCGGCCATTACTTCCCGGGAAACCTGCCGCTTCGCCTTGAAGACCTGACGCAAGGCAAGATTGGTCGCGAGCATGCGGGTGTTAGCAAAACCAATTCGGACAATCGCGTCGCGGACGGAGGTAATTTCCTTCGCCGCGCGGAAACGGGGACTGTTGGTCGCAAAAATCAAAGCGCCGGCAAGGGTCGCATCGCTCTGAATCAGCTCGGTCAATTCCGCGATACCGGTGTCCGGGTCTTCAGTCAGGCGCTGAATGCGCAACGCAACCTCGGGGCGCGCGGGCAGCTCCAGGCGGTTGGAATTGATCTGCTCATAGAGCCCGGCGAGAAAATCCCCCTCGGCATCGTCAAGCTCAAGCTCATCGACCTCCGCGCTATCACTCGCGCCATCTGGTAATAGCTCCCGCGGCACGCCAAGAAGCAGACAACGCGCCTGGGTGATGATGGTATCGTCATCCGAGCCAGTGTCGTCGAAAAGCTCAACCGGATCGCTCAGCCCCAAGCAGCTGTCGAGCTCGCGCTCAAGCCCGTTGCAGGAGCGCATGACATTCCCATCAACCAGAAACAATCGTTGATCGCCAATTTGATGGCGCGCCAGACGCTTGCCCTGATCGATGCGCACAAGCTTCCCCCGCGAGCCAAGCTCGGCGCGCGCCTGCTCAGACAACCCTTTGGTGATGTCCATCCCCGCAAGCACGGTAGAAGGGGTCAAGTCCTCTGACATAAAGCAAATCCCGTCAACTGGGCCAAACCTTGGAACTTCTTATAGTCTAGCAAGAACCAAGCTATCGGTAGTCAGAATGGGGGGAAGAATGCCTTTGATGCCACAAAACGCTTAGCAGATGATTGGAAAACCCTGGACTGTTGGCTCATGCCCGCCCCAAAGCGAATACGCTTGAGCGGAGCGGAACAACCGGGTGACGCGCCGCAGAGGCGGGCGGCGCGGGATTTGGAGCACCCACTCGCGGGTGACGGATGGGCTGGATTGCTAACTGTCCAGACGCGGACGGCGCAACTCTCCAAGGCTCCAGAACTCATGGCCGCGCAGGTAACCGGCTGAAACCTGCTCAACCAGAGCCATCACACGCCCATGATCGTCGCGTTCAGCCACCCACTCGGCTGGCAGCGAGTCAAGCAGATGCACGCTCGACAAACGCCCGTCATCTGTCAGGCAAAGACGCACCTCCCCGTCGAGCTCATGGCGAAACGCCGGCAAAAAACCGGCTGCCAGTGTCGGCGGATGGGCATCTTCCGGCGCGGCAAACGGAGGCACGGAGCTGGCTTGGCTAACGACTTGTTGAAGCATCATGGGTGCGGTCCTCGATACGAATCTTACCCAGGATAACGACGCATCCGCTTAAAACTTGAAGACGGCGGCCGATACAGTCACTGTATGTAACGCGTCGAGATCGAGATAGTCTGACGTGGAGTCTGGACTTGCTGGAAAAACGCATGCGCGGCCCTTGTGTGATCCCGTTGTGAATTCCCTGACGTGATAGCCTTATTTGATCCCACGATGTGATCACGATCACAAATGACCGACTCAGCTGTCCAGCGGGACAAAGCGTCGTGACTACTCCACCAGCAATCAGCTAAACTATAGTCAGAAAAGGAATTTTCTTCCACTCAAACCGCAAAATGCGCCAGCGCGCGGGGTCATGCCTGGCGCGCATTGCAAACCGGAGGGAGCTACCGATGGATGTTTCTTCAGTCGCAGGAATCGCAAGCCTGGCGACCAATGCCAACAATTCCCAGACCAACGAAGCTGTCGACATCAGCGTGTTGAACATGGCACTGGATGCACAGGTGCAGGGCGCGGCCGCCTTGATCGAGAGCATCGCCGAAAGCCCGCAAGCCACCGCATTGCCGGACAATATCGGCGGCAACATCAATGTGACGGCCTAACGGGTCGACTCAAAGGTCTCAGCAGCTAAGGCCTCAGCAGCGGGGAGTTCTCAGGCGCAGGCGAAGATATTCTCAGGCGAACTGGCTCAAACCGAGGCTCGGTGACGCCGCAAAGAAGCCTGAAACCCGCTGCTGCAGGCGTGAACCGCCATCCATCGGCGCAGCCGTTGCGGCCTCGCTGCCTGCATCCCCGACACTGCCATCACCCTCGATTGGCTCTCCAACCTTCGCGAGCGCATCGGACAGCTCGCCCTGATTTTCCTGCAGCATCTCTCCGCGCGCCTGCGCTTCCATCCTCCGCGCCTGAGAAGCAACGCGCTGATCCTGCGTCGAGGGTTCTGCTGGTGCCAGCGCAGCGCGGCGGATAACCTGCGCTTTTTCCTTGGTAGCGGTAGGATCCCCAGGCACCGGCGAGGTATCGATGGACACCTCACCGCCGACGGCATAACGATTGCCGTCAGGTCCTGATTCGTAGTCATAGCTCGGCGCCTTGGTCACATAGCGCCCGCCTGCGGCCACATGCGCCTGCTCATGCGCGCGCACTTCCATATCGCGCTGGCGCAAATCGCTCACCTCGCGCTGCTCATCGGGGGTGAGATCTTGCGCGGATTTCTTTTCATCCTCGCCCATGCGCTCGCCGTCGGACTCACCCTCGCCTGCTTCCGCGTTTCCGGCGTCATCGGACTCCTCTGCCTGCGCCCCATTCTGCGCCCCATTCAAGCCGATTTGGACTTCAGCTTGGCTGCCTGGCCCACCTTCAGGCGGGGCACCCTGCGGCGCCAAACGGGCGGCGGCTTGATTCAGCGCCGTCATTTTTCCTAGCGCAGCACCTGACTCCGCTGCCCGAAACGCTGAATTGGGGAACGTCGGGTTTAGAAAGCCAGGATTCGGCGATCTAGGGTCCGAAACGGCTGTATTGGGAGCAGCAGATTCAACCAGCGGAGCCTGACCAGGACCGGCAGGCTGACCCCAGGGTGGCTGCGACGGCGCAGCCAAGGGCCCTCGCTGACCGGCACGCACACCAGTGCCGCCAGACAGAGCTGGAAACACTGGATTGGAAGGATGCGTTGCGGAGCCGATCTGCATGTCGCTGAACAAGAATCTCTTATTTGGTGAAAAACAATCGAGAAAAAATTCCTCAAACCCTGCCCGCAGCGGAATCCCGGATAAGCTGCAGCCCGGATAAGCTGCCGCCCAGATAAAATCCGGCAGGAATGGAGGTAACGGCCAGTGGCGCTAAGACTTGAGGGCGAATTCCGCCCTTGCCAAGCTGCACCCGGACCACGACGAAAACTAATCTATGCGGTGCCCCCGCAGGACTTGCCTATTGGCGCAACGACTGGCGCACCGAGGCGACAGAGCGAATCCAGTAGCCCTGCTCGCGCAGCGCCGCTGGAAGTTTTTCAAGCGCCCGTTCGGCATCGGCGCGCGTGGGATAAGCCCCCGCGAGTACAACGACAAAATCCTGCGATTTACTTCGCGTCGGCACAAAGCGGACATCCAAATTCCCGCCCCCCTGGACATGTTGTCTCGCCGCAGCAAGCGAACGCGCGGCCGTCAGTTGAATGGTGAAATGCTCACCTGACTGCTTCAGAATCCAGTCACGATCGAGGTCGCGCTCGCCAGCCGCTGAGGTCTCTCGAGTGCCCTGCTCTGCGCCCGTCTCCTGCGTTCCGGACTCCATTGAGCCATTTGGCGAAGCATCTGGAGAATCTTCCGGCGCCGCACCTACCGCTGCCAATTCCGCCGCGGACTGCCCTTCGCCATCCCCATCCCCATCCCCATCCCCATCTCCATCCCCGGGCCCCGTGGACGGGGCGCCAGGCGCTGAACCCGCCGCGGCTGCGGTCGTTGTCGCATCCGCTGGCGCCGAGTCCGCCGCGACTGAATCGCCAGGCACAATCGCGGGAACTTGCAATTCCCGTCGTTTCAGCCGCGCTGATTCGGGTGCCGGGACCTGGGGTGCCACCTGCGGCACACCGGGGGCGAGCGGTGCTCGCTGCGGGCGCTGCGCATTCGTCACATCCCGCGGGCGCGTCGGGGAACTGGCTCCATCCGAGCTCGGTAGCTGCCAGATCAGCGGCAGCAAAATCGCGAATAGACTAAAAACAGCGACTCCGGGAACAAACCAAGGCCGGTTCCACACTGGGACTGCTTTGCCGGCAGCTGTCGCTTGCGGTTTTGCGCGCCCCTTGGACTTATTGCCATGCTTGCCCGAGCGCCCGCGGCCGGCTGTAGACCCGTTCTTGCCAGCGGGCGAGTTGGACTGGCTGCCATCATCGCGTCCTGCATCCTGTTCCGCTGCTTCCAGCGCCTGGCTCGACTTATTGCGCAATGCTTCCAGCGCGGTCATTGCCGAGACCATTGCATCACCGGGCGGCGCGGACGACGCCACCTGGGAAGCCACGGAGCGCGCGGACTGGGCCTCACCCGGCAGCGGGTCAGAAGGCGTCTCGGCGAAAGATGCGTTGTGATCGCAGGACTCCTCCAGCCAGTCCTCCGCCAGGGCGTTCAAGTATTTCGGCAAGCCGCTGCTGCTTCTTTGCAGGCGATCAATAAGCTCGCGCTTCAGCAGCGCGTCAGGCCGCGGATGCCCGGCCGTCAGCAGGCGATGGCGCATGTAGGCGAGGGTCTGCTCACGGTTGAACGCCCGCAGATGCAGTCTCAGCACCTGGGCATCGGCCTCGGCATCCAGGCCCGGCAGCGGATTGGCGGCGAACGGAGGGTCACCCACCAGAAAGAAGCGTGCGGTCGTGCCAAGGCGTTCGAGCAACTGCCGCCGCAACGACAAAAGATGCTCCAAGACCGACGCCGCAAGCAGATGCGCATCATCAATTGCCAGCAGCAGCACCCGCCCGGCACGCAGACGCTCGCCGAGGAGATGCAGCAGCGAGGCACTCGCATCCTCGCTGCCGAGTTGACTGAGATGAAACCTCAAGGTGGCATCGACGGCCTCGAAACCCACATTGGGTCGGGCACGGAAAGCAATCAGCTCGACGTCGTCGGCCAGCAAGCTCAGGATTTGCTGTAGCTGCGTGCTACGTCCCACACCGCCAGCGCCCGCCAGCACCAGCATGACACTGGGTTCAGCCAAGGCGCGCAAGGCCAGCTCACTGAAGCCATCGAGCAGCGCGTCGCGGTAGAGCGCGGAATCCTCCGGCACCGGGCCGAATGGCTCGGTGTGCAGACCGAGTTGCTCAAGGCACTCAGGTGTCAGCGACATAACAGCAAGCCGAAGGGACGCGCATCACAAGCGAACCTCCTGGACCTCTCCAAGCCGATGATGCAGCAGACTAAAAACACAACCTGATGCGCGCAATAAAGCAGTTGAACAAGAACCATGAAAGCCGGGACAAAAAACACCAACGCCAAGGCAGCTGATGGCTGGGCGGACACAATGAGCTCGGCCGTGAAAACGCCAACCAGGCGCCAGTATCCCACCATCCCTACTCTCGGCGCCCCACCACTATACCCCAATCAACAAGGCCCCGGCCCCGGCCATCAGATCGCTCCCGATCTGACAAGGTCAGTCGCGCCAAGGCCAGTCGTGCCAAGGTCAGTCGCATTAAGGTCGATCGCGCCAGAGTCGGTCGATGCATCATCGACACATCCACCACGCCCCTTTGGCAGCGCTTTGCCGCAAGCCAAGCTCAATTTTCACCTCCCCGGCCCGTTAACCCAACCATAGAGTCAAGTGCCGCCGCGGCGCATGCACGCGCGCTGCCGCGGGCGTCTTTTTTGACACCAGTCGGACCCGGAGTAATCCACCGATGAAAATTGCCAGCTCGGACATGCTGCTGCAAAGCCAGCATAAAGCAGTCAAGGAACACGAAAGCCACGAACGGCTGAACATGTGGGTGGGCGATCGCCCGAATAACAACGCCAACGTCAACACCAACGCTAGCGCCGCTGGTCAGGCACTCGCTCAGGCTCGGGCCGATACCCTTGAACTGTCGCTGCGCGCGCAGGCCACGCAACCGAAAAAAGCCTTTGCCCCCGCATCCGGTGCAAAAGCCTCTGGCGCAAAAGCATCAGGCGACGTCGACGAAACCCAAATGAGCAACAAAGACGAGCTAAAGCTCTCGCTGCTCAAGAAGATGATCGAGTCCATGACCGGCAAGAAGCTGAAACTGGCCCCCCCTGGCGAATTTACCAAGAAGATGGAAGAAGCCAGGGGTAAGGCCGAGGCCACCGCTGCCGAACTCAACAGCATTCACGCCCAAGCCACTGCCCAGCCGGCTAACGACAGTGAGAACCAGAGCGCTGGCTTTGGCATCGAGTACGACTCCTACGAGCGCCACTACGAATCCGAATCCACCAGCTTCTCTGCGCAAGGACAAGTCACCACGGCTGACGGCAAAACCATCGACATTTCCGTGGAACTGAACATGAGCCGCGAATTCCTGCGCGAGCAATCCGTCAGCATTCGCGCCGGCGATGCCCAGGTCAAAGACCCGCTGGTGCTCAATTTTGGCGGCAATGCGGCCGAGCTGACCACCACGCGTTTTGAATTCGACATCGACTCCGACGGCCGTTCGGACCAGATTGCCTTTGTCGGCCCCGACAGCGGCTTTCTCGCGCTTGATCGCAACAAGGATGGCAAGGTCAACGATGGCTCCGAACTCTTCGGTCCCGCCACTGGCGAGGGCTTCGCCGAGCTGGCCGAGTACGACGATGACGGGAATAACTGGATCGATGAAAACGACAGCGTGTATCAAAACCTGCGCATCTGGTCCAAGACCGCAGATGGAAAGGATCAACTCGTCGGACTCGGCGAGCGCGGCGTTGGTGCCATTTACCTGGGCAATATCACCACCCCGTTTGAGCTAAAAGACCAGGACAACGCCTTGCTCGGGCAAATCCGTTCATCCGGCGTGTTCCTGTCCGAGCGTGGCGCGCCCGGCACCATCCAGCAAATCGACCTCGCTGTCTGATTTCCTGGCACCGCCCTTCGGTTTTTTCACGCTGCTCCCTCATCCGCCCCGGTTGCACGGCTCGCCATCGCGCTCTCGCGCACAAAATCCGTGCTCTTCACTGCCCCTGAATACCGGTTTGCGGGTATCATTGGCGCCAGCTAGGGCGATGGACGCACCGTCGCCCTGGCCTGAACCCAAGCTTTGGTCCCAGGTCGGCATGTGCCGAATCTGGTTGCGTCGATTCGAAACAGAGGACAGCTCCATGATGCAAGAAGACGACCGTCGCGGCTTCATGCGCCTTTCAACGGAAACCAGTGCCAGCGTCACTCATCTCGGAAACCAAAAGACGGTGGATGTCAAATTGGTTGATCTCAGCGCTGGAGGCTGCAGCTTCTACGCCGACATGACGCTTGCCGCCGGCGACAAACTCGATTTCGTCGTGCGCGGCGCCACGGAGAGCATCGAGCCGCTGACCAGGCACGGTCATGTCGTGCGCATCACCGACGGCGAAGAAGGCAAACTGGTGGCCTTCGAGTTCGAAGGTTAGCTCCAGTCAAAGCGCGGCTTTGACAGGGGGGCAGGCCGCAGCATGAGCGAAACATCGCTCAGCGATCGGGCATTGCGGTTAAAACCGCAATGCCTTTCGCATCAGCAGGCCCACCACGAAACGGCTCAGGCCACGACCGGGAAGGTGGCCGTGACAGTCAAGGCAAAGACCAGCGCGCTGGCGGCTGCTCCCAGCAGTGGCTGCCAGGTCCTGCGGTAGGAGAGAAAATCCAGCCAGCCGTAGACGATGAAGAGCAGCAGGATTGCCGGGACAATAATCACCAGAAAGAACAGCTCGTTCAGGTTGAGCGCCACGGCGAGCACCAGCGACAGCAAGAACAGCACGCGGGTAAAGACCCCGGCACCGCGGGCACCACCCTGACCATGCACCAGCCAGGCATCTGCGCTGGCGTAGATCACGCTGCCAAGGAACAGCGCGAGGAAGCTCGGCCAACGCGCCAGCGGCGGGAAAAAGCTCGCGACAAAAATGTCCGTGGGCCAACCGAATGCGACAACCGCATAGATCAGCCAGGCGGCCGCACCCAAAACTAGCACGAGTGGCCCGCTCGCCCTTGACCCGTGTGGCCTATTCGACCAGCCGGGAGGAGCATCGGGCAGTGCGCCAACCAGCGCCAACGCACCCCAAGCCAGCAGGCCGTACACCAAAAAATGCAGCGCCAGGTAATCCCCGATCAGCAGCGGCAGAAAGTCGCTCGGCAGCGGCCATAAGAGCACAGGGGTAGAAACCGCCGGAGCGAGGCCGACAATGGCCAGCTTGTTCCACCTCAAGCCCGCGCCGAGCGGGCGACTCGCCAGCGGCGGTAACAGCAACGAGAGCGGCCAGGCCAGCAGACACAGACCGGCATAGAGCCAGGCCAGACCCGCGCCCGCGGTGAGAATGCCCCGCGCCGGCGGTTGATCAGGCGCGCGCCGAGCGAAGCTCGCATCCAGCCAATCGAGCGCCTCGCGCTGTGCTTGCCCATTGAAAAGCACACTGATGTGCTCGACGCCGTCGGCCATGACCAAACGGCGCGCGCCACCTGCTAACGGGTCGCCGTAGGTCGTGTCCAACTGAACCTCGGTGCCGGCCACTTCCGCCACGGCTTCAGAGCCCTGCTGATGAATCATCTCAGGCTCGAGCGCGCCGTAGAGGAACAGCAGATTGGGCGTGAATTCGGCGTCTATGGGCTCGGACAGGTAGGGCGAGACCGCGACGATGGCCTTCACCGCCGGATGGGTGGTGGCATAGCGCACCAAGATGTCCCCGGCCATGGAATGCCCGAGGAGGGCCAGTTCGGCACCGGGATTCTGGCGCTGCGCGAAAGCGACGGCCTCGGTCAGGGCCTCGAGCAAAGACGCCATGCGCTCCGGTGAACCAAGACTGCCGCCCAGCGGGGCGCGGTGGCGTCCATGGCCGGGGAAGTCGAAGCTAGCGGCGAAATATCCGTTGCGCGCCAGGTTCAGCGCGAAAGAGCGCATTAGCTGATGCGAGCCGGCGAAGCCGTGCGCAATCACCACCGCAGGAGTGGCGACCACGGCGCGCGGCCGATAGACAGCCAGCGGCAAATCGCCAACCTGCTGCCGGGAAACCTCCACCCCGGCTGCCATATTCAGCAAGGTCGAACCGCCGTAGAAGAGCGCGACAAGCCCTAGCACCAGCGGTAACCAGTGCCAGGCACGCCAGCGCGGCCGCTCGGGCACAGGCCCGGCGACGGCCGCCGCGGTCAACTCCGAAGTCACCGCAAGCCCGCTTGGCTAGGCGACTGGAGCGGCGCGTTCCTCATCGCTCAGCGCCTTCATGCTGAGACGAATGCGGCCTTGCTTATCGACCTCCAGCACCTTGACCCGCACATGGTCGCCCTCTGAGAGCTTGTCGCTAACGCTCTGCACCCGCTCCTCGCAAATCTGGGAGATATGTACCAGACCATCGCGTCCGGGCAGGATGGTGACAAAGGCGCCGAAGTCCATCAGGCGTGCGACCTTGCCCTCGTAGATCTTGCCGACTTCGACATCAGCGGTGATCAGGCGGACGCGCTTTTTCGCCTCTTCGCCAGCGGACTTCTGCACCGAGAAGATTTTGACCACGCCATCGTCGTTGATGTCGATGGTGGCGCCGGTTTCCTCGGTGATGGCGCGGATGGTGGAGCCACCCTTACCAATAACGTCGCGGATCTTTTCCGGATGGATTTTGAACTCGATGATGCGCGGAGCATGCTCGGACATCTCAGAGCGATGGTGGTCGATGACCTTGTTCATCTCACCGAGAATGTGCATCCGGCCATCTTTGGCCTGAGCCAGCGCCTGCTGCATGATCTCGCGGGTGATGCCCTCGATCTTGATATCCATCTGCAGGGCGTTAATCCCCTCGGCGGTTCCGGCCACCTTGAAGTCCATGTCGCCGAGATGGTCCTCGTCGCCCATGATGTCGGTCAGCACGGCAAATTCGTCCTGCTCTTTGATCAAGCCCATGGCAACACCAGCCACCGAGCCTTTCACCGGCACCCCGGCATCCATCAGGGACAGACTGGTGCCGCAGACGCTGGCCATGGAACTGGAACCGTTGGACTCGGTAATCTCCGAGACCACCCGCACTGAGTAGGGAAATTCCTCGATGCTCGGCATGGCGGCCATCACCCCGCGCTTGGCCAGACGGCCATGGCCGATCTCGCGCCGCTTGGGGCTGCCGACCCGGCCGGTCTCGCCGACGCAGAAGGGCGGGAAGTTGTAGTGCAACATGAAGGGCTCGCGCCGCTCGCCATCAAGGGCATCGATAATCTGCGAATCGCGCTCAGTGCCGAGCGTGGTGACCACCAACGCCTGGGTCTCGCCACGAGTAAAGAGCGCCGAGCCGTGGGTGCGCGGCAGCACGCCGGTGCGAATACTGATGGGACGCACGGTGCTGGTGTCGCGGCCGTCGATGCGCGGCTCGCCGCGCAGAATACGCCCGCGCACAATGGATTTTTCGAGCTTCTCGAGCGCGGCATAGACCAGCGCTTGCGGCCACTTTTCATCCTCTCCGGAAAGCTCGGCGTAGACCGCATTGCGCACCCGATCGAGCGCGCGATAGCGTTCCATCTTGTCCTTGATGAGATAGGCCTCGCCCAAACCAGCGGCGGCCTGGGCCGCAACCGCTTGCGCCAGTTCGGCATCGGTCGCCGCCGGGGTCCACTCCAGCGGTGGCTTGTTGACCTCGGCTGCGAGTTCCTTGATGGTATTGATGACAACCTGCATCTGCTCATGACCAAAGAGCACAGCGCCGAGCATGACATCCTCGGACAGGCCGCGCGCCTCGGACTCCACCATCAGTACGGCTTGTTCGGTACCGGCAACCACCAGATCCAGATCGCTGTCTGGGGTCAGGCCAATCATGGCGGGATTGAGCAGATATTCCCCATTCTTATAGCCGACACGCGCGGCACCGATGGGCCCATTGAAGGGCGCGCCCGAGATGGCCAGCGCAGCGGAGGCGCCGATGAGTGCGGGAACCTCTGGATTCACCGCCGGATTGAGCGACTTGACCGTGGCGATGACCTGCACCTCACGGCCAAAGCCGTCAGCGAACAGCGGGCGGATGGGGCGGTCGATCAGGCGCGAAGTGAGAATCTCGGCCTCGCTCGGGCGCCCTTCACGACGAAAAAAGCCGCCTGGGATGCGCCCGGCGGCATAGGTTTTTTCCTGATAATCGACGGTCAGCGGCAGAAAGTCTTTTTCGACAGTCGCGCGTTTGTCGATCACCACCGTGACCAGGACCACGGTGTCGTTCATATTGACCATGACCGCGCCATCGGCTTGGCGGGCGATCTCGCCGGTCTCGAGCGTTACGGTCTGATCCCCGTATTGGAAAGTCTTGGTGATATGAGTCACTGGAAATAAGCCTCGCTGGGTCTTAAAAGAGGGCTAGGTCTTGAACAGGGCTGAATCTTGGGGCGCCTGGCGCGATGCGCGAGTGCCGCGACGATCGCGTCAGGCAAAGACCGGGGCGGCGGTGCTCGCTACGAGCACCGCCGCCCCAGAGTATCAGCGACGCAGGCCGAGCTTCTGAATCAGGGCCCGGTAGCGGTCGATATCCTTTCTTTTGAGATAATCCAGCAGCTTGCGCCGAGAATTGACCATTCGCACCAAACCGCGACGCGAGTGATGATCGTGCTTGTGCTCATTGAAGTGCTCGGTCAACTGCTTGATGCGCCCCGTGAGCAGCGCCACCTGCACCTCGGGCGAGCCGGTGTCGTTGGTGCCGCGCGCATGCTCGGCGATGATCTGGCTTTTGTCTTCTGCGGTCATTGTCATTGTTTGTCTCCTATCGGGTTGAATAACCGACCTCAGGGCCTTGCAGCACCTGCCGTTTTCCCAACAATGACTTCAGGAAAACCGGCCGGACGCAGATGATTCAGTCATCAAAATCGGCTTGCAGTTTAAGGCTTGCGTCCC
The DNA here is from genome assembly GCF_033954455.1 of Thiorhodovibrio litoralis. Lineage (NCBI taxonomy): Bacteria > Pseudomonadati > Pseudomonadota > Gammaproteobacteria > Chromatiales > Chromatiaceae > Thiorhodovibrio > Thiorhodovibrio litoralis. Next base: position 975,255 of record NZ_CP121473.1, on the reverse strand, counting down.
TCAATGAAAACGTTCCTGGAAATTTATACCAGACGCTTTGGCTGTACCCGGCCATCCTCAAGGATACTGCCCACTCCCAGAAACTGGTCGGACTGATCATAGAGGCGCACCATGCCGTCGGTTGGCGCCTGTGGTACCAGCACAGGCTGCCCTTGGGCCAGATAAAAGGCCGCGTCAGCGGACAAGCGCAACGCCGGACAATGCCCGAGCGTGGTGTCGAGTGACAGCAGCAGGGCGTCGAGTGCCTGTAGACGCTCGCGAAACGACGGGGCTTCAGCCGCGGCGTCGGCGTCGGTTGCGCTGCTTGCGGCTTGGTTGTCTTGCTCGCCATCGCGACTGCCAGCCAGATTCTGCAGCTCATCCATGGTAACGAAGCGGGTTTCGCCTTCGACATAGGGTCCGACCCCCGTGCGGCGCAGGCCGATGACATGCCCGCCGCAGCCGAGACAATGGCCGATATCCTCTGCCAGAGTGCGCACATAGGTTCCCTTGGAGCAATGCACATCAAGCTCGATATCCGGCAGCGCCACATCGAGAAGCTCTAAGCGATGAATGCGGATGGCCCGCGGCTGGCGTTCGACCTCTTTGCCCTCGCGCGCCAGCTTGTAGAGGCGCTCGCCCTGATGCTTGACGGCTGAGTACATGGGCGGCAGTTGCTGAATATCGCCGAGAAAAGGCTCCAGACAGGCGCGCACAGCCGCTTCCGTCACCCCGTCGGTCGGCTTGCGCTCGAGAATCTCACCCTCGGCGTCGGCCGTGGTGGTGGTCTCGCCCAGGCGCACGCGCACCCGGTAGCGCTTATCGGCATCAAGCAGAAAGCCTGAAAACTTGGTGGTATGGCCAAGACAAATGGGCAGCAGGCCGGTGGCAAGCGGATCAAGGCTGCCGGTATGCCCGGCCTTGGCGGCCTGATACAGGTGCTTGACCCGTTGCAGGGCGTGGTTGGATGTCTGCCCGAAAGGCTTATCGAGCAGGAGAATTCCTGCCACCTTGCGGCCCTGTTTACGTCGTCGTGCCATCGGTTTGGATACGGATCATGCAGCGCTCAAGCGCGCGGGGTCGAGTCTTCGGCATCGGCCTGCGCCTGATGCTCGGCGGGAATTGCAGCGATTGCCTCATCGATCAAAGCGCTCAGATGCTCGCCATGGTTGATCGACTCGTCATGGACGAAGTGCAACTGCGGAATGCTCCGCAGCCTTTCGGTGCGCGAGAGCTCATGGCGCAAGAAGCCCGCCAGGGGGCCGTTCAGCAGCGCCTCACGCGCCGCGGCGTCCTCATCGAGCGGGAAGCAGGTGAAGTAGGCCTTGGCATGGGAAAGATCGCGGCTGACCCGCACCTCTTGGAGCGTGACATTACCTAGCCGCGGGTCCTTGACCTGATCGCGCAGGATCACCGTGAGCGAGCGCAGCAACTCGGCACCAACGCGCTCGCAGCGCTGAAAATCCCGTCCGCTGTCGCGCGTCATAGCTCCCGCGCCCGCTCCGTCCGCACAAACACCTCGATCTGGTCACCAACCTGGACATCGTTGTAATTCTTCACGCCAATGCCACATTCGGTCCCGGCCTTGACCTCCGGCACGTCATCCTTGAAGCGGCGCAGAGACTCGAGCGCGCCCTCGTAGACCACGACATTGTCGCGCAGTACGCGGATCGGGCTGTTGCGGCGCACCACGCCCTCGGTCACCATGGAACCTGCAACGGCGCCAAATTTCGACGAGCGAAACACATCGCGCACGGTTGCCAGGCCAATGATCTCCTCGCTGACGATGGGACTCAGCAGACCAGAAATGGCCTTTTTGACATCGTCGATCAGTTCGTAGATCACCGAGTAGTAACGCAGATCCAGGCCTTTCTCCTCGACCACGCGCCGCGCCGCGGCATCGGCACGCACATTGAACCCGAGCAGAATGGCGTTGGAGGTAACCGCCAGGTTGGCGTCGGACTCGGTCAAGCCACCAACACCAGAGCCGATGATGTTGACCTTGACCTCGTCGTTCGTGTGCTTGATCAGACTGTCTCTCAGCGCCTCAAGGCTACCCTGCACATCGGCTTTCAGAATCAGGTTAACCGACTTGCGCTCGCCAGCCTTGAGCTGGCCAAAGAGGGCATCGAGACTGGCCACGCCCTGGGCATCGATCTTGGTCTGGCGATCACGCGCGGTCCGCAACTCAGCCACCTCACGTGCGCGCTTCTCGTCGGCGACGCTCATCACGTCATCACCGGCGTTGGGCGTTGCGGAAAGCCCGAGAATCTGCACCGGCGTGGAGGGGCCGGCTTCCTTCACGTTGCGGCCGTGCTCGTCGAACATCGCCCGCACGCGGCCGTACTCGGCACCGCTGACGATCATGTCCCCAGCGCGCAGGGTCCCTGACTGCACCAGCACGGTCGCGACCGGGCCGCGGCCTTTCTCCAGGCTCGACTCAACAATGGTGCCATGCACCGAGCCGGCGACAGGCGCATTGAGCTCCAGCACCTCGGCCTGCAGCAGAACCGCATCAAGCAGATCGTCGACCCCGTCACCGCTCTTGGCCGAGACCTTCACCAGCATGGTATCGCCGCCCCATTCCTCGGCGACGACCTCATGCTGCGAGAGCTCCTGCATCACCCGGTCGGGATTGGCATCGGCTTTATCCATTTTATTGACAGCCACGACAATCGGCACCTTGGATGCGCGCGCATGCTGAATGGCCTCAATGGTTTGCGGCATCACACCGTCGTCGGCGGCGACCACCAGGATGACCAAATCCGTGACCTCGGCACCGCGCGCGCGCATGGCCGAGAACGCGGCATGGCCCGGGGTATCGAGAAAACAGATGGTGCCGCGCTCGGAGGTGACGTGGTAGGCACCGATATGCTGGGTGATCCCGCCGGCTTCGCCCGCGGCCACCTTGGTGCGACGGATGTAATCGAGCAGCGAGGTCTTGCCATGGTCGACATGGCCCATGATGGTGACCACGGGGGCACGCGGCACGCGCTCAGCCGTTTCGTTCTCGGCCTCGAGGTACGCGAGAAGCGTGTCCTCGGCATCGTCATCCTGAGCCTCGACCGCTGTGTGGCCTAACTCCTCGACCACGATGGTCGCAGTGTCGCGGTCGAGCAGCTGGTTGATGGTGACCATCACCCCTTGCTTAAACAGCTCCTTGACCACCTGTGAGGCCTTGACCGACATGCGCGAGGCCAGCTCAGCAACCGAAATCGTATCGGGAATCTCTACCTCGCGCACCACCGGCGCCGTCGGGCGCTGGAAGCCATGTTTATCCTGCAGCTGCGCCTTGGCCGGTTTCTTGCGGCGACGCACCACAGGCCGGGTGACCACGGCCTCGTCATCGGAGCTGTTTTCCTCTTCGTACTCAACCTCGGCTTCGACCCGTTTCGTCCGTCCGGCTTCCTTGCGCGCGCCTTTCTTGGCCGGTTTTTCCTTCTCAGCCAGCTTATCTTTATCCCCGCGCTCGCCAGCCTTCTTGCCCGCCTTGCGGCTACGACCCTCGACCGTTCCGGTCTCGAGCTCATCAGCCGTGACGACATCCTCGACCGGCAATGCCGCGCCTTCATCCGACTCGCCAGAAAGACGTGCCAGCTCGGCCTGCTCCTCAGCCAGACGCCGCGCTTCCTCGTTGGCCTTGCGCCTTTCATCATCTTCGCTGCGGCGACGCGCCTCAGCCGCGCGCTCCTGGCGTTCGAGTTCTTCGCGATCGGCCAGTCGCCGGGCTTCTTCCTCCGCGCGACGCGCCTCAAGCTCCTCGCGACGCCGCGCATCGGCACCCGGATCACGTCCGGCTGCGGAACCGCCGGCACGCCCGGAATCGGGGCCTTCACTCCGGCGCCGACCCACGGGTTGCTCGAGCGTCTGGCGCTCGGTCCCACGCACCGCCGCGCCTTCGGCCTCGGCGTCGCCGCGGCGCACATAGGTGCGCTTGCGTCTGACCTCGACACTGACCGTCTTGCTGCTGCTGCGCTGAGCACCGCCAGGGCGCGCGCTGACCGAAGGCCGCGAGCCGCCTGCCGGACGCTGCGCCGCTGTTGTCTGGCGCAGCTCGCTGAGCGATTTGCGCTTCAATGTGACGCGGTCCGGGGAAGCGGCTTCCTCCTCGCCCTGCCTGCCATGACTGCGACGCAGGAATCCAAGCAGCTGCTTTTTTTCCTGCTCGGTAATGGTCGCTTCGGCATCGGCCGCGCTGATGCCAGCTTCGTGCAGCTGCGTGAGCAGCCGTTCGACTGGGATGCCAACTGTATTGGCCAGCTGTCTGACCGTGACTTCGCTCGTCATTCGCACCTCCGCGGGCTAGCCTTGATCCGACCGAGTTTCCTGAACGGAATTCTCCACCCCGGCGCCTTCTTGACCGGAAACCGCCTGCCCGGAATTTTCCGGTTCGGGGGCTTGCGGCTCGGAGGCATCCGGGTTGGGGCTCGAGTCAGCGAACCAGGGCTCGCGCGCTTTCATAATCAGCGCTGCTGCGCGTTCTTCGTCCATGCCATCGACCTCCATGAGCTCATCCACCGACTGCTCGGCAAGATCGTCCATGGTCGTCACCTTCCGCCGCGCCAGCTCATAGGCGAGCGTCTCGTCCATGCCAGGCATCGTCAGTAGCTCGGCGCTCGGCTCGGCGTCGATTTCCTCCTCGCTGGCGATGGCGCGGGTCAGCACCAGATCTTTGGCGCGCTGGCGCAGCAGTTCCACAATCTCGTCGGTAAACTCGGCAATTGCCTCCAGTTCAGCCACGGGCACATAGGCCACTTCGTCCACCGTGGTAAAACCTTCCTCGACCAGCACCGCCGCGACGCTCTCGTCAATATCGAGTTGCACCATGAAATGCTCGACCAGCCGTTGGCCTTCTTCCTCGCTCTTGGCCGCGGCATCCTCCTCGCTCATCACGTTGAGCTCCCAGCCCGTCAACTGGCTGGCGAGCCGCACATTCTGCCCGCCGCGCCCGATGGCCTGGGACAGGTTTTCTTCCTTAACCGCCACATCCATGCTGTGCGCTTCCTCGTCGATCACGATGGAGACGACGTCAGCCGGGGACATGGCGTTGATGACAAACTGCGCCGAGTTCTCATCCCACAGGATGATGTCGACCCGCTCGCCATTTAGCTCGTTGGAGACCGCCTGCACGCGCGAGCCGCGCATACCGACACAGGCTCCGACCGGATCGATACGCGGGTCCGAAGTGCGCACGGCAATCTTGGCACGCAGGCCGGGGTCGCGCGCGGCGCCGAGAATCTCGATGGTGCCCTCGCCTACCTCCGGCACCTCGAGCCGAAACAGCTCGATCAGCAACTCAGGCGCGGTGCGGCTCACGAACAGCTGCGGCCCCTTGAGCTCCGCGCGCACCTCATAGAGCAAGCCGCGCAGGCGATCCCCCGGGCGCACTGACTCGCGCGCGATCATCTGATCGCGCGGCACCAGCGCCTCGGCGTTGCTGCCGAGATCGAGCGCAATGGTATTGCGCTCGGCCTTCTTGACGATGCCCGTGACCAGCTCACCCTCGCGATCCTTGAACGCCTCGACGATCTTCGCCCGCTCGGCCTCGCGCACCTTCTGCACAATGACCTGCTTGGCGGTCTGCGCGGCGATGCGCCCGAACAGGACGGATTCGATCTCCTCTTCGATGAAGCCGCCGAGCTCAATGCCGGGTTCTAGCTCCACCGCCGCAGACTGCGTGATCTGGCGTTCGGGCGCTTCGAGCGGCTCACCGTCAGGATCGGGCACCACCTCCCAACGCCGGAAGGTGAGGTAATCGCCGCTCTGGCGGTCGATGCTGACGCGCGCCTCGATATCGCCGCCGTGCTTTTTGCGTGTCGCCGAGGCGAGCGCCGCTTCCATCGCCTCGAAGATAATCTCCTTGGCGACGTCTTTCTCGTTCGAGACGGCCTCGACAACCAGTAGAATCTCTTTGCTCATGCGTGCTATCCGCGCTCGACAAATACCTTTGCGGGTGAGCGCATCCGCTGCAGCTCATTGGCTTTAGGTTGCCAATCCCGCTAAAAACCTATTGCTCATTGTTCTGGCCCATCACAGCAGCGGCACCAAGCGGGCGCTCTCGATCAATGCCAGCGGCAGGGAAGCGATTTCGCCATCATCAAGCCTCAGACACAGCTGTTGCCCTGTCATGTGCCCGGCCATACCGGCCTGCGATTCCCCGACCAGATCAACCGGCGGTGGCTCGCTGCCATTGGCGCCTCCACTGGTGCCCACGCCGGCGACCACACCGGCCAGCATGCCCTCGAAGTTGCGCCGTCCGTTTTGCTTCTCGGCCAGGCGCACGCGCGCTCGCTGCCCCTCGAATCGGCGCATCTGCTCCGCCGTGAACAAGGGCCGATCCAGCCCGGGCGAGGACACTTCAAGCTCATATTGACCAGGAATCGGGTCATCAAGATCAAACTGACCGCTGAGCTGGTGGCTGACCAGCGCGCAGTCATCGACGGTGATTCCTTCTTCCCGATCAATAAAGACCCGCACGACCGCATGACGCCCGCCGGCGACGTGCTCGACGCCGACCAACTCATAGCCAAGCGGCTCGATCACCGCCCTTGCCAGTGCGGTCAGCTTCGGATTCGCCTGACGCATGCTCCGTCCCCGGCCAACTTCCCCAAAAAAAACTTGAGCCCCAAACAAACCTGGGCCCCAAACAAACCTGGGCCCCAAACAAACCTGGGCCCCAAACAAACCTGGGCCCCAAACAAAAAATGGGCGCAAGGCCCAACGCTTAAGCTGTCGCCTTAGGTGCCTGGACAACAGCCACAAAACCACAAAAAAACCCCGATCACGGGGTTTGATGATTGCCCTGCGCTGGCTCCCTGCGCTGGCGATCGCGCGCGCTAGATCGCACCCGCAACGAGCAATCACCTTCACTTAAGCCGTCTGAATATACAGACTATGGCTTCGTGGCGCAAGATAGTCGGGTTATTTCGCGCCCGCGCCGGGAGGGTTCCGGGCAGATCGCAGCAGGCAGCAAGCGCGCGCGGAGCCCCGGACAGAGAGTCATCCATGCCTTTCACCTCAGATGAACAAGCCCGCCTCGCACATCTGCGCTCGGCGGTCGAACAGCGGGTGCGAGAACTGCTCGCGACCGCTCAAGGCGAACTTGGAATCGCGCCACCGCCTCCGGAAATTCGCTTCGACTTACGCGGCCAGAGCGCCGGGCAGGCGCGCTGCGATGCGCGCGCCCGATGTGTCGTGCGTTTCAATCCCTGGCTGCTGCTGCGCCACGGCGAAGAGTTCATCGACCAGACAGTGCCCCACGAAATCGCGCACTGGCTGACATTCAAGCGGTTCGGCCGCAGGGCCCGCCCTCATGGACCGCAATGGCGCGAACTGATGGTGCTGTTCGGCGCCGAGCCCCGGCGCTGCCATGATTACGATCTCAAAGAAATCCCACACCGCCGAGTGAGCAGTCACAGCTACCACTGTTCTTGTCAGGAACATCGCCTGAGCGCGGTGCGGCATAACCGTGCGCGCAAGGGCCAGACCTATCTGTGCCGACGTTGCGGTCAGCCCCTGAAGCAGGGGCCGGCGCCGTTGTTTCGCGCACCGACCTGAGTGTTCCCTGTTGGGTCGAAATCCTCTGTTGTTGCCAAAGTTAATGGCCGCCAACGCAAACCGGCCGGGCAGAGCTGACTCCGACCGGCCGGTTGCGTGCCGCCGCCTTGCAACAAAGCGACTTATTGCAGGCGAGGCGACAAAGAGGCTAAATCACAGCGCCTCTCAGCGAACGCCCTGGTAGTAACCCGGCGGGTAGTAGCCAGGATAGCCGCCGTAACCAGGCGCTTGCGGAACCTGGCCTTGAGGATACTGGCCCTGCCGGGACTGACCATAGGCCTCTTCCCAGCGTTTGCGCGCGGCATCATAGGCTTCGCGCTGCTGACGCATATAGTCGGCATACTGGTTCTGGTAACCCGCGCCCGGTTGGGCGGCCTGCGCTGGCGGCTGTCCGTAGCCATAAGCGGGCGGCTGCGGATAGCGCGGCTGCGGCATTGCCGCGGTCGCTCCACCAGCGGATGGCGATGGGGCGGACGCCCCGGACCCGGCCGCGGACGGCTGCTGGGCCTGACCCTGGGCCTGATCACGCATGACACGTTGCGCAAAAGCCTCCGATTCGGCTGCCTTGATGGCACCCTGACCGGCATCAGCCTTCTGACCCGGAGCAGCGCCAGTCGGCTGTGGCTGTGCTGGCTGTGGCCGTGTTGGCTGCGATTGGGCCGGCTGTGGCTGGGCGGGCGCCGGCCGCGACTGCGCGGAATATTGCGGCATCGGTTGGGGGGCGGCTGGCTGCTGCATCGGCGCGTGCGGCGCTGCGGCAGTTTGACTTTGGGGGCTAGCCTGAGGCCCGACTTGAGGGGACCCAACCTGGGGGGGCATGGCTGGGGCCGGCCGAGCCGCGGGCTGTGCCTGAGCAGCGACCGGCGGAGGCGCCGCCTGTTGCGGAGGCGCTGCCGGCTTGGGTGCCTGAGCCTGAGGATAGTCTTTCTCTGAATAATCGAGAGAGCGGAGATAAAGAAAACCAAAGGCCAGCACCAAGCTCCACAGCAGGAGCTTGGGCCAGACTCTGGGCGATTTAGCGGTCTTTGCAGGCGCGTCGTCAGGGGCTTTTTTGGACATAGGTGCTACTCCTGTTTGCAGGGGCATGGAAAATTCGGAGATGTTTTTCAACTAGTGGAGCCTTGATCATCGCAGACTTAAGCATCAGCGAAGCCTTATATCATTGCAGACTTAAGCATTGCCGCGCTCTCGGTGCAAGACCCAACGTTGCGCCAGGGTTTGCAGCAGACCCTCGACCGCCGCCGCGCACAGGCCAAGGTTGGCGTTGATTTCGTCCATGGTGACGGGTCCGTCGGAACAACCGGGGGCGGGATTCACCACGAAGCAAAGCGCGGCATAACACAGACCAAGCTCACGCGCCAGCGCGGCTTCCGGCATGCCGGTCATCCCGACCAGATCGCAGCCGTCGCGAGCCATGCGCCGAATCTCCGCCGCAGTCTCCAGCCGGGGGCCTTGGGTGGCACCATAGCAGCCCTGAGCCCGCACAGACTGCCCGACGGCTTCCGCGCTTGCCAGTAATGCAGCACGCAGCTCGGTGCAATAGGGCTCGGTGAAGTCGATATGATCCAGCGGCGGATCGCCGGGCTCGCCCTGGTAGAAGCTCCCCAGCCGCGCCCAGGTGTAGTCGATGATTTGATCCGGCACACAGAGCACACCGGGCGCGCAATCCGCGGCAATCCCGCCCACGGCACCGAGCCCGACGATGTGCGAGGCACCAGCATCGGCCAGCGCGCGGATATTAGCGCGGTAGTTGATTTGATGTGGGGGAATGCCATGCGCATCGCCATGGCGGGGCAGGAACAACAGCGGGCAATCGCCGAGACGCCCCCAGGTCAGAGGCGCGGAGGTCTCACCATAGGGCGTCGGGACCGGCTCGCGCCGCTCCACCTCCAGACCGGGCAACGCGGAAAATCCCGAGCCGCCAATCACCGCCAGGCGCGTCATGCAAGCCCCTCCACTCTCGTTGAATACGATGGGTAAGAGGGGATTTTACTGAAGATTGGTCAATCGCGCCCAACTCACGCAATCAGCACCCACCAAAGCGCATCGACCTTAGCAACGGCAAGGGGCAAAACAGGGGACAACCGCGGGTCCGGAAGGGTCGCGAGGCGTTAAAGGCGGGCGCGCTCGGCAGACGCCTCTGCAAGAAGACCGATTTCAACCAGCTTTGGCAGCAGAACTTGCTCCTCGCGATCGATACGGCAGGCGACCATGTCGAAAATCTCGTGTGTTTCCTCGAGAAATTCCGGGGTAAAGTTGAAATCACAGTTCTTCAGCCACTTGCGATGATACTCGTCGAACGAGCGCCGCAGCGGTTTCTCACCGCTGATGAATCCCCAGGCAATGGACTTCACCCGCGGGTCCTCATGGGTGAGGAGATTCGGGTAAAGGCGCTGGTCTTCCGAGGCCAGATGCGCTTTGACTTTGGTGGCCAGATCACACAGCAGCTGATAGGCCGTCTTGGCGTTCGGGCGGATCTTGAGCAGCTCTGGCTGCAGCAGCTGGCGCAGGTCATCAATCATTTGCCTGAGATCATTGTGACTGTCGCGGTATCCGGTCAGTGTTTCCATGTGCTCCTCCAGCATTCTTTATCGTCGTTGGATTTTCTATCGATCCTGAAAGATCGATCCGGGCGGGCGACGCGCCGCCAAGAAGTCGCGCACCAGTCAGACAGCGCGGGACCCTGGACGGTCGTCATCCTCATCCCCTTGCTGCAAGGATTTAATACAAACCCCGAACAATGTCAACAAGCGGTTCATTATATTAGACTTTTCTTTATCGGCCAGATACCCCGTTAAAGCCCGCTCAGACATCCTGATCGGCGGCTGCATAGATGCCGTCGGCGTTGCGGAAATAACTTTTGTAATCCAGCCCGTAACCCATAAGATAACGGTCGGGAGTGGTCAATCCAACCACGTCGGGACGATAAACGCAGTCACGCGCGCGCAGTTTCTCCACCAGCACGGCACTGGTGACGGACGCGGCGCCGTCTTCGCGGCAGGCGTCGACAATCTCCTGCATGGTGACCCCTTCGTCGAAAATGTCATCGACAACCAGCACATGCTCGCCGCGGATGATCTCTGACGGGCGATATTTCCACTCCAGGGTGCCGCCACGCGTGCCCTCACGATAGCGGGTCGCATGCACATAGCTCAGCCGTAACGGGAACTGCAGCCGCGGCAGCAAAATGCCAGCCGTCACCACGCCACCGGTCATCACGCTGAGCACGATAGGATCGCTCGCGGCCAGGCGCTGTTCCAACGCATCGGCCATGCGGTCGAAGGCAGACTCCACCGCCGCGCGATCAAACAGGCACTCGGCGCGCTCCGCGACACCCTGGTAAGTCTCGGCAGTCATTTTGTTCATCTAAGGTAGCTCCATCAAGGCATAACAGCGGTTGGTTTCAGACGGGGACAGAGACATCGTCCTCATCGCGAGGCAGCAGCCGCTTGAGCGCCGCCTGTGCCGCCTGCCTGCGCTGCGCGTCGGCCTGCGCTGCCGAAACCGCCGCGCTGCTGGGTTCACTTCCGGACTTATTGCCGGGCCGACTCGCGGACTGGCTTCCGGACTGGCTTCCGGACTGGCTTCCGGGCTGGCTTTCGGGGTCGACACTCGATGAGGCAGTTGGATCGCCCGCGCGCAGCCGCGCCAGGCGCTGGGCACCAACCGGATCATCAAAGTCGACCAGAGAGTCCACCACCGCCAAGGCGGCCAGCCGGTTATTGCACAGGATAACCATGTCGCAGCCAGCGTCCAGCGCGGCACGCGCGCGCTGCGGGTAGCTGCCGGCCACCTCGGCGGCGGTCATACTGAGATCATCGCTGAAGATGACGCCCTGAAATCCCAGTTCCGTGCGCAAAATCTGCTTTAGCCACACCGACGAGAACCCGGCCGGCTGGTCATCAACCGCCGGGTAGATCACATGCGCGGGCATGACCGCGTCGAGAACGGCGCTGGTTCCAGTGCCGGCCCCGGCGCTGGTTCCAGTGCCGGTCCAGGTGTCGGCCCCGGGGCTGGTCCCGGGGCTGGTCCCGGGGCTGGTCCCGGCGCTGATTAGGGCCTTGAAGGGTTGCAGGTCGGCCTCGCGCAGGGTCGCTTCCGGGCGCCGGTCGACCGGGAACTCTGCGTGCGAATCCTCCACCACCCCGCCATGTCCTGGAAAATGCTTACCGCAGGACGCCATGCCGGCGGAGCGCGCACCAGCCACCCAGGCGCGCGCAAGCGCGATGACCGCGGCCGGGTCGGCAGCGAAGGCGCGGTCCCCGATCACCGCGCTCAACCCATAATCCAGATCCAGCACCGGAGCGAAGCTGAAATCGAGCCCGACCTCAAGAAGCTCACTGGCAAGCAACCAGCCCAGATCGGCGGAGGCCTGACAGGCGGCGACCGGGTCGCTGTCGTAGAGCTGGCCGAGCAGGCGCAGTGGCGGAAAACGCGTGAATCCGTCGCGTAAGCGCTGCACGCGCCCGCCTTCCTGATCGACAGCGATCAGCAGAGGCCGCGCGGAGGCCGCGCGAATCTCGCCGATCAGTGCCTTCAGCTGTTCGGGGTGGTGGTAATTGCGCGAAAACAGAATCACGCCACCAACGGCGGGGTGGTCGAGCAACTCGTGCTCCTCGCCGCTGAGCGTCTCGCCTTCCAAATCCAGCATCACAGGTCCGATACGCGCAGACATCAGGGGTCTCCCTTATCGACAAAAACGAAGATATTCAGGCAAGAATTTGCCACATCAAGATCAGATTGCGGCGCCTCCTGGGCGGATTTCAGACCACGCGGCCGCGCACGTCTAGGTGGTCTCGCCAGGCATCGCCAACCCGATTGACAGCGAGCACCACCAACAGCAAAGCAATGCCCGGCGCCAGCACCAGATGGGGCGCCACCAGCAGCACACCCACCCCGTCGCGAATCATGGTGCCCCAGGAGGCATGTGGCGGCTGCACGCCCAGCCCCAGAAACGACAGGCCTGCCTCGCTGATTACCGCCGCGGCGATACCAAAGGTGGCCTCCACCATCAAGGGTGCCGCCGCCAGCGGCAGCAGATGGCGCAGCAGAATGCGGCCGCTGCCAACCCCCAACGCACGCGCGGCGAGCACATGCTCGCGCGAACGCAACGACAGCACCTGTGCCCGCGCCAGGCGCGCGTAGCCGACCCACCCGACAGCGGCAAGGGCGATGACCAGATTGCCAAGCCCTGGCCCGAGAATACCCGCCAGCGCAATGGCGAGCAGGATACCCGGAAACGCCAGAAAGACATCGATGACTCGCACTGTCAGCAGATCCCAGACGCCGCCGGCCAGCGCCGCCGCGCCCCCGATCAGCGCACCCACAGCGGCCGAGACCAGCACCACGCCCAGTCCGACCGCAAGCGCCGTGCGCGCGCCCATCAGCACCCGGTCCAGCACCGGCCGACCAAGGTCGTCGGCCCCCAGCCACAGTTCACCACCCGGCGGTGCCAGAATGCGCGGCAAATCCACCTGGTTGGGCGCGAGCGCGAGCCAGGGCAGCACCAGCGCGGCGAGTAGCCACAGCAGCAGCACGGTGACGGCCAAGAGCAGCAGCGGATCTTTGGTGTGCCAGAGCGCAGCACGCATGCCGGCGTCCTTCAAGCAGCGCAGAGCAGCTCAGCGGCGGCGACGGTTGGCATCGGTCTGTTGCCGGGCGATGGCGGCGCGCAGCAAATCCTCCGTCACCTCCACCAACTGCGCCGGCTGCCATGGCTGCACTGGCAGCGGATCATCGAACGTGGCATAGCCTGAGTCGGCGGACCGCGCCCCGCTGCAAGCCAGACACAAGACCAAACAGACTGGCATCAAGCGCGCAATCGGGCTGAGCGCGGTCGGCATCTGTGCCCAACTGAAAGTTTCGCTGAATCCTGGCATAGATATCGTTGTATTTTCGCAGTAAAGACCGTGTCATGCTTCAGCGATCAAGCATACGCCAATGCAACCCCAAGCTGGCAACCTCAAGCCAGCAGCCCACGTCGGCAGCTTGACAACTTGGGCCAGTATTTTCCGGCATCCTCAGATGCGGATGCTATTCTAATATCACGAGGAACATGGTTCGCGTCGGCGTTGGAGTCGAGCCTGATTTTTCCAGGCACGCCTGACACCGACCCCCACCCTGGCCACTGGCCGTTTTAGCTGCGAACGCCATGACTCATCAATCTTCTGCCCCCGCCCCCCCTGCCCAATCGCTCACAATTCCCGAACGGCTCTATGGCCGCGACGCCGAGCGCACCATCTTGCTCGAGGCCTTCGGGCGGGTGGCGCGGGGTGCGGGCGAAGTCTTGCTGGTGCCAGGTCTGCCTGGCGTCGGCAAAACCGCACTGGTCGAGGAACTTCGCACCAGCGTGCTGGCGAGCAACGGATTCTTCGGCGTTGGCAAGTTCGGCCAATACCAGCAAGGGACGCCTTATTCAGCACTGCGCCAGGCGCTAGCAGGCATTGCGCGCGCGCTGACTGCGGAACCCGATGCCCGTCAGTATTGGACAGCCCGGCTGTGCGAGGCCGTCGGCGATTGCGGGCAGCTATTGACTGATCTGGCGCCTGAGTTCGAGCCGCTGCTCGGCACCTTCCCACCCCCACCGAATATCAGCCCGCAGGAAGCACGCCATCGCTTCGGCACCATGCTGCGCCGTTTTCTCGCGACCCTGTGCCAGCCGGAGCATCCGCTGGTGCTGTTTATCGACGACTGGCAATGGGCAGACGCGGCTTCGCTTGCAGTGCTCGAGCCGCTCGAGATCGGCCTTTCTCTGCGGTACATGTTGTTGATCGCCGCCTACCGCGATGACGAGCTCGATGATGCCCATCCCTTTCAGGAAAAGCTGCGTCATCTCAAACAGCACCATGTCCCGGTCACGACTCTGGCGCTGCGGCCGCTCGGGTTGACCGTCGAGCAGGCATTTCTGAGCGATACCTTTCGGCCCGCATTGACCAACCCTGGCGAACTGGCGCGCATCATGCACCGCCATACCCAGGGCAATCCGTTTTTCATGCGTGCCTTTGTCGGCTTCGTTCATGACACGAAACTACTGACCTTTTCAGCCGAGCAACAACGTTGGACCTGGTCGCTGGAGGACTTCAACGCCATTGAGGTCAAGAACGACGTGGTCGAGTTCCTCGCCCACCGCTTCCGCCAGCTCAGCCCGGACCAACAGGCGCTGCTGATGCGGGCCGCTTGCCTCGGCAATCGCTTCGACCTGGCTGATCTCGGCCTGCTCACCGGCCGCTCGGCGAGCGAGTGCCGAGCGCTCCTGCGCGAGCCGCTCGATACCGCCCTGCTGGTGGCGACCAAGGCCCCAGACAGCGATGGCAGCCCAGCATTTCCGGCCAACCAAGGCGGCCAGAGAGGCCAGTATCTGTCCTTTGCGCACGACCGGGTGCAGCAAGCGGCGCATGGGTTGCTCGATCCCGCCGCACAGCCCGCGATCAAACTCGACATCGGCCGCACCCTGTTGCAAGAGTTACCGCCCAATGAGATGAGCGAGCGACTGTTCGAGCTAGTCGAACTGCTCAACGCCGGTCTCGCGCTGATTACCGACCGCGACGAGAAGCTGCGCATACTGGCACTGAATCTTTCCGTTGCGGGCAAGGCGCGCGCAGCCACGGCCCACCGCAGTGCACTCGGCTACCATCGCGCCGCCGGCACCCTGCTGGGCGAGCCGGACTTCGCCGAATGGATCTGGCGCCATCACCATGAAACCGGCATGGAACTGCTACAGGGCTGGGCCGAGAGCGAATTCCTCGAGGGCGAGCATGCGCTGGCGGAGCAGCTGCTGCGCCAGGCGGCGGAGCGCGCCGACAGCGCGTTGGAGCGAGCCGAGGTGCTGAACACGCTTATTGTGCAATACACCCTGCAAGCCCGCTATGCGGATGCCATCGCCGCCGGTCGCGAAGCCCTTGCCGGACTTGGCGTCAGCCTCCCCGAGCACGACCACGAAGCCGCGCGAGACGCCGAGATCGCCCGGGTGCGCGCCGCGCTGGCCGAAACATCCATTGCCGCCCTGGCCGAGCGCCCGAAAATGACCGACCCGGTGCAGCGCATGGTCGGCTTCCTGCTGATCGCCATCGGCCCATCCTGTTACCGCGCCCATCAGCGGCTGTGGTCCGTCATCGTGCCGATGGCGGTGAACCTGACGTTAACCCACGGCAATCTGCCGCAAGTCGGCTACAGCCACACGGCCTTTGCTGGACTGATGATCTGGGTCGCTGATGATTTCGACACCGCGCGCGCCTTCACCGATCTGGCCGAGCGGTTAATGACAGAGACCTTCGAGAACCCGTCCGACCAGAGCGTCTTCCGGCTGATGATTGGCAGTTCGGCACGGTTCTGGTTCGCGCCGCTCGAGCACAGCTGCGCCGATTATGCCGAGGCCTATGCCATCGGGCTGCACGCGGGCAATCTGCAGTATGCGGCCTATGCTTTCGGGCACAACATGTACAGCCGCTTCTATCAGGGCATGGAACTCGCCGCCCTGCGCGAGGAGACCGAACAGTCACTGGATTTCAGTCGCTCGCGCGGCAATCAGTGGGCCATCGACCTGCTCGCGGGCGGGCTGCTGCTGATCGACACCCTGCACGGCGAGGCGAGCGATCCCGACCACCAGGCAAGCGCGGAGCACAACTGGTTGCAGCAAGTGAGCGCGCACAATAACCCCCAGGTGCTCTGCATCTTCCGCATTCTCAAGACCTTCAGCCTGCTGCTGCTCGGTCGCCACGAGGACGCCCTGGCCTGCTCCGAGGAGGTTGCCCCAACGCTCTACATGGTCGGCACTCAGGGCTTGCTGCCCTGGCCCGAACATCAATGCACGCGGTTTCTGATTCTGAGCGCGCTCCACCCCTGGGTCGATGCCGACCGTCAGCATCATTGGAATCTCGAGCTCGACGCGCTGCTTGCGCGCCTGCGTCGCTGGAGCGAGCAAAACCCTGCGAATTTTGCGCCCATGGCCACGCTGGCCGAGGCCGAGCGCGCGCGCCTGCGCGGCGAGGCCACGCAAGCCATGCGCAACTATGTGAAGGCCGTTGGTCTGGCGCAGGACGGGCACTTGCCGCATTGGGAAGGGCTGATCGCCGAGCGCGCCGCCTGGTTTTGGGAGTCCCAGGGTGACGATCGCGTTGCCCAGGGCAGCTTGCAGCAAGCCTATGATGCCTTCGCCCGCTGGGGCGCCGATGCCAAACTGCGCGCCATGGAGATCCACTACCGCGAATGGATCTCAGCGCGACTGCCGCCGACCTTTGCTGACCTCGAGGCCGAGCAGATGCGCGCCGCCGTGGTGGAGCGCCAGATTAAGCTGCTGCGCCTGCAATCGGCCCAGACCCGCGAGAGCGATCGCCGCCAGGATGCCGAGCGCCAGGCCGCGGAACTCTCCGCCGCGACCGCCCGACTGCGCGAGGAGGTCGCGCAGCGCAAGGCGATCGAGGCCGATCTGCGCGAAAGCGAGGCCCGTTTTCGTCTCACCTTTAATGAATCGCCGGTCGGCGCCGGGATCGTATCGCTGGACCTCCACTATCAACGCGGTAATGCGGCGCTCGGGCGCTTTCTGGGTTACAGCGAAGAGCAGATGCGCAATCTCAGCGTCGTCGATATCACCCACCCGGATGACCTCCCAGAGACCCGCACGCAGGTTGGCAAGCTACTCACAGGCGAGCTCACCGAGGTGCACCTCGACAAGCGCTATGTGCGCGCCGAGGGCAGCATCGTCTGGGGCCGGTTATCGACCAGCCTGATCCGCACTGGCCAGGGCGAGCCGGCCTATTTCATCGCCCTGATCGAGGACATCACCAAGGCGAAGGAGACCGAGCAAGCGCTGCGCCTTGCCAGCGAGGAAGCCCTGGCCGCGAGCCGGGCCAAGAGCGAGTTCCTCGCCAACATGAGCCACGAGATCCGCACGCCGCTCAATGGCGTGATCGGCATGCTGCAGCTACTCGGGGACACCAGGCTGACTGAAGAGCAACTCGAATGCACCAGCACAGCATTGCGCTCATCCAGGCGGCTTGAAGGGCTGCTCTCGGACATTCTCGATCTCTCGCGCATCGAAGCCGGCAAGCTGAGGCTCTCTCCGGCCGCCTTCCAAATCGCCGAACTGCGCACAGCTGTGCTGGAGATTTTTGGCCTCGCCGCGCAAGAGAAAGGGCTCGCGCTGGCCTGTCACATTCAGCCGGGCACGCCGGAATGGGTCATTGGTGATGAACTGCGCCTGCGTCAGGTACTGCTTAACCTGGTCGGCAACGCGATTAAATACAGCGACAAAGGCAAAGTATGCGTCACGCTGAGCCCAATCGCCGCCAGCGACTGCGCACCGGCGCGCATTGGTTTCGAGGTCAGTGATACCGGCCGTGGCATTCCCGCCGAAGACATCGAGCAGGTCTTCCAGCCTTTTTTTCAGTCATTACCCCATGCCGGCTCGGTCTCTCAAGGCGCCGGACTCGGTCTTGCCATCGTCAGCCGGCTGCTTAACCTGATGCATGGCCAGATCGAGGTCGAAAGCACGCCAGGGGTAGGCACGCGCGTGCGCTTTGCGGTTCCACTGCAAGTGGCTGGAACGCAACCATCGCCGCTATTTACGACAACCGACGAGGCCGCCGTGGCCACAGCATCAGCCAGCGCAAGCTGGTCCTTGCTCTTGGTGGATGACGAACCGACCAACCTGCTGGTCGCTCGACGGCTGCTTGAGAAATCCGGCCACCAGGTGCGCTGTGCCGCTAATGGCCAAGAAGCACTCGACGCCCTGCGCGCCGAGCCCTTCGATGCTGTGCTGATGGACGTACAGATGCCTGGCATGGACGGACTCGAGACCACCCGCGCCATTCGCGACGGCGCAGCCGGGGCTGAGCGCGCAGGAGTCCCCATCATTGCCATGACCGCCCACGCCATGAGCGGCGACGAAGAACGCTTCCTGGCTCACGGCATGAATGCCTATACTTCAAAGCCCGTCGATCGCGCCCAGTTGCTCAAGACCGTCCACCGTGTCTGCGCCCGTCACTGAGCGCGACCGTCCCTCACAAAGAATCGCCGAGAAGCCGGTTTCGTGATGCTAGAGCGCCCTCCCCGCCAAGACACTCAATTGCCCCGCCACTATCGGGCGCTGACGCTCCCGTGGCCTGTGGGTTGGAGCAGATTTGCCGTTCGCACATGGCGCGGCCACCTTGACCCTTTTGCGTTCCTCGGATAGCCTGCTGAGCGATGTAGATGCGCGCGCGCACTAGGCTCGCGCCGCAGGCGTTGAATCCATCGCCATCGCCCAGGATCTTGGTTTGCTACCAGGTCTTGGTCACGGTTACGACCAAGACCAGGCTCCCTATGACAACGCCAACGACGCGCCAGTCGGCCAACCTCTTTCGCAACTACAACCGCATGATCGCGGTGGCTTACCTGTCGCTGCTATTGGCGCTCATCGTCTTCTTTGGCTACCTCTTCCAGCGCAAGCTGGCCGAGGAGATTCACTTTATCGAAGCCAATGTCGAGCGTCATGCCCAGTTCTTCGAGTTCGTGCTGCGCTCGGCCGGCGACCAATTAGAGACGCTGCGCATCTCAGCGGCCACGCGCGGCAATGGCGGCGCGGCGCCTGCCGGCGATGCCTCGCCACTGAAGAGCCCCCCGGGGCTGTGGCTGCGCCCGAACGATGACGGCTCCGGCTTCAATCTCGATGCCCTGCCCGACCGCGACTCGGCCGGTAACATCCTCGGCACCGGCGCGCTCGAAGGACGCTCGGAGACCTTCTATCGCGATCTGGCGATCATCCTCAGCCTGAACGACGAGTGGAGCTCGCTGCTCTTCAACCTGCCCAGTGCCGCGGGCGCGCATTTCTTTTCAACCCAGGGGGTCCAGGCGCAACTACCATGGCGACGCGCGGAAAAGATCGCCTTTGTGGCCCAGGTGGTCAATCAGCCGGTGTGGCAGCTGGGACTCCCGGCCGCCAATCCAGACCGAGCGAAGTATTGGGCGCCGGTCTACTTCGGCGGTGAAGCACTCGGTCTGCTGGCGCCGGTTGCGGTGCCGATCTACGATGAGGATCGGTTCATCGGCGTGCTCTCGATTGATCTCAGCGTTGATTACCTTAACCGGATCAACAGCGACTTCACCTATCCGCTCGGCTTCACCATGCTGGTTGACGACCAGCAACGTGTGCTGACCCATCCAGTGATGTACCAGAATCCCCTCGCGGTGGAGCAGACACCGGATCTCGCGCAATCGCTACCCGAGTCGCTGCGGCCATTTCAGGCTGAACTCCTTGCACTGCCGGCTCGGCAAGCAGCTGAAATCGCGGACTACCTGGTGATCCGCCGGCCGTTGCTCAATGCGCCTTGGTCGATGCTCTATATCGTGCCGATGCAGAAACTCTGGGCTCTGCTGCTCGGGGATATCGGTGGCCCGATGGTGGCAATGTTGATCGGACTGGCGTTGCTGATGGGGCTTACCTATCTGCTGACCTCGCGCGAATTCGTTGGCCCAGCGGCAAAGTTGGTGCGACACATTGCCGCCGAGTCCAACTTCGAGCCCACCGATATCCCTGCGGTACCCTCATCCTGGCGACCCTGGTTCGAGAGCATCACACGCGCCTTTAACGAGTCCATGCAACTGGTATCGCTTCGCCAAGAGCTGGATATCGCCGCGCGAGTGCAGGCCGCGATCCTGCCCCAGCACTGGCCCAGCGACCCTCGCTATGCGCTCTGGGGCCGAATGCGACCCGCCAAGGAGATTGGGGGCGACTTCTACGACCATTTCGAGGCATGCGAGGAGATGCGCGACATCATGGTCGCGGACGTCAGCGACAAGGGCATTCCGGCAGGCCTGTTCGGCACCCAAGCGAATACACTTTTGCGCGCCTATGCGACTCAGCGGCAGGATTCGATCGGAGAGCTGATGGCGATCGTCAACGACATCCTGGCGGACGACAATGACGCCTGCACCTTCGTCACCCTGATCTATATCCGCTTCAACCCCGCGTCTGGCGAACTCACCTATGTCAACGCCGGCCATCCCTCACCGCTGCTGGTGCGCGCCGATGGTGAGGTCTCTGAATTGCCCCCCACCAAAGGCGTTGTGCTCGGAGTGATGGAAGAGATCGATTATCAGACCGGCTCCTTCAAGCTCACGGCCGGTGATACCCTGATCCTATTCAGCGATGGCGTCAACGAAGCCATGAATCAAAGTCAACAGGAGTTCGGCACCGAGCGCCTGCATGCGCTGTTCTCCGGTCAGCCGCCAAACAGCCCACGCGAGGCCGTGGACCGGATCTTCGACGCGGTTGATGCCTTTGCCGACGACCAAGAGCAATCCGACGACATCACCTGCGTCGCGCTGCAGTTCGGTGAGCAGGATCGCACGACCACAGTCGATGCGTCCCCGGTGGACCAGGCGGACGCAGGATGATGGGGCTTCGCGCGGGCCGCTGGCCAATCCTGCTAGGCTGGCTGCTGCTAATCAGCAGCGCCGCGCTGAGCGCCGACAGCCTCGACGACATCCGTTGGCGCGGCGAGTTGGTGGTCGGCGTCAAGGCCGATGTCCCAGCCTGGGGTGAGCGCTGCCCCGGGAGCGATCGGATCGTCGGCCTAGAGCCGGACCTGGCTCGCGATCTGGCCGATCGACTGGGGGTGGCGCTGAAGTTGGTGCCGGTGCTCTCGGCGGAACGCGAGAACGCGCTCGAGTCGGGACGGGTCGATATGATCATCGCGACCATGAACGAGACGCCCGAGCGGCGCGAGGCGATGACGCTGGTGCAACCGCCTTACTATGAGTCAGGCGCCAGCCTGCTGGCGCGCCAATCCGCCGGCTTTCATCAGTGGTCGGACATTCGCAACCGGCGCATCTGTTCGCGTCGTGGCTCCTTCTACAATCGGCCTCTGGCGGTCGAGCATGGCGCCGACATCGTTGCCCTGTACAGCGCCGAGGTTGCGTTGAAGGCCCTGCTGGAGGGACGCTGCGATGGCTTTCTCGGTGATACCGCGGTGTTTTCGGTGATGCTCGGCGACCCGCAGTTGGCAACGCGCTACGAGATGGTGTTGCCGCCGCTCTACGTCACCGGTTGGGTGGCTGCCCTGAATCGAGACGAGCGCGGCAGCCGGCTGGAGCAGTTCGTCTCCGACGCGATCAAGGACTGGCACGGCAGCGGTCTTTTCACCCAGCTTGAAGAGAAATGGGGCATCCGACATAGCGATTTCAGCCAGCGCATGCGGTCGACCTGGCGCGAGGGCTCATCCGCCCCGGAAGACGAGGGGTTGTCGCTGACTGATGGCAGCGCGAGCGGTCCGTCGCAGTCGCCGCCGGCGGCACTCGACAAATCGACTCCAAGCCAGCACTCGAGCGATTCGCGCGCGGGCCAAACGCAAGCGGACGCGGCTGCCCCCAGGCATGAGCATCAGCCTCAGCCCAAGCCGAATCTCGACCCGGCCGAACTGTCGAAGACCGCCCCAACCCGCACTGAACTGGCACCCGTCACCCCCTCCAGCTCCAGCCTGAGCCGGGCAGTACCGGCCGGAGCACTTCCACCTGACATCGCCCGTATCGTCAGCAGCGGCGAGCTCATCGTCGCCATGGGCGGCATGGAGACACCACCGTTCTTCTATACCCTGAGTGGGGAGACCGTCGGTCTCGAGGTCACCATGGCACGCGAGTTGGCGGCCGAACTCGGCGTCGAACTGCGGCTGAACCGTGACGCGCAAAGCTTCAACGAGGTCGTCGATCTGGTCGCCGAAGGCGAGGCGGATATCGGCATCAGCAAGCTGTCGCGCACCCTGGCACGGGCCCAGCGGGTGCAATTCTCCGCGCCCTATCTTCGCCTCAGTCATGCCTTGGCCTTCAATCGGCTGCGCCTGGCGCAGATGACTCATTCGCAGCAGTTGGAGAACGTGGTGCGCACCTTCGATGGCAGCATCGGCGTGATCGCGCACTCGTCATTTGCCGAATTCGCCAAGCGCAACTTCCCAGCCGCGCAGATCCGCCCCTATCCGACCTGGGACGCAGCGGTCGAGGCGGTGAGCACCGGCGAGGTGGTCGCCGTATATCGCGATGAACTGGAAATTCGCCGACTCCTGACCGCGGATTCCCAGGCCTCGCTGCGGTTGCGCACCGTCACCCTGGAGGATCTGCAGGACACCCTCAGCGTGGTCGTCGCGCTCGGGGACGACGCCCTGCTTAACTTCATCAACCTGTTTCTTGAAACCAGGGCAAACAAGCTGGACATCGAAACAACCCTCGAGGCGGCGCGCGAGGCGGATGAGCTAATCCGCTCTGGAGCGAGCAACTGATGGCCACTCAGCATCACGAACGCGGGCTCAAGCGACTGGCATTACATCCGCTGGTTATCATCGCGAGCCTGTTTCTCGGGCTTGCGATGGGCACGTACTTGCCCGAATTTTCTCTCCGCTTCGACTTCGTCGGCGATGTCTACCTCGACCTGATGAAGATGGTGGTGCTGCCGTTCATGGTCGCCGCGGTGATCTACAGCGTGCAGCGGGTCATGCGTGAAGGTGAGTCTGGCAGCATCTTGCTTCGCGTGCTGCTGGTGTTCCTGGTCTTCTCCCTGGTCTCGGCGGTCACCGGCGCCCTGGTCATGTTTGTCGTGCAGCAGTTGTGGAGCTTCTCGCCTCACACCCTGGAAATCTTGGGTAACCTGGTTGGTGTTGATTCCGGCGCCCACAATATCGAGATGACACTCAGCAGCCCGATGACAGCGGCGTCAGAACCCGGTGTCGGTTCGGTGTTGTTAAGCCTGATCCCTTCCAACATCTTCGCCGCACTGACAAATGGCGAGACCTTGCAGGTCCTGGTGTTCTCGATCTTGCTCGGGCTCGCGATCGGCCATGTCCCCGACTCAGTCGCCCAGGCCTTCACTGACACCCTGCATGCCGTCTATCAGGGCTGCCAGATGCTGATGCGTTGGATGAGTTACTTCTTGCCGCCGGTGCTGCTCTTCATGAGCGCGGCGCAGATCGCCGAGTCTGGCTGGGAGCCGATTCTGGCGATGACCCAATTCCTGGCCGCCTTCGCCGCCGGCTCGTTTGCCCTGATAGGCTTCTCGGCGCTGGTGATCTGGCAACGCAGCGGATCGACGCTCGGCACGGTGCTCGACGCCCTTCGCGATCCGTTCTCGCTGGCGGTGGCAACCCGCAACAGCGTGATCTGCATGCCCGTGATGATCCAGTCGTTGATTGATCGCATCGGACTGGATCAGACCCGAGTCGAGCTGCTGGTGCCACTGAGCGTGTCGCTGCTGCGCACCGGCCCGATTCTCTACTACGTCTGCGCGACGCTCTTTGTTGCCCAGATCTACGGGATGAGCCTGAGCGCAACCGACTTCGCCATCCTGCTCGCAGGCTCGATCATCGCTGGACTGGCATCGGCCGGCATGACCGGCATTGCGGTCGTCACCCTCACCGGCATCGTCTGCGGTTATATCGGACTACCCTTCGAGGCCGCCTTCATCCTCTTCTTGGCGATTGATCCCCTGGTCGACATCCTGCGCACCCTGGTCCTGGTGATGACCAACATGGCATCGGTCAGCCTCGCCTGCGAACGCCCCGCGCTCGGGGAGGCGCAAGCATGCCCTGCCTAGGCGTCCTCGGCGGCCTGGGCCCAGCCGCCACCGCCGATTTTATGTGCAAGCTGGTGGCAGTGACCCCGGCGCACTGCGATCAGGACCATCTGCCCAGCCTGGTCCTGAACCTACCGCAGACCCCTGACCGCACCGCCGCCATCCTCGCCAAGGGCCCGAGCCCGCTCCCCGAGCTGCAGCGTGCCATCGAACAGCTGAATGGCTTTGGGGTCGATGCGATCGCGATTCCCTGTAATACCTCGCACCATTGGTACGATGCCTTGGCCAGCGCCAGTGACGCGCCGATCATCCATATCGCCGAGGCCGCGCTGGCGAGCTTGCAGCCAGCAGGCTCAGTCTTGCTGCTGGCCTCCCGCGGCACGGTCGCCTCGGGCTTCTACCAACGGCTGTGCGCGCAGCGCGGCATCGACTGCAGCGTTCCTGATCAACATCGCTTGCAAACGGCTGTTGACCGCTGTATCGCCGAGGTCAAGGCCGGCGCGATTGATGCCGCCGCAGAACAGTTCCAGCAGTTGCTCAGCGCCCCCCTGGCGATCGATTCGCAAACGCTGATCCTTGGCTGCACCGAACTGCCGCTGGCGATGGCGCGGGTCAACACCCAGGGTCTTCAGCTCGTCGATACGACACTCGAGCTGGCACGCCATGCGGTGCAGCGGCTGATGCCCAACGCCCAGCTGTAACCCTGGGCCAAGATGACACTCGCTTGACTGACCAAAGGCTAGCGAAGATCCGCAAGGTCTTGCACCGGTTGGGCTATGAATGACGCCAGTCACGGATCAGCAACAAAGGGCCGAGCGATGAAATTTCAGGTAGCGGACACTCCAGATGCCATCGCCGTACTCATTGAGCAGGTCGAAAGCGAGCTGATGGACGCGGCGATTCCCTTTGCCGCCGTGCATGCGGCTGTGCTGTGCATCGAAGAGCTTGTTGTCAACATCCTCAAGCACGGCAAAATCGAAGGCAAAGAGCCCAACATCGAAGTTGAGGTACAGCTTGAGGACGGGCGCATGGTCATCGACATCAGCGACGACACCACACCCTTCGACCCCACCGCCGCCGGCCCCCCTGAGCATATCGACGCCCCGCTGGAAGATCGCCCGATCGGCGGTTTAGGGATTCATCTGGTGCAGACGCTAACCAACGAACTGAGCTACAAGCGGGTCGGCCAGCGCAATCACCTGCGCCTGGTCAAGCGGATTGAGGAGAAGTGACTGGCCAACCCGACCGGGCGCATTGACCAGAGACAGCTGGAGGAGCTTTTTTAGAACCGGGTGGACGGCCTAAACGAGCTTGATCGCGCGATCGAGACTCGGGGCGATCTTAAACAGGGACTCCATCCCGCACAGCTCGACAACCTGCTTGACATGCGCGTTGGCGCCACACAACCCGACACCGCCTCCGCTCTTTCCTGTGGCCTTGGCGGCTTTCATCATCACTCGCAGCCCGGCACTGGAAAGATATTCAGTATTCTGAAAGTCGAACACCACCCGCGAAGCGCCCGCTTCGATGCGCGCCGATACCTCTCGATCGACCTCCGGCGAGCTGGTTGAATCGAGCCGCTTTCCCGGCTGCACCACCAGTACCCCCTCCTGATCAAAATAGTCTGCCGTCACGGCATAACCTCCGTCGATATCGCTTGACGATTCAAAATAGTCCTCGGTGCGAGCAGACGATCTCGCAAGCGCCTTTCGCGAACAGCGCAGGCCCCTTTAGGATAGGGCGGCATTCCCAGCGCCTGACAAACAGCTTGAAACCTGCGGTATTGCCGACCCGAATTTGCGCTATGCTTGATCAGACCGGCCTCAACTCAATCGGCACGCTGCATCAGGTTATATCAGGCTCTGCCCCCTGCCAATCAAGGTGCATCATGCCGTCTTCTGACGGCTTCGTCTATCCGGCAAGCGCAAACCGCTATCGGCTTGCCCTGACCCTTCAACGACCAATACGCCACCAGTTTCGGATTTGTGTTTCCTGGGGGTGCGTAGGGGGTGGCCGGGACCATAAACATTTCGGTAAGCCAGCATGCCACAAAACGAGTCCCGCCCCATGTCACTCGAGGCGTTGAGCATCATCAACGAGCGCCTGGAGCAAACCGTCAAGCAGGAAGAGGATGTCGACTTCCGCCACAGCCAGTCCAATCAGCGCACCCAGCTCATCGGACGAGTCGCATCCATCATCATGCTCGTGCTGACGCCGCCCGTGTTTTACCTGATTTGGACCCTGGTGGGGGCCATGGGCGTGATCACCGAGCGCATGGGCAACATGTACGGCGAGATCGACGCGATGCAGGAGGATTTCAGCCAGGTCGCGCTCCACGTCTCCACCATCGACACCGCCGTCGGCCGGATGCGCGACCACATGAGCGTGATGCCACCACTGGAGATCAAACTACGGCAGATGCGCGGTGACATCGACCTCATCACCGGCGCCATGGGCGACATCTCCCCGAATGTCAGCGGCATTGGCGAGACCGTCGGCGGCATCGACCACAATATGATCGAAATGAATCAGGCGTTCGGCTTGCTGAACCGCGACATGTTCATCATGCGCCGCAACGTCAATCAGATGAGCAGCCCGATGCGCATGATGCCCTTTTTCGGCCAATAGCCCATGACAACAGACGACCGCACCGCCACCGAGGATGCCGCGAACCGCTTCATGGACCTGCATGAGGACCTCATGTTTGTGTTCAAGCACAACATGGTTCGCAGCACCACCCGTATTAACAATATCATCCGCTACGCCATGCTCGGCATGGTGGTGATGATGATTGCCATGCTGGCCCTGATTGCCACATTTACCAGCCGCATGGACAAAATCACCTTCTACATGGTGGAGATGGCCGATGATATGCAGAGAATGCGTTCAGACTTCGACCGGGTTAACCGGGACATGCTGACCATGGAGCAGGCCGTGGTTGAGATGGACACTCAGGTCAGCACCATGCCGTCGATTTATCAATCGGTCGCTGGCATGGGCAACAATATGGGCAGCATGCGCGAGGACATTCTGACCATTGCCGAGCGGATGGACTTCATCGAGCAGCACATGACCTCCATCGGCGCCACCCTCTACACCATGGATCGGCAGCTGATCGACATGACTGGCAACGTCGGCGGCATCGGCCGCGATGTCGACATCATGTCGCGGCCCATGTCCATTTTCCCCAACAACTGACCCCCGCTGATATCTCCCAGCCGACATCTCCCAGCTAACATCCCCAAGCAAGCGCCCGCGGCAAATCAACCAGAACCGTGATCCAGTCGGTAGATGAGAAAGATCATCACCACCGCGCCAAGGAAGAACCAGATCGGCCCAAGCAGCCATAGCATTAGCGGGATGGAGACATAGTAGGCGCGCATGCCGAAGTTATAAGCACCAGCCCCGCGGCTGATGGCATGAATCGCCGCTGTCGGATCGGGTTCTTCACCCTCCCCCGGCGGCAGATTGAGCAGAAAGGCTGCGTGGTTGTAAAAGCGGATGCACAGCGAAAAGCTGACGAAGCCAATTAAGTAGATAAAGACCGCCAGCAACGCCTTGATCACTGCCAGCGCGTGGCTGCGCACGCCGGCGATATGAACAATGCTGTTTAGCTGGTCGACACCATCCGAGCTGAGCGCGAAGCTCAGAATCCCCAGTGCCAGCACGATGGCCGTAGAAGCCAGCAGGGTGGCGCCCATGGTCCAATTGCGCAACGTCTGCACCGCCAGAATATCCGAACCCTTGCGCATGATATGCGCCGCCCAACGTGCCCGCGCTAGAGAATTGCGCCCAAAGGACGTCTGCTCCGGGCGCGCTCTCACCTCCCATGCGTGGAACAAGTGGTACAACACCAACAGGCTGATGGCGGAGCCGGATAGGCCAATTTCGAGTGCTTTGTCGGTAATCACGATTGAGTACACATCTTCGTCCCTTACACGGCCTTCTTGGATTAGAAGTAGCACAACCCACGCCAGCCGGCTATTACTACAAACCACAACGGCCCACTTAAACCCTTGTTCCATAAGGACACCAAGAGTTTCATCGGCGGCCAAACCCCCGCTTCTAGACGAAGGCATTTAAAACCGTCGGAAGCGCCCTGATCTTTGCGCTAGATTGATAATACTCAATTTCGGATCACGCCTGCACACCGCTTCCCTCCCCTAACCCAAAAGGTCCTCTCCGATGGATATGAAAGCCCTGTTCGACGCCGAGCCCAAGTCACCCCTCTATGTCGCCATCAACCGGGTTCTGGTGCGCAACGACCCGAACCTGATGAGCATGATGAAAGAGGCCAGCAGCAAAATGTGCCTGGCCACAGCACTGACCCCCGGCTTTCGCGGCTTCGACTTGATGCGCCAGCGCGGCAGTTGCCCCATGGGCATGCGCTGGGCCGCCAGCTCGGACATGGGCTCGGAGCTGTCGCACATCTGGATCGACCAGTTCACCTACTGGGACTCCTGGGAAGCACACGAGGACTTCCATGAAACCTTTGAGGACGTGGTGGTGCAGTCCTGCGCCAAGTGCGGCGGCATGTTGCTCGACGGACCAGAAGAGCCGATCTTCCGCATCGTCAAAAGCAAACTGCCCAAGCTGGTGTCACGCAACCAGTTCGTGCAGATGGCCTTCGGCGGCGCTGATCCGAGCAAAATGAAAGGCTATGCGATGGATACCGAGCATACGGTCACGGTACTCGCCACCCATCAGGTGCGCCACGGCAAGGAAGAGGAATTCGAGCAGGGCGAAATCCAGACCATGGAGATGCTGGAGGCATCCCCCGGCGTGATCGGCTGGCAGATCATCAAGCGCATCGGCCTGTCCACCCTCGGCAGCGGCCAGGCCACGGTCGAGTCCATGATGGCAGAGCTCAAGCGCGAACCCGGCGCCAAGCTGCAGCGCACCGCCGAGGTTTGGGAGGGCTACAGCATCCCGGCCGAATACATCACCATGGTCGAGTTCGAGAACATGAACTACGCCCAGACCAGCATGCCGCATGTCAACGTCAAGCCCGAGATCCTCCAGGTTCACGGCACCAAGGTGCTGAACAACTGCCTGACCAAGCCCACCGTGCGCATCTCAGACAGCATGTTCAGCGAGCATACCTATCGTGAGATCCTGCAAGGCTTGCGCTAGCAACGGATCAGCATCGAGGGGTCACCCATCGGTTTCACAAGGGACCTTGCCCTCAATGTGCTTTTTCACCGTGCGCCGGTCGAGCTGGGTCACCGCGGCCACCGCCTCGTAGGTGCCGAGCCGCTCGTATAGCCGCTGGCAATAACCTGACAACAGAGCGGCAGCGTCGAGCGAACCGTCGCGGACGCCGACGAGCCAGCGGTCTTGTTGCTCGCCCGCCCCCTTTTCGAACAGGGTGTCGGGGACATAGCAGCCGTTCAGGATGATGCGCCGCAACGCCTGCTCGAGTTCGCGCACATTGCCGGGCCAGGGATAGTCGGCGGGCAGCTCGGTCAGCGCATCCATGATGCGCGGGTGCTCGACACGCGCAGCCTCGCCGAGCATGCGCTCGAGCAGCGCAGTGGCCAGCTCGCCGAGCTCCTCGGGACAGTCGGCCAGGCGCTCGCGCAGGCTCGGCATGGTGATGATATTGCCGGAGAGACGATAGAAAAAGTCGCGCCGGAAACCTTGTCCAGAAGCAAAACCGGCCGCTGATCCAGCAGGCGCGCCGATCGCTGATCCGTCCCTGCTTCCAGCCGCCTGCCCGCTCGGCAGACCCGCGGTCAAGCCAGCGAGCGGACGGTTGGTTGCCGCCACCACCCGGCCGGCGAAGCGCCGCGTCTCATGGCTGCCGACGGGGGCGAAGGTGCGCTCCTGCAGCACGCGCAGCAGCTTGGTCTGCACCGGCAGGGAGACATCTCCGATTTCGTCCAGAAACAGGGTCCCATAGGCATCGCAGCGCGCGAACAGGCCGTCATGATGATCCACCGCCCCGGTGAAGGCGCCCTTGCGGTGACCGAACAACTCGGATTCGATCAGGCTCTCGGACAGCTCCGACAGATTGGTGGCGATGAAGGTCTGGTCGAGCCCACGCACAAAGCCGCGCTCGTCATCGCTCAAGGGAATGGCCCCCGAGCGACCGATGGCGGCGGCGGCCGAGCCCTTGCCGGTGCCGGTCTCTCCCAGCAGCAGGGTGGAGAAGTCCTGCATGCGCCCCCACAAAATCAGGGTGTAGCGGCGCAGGTCGTTGGTGAAAACACTGTTCCAAAGCGCGCGGCGCAGCTGCCGCATGGGCGCACTGCGCCCGACCATGGCGCGCTCGATGAAAAAATAGGCCCGGCGCAACTGATAATAGAGCGCCACCCAGCGCCGCACCTCGGCGGGCGTGAAGCCGTTATCGCGCAGGCCGGCCAACAATTGCGGCAGCCAGCGCAGATCGGGCGTGTTTGTCTCTGTTGCCGACTGCTGCTCGATCAGCTTGTCGAACAGATCGAAATGGCGCTGATAGCCGACGAACAGAAAAACCTGCCGCATCAACTCGCGGTCCTCGCCGGCTAACTGCTCGAGCCGCTCGAGCCCGCGCTCGCGCAAAGCCGCCAGCCGCTTGTCGACCTCCGGCATCAGCTTGCCATAATGATCGGCCTGGGAGATCGGGTCGGCTGGCAGATCACGACCAAGCAGGCGGCTAAGCCCGTCCTGATCGCTTCCGAACGGGTTCGCATAGACAGTCTCGGTCAGCAGGGCGAAGAAGTCGCGTTCAGCGGGCGATAAACGGCGTGAGCTGGGCATTCGCGGTCAAACCCTGTCTGTGAATAGATGATCTTTTAACACAACAGGGTCGTGCCGCTTGCCCGGGTGGCCGCCAGAGACCAGCGGGCGCCGCGACATGAAGCCACTCAAGCAAGCGATGCCGCTGCTCATTGCCAAGGATGCGCCGCTCGGAACTTCGCGCCTTGACCGTATCTCTTATGAGATACAGAATAGCCGAATTCAGGAGGTTCCATCATGGCCAACACATCGATGCTACATGTCCGTGTGGATGACGACATCAAGGCCCAGGCCAGCGAGGCACTGGCGGCCATGGGGTTGTCGGTTTCGGATGCCGTGCGGATTCTGCTCAAGCGCGTGGTCAACGATCAGGCGTTTCCGCTGGAGCTGAAGGTACCCAATGCCGAAACCCAGAGGGCGATGGAGGAATCGCGGGCGATGATGAAAGCACGCTCGGCCCGCTTCCAATCCGCTGACGCGCTCTTCGATGACCTTGAAAAAAACAGCCAACAGTAAACGAACCTCCCCACCACGGGCAGCCGACTACGCCAAGGCGTTCCGGAAGGACTGGGAACGCCTGTCCCGTTCCGGCCGCCACGATATGAACCGACTCAAGCAAGCCATCTTGCTGCTCATTGCAAACGATGTGCCGCTCGGGCCCGAATGGCTGGACCACCCACTCAAGGGCGAATGGGCCGATCACCGGGAATGCCACATCGGCGGTGATTTCCTGCTGATCTACCAGGTCGAGGGCAAGACCGTCAACTTCGTGCGCGCCGGCACCCACGCCGATCTATTTGAAACCTGAAATCCTCACCGGGAATGCCGCAACGGCGGTGATTCTCTGCTGATCTCGAAGTTCCGCCGCTGAGGCTTGGCGTTAGGCGGAGAAAACGGCCTGGTGGGCATCCATGCTTTTGTGAAGAACACGGACAACATGGATCTCTTCATCGGAGATAACGTCGTAAAACACGACGTGACTCTGAAAATGATACTTACGAAGGCCTGGCTCAATCTGGTCGCAAGCATTTCCCAGCTTGGGCGAGGCGGCCAACATTCTGAAAGCGTCGTCCAGCCCTTTCAGGTAATGCCGGCGTTGTGCGCGTCCCCAGCGTTCCTCGGTAAAACGGGCAATTCCCCGAAGATCATTCTTGGCGGCATGGGTAAGCGAAAATTTACCCACTAATTCAGCTCTTTGTCGAGCTCAGCCATAAAGGTCTCGTAGCTATATCCTGCCGTCCCGCTGGCTCGACCTTCAGCAATCAAATGGCGCAGTGTTTCCAGTTTCTGCTCTTCGCTTTCAAGAAGGCGCAGTCCCGCTCTCACCACCTCTGTGGCGGAGCCGTAGCGCCCC
Organism: Thiorhodovibrio litoralis; assembly: GCF_033954455.1. Lineage (NCBI taxonomy): Bacteria > Pseudomonadati > Pseudomonadota > Gammaproteobacteria > Chromatiales > Chromatiaceae > Thiorhodovibrio > Thiorhodovibrio litoralis. The sequence continues at coordinate 943,114 of NZ_CP121473.1, read as the reverse complement.
GTCGAAAGCTGGCCGGCAATAAACTGGTCGAAGTGGTCTCCCAAGCTGACGCTGGTGTTTTTCGCCATTGCGATCATTCTCTAAAAATACCAATATTTCGTATATCTTATGGGGAAGGCCCAACAAGTCAAGTCGCGGTCTCACCCCGTCTCTTGCCCGAGCCCTTGCAGAAAAGCAGCAGGGCTACGCCGCCAATTCCGCGGCTGTGGCCGAGGCCAGGGCCTCATGCAGCACGGCTTCGAGCAGGCGGCGGCTGTCGGTTTGGGTGGTGTCGAGCTGGGCTTCCAGTTGGTCGCAGATGGCCATCAGCTCATCGACCTTTGCGACGATGCGGTGTTGCTCGGCGAGCGGTGGCAACGGTACAACGAAATTCCGAAGTGGCCGAAGGCCAATAGTGGGCTGGGCAGTGCCAGTCGTTTTATTCGATGCTTGGCTGTAGACCAACGGCGATGCCATTAAGTACGCCATGAAGTGCAAGCTCGCAGAGGCTGTTGGCTTCAAGATCGCTATGTGGCGCTGAACGCAGAACTTTCGATCAGTATCGACTACCGCCGGCCTCCCGAATGTAGCGCCAACCACGGTATACAGGATGTCGCCTTTACAGGGCGTGCGATGCATCGGAAGCGAGCGAAAATAGTTCTCTGGGACGAATCGGCATCCGGCGAAATCAAGTCGTCCTGTCGTGACGTTTCCAATCGTCAGGAAGGCTATACCACTCTCGGCTCTTGGTGGAGGCTGATGGTCGCCATCGGTAATGACATTAAACAGAGCGCAAAGGCGGGTCCATTGCCAACCGAGCGGCGCAGCGAACGGCATGTCAACGGGGGCAATGTGATCGGGACGAGTTGGAACGATCCCGTTAGCGGTGGCGTAAGCAGCAATCTCGTTTGCAATCTGTTTCAAGAGGCTGCTCGCCGGTTCCTCCTGCTGATCTTGTGGCACTAGCTCCCCACTCACGGCAAGGCCAAGTATGGTCTGGCGCAGGTACTTGATGTGCTCGGGGCGGGTGGTTAGGCGAGGGATGTCTCGAAGAAAGATGGGCTCACGCGAAGGCGCAAAGGCGCAAAGTTTTTTTCGACTCGCTTCTTTTTCTTTCTTCGCGCCTTCGCGCTTTTGCGTGAGACTTTCTTCATCCTGCAACTGCCGCAGGCTGGCCGCCACCAGCAGGTCGCGCCGCTGCTCGCGCTTGGCCTGCGCCGCCTCCAGCCGATCGCACAGCACCATCAGTTCATCGACCTTGGCGACGATGCGGTGTTGTTCTGGTAGCGGTGGGAGCGGAAACCGGTAGGCAGCAAGACTTCTTCCGGTAAAGTGCTTGATGCCGGTCCCTGTGAATGACTGCTGCAACCGCCCGTCTTCGGAGCTAGCTTTGAGGGCCTTTGCGAAAAAATGCGGATCGACGACTGGCGAGAACCGCACTCGGTGTATTGCCTTTTGGAAATAGATGCCTCGAGCCCGTTGGTCCCACACAGCGGCACGGCCAGGTTCGCCGCCCTCACAGATGAGGACGTCACCGCTTCGTAGTTCAAACTCAGCAAGCTCAGAGTCCTTGAACCGCATTTCTAGCAGATCAGCAAGATCGAAATTGAACCAACGGACATTGACGTTCCGAAGGTAGGGGCGCGGGTTACCTTTGTTCTTGCCTTTGTCTAGCATCTTTCCCAATCGGGCCTCGGCGACGGAACCTACATCGATCCACGCCCACACGGTAGGAACGGGAAACGCACCTTCGGAGAATCCGCGCACCTTGATGCTACGTAGGGTCTTGGATACCGACTCGTCGTTTGGGTCCTGCTCCACCAGCTTCCCCCGCACCGCCAGATCCAGAACGAACCGCCGCAGTCGGGCAACGGCATCGGGCGCCTCGGCAATCCGGTCGAAGTGCTGCAGGAGTCGCTGCGGATTCATTTCAGTTTCCGATTAGGTGACGCAAAGGCGCAAAGACAGGAGATCATCACTGCGCGCATCGGCGTCAGGCCGACTCTCTGATCGCATCGGGCGGCACGCGGCAGCAGGACTGCCGCGCGATGAGATCACTGGCGAAATTCAGTGCAGCCTGAATGTCCTCGGGGGTCACGCCGTACTCATCGACGATCTCGCTCATGCTCATACCGCCGGCCAAACTACCGAGGACAATCGAGACGGGAACGCGGGTATCGCGGATCACCGGCTGGCCGTGACAGACAGCGAGATCGGTCTGAATGCGTTCGCTCAAACTCATCTCGGCAACACCTCCGAGGCTGGCTGGCAATCGTGAAGCGAGCTTGACACGGCTTCGATCATCGGCCATTCTCGAGTTAGATCGGCAGGCAAAATTCGGCTTCATGCCGTGTGATCCTTGGCTCAAGCCTTGGATTCTATACCTGCCGATTTTTTATGTCCGCGATCGTCAAGGGCCGACGCTTGCTGTAGTAGCAACCGTAGCGATTCCGACCGTTGTCATCCACATCGTGGATCAGCGAGACCTTCGGCCACAACATCTGCACATAACGATCCTCCTCTTTCTCGAATAAGCGCTGGAGCGCCCACAGACAGTAGTCCGCGACCTGAAGTCCCGGAGACTCCTGTGGATAAGCTGGAATCACCTCCAACGCCGTCTCATCCGCTTCCCGACCGAGCTGCCGCAGGAAACGCTCACGAGCGAGTTGGATCTGCTCCTTGAGTGCCTCGGTGCGGTCGCGCTTGCCTCGTCTGGCGAAGACGATTCGATAAACCCGATGCTGGTGAAGCCGCTGCTTGAAGAGCATGCGCACGGTCAAATCGTACAACTCGTTGGGCCGATAACGATAGCGGCTGTCCATGAGGTTACGTCGGCGCACATAGTCGAGCACCGCCTTCATACTCTTCACGACAGCGGAAAATTTGAAATCCAGGGTCAACAGCAGCCGCAAGACCTCGCGCCGGACTTCGGGCAGATCGTCCTTGGCATGGAAGTACAGCGCCGTCTTGCCGGCATCGGGCCGAAAAGACGGCACGCCTTTGAAGTAGGGATCGGCCAAGAGCGCCATTCGCAGTTCCGTCAACGCCTGCGCGACCTGCTCGGGCTGTTCGATCCGCGCCATGCCCAGAATGAAATGGCGTGGCGCGCTCCCCGCCTCGTACAGCACCCGGCCTTTGGCGTCGAACAGCACACCATCACCGCTTTCGTCAACGAAATACTGAACCGGCATTGCGGTTGATGGGGGCTCGTCGATGCTCATCGCAACAGCGCCTCCGCCAGGATAGCCTTCAACTGCACGCGCAGGGCGGCGGCCTGCTGTTCGGACTCATTCAGCTTGGCCAGCAACTCCTCGGGGTCGCCGTGGTCGTCCGCGACGGTGTGGGGGTTCTTGAAGTCGAGGTTGTAGGTGCGGGCCTTGATCTCGTCGAGGCTGACCCGCCAGGCTTGCTCGGTCTGCTCCCGGCCTGTTCGCTCGGCGCCGCCCCACCAGTCCACGCAGCCTTGCAGGTGCTCGACCCGAATCGGCTTGGTCATGGAGTAGGCTTTCTGGCCCTCGGGAACCCGGTGCTCGTAGAACCAGACATCCTGGGTCGGCTCGCCCTTCTCAAAGAACAGCAGGTTCGTGCCGATGCTGGCGTAGGGTTTGAAGACGCTGTTGGGCAGCCGAACGACGGTGTGCAGGTTGCACTCCTCCAGCAAATGCTCCTTGAGCCGGGTCTTGACGCCCTCGCCGAACAGGCTGCCATCGGGTAGGACCACGGCGGCGCGCCCGCTGGGCTTGAGCAGGCGGATGAACAGCGCCAGGAACAGGTCGGCGGTCTCCTTGGTGCGGAAGTGGGCGGGGAAGTTGGACTCGATGCCGTCTTCCTCTTTGCCGCCAAAGGGCGGGTTGGTGAGGATGATGTCCACCCGCTCACTCTGGCCGTAGCTGATGTAGGGTCGGGCCAGGGTGTTGTCGTGGCGCACGAAGCTCGGGTCCTCAATGCCGTGCAGCAGCAGATTGGTGACGCAAAGCATGTGCGGGAGCTGCTTCTTCTCGACCGCGCGCAAGCCGGCTTGCAGGGCCTGCTCGTCCTCCGGGCGCTTCACGTAACGCTCGCGCATGTGCCTGATGGCGCAGGTGAGGAAGCCGCCGGTGCCGCAGGCGGGGTCGAACAGGAGCTCGCCGGGTTTGGGGTCGATGCGCTCGGCCATGAAGGCGGTGACGGCGCGCGGGGTGTAGTACTCGCCCGCGTTGCCGGCGGATTGCAGGTCGTTCAGCAGTTGCTCGTAGATGTCGCCGAAGTGCTTGCGCTCGGCCAGGTCATTGAAGTCCACGGCGCTGATCTTGTTGACCACCTGACGCAGGAGGTGGCCGGACTTCATGTAGTTGTAGGCGTCCGCGAAGACGCCACGCACAACGCGGGCGCGGTTGGCGCTGGCGCCAAGGGCGGCCAGTTCCTTGAGCGAGGGGAACAGGTCGTCGTTGATGAAGTCGAGCAGGTCTTCGCCGGTCATGCCCTCGGGGTTTGCGGCCCAGGTGCGCCATTGCAGCCGCGCGGGGATGGGCGAGCTGTACCCATCGCGCATGACTTCCAGCTCCTGGTCCTGATCGTCGATGATCTTGAGGAAGAACATCCAGCACAGCTGGGAGAGGCGCTGGGCGTCGCCGTCGACGCCGACGTCCTGGCGCATGATGTCCTGGATGGATTTGACGGTGGTTCTGACCGACATGGCGATGAGTCAACCGAGGTGGAGTAAAAGAAGACGCTCAGGTTAAGAGGTGAAGCCGCCGAGGAATTCTTCTTCACGCCTTTGCGCCTTGGCGGAAGACTCCTCGTTCATGCAACGTCCTCATAGAGGGCGGCTTGCAGCTCATGCACGGCCTGCTCAAAGCCGGCCTTGGTGCCAAACTCTTTGATGAGTTGTAGCGGGGTGCCCATTTTATCGAAGGGTGGGACCGCCAGGACGCGGACGTTATCGAGTCCGCCGACCAGGCCCTCGTCCTGGTACTTATCGAGCAGGGCCTCCAGCACGGCGCGGGCTTGGGGGCCGTACTTGGTGAATACGTCACCCTTGGCGACCTTGTTGGCACGCTCGCGACGGGTGAGCGGCGGCTGGTCGAAGGCGATGTGGCAGATCAGGTCGAAGGGGTCGAGCTCCTTGCCGACTTCTTCCAGCAGGGGCTCGAGCAGCAGCCCTTCCTCGGCCAGCTCCTCGATGATGGCCTCCTTGCGCTCGGTGGAGCGCCAACGACGCAGAAACTGCTCGAGGCTCGCGAAATGGCCGCGGATGGCGCGGCGGGAGTAGTCGCGCAGGCTCTCAGTGACCAGCTTGCCGTTCTCGTCCAGGTACTCGACCCGCTCGGTCAGCACGGTGACTGGCCGGCCCTTGATGTAGTACTTGGGTCGCGGCTCACCGACGCCGGGCGGCAAGGTTCCGGGCGGCAGGCTGATGTCGGGCGGCTCCGGCTGGTCGATGACGATCTCATCCTCGCCCGGTTGCGGCGGGATGGCGTCCTCCCCTTGATCGACCGGCATCTCGTCCTCGGGCGGGATCGGGGGATCATCCTCGCCGGGCTCGTAAATCTGCACCGGCTCGCCGTCGAAGTCAGGGTCGGCGAAGTGGTTAGTCGCCTTACGGAAGTCGACCAGGGTGAAATAGTACTTCTTGGTGTCCTCGTGGACCCGGGTGCCGCGCCCGACGATCTGCTTGAACTCAGTCATGGAGCCGACCTCGCGCTCCAGCACGATCAGGCGGCAGGTCTGGGCATCCACTCCGGTCGAGAGCAGGCGTGAGGTGGTGACCAGCACCGGGTACCTGGACTCGGGGTCGATGAAGTTGTCGAGCTGAGCCTGACCGTCCGGATCATCCCCAGTGATGCGCATGACGTACCTGGGATTCTGCTGGGTGAGATCCTGGTTTTCGTTGATCAGGGCCTGGCGCATGCGGGCAGCATGGTCGGTGTCGACGCAGAAGATAATGGTCTTCTGGAAGCGGTCGCCGCTCTGTTTGAGGTAGTCCGAGACCCACTTGGCGATGCGCCGGGTGCGAGCGTCGATGACCAAGGTCCGGTCGAAGTCTTTCTGGTTGTAGTGGCGGTCCTCGATCAGCTCGCCCTTGCTGTCGGTCTCGCCGGTTGTGGGGCGGTAGCCCTCCACGTCGACGTCCAGGTGCACCTTGATGACCTTGTAGGGGGCGAGAAAGCCGTCGCGAATGCCCTGCTTGAGTGAGTAGGAGAAGACCGGCTTGCCGAAGTAGTGAATGTTGGAGACGTATTCGGTTTCCTTGGGTGTGGCGGTTAGCCCGATCTGGGTGGCGGCGGCGAAGTGGTCGAGGATCTCGCGCCAGGCGGAATCCTCGGCGGCGCTACCGCGGTGGCACTCGTCGATGACGATCAGATCGAAAAAGCCGGGGGAGAACTCGCGAAAGAGCTTCTGGCGCTCCTCGGGACCGGTAATGGCTTGGTACAAACCGAGGTAAATCTCGTAGGCGGTGTCGATCCGTCGCTGTTTGTCCAGCGCCAGGGTCAGTTCGGTGCTGGTGCCGTCGGCGCGCTCGATGGTCTTGGCTTTGGTGCTGAGCTTGGCCATGGCCGGACCGAAGGGGCGGAAGTCGTTGACCATGGTTTGGTCGATCAGGACGTTGCGGTCGGCGAGGAACAGGATGCGTTTCTTACGCCCAGCCTTCCACAGCCGCCAGATGATCTGGAAGGCGGTGTAGGTCTTGCCGGTACCGGTGGCCATGACCAGCAGGATGCGGTCCCGCCCCTTGGCGATGGCCTCGATCGCGGCGTTGATGGCGTTGCGCTGGTAGTAGCGCGGCTCCTTGCCGCTGCCGTCGTGGAAATAGGGTTGCAGGACGATGGCTTCCTGGGCGGGCGCGAGGTTCTTCCAGGCGCGGTAGCGCGCCCAGAGGGCATCGGGCGCGGGGAAGGCGTCCAGCGCGAGGGCGGTCTCAAGTTGGGCGCTCTGGCCAGTGCGGTCATGGAAGACGAAGGCGTCGCCGTTGCTGGCGAAGACGAAGGGAACGTCCAGCGTCAGAGCGTAGTCGAGGGCCTGCTGCATGCCAGCGCCGACGCTGTGGTTGTTGTCCTTGGCCTCGATGATCGCGATCGGGATGCCGCGGTAATAGAGGATGAAGTCGGCGCGCTTGGCCTTGCCGCGGGTCACCAGCTTGCCGCGCACGATGATGCGGCCTTTGGTGAAGGAGACCTGGCGGCGGATCTGGGTGCTCTCGTCCCAACCGGCGTTGACAATGGCTGGCGTGATGAACTTGACGCAGATGTCGTCTTCGCTCAGCGACTTCTTGTTCATTCCGGCATGGCCTTTCCTGGCGGATTCACGTGGCGCGGCTGACCTAGCTGCAAACCGAGCCGCGACCCTAGGTGACAGTGTACGCAACTCGCTGGCGAAGAGGAAGCAGGAGCCGGCAAGAGCACGGCGCGCGCGAAGCGGCCCTCGATGGTCGCAATCGGCCCTTCGCGGTCGGCTCGTTCCAAATCGAACAGCCAAGAGGGACGCCCTATCGCGCATAATGCGGTGACACAGGCCAATCGTCGCATGATGATGCGACTGCCAGCCTGGGTTCCGTCGATAACTGGCAAGGATTACTCACTGCGCATGCAAACCCAACGTCTGCTGGTTCTGGTCTCGGGCATCGCCGGTCTGGTGCTGACCATGGGGGTGGCACGCTTTGCCTATACGCCCATGATCGCTTACATGCAGGCACAGACCGGGCTGAGCGACGCCTTAGCCGGGTGGCTGGCCGGTTGGAACTATCTCGGCTACCTGTCTGGCCTGCTTTTGGTGACGCGGCTGCGGGATCTGATGCTAAAGGACCGGCTGTATCGAATCGCCTTGGTCCTGGCCGTTTTGACCACAGCACTGATGGCGCTGGATGATGCCCCCTGGCTGTGGGGAATCAGCCGCTACCTCGCCGGGCTTGCCACGGCGGGAGGGCTCATGCTGGGCTCGGGTCTCATTCTGAACTGGCTTATTCGTCACGATCACCGTGGCGAGCTCGGCTTGCATTTCAGCGGCATTGGCCTGGGGATTCTGATTGGCGCCCTCGCCGTGGAACTGGTGGCGCCGTTCATTGACTGGCGCGGTCAATGGTGGCTGCTGACAGCGCTTGGCGCCGTGCTGCTGCTTCCTGCCTGGATTTGGTTGCCGCGCCCAAACCACGGCACGCCCTTGTCAGCCCAGCATACCGCAGCGGCGACGGAACCCGGCCCGATCTGGTTATGGCTGCTTCAAGGCGCCTACCTCTGTGCCGGCTTTGGTTATGTGGTCAACGCCACCTTCACAGTATTGATCACCGAACAACAGCCGGCGCTCGCGGGGCAAGGCGGTGCCATGTGGATGCTTGTCGGCTTGGCCGCAGCGCCGGCTCCACTGCTCTGGGACCGTCTCGCCCGCCGCGTCGGTTACCTGAGCGCGTTACAGTGGGGCTACGGTTTGCAGATAGTTGGCATCCTGCTGCCAGTGTTCAGTAATACCCTGGCCGCCGCAGTGGCGAGCGCCCTGCTGTTCGGGCTGACGTTCATCGGCATTGTCTCCCTGGTGCTGACCATGGTCGGCGTGCGCTACCCCACCCACCCGGCTGCCATCATGGCCCGCCTGACGCTGGGCTACGGAATCGCGCAGATCATCGCCCCAGTGGTGGCGGGTGAACTCGCCGAGTTAAGCGGACACTTCGACCTTTCCCTAATCATGGTTGCCATCATCATGGCGCTGGGCTTCGGCTGCCTGGTCATCATGCGGCTCTTGCCACAAACGGAAACCGACCGCCAATCCTCAGCCGGGCGCGTTTAACCGACCGATCACTCGGGCCCCGTCTCCCGCACGCGCGCACCCAGCAGATAGCAACTGCCGCTCATCAGGCCGCTCAGGCCCATGCCGACCAATAACGGCGTCGCGCTGCCATCGTGCAGGAGGCTGATCAGCGAACCGCTGAGCGCACCTGCACCGAAGCGGACCGCGCCCCCGAAAGCTGAGGCGGTGCCGGCCAGATCGGGAAAGTCAGCCATAAAGCCGGCCATGGCATTGCCCATCACCAGCGCCGTCATGCCCAGATAGGCTCCCGTCAGGGGTGCGATCAGCCACAGGGTCGGGTTGGGTACCTGAGTCAGCACCAGCATCAAGAGCGCGGCAAGCGCCTGCACGCCAAGCCCGATTTGCAGCAGCCGCTCGGCACCAAAGCGCGGAATCAGCCGCGCATTTAGCACGGACACCACCAGCGCCAGAGCGACATTGGCTCCGAACAGCGGGCCGAAGACCTGCGGCGAGATGCCGTGGAGCTCGATGTAGACGTAGGGCGAGCCGACGACAAAGCCCATAAGTCCGGCAAAGCTCGCCGATGCCGTGCCCAGATAGGCCAGCGCCCGGCGATGGCGCAGGATGCGCCCATACTGACGCAGCGGATCTAAGAACCGTAGCTGGCGCCGCGCCGGCGGCAGGGTTTCCGGCACCACACGCAAAAACAGCAGTGCCGTGACCAGTGTGATGCCAAGCAAGGTAGCGAACACCCAGCGCCAGGAACCGACCAACAGCACCAGACTGCCGAGGCTCGGGGCGATCAGGGGTGCCAACCCCATGACCAGCATCACCAGCGTCATCACCCGCGCGTAATCGTCGCGCGCGAAGCGATCGCGCACCAGTGCCGGGATGGTCACGGCAATGGCCGCGCCGCCGACTGCCTGGAGACTCCGGCTCACCAGCAGCCAGGTCATCGACGGAGCCAGCGCGCAGCCCAGGACGCCGAGGGCGAAAAGCGCTAGCCCGCCGCCTGTCAGCGGTCGGCGCCCGCGCACATCTGACAAGGGCCCGAGCAGCAGCTGAGCGCTGGCGAAAAACCCCAGATACAGGGTGACGCTGAGTTGCGCGTGCCGGATGTCGCTACCCAGATCGCGCGCAAGCGCTGGCAAACTGGGCAGGTAGAGATCGATGGCGAACGGCGTCAGGGCGGCCAGCGCCCCGAGGGTGATCAGCAAGAGTGGATGCAGGGACGCGCGGATGATCAGGTTATCTCCGTTTGGCTGGGTTGGGCCGGGCGAACGGGTTGGGCGCATGTCGGCGAAATCCTCTGTTACACTTGCGCATACCTGAAACATCATAGGCGTTTCACATGGGGCATGTATTCACAAACCTGGAACTCAGCAATCCTCGTAAACCCGAGCTTGGCCCCATGAATGTCAAGGCGCTAGCCGATACAGGTGCATTAATGTTGTGCATCCCCGAACATGTTGCACTGCAACTCGAACTCGACCAAGAATCGGTTCGCGAGGTGACTGTTGCTGATGGACGCAAACAAAATGTCCCTTACGTCGGCCCAATCAAAGTGGCCTTTGGTCAGCGCTTCTGTTACGTCGGCGCCTTGGTGTTGGGCGATGAAGTATTACTTGGCGCTGTTCCCATGGAGGATATGGATCTCGTGGTGAATCCTGCCAAAAGGGAGATCACTGTTGATCCGGCAAGCCCAAATATTCCTCATGCTCGGGTGAAGTAGCTGATCCGTCGCGTCAAAAGAAGGTAAGAATCATGGCATCGACAACAAAAATGTGGGTTAAAGACCCTCATTCCGGTGGAGTAAAAATTCCTGATAGAATAAAAGAAAAGATCAAGGACCGCATTGAATGCTACGCCAATACGAATTACGCTGGAAAGTTCACGCGCATTGACGTGCGTTTCCGAGGCTACTTTTGTTATATCGATGCCTACCAGGAACCTTTCGTGCCAGAAGATTTTGATCCAGCGCTATTCAATGAAACACGCGAAGACCGCATTGAGCGGTTAAGAAACGCACCGATAAAATTATGCCGATTGAGATACAAAGGTGACGAGAACAACTGGACCTTGGACTTTTATTCTTATAGCCACGACAAATATCAGCCAAGTGTCTTCACTCACGGCGGTTTCTACGGCACACCTGAGCAAGCATTGCAAAGCGCGGCGATGTTCTTGGAGTAGCCACCTAGGCTCTCGGACAGCTCCGACAGATTGGTGGCGATGAAGGTCTGATCGAGCCCGCGCGCGAAACCGCGCTCGGCGGCGCTCAAGCGGGATTTGGACATTATTTATTGAGCGGAAAAATTTAAGCGCTGCCGCCTGGCGCGGCGGCAGCGCAACACGCGGGTACTTTTAAGCTGTGCTCAATCGGCGTCAGCGAAATGGGCACGCCACCCCGACAGCCCGGTCTTGAGCCGCTCACCATGCCGCTCAAGCGCAGAGCCGGCGATGATGATAGCGATGCCGAGCAGCACCAGGGCACTCCAGCCGCCGAGGCTGAAGTGCTCGAGCGCTTCAGTCGCCAGCGTAGCCAGTGCCGCCAGCGCGGTGATCAGGCCGGTAGCGAACAGCAGGCGGCCCTTGATGACATAACCGAAGCCGAGCGCGGCCACGCCCGCGAGCAAGGCTACCAGGGCCAGGCCAAAGCCACCATGGATACCCAGATCGAGCAGAAGGCTTAAGCTCATGAGCATAACCGCAGTGCTCTGGTAGCCGCAGCTGCGCGATCCGGTCAGGCGCGAGAGGTCGAGCAGCAGGGCACCAAGGATGGCGGCACTCAGGGGCAGGTAAACGACCTCGGCCAGCGACCAGGCCGGCAGCAGGGAAGCGCCCGCCAGCGCGGTGACCATCACGGCCATCGCCACCGCCAGCGCCTCCACCAGGCCACGCCAGGCGCTGCCGGGTGCCATGCTCACCAGCAAGAAGCGCAGCGCCAGGTAGCCGAGCAGGCTCAGGGTGGTGACAAAGAGCGTGTCCGGCGCATAGAGCCACAGGCTGCGCCCGCCGAGAATCAGCAAGGGCAGCAACAGCACCGCGCGCGCAAAGCGGCCCTCGGCGGTTGCCAGGGCCGGATCGCGCCGGCGCAACTGCAAGCCGAGCAGCCCCAAGGTCAATGCCAGCCCGACCAACAAGGCGGAGATCATGGCATCACTGCGGGTCGGTATCAGCAGGGCGGCATTGCTCAACAGATAAAGCCCGCTCAAGCCCGCAACCGAGTCCCTTGCCATGACGCGAAAGCCCAGCCACACCGACAGCACGAGCACCAGCAGACTGGCACCGCTCAGCAGCAGCGCCGGTCCCATCGCGAGATGGCCTTGGGACTGGGTCCAGATGGACGCGGCAGCAGCCATGCCGGCCGGGGCATCCCAGCTCAGGAAGGGATAGGTCAAGCCGCCGAGAAAGGCGAAATTCACCGGCACAGCGGCCAACGCCAGGGCGATGAACAGGCGTGCCCCTTTGTTCTCACGCAGCCAGTGGCCGCTGGCCAGTCCGGCCAGGGTCAGCGCCAGGGTATGGCCGAGCAGCAGCAGGCTGCGGCTCAGATCATCGCTGTCGCGCCAGCCCTCGAACAGGTAAAGCACGAAGGCGGCGACGATGACCAGTCCACCAAGACTGCGCAGCAACAGGGACAAGGTCAGGCGCGGGGAGCGCATCGGCGCGGCACCACCGGAGACTGCGCCGGGCGCGGTAGCCGACCATGACTGAGCGGGTGCGGATGTCGCTGCGCGATTGACCGCCTCCTCCTCAGCAATGTCCAGGGCATCGGCATCCAGACAAAGGGCTTCATTGCGAGTCACGGCGAAGGCGCTCATTGCACACCTCCCGCAGGCGCGGCCGCCGCTGCATTGGCATCGGCATGACCACGGCGCAGCGCGGTAAGCTCCGCGTGCAAGGCAGCGCGCTCTTCGGCGACCAGGAATTCCTCTTCAAAAGGGTCACTCCCCACCGCATGCAGCCCCACAGCATTCAATTGGGCCGACTGATCTGCAGCCATTTCCGCCTCGGTCAGGCGAATCTCCCAACGCTCGAAGGTCTCATCCAAATCCAGTTGCGGATCGCACTCGGCCTCGCGCACCCGCACCGCGGCGTCCGCGGTCGCCTCGCGACTGCGCATCAGCGAGCGCCGATGGGCGAGCTGAGCGACCCGCTCGCGCAGGGCGTCGATGTCCGCTGCCAGCCGTCGCTCGACCGATTGATGCTGCTGCCAGGCCTGCTCCAGCGATGCCGCCTCGCGCGCTGCTTGACGCGCGCGCTTCAGGCACTGCAGGGCTTTCTCCTCGCCGGCGGCATTGGGTTCGCAAGATAGCGCACGCTCGCGCCAGTTGCGCTCGTCGGTGCGCCGCTCCTCGAGCTGACGGCGCAGCGCCTCGCCGTCGCGCTGCAAGCGCTGATAACGCACCTTGGCTTGTGCATAGAGCCGCCGGCTTTCGCGGATGCCGACTTCAACCACGGCATCATGGTTTTCCAGATCCCCGACCAGCCGATCGAGCCGAGTCGAGACGGCGACAGTGAAACGTTTGATCAATGACATGACATGCTCCTCGATGAATTGCGAATGGCATTTCATGCATGTCAGTAAGCGTGCCAGTTTCCTGTTAGCGCTGATTCCCTCTTTTTGTCAATAACTTACCGTCCACCTCAGAGCGCCCTGCCGCAAAACCTCAGCGAGCGAAAAGACAATTTATGACGGCTTGCCATACAAAATTTGTACAATGCGCATCAGCGCCCGCCGCGCAAGTCAAAATTCGCCAGCGGCTCCACCTTCCATGATGGCACGAAGCGTATTGCGCACCTGAATCGCTGATTCTTTCAGATCCGGCGGCAGCTCCGTTCCACCGTAGATCATCAAGTCGAGATTCATGCTGTAGAGCTTCAAATTGCCTTCAGCGTCTTCCACCAACGCAATCCGGCACGGCATAAAACCGCTGTATTCGTTGCGATACTCCAGCATCATGCGCCCGACGCGCGCATCGCAGAAGGAGAGAAAGTTAACGTAGCGATACTCCTCGCCAGTGATGGCCTCAATCTGCTTGTAGAAGGGCGATTCGCCGACAAAAAGCAAGTTTTTAGAGATTGCGATGCTTTTCATCGACTCAATCACGTCCTCGGCAGTCAGTCCGTCCTCGACCGGAACCGACCACATCATGGCGACTCCGGGATCACCGGTTTCAAGCAGGCGCTGAGCAAGCTCACCATAGAAGCGACTGAACTCGGGGTCAAAACCGGCCACAGCCGAACTAAAGCGGACATAGCCGTAGCCAAGTGCAAGCACCGAGACAAGACCGATGATGGCGAGCAGATTGCGAATAATTTTCATCCATATCCTCCAAGAGCAGCGGGCGCCGCGTGTGGTTCTTTGATTGACGATCTTAAAGCATTTGTCGATAGATCTCAGCGCGCGGCGACTCGCGCCTTCGGCAGCAGCGGCGAAACGCCGCCCTCTCACTCGCTGTCTAGCAACCACCCCGGCACGTCAGGCTCCTTGACTTGCCCTTCTTGCAAAACAGCGACCAAGGCGGCCGTCGTTTGCATTCCCTATCCCTTGTGAGAAGTGCTAAAGTCACCTCGCCAAGGTGGAAACGATAATTATCAACCAGAAAAAACGCTGGGACTTCCTTGAGTCTCGTGGGAGTCATTCCGCGGGGTGACGGGGAGCACAAATCTTAGGAGGAGTTGCGATGCCAAGCCGCATCGAGACCAAACGAGTGGCCTGCCTATGGCTGGCGCTGCTCGGTCTTATCATCCATCCCGTCGCCTATAGCACGACGACGGACCCTGCCCCAGGGGCCACGACGGAGCTCATGATCGACCACTTCGATCCTGAGACCGGCAAGCGCATCATCCCCAACGAGCGTTGCCTGACCTGCCACGGCGATGAGCAGCATCCGATGGATGTGCGCGACGACGGCTCACCAGTGGAGATATTGGTCGACAGCGGGCAGATCAAGGCCAGCGTTCATGGCGGGCAGAAGTGCACCAGTTGCCACGTCACCATCGATCGGGTCCCGCATCGCAAGGCGCCGTCCGTCATTGTCGGCTGCATCGAGTGCCACCGCGAGACATGGGAAGCGCACAAGGATGATCCCGACGGCAAGTACGCGCGCCTTGAGGTTGTCAACGAGCAAATCGACAACTTCATGCACTCGGTCCACGCCAAGCCCAGTGAACTGGACCAGTCGCGCACCAACGCCACCTGCTACGACTGCCACGACGGGCACAACATCGGCGAACTTGGCAGCATCCAGCGCGCCGAGCACCGGCTGAAAAACCCCGAAATCTGCGGTGCCTGTCATGAACAGGAACTCGCAGACTATCGCACCTCAGATCACGGCAAGGCGGTGATGGAGGAAGGCGACAGCGAGGCGGCGGTTTGCTCCGATTGCCATACCACCCACGAGATTGCCTCCCCCGAGACGGACAAGGCCAAATTGCAGATCACCGAGAACTGCGGCAACTGTCACGAGGAGGCCCAACGCACCTATTTTGCGTCCTACCACGGCCAGGTCCACCGCCTGGGTTACACCGCAGCGGCCAAGTGCCATGACTGCCATGGCGGGCATTTGGTCAAGAGCGAGGATGACCCGACGTCGGAAATCCACGCCAACAATCGCCTGGAGAACTGCCGCCAGTGCCATGAGGACGCCAACGAGAACTTCCTCAGCTTTTGGCCCCATGGCGACGCCCACGACCGCGAGAATTACCCGGGCCTGTGGGGCTTCAAGGTCTTTATGGACACCCTGATCTTCGCGGTCATGGGCTTCTTCTGGGTCCACGTGATCCTGTGGCTCTACCGCGAGGTCATGGAACGCATCCAGGGCAAGGGCTTCATTGAAGACCTGAGCACGCCTGACGTGGTTTACTTCCGCCGCTTCCCGGTCGTCTGGCGCTGGATTCATTTCTTGTTCGCCGTCGCCACCATGACACTGATCCTGACCGGCACCACGCTGCTGTTCTCCCATACCGCCTGGGCCAAGGCAGTGGTGGGCTTCATCGGCGGCATCCGCATGGAGGGCATCATCCACCGCACGGCTGCCACCATCTGGCTGGGGATCTTCTTCGTCCACCTCTCGATTGCGACCAGCAATATCTGGCGCAATCGCAAGACCTTCAAGTGGTTCGGCAGCACCTCCCTGTTGCCGAACTGGAAGGACTGGCAGGACCTGAAAGACATGTTCAAGTGGTTCCTCGGCCGCGGACCGCGTCCCGAGTTCAGCCACTGGACCTACTGGCAGAAGTTCGACTACTGGGCACCCTTCTGGGGCGCCACAGTCATCGGCACTTCGGGCCTGATCCTGTTCATGCCGGATAAGACGTCCCTGATCCTGCCGGGCTGGACCTTCAATATCGCCAATCTGGTGCATGCCGAAGAGGCGCTCCTGGCGGCTATCTTCCTGAACTCGGTGCACTTCTTTAACGTGCATTTCCGCCCCGAGCGCTTCCCGATGAGCACTGCCATCTTCACCGGCGTGATCCCCATCGATGAGTTCAAGCACGACCATCGACTCGAATACGACCGGCTGGTGGCCAGCGGCGAACTCGAGAAACATCTGGTTCAGCGTCCGTCGCGCCGCGCCTCGCTGGCGGCCTCGTTCATCACCACGGTGCTGATTATGGCTGGCCTGGCCTTGCTCACCCTGGTGCTGATCGGCCTGGTCACCGCGCCAAACTGAGGGGGATTGAGACGATGAAAAACTACAAAAACACGCCGAAGCACCTTCGCAACCTGCTGCTCGCCGCGCTCGTCGCCCTGCCGGCGACCGGCGCGGCCGGGCCATCCGGACAGGCTATGGCCTTCACCTGCGCCGGCTGTCACGGCACCGATGGTTCCAGTGTCGGGCCATCCATGCCCGCCATCGCCGGGATGGACCCTGAAGTCTTTGTCGACGCCATGACGGCCTACCGGGAGGACAAGCGCAACCCCAGCATCATGAACCGCATCGCCAAGGCTTACAGCGACGAGCAGCTCAAGGACATGGGCTGGTTCTTCGCCAGTCAGCGCTTGCAGGTCTTCCCACAAGACTACGACGCCGCGCTGGCCGAGCAGGGCGCGCAACTGCACGATGAGTACTGCGAGAAATGCCACGAGAACGGCGGCCGCCCCGGTGATGCCGGCACCCTTGCCGGGCAATGGATGCCCTATCTGCACTTCACCATGGAGGACTTCATCGACGGCAAACGGAAATGGCCGCGCAAGATGAAGCGCAAAGTCGACGCCGCGATTGACGAAGCTGGGGACGAGGCTATCCCGGCGCTGCTCAATTACTACGCGAGCCAGTCCGACATCGATGCCGAGGAGCCGAATCATGACTGAGATGAAACGCAGAACCTTTCTGGGCATCGCCGGCGGTGCGACCGCCACGCTTAGCACACTAGGTGGCACACTGGGGGGCACCATCGCAGGCACCCTGGGCTTTCCATCCCTTGTCCTGGGGGCCGTGCGCCGGGTCGTGGTCGTCGGCGGTGGCGTGGGTGGCTGCACCGCGGCCAAGTACCTGCGCAAGCTCGATCCGAGTCTGAACGTGACCCTGATCGAGCCGGAAGCGGACTACACCTCCTGCTTCATGAGCAACGAGGTGCTCAGTGGCGAGCGCACGCTGCAATCGCTGACCTTCGGCTATGACGGCCTGCGCGGCTATGGTGTCGACGTGGTGCAGGACTGGGTCGTCGGGATCGACCCGGACACCCGACAGGTGACAACCAAGAGCGGCAACCGCTTCGACTATGACGCTTGCGTGGTCTCCCCCGGCGTCGGCTTCAAATGGGGTGCCATCGCCGGCTACAACGAAGAGATCGCCAACGAAAGTATCCCCCATGCCTGGTTCGCCGGCCCGCAAACCCAACTGCTGCGCAACCAGCTCACCTCCATGCCCGAGGGTGGGCATGTGATCATCGTCGCCCCGCCCAACCCCTTCAAATGTCCGCCCGGCCCCTATGAGCGTGCCTCGCAAATCGCGATGTACTGCCAGCATCACAAGCCGAAGGCCAAGATCACCATCCTCGACGCCAAGGACGCCTTCTCCAAGCAGGGGCTGTACATCGAGGGCTGGACCAAGCTCTACGGCTACGGCACCGACAACAGCATGATTCAATGGATCAGCGCGGCCGCGGGAGGTGCGGTGGAAGAACTCGATCCGCAAACGCGCACCCTGATCGGCCTGGTCGAGGAATTTCAAGGCGATGTGGTCAACATCATCCCGCCGCAAAAAGCGGGGGAAATTGCCTTCGCCGCCGACCTGGTGGATGGAGACTGGTGCCCAGTGGACAAACTCACCTTCGAATCGAGCCGCCACCCCGGCATCTATGTGCTGGGCGACGCTTCCAGTGCCTCGAAAATGCCCAAGTCCGCCTATGCCGCTAACTCGCAGGCCAAGGTCGCCGCGGCGGCCATTATCGCCCGCTTTCAGGACAAGGAGCCGGGCGACCCCACCTTCGTCAACACCTGCTACAGCGTCGTCGGCGAAGACTTCGGTATCTCGGTTGCCGCCGTTTATAGCCTCGACAGCGACACCAACACCATTGAGCCCATCCCCGGCTCTGGCGGCGTCTCACCGGCCAACGCCAGCCCGGAGATCCGCAAGCGCGAGGTCAGCTACGCCCATAGCTGGTTCAAGAACGTCATCAATGACATGATGGAATAGGCATTCTGATCATTTCTCGGAGCTTGATACCTAACCACCCTCGGGCAAGAGGATTAACCGCGAGGACAGCATCATGGTGAAAGCCAGAGCGAACATTGTGATCGAACGGCGACCGGAGCAGGTGTTTGGCTTTGTCGCCGATAATTTCGTCGAAAACTATGCGCGCTGGTCGCCAGAGGTCAAACAACTCGAGCCACTGACGCCTGGCCCGATTGGCGTTGGCAGTCGCATGCGCCAGGTGCGGGTCGATCAGGGGCGACGCAGCGAGAACAGTTTTGCGGTCACCGCACTGGATAGCCCCCAGCGGCTGGAGTTTGCCGAAAGCACGGATCTGTTCCGGACCGGCTATTGGCTGGAGCCCGCGGGTGAGCAGACTCGGCTGGAGTTCGGATTCGAGCTGCGGCGCTTGGAGCTTTACATGCGCCCGTTCGAAAAACTGATTCGCGTCGCCATTCAGGATGGAGCCGAGCGGGTGGTGCGCAATATCAAGACTCTCGCAGAGCGCGAGCTCGCAAGCGAGGCCGCGGACTGAAGCCCGTGCCCGACTAAACAGACACAGAGCCATCTTGTGGCTGCGGCTTAATCAAAATCAGGTGGAAATTCGGCCCGAAACCGAAAAACCAATGTGTGATGGCGATAACCCCGTCAAGACAAGATGACGCTACTCAGGCGCAAGCCCCAATGCTCAGGAGCCGACCATGGAATTCACCGCCGACAAAGACCCGGGGCTCATCCCCTTTGTGCTGTCACAGATTTTGGATACGGTCGTCAACGGGGTCACATTGTCCGACCCCGACCAGCCGGACAATCCCATCGTCTACGCCAATGAGGCATTCGAGCTGATCACCGGCTATGACCGCAACGAGATTCTCGGTCGCAACTGCCGCTTTCTGCAGGGCGAGGACCACGACCAGCCAGAGCTTGGGCGCATCCGCGAGGCGCTCGAGGAGCAGAAGTCGGTCACTATCACTTTGCGCAATTATCGCAAGGACGGCTCCCTGTTCTACAACCAGTTCACCATCCGCCCGCTGTTCGATCGCGAAGATAAGCTGATCTACTATCTTGGCATTCAGTACGACGTGACTGAACAGGTCAAGGCCAAGGAGGAACTGGCGCGGCTTAATGCCCTGCTGACGAAAGCCGGCACGCCGCCAGACGATGACTGACCCAGGCGCTGTAAAGATCGGGCTTCAGTCGCGCTCGGTCTCGAGCGCATAAGGCTCGGGCGACACAATGGGCGAGCGCTCAAGCATGAGATCGCTGATCAGACGCGCCGAGGCCGGGCCTGTGACCAGGCCAGTGCTGAAGTGGCCGGCATTGACGAACAGGCCCTCGACTCCCGGGTAGGCACCGATGTAGGGCACACCTTTGGGCGAGCCGGGGCGCAGGCCGGCCCAGTGGTCTTCGATCGGGGCGCGTTTTAGCAGCGGGTAGAGCTCGACAGCAAAGCGGTAGAGCTCCTCCTTGGCCTGGCTGGTGGTGCTCTTGTTGAAACCGGCTTCTTCCGCAAGCGTGCTGCCGATCAGCACGCGGCCGTCCTGCCGCGGGATGATGTAGCGCTCGCGGTAGAGGGTGACGTGCCGGATCTGATCCGGCTTGGCAAAGAACAGCATCATCTGCCCGCGGACCGGGCGAATATTCGGGGCTTGGCCGATGTGCTCGAGCAGTTGCGCGGTCCAGGCGCCGGCGCAAACCACGACGCGATCAGCCGCCACCTGTCCGGCCGTGGTGCGCACACCCTCGACCCGCCCGTTTTGAATGCGCAGGTCGATGACTTCCTCGTTCTCGCGAATCTTCACCTTCTTGTCGATAGCCGCGCGCAGAGAACGCGTCAAGCGCGGATTGCGCACCTGGGCGATGCTCGGCAGCCAGAGCGCATTATCCAGCTCAAGTTCCAGATTGGGCTCCTGGGCCGCAACACCGGCGCGGTCCAGCAACTCGACTGGAATGCTGTGGCGTTCGCCCCAGGCCAGGCCGAGATCGCGTTCCGCGGCATCCAGAATCATCAACCCGGAGGCGCGATATTCCGGATCGACACCTGTTTTATCCAGCAGCTCCTGGATGAACTGCGGATAGTAGGCCTGACTCCAGAACGCGAGCGCATTGACCGAGGCCGGATAGTGCCAGGGATAGAGCGGCGAGAGGATGCCGCCGCCGGCCCAGGAGGACTGACGCCCGGTATCGCGCATCTCGATCAGGGTTACCGAGGCTTCAGTCTTGGCCAATTCATAGGCGGTCATCAAGCCGATCACGCCGCCGCCGACAATTAGATAATCGCTCATAGTCTGTTTCGCTCGCTTGGGCGTCGCATCTCAGGCCGCCACCGGCAGCGCTAGTTGCTCAGGCTGGAGGCCCGGATATGGGTCTATTGTTCGATTCCGTCACAGGGGATTCGGCCATCATTCGGCCATCATTCAGTCATTAGGGATTTGGGCAACGCAAAGACAACCTCTTCGGCAACGCCGTCGCACTCCTGCACCTGCGCCGCACCGAGCTCGCGCAGGCGCTCAATCACTTGTTGCACCAGCAGCTCCGGTGCCGAGGCGCCGGCGGTCACCGCTACCCGTGGTTTGCCGGCCAGCCATTGCGGGTCGATCTCATCGGCGCCATCGATCAGATAAGCCGCGATGCCCTGTTTTTCGGCCAGCTCGCGCAGGCGGTTGGAGTTAGAGCTGGTTACCGAGCCGACCACCAGCATCAGATCCGCATCCGCCGCCAGCTTGCGCACCGCATCCTGGCGGTTTTGGGTGGCGTAGCAGATATCGCTTTTTTTCGGCCCCTTCAGCGCCGGAAATCGGGCTTTGAGCGCATCGATCATCGCGCGACTGTCATCGACCGAGAGGGTAGTCTGGGTCACATAGCAGACGTTATTCGGATCGCGCACCGCAAGCTCCGGGATATCGGCGACCGATTCGATCAGGTGGACCTGTCCCTCGCCACCCGGTCCCTCGCCGCCGGGGCATTGTCCCATGGTGCCTTCCACCTCCGGGTGTCCGCGATGGCCGATCAGCACCACATCGGCGCCGTCCCGGCAGTGCCGTGCCACCTCCAGATGCACTTTGGTCACCAGCGGGCAGGTCGCGTCATACAGCTGCAGGTTGCGTTCCTCGGCCTGGCGGCGAACATCCAGCGACACCCCATGGGCGCTGAAGACGCAGACCGCACCTTCAGGCACCTCGGCGACATCCTCAATAAAGATCACTCCGCGCGCTTTCAGGGATTCGACAATGTAGCGGTTATGGACCACCTCGTGGCGCACATACAGGGGCGCGCCGTGCTGCTCCAGCACCCGTTCGACAATCGCGATGGCGCGATCGACACCGGCACAAAAGCCGCGCGGATTGGCGAGCAAAACGTCCATGGCAGGCGGGGCAGCATTGGAAGTCGCGTCGGGAGAGGATTGGGCGGAAAATACGGTGGTCATGTCTGTGCGATGTCGATTCTTGAGCGGGCGCGGGCTACGGGCCAGGTCCAAACCCGCGCTTGCGCCAGGGCGGGACCCGCGATTGCGATGCGCTAATCCTACCGGAAATCCGTCGCCCATCAAGATAAAATCCGACAGAAACGCTATAGTTTCAGCGTCGCTTCTTCACCTTGCCGTTACGGATGCGTGTCATGATTCCAAGTGTCGGGTTTATCAGCCTGGGGTGTCCCAAAGCCACGGTTGACTCCGAGCGCCTGCTCACCCGGCTGCGCGCCGACGGCTACCAGATGGCACCGAGCTACGAGGCAGCCAATTTGGTGGTCATCAACACCTGCGGCTTCATCGAGGACGCGGTCAGCGAATCGCTCGAGACCATCGGCGAGGCCATGGCCGCCTGCGGTCGGGTGATCGTCACCGGCTGCCTGGGTGCCCGGGAAGCCGTGATTCGCGACGCCTATCCTGACCTGCTCGCCATCACCGGTCCGGAGCAGGATGACGCGGTCATGGCCGCCGTGCACCAGCACCTGCCGCCGCCGGATCATCCCTTCGACCGGTTGATCCCGCCCCAGGGCGTTAAACTGACCCCCGCGCATACGGCTTACATCAAGATCGCCGAGGGCTGCGATCACAGATGCAGCTTCTGCGTGATCCCCAGCCTGCGCGGCCCCCTGCGCAGCCGGCCCATCGGAGAGGTGCTTGAAGAGGCCCAGCGACTGGTCGATCACGGCGTGCGCGAGCTGCTGGTCATCTCCCAGGACACCAGCGCCTATGGGCGCGACCTGAACCACAAGCTGGACTTCTGGCGCGGGCGCCCGTTGCGCACCGATCTGACCTCCCTCGCCCAGGTGTTCGGCGAGATCGCCCCCTGGGTGCGCCTGCACTATGTCTACCCTTACCCCTCGGTCGACCAGCTCATTCCGCTGATGGCGCAGGAGCTGATTCTGCCGTATCTGGACATGCCGCTACAGCATGCAAGCCTTGCTGTTCTGCGCGCCATGCGCCGCCCGGCCGCCACCGAACGCATGTTGGAGCGCTTGACCCAATGGCGCGAGCAGTGCCCGACGCTTGCGATCCGCAGCACCTTTATCGTCGGCTTTCCTGGCGAGACGGAGGAGGATTTCGCGCAGCTCCTCGCGTTTATGAGCGAAGCCCAACTCGACCGGGTCGGCTGCTTCGCTTACTCGCCGGTGACCGGAGCCGCGGCCAACGCGCTGCCTGATGCGGTTGCAGATGAGGTCAAGCAGGAACGGCTCGAGCGCTTCATGGCCCACCAGGCCGTGATCAGCCGCGCCAAACTGCGAGGCCGGGTAGACCAGGACATGATCGTGATGATCGACCGCATCGAGCCCAACCGCTGTATCGCCCGCAGCCATGCCGACGCTCCGGAGATCGACGGCGAGGTGATCATCCCCGGCGCCTGGGAGGTCGAGCCGGGTGATTTCATCATGGTGCGCATCACCGACAGCACCGAGCATGATTTGATCGGCGAACCGACGGACTATAGGCCTTAGCAAGCGCGGCTGCGCCGATAAGGTGAGCGCAGCTGCGCCGATCAGGCATCCACTGCCGCATAGCCGAAGGCGATGCGGCCGTAGCGACCATCGTCGAGCTTGAACTCGCCAAGCCCGTTGCGCCCACCGAGATCGAGAATGATATTGCCCTGCCCGCTCACCCCGCCATCGCAGCGGATTTTGAAAATGGGGTCCTTATCGCCGTGGAAGGCATTGTAGCGGCCGCGGCACCGCTCACCGCCCGCGTTGCGCACGTTAAAGGCCGCGGCGAAAGGGTCCGAGGTATAGCGCCCGGTATAGAAATCACCATCGGCGAAAACCATTGCGAAAGGCCCTTGCGTAGCCTCCGCAGGGGGACTTTCCATGCGCACCCGCTCACGATAGTGCTGCATTGCCAAGGTGACACAGGTATGTCGCACATCCATTGACACGCCGTGGCAAAGCACCTCGCCGTATTCGAAGGGCTTGATGTCAGTCGTTACCAGGTCGTAGTCGATGTTCTTGGGCGATGACGAGCAACCGGCTATTGCCAGCAGCGCACAACCGAAAATGATCCTCAGAGCCTTCATCGCTGGTTCCCCCTTCATCGCTAATCCAGTTCACCAAAACCATCTGGAATTTTGGCTCTTGTGTTATGGCAATACTGCCAATTTGTCACATCTCGTGCTCTACTGACCACTTGTGATGGCCTGCCGAGTGGCTCCCGACATTCGTCACCCTTACTATAGCCGGGTGTTTGCACTTCGGGCTAGCTTTCGGTGCGCTGGCGCAGGGCGAGCGGAATAAAAGTTCAAATATCGATAAAGTTGCGACAGTCTATCGAGAAATAACCACGGGAGTATCTTATGACTGCCAGTTTAACCGGGCACTTTACCTGGGTTCGTGACCCTCGGGCTAGCAAGGAGAAACTCGCGTGGTTGCGCAAGTTCGCGCCACACATATCAGCAGACGCCATTTTTCGTGTAAGATTTCCCGCTTTTCAGCCTTTTTCGACGACAATCCCGCTATGGATTTTGAAGATTCCCGCGCGAGGACTTGCTATAAGCGTTCAACCGCAAGACATCATTGATGCCGCGGAGGCCCTCGTGGCCGAGGAAATCCCGGTAACGTTAAGGTCAGTCAGAAACCGAATCGGCGCCGGCTCTTGCTCAACAACCTTAGAAACGATTCGCCTGACCTGCGCAAGCCACCGGGGTTAAGATTGATATCGATCATCGCCAAATTTTTAGTTCCTTATCCGCCAGCTGCTTGCATTTCTGAAAGCCGCCAGTCCGAGGACTTTTCCAACGATTATCAGCTAGGTATGAGCGAAACCCAAAATGAAGTCGACAACTCGTAATTTGATAAAACCACTCCCATCGCTGGCTCCCGTTCAGCAAGGGCTTCCCGGTCTTTTTATCCAGTTTTTTCTCCTTATTTCCCTCGGCCTGTGCGCTGGCTCGATCCATGCTGAGAGTTTTGTGACGTTCGAATCGGGGCAGGCGCGGCCTATCGTCCTGACTCCGAATGGTCAGCGGCTGTTGGTCACCAATACCCCTGATAACCGTCTGGAGATTTACGACATAACCGCCGAAGGGCTCGAGCATGCTTACTCGGTGCCCGTTGGCATGGAGCCAGTGGCAGTTGCTGCATTTTCCGACAATCAAGCATGGGTCGTGAATCATCTGTCCGATAGTGTGAGTATTGTGTGGTTCCCCCCCGTCGGAGCCCCCCAGCCAGTCCAGGCGGTCGTGATCGAAACGGTTCATGTCGGCGACGAGCCTCGGGATATCGTGTTTGCTGGGCCAAACAACGGAAAGGCATTCGTTACGACTGCCCATCGGGGGCAAAATTCTCCTCTCGAATACAAGCCGCTTGATATCGAAGGCAGAGCCGATGTTTGGGTGATTGATGCAAAGAATCCGCAGGAGAAGCCGGACATCGTCACACTGTTTGGCGATACACCTCGCCCCCTAGCGACCAATGCAGAGGGCAGCGTCGTTTACGCAGGCATACTCCACTCTGGCAATCAGACTTCAGTAGTCGGTGCCGACACCGTAGATGGACGCATGCCGCCCCCACTGATGAATGTTGACGATGTACCAGCACCCGATGTTGGTCAGATCATCAAATACAACGGAACCGATTGGGTGGATGCTGGCGGCAAGGTGTGGAGTGACAACGTGCGGATGAGCTTACCCGACTTTGACGTCTTCGCGATCGACGCCATGGCCGATCCGCCGGTGGAACTCGACAACAGTCGGGTGAGAGGAGTGGGAACGACACTGTTCAATATGGTGACGAATCCTGCAACTGGTGCCATTTACGTCTCTAACATCGAAGCGAGAAATCATATTCGCTTCGAAGGACCTGGTGGAGGTGGTAGCACGGTACGCGGTCACTTCATCGAAAACCGGATTTCCGTCATTCAGGGAAGCACTGTGAAAACCCGACATTTGAACAAGCACATCAACTACGAAACGTTTCCCGGTACTCCCCAAGAAAATGCAATCAGCGTCGCTACCCCCACCCAGATGGTCCTCAGCAATGATGGAGCGACCTTATATTTGGCAGCCTTTGGTTCCAGCAAAATTGCTGTCTACGATGCTGAAGCGCTTGAAGCTGACACCTTCCTGCCCAGCGCAGAGAAACAGATACTGCTAAGCGGGGGTGGCCCCAGTGGCATCGCGTTGGACGAGCTTCGAAAAAGGCTTTATGTACTCACCCGTTTCAACAATGCTATCGCGATTGTCGACCTTTCCACCAGCCCCGGTGTTGAGGTCGGTAGCGTAGCGATGTTTAACCCAGAGCCCCCTGAAGTCGTCAAAGGGCGCCCATTCCTATACGATGCCTCCTATACCTCTAGCCGCGGGGACTCTTCCTGTGCTGGCTGCCACATTTTTGGTGACACGGATCATTTGGGGTGGGATCTGGGCAATCCTGATGGGGAAGTCGAGGAAAACCCCAATCCCGTGAACGTTGGTAACCCACCTGCCACAGACTTCCACCCGATGAAAGGCCCCATGACCACCCAAAGCCTGCGGGGAATGGCTGGGCAAGGTCCCATGCACTGGAGAGGTGACCGCACCGGTGGTAGTAGCACCGGTGGCGACCCGATGGACGAGGAAGCGGCGTTCATGGCGTTTAACGGGGCTTTCAAACATCTGCTCGGGCGAACCGAACCGCTGAGCGATGAAGAGATGCTGGCGTTTACTAACTTCGCTCTTGAAATAAGCTACCCACCCAATCCAGTGCGCGCATTAGACAACAGCCTAACGGAAGACGAAGCTGCCGGAGCGGAGATCTTCTTCGAACGCCCCGACGTTAATGGACTCGTGTGCAACGACTGCCACGTTTTCGACCGCAGTGAGGGGTTTTTCGGAACAAATGGCCTGGGTGGAAACACTGTTCGGGATACACCACAGGAACAGGCAATCAAGGTGCCTCATCTTCGCAACATGTACACCAAGGTTGGCTTTAACGGAGGCGGCGTGAGCGACGATCTTGCCGATGCCCCGAATGTAGGAGGGGTGGTGCGTGGATTTGGCTATACTCACGACGGCGCACGCGATACGTTACCGAATTTTCACCGCAGCTTCGTGGGGGTATTCTCTAATAACCCCTTAGTCGCGGAGCGCGAACGCAGAGAGGTTAGCTCGTTCGTCCTGGCTTCTGACAGCAATCTCTTTCCCATCGTTGGCCAGCAGATGACCTTTAAGTGGAATTCAGAAGCTCCAATGTCCGAGAGGACTAGACGTTTACGACTACTGCAGACAAGATCTCTTGCCGGCGAATGCGAGCTGATTGCGAAAGGTACCATTGGCGGGCAGTCGCGAGGACTGCTCATGCGGGATGACAGCCTATTTTATAGCGACAGGCTTCATGAACCACCGCTCACAATGTCCCGACTATTGAGGCTCACTGCTCCTCCAGGCAATGTAATAACCTTCACATGTGTCCCACCCGGCTCGGGCGAGCGAATGGCACTCGACCGAGACGAGGACGGTTTTTACGATGGCGACGAACTCGATGCAGGCTCGAATCCAAGCAATCCGGAGAGCGTGCCCTAAGTGGCAGCTATGCTCGGGCTAGCTTTCGGCACGCGGGCGCTCGAACAAATAATGCCCAACCCACCATTCCTGCCCGTCGCGAAAGCCAAACAGCTCGGCGCATGCCATAAGGAAAAGCCGCCAGCGCATCCACCACAGGGCCGCGGCACGGGCAGGGTCACCGGCGCTGGGGTCGCTACCATAGGCTTGCTCGAGGATCGGCAAGACCCGTGCTTTGTTGGCATCCATGCGTTCCAGCCAGGCATTGAGCGTGCGCTCATAGTGGCGACCGTCCCAGCGCCAGCGGTTAACCAGGTGCAAGCGGGACTGAAAATGCAGCGGCAGCGCATCGTGGGGCATGATGCCGCCGGCGAAGAAAAAGCGCGTCATCCAGTCATCGCCGCCACTCTCCTCGTAGGGATAAGGATGGGCGCGGTGACAAAAGATGTGCATGAAGAAACGCCCGCCGGGGTTCAGCCAGTCGTGCAGACGATCGAACAGCTTGAACCAGTTGCGCATGTGCTCGAACATCTCGATTGAGACGATGCGATCAAAGGCCCCCGGCGCCTGAAAGTCGTTCATGTCGGCCGTCAGCACCCGCAGATTCTCAAGCCCCAGACTCGCCGCCTGGGCATCGATGAAGGCTTTCTGGGAATGGGAGTTGGACACCGCGACGAACTCACTACCAGGGAAGCGCTCGGCTGCCCACAGGCTGAAGGAGCCCCAACCGCAGCCGAGCTCCAGCACCCGCTGACCGTCGCCAATGCCGGCACGCTCGGCCGTGACCTCGAGCGACGCCTCCTCGGCCTGTTTCAGCGAGTCGACGCCCGCCGGCCAGCAGCAGGCGCTATACTTGCGGCGCGGGCCCAACACGAGCTGGTAGAAGTCTGCCGGAACCTCATAATGCTGCTCGTTGGCGCGCTCGGGCAGCGCGGCGACGGGCGAGTCGCGCATCATCTCAAGGAACGCCTGTTCCGATCTGACGGCGGCTTCGCAATCCTTGAGTGGCAGTTCCCTGAGAGTGTCGCGCAGCCGCGAGCGAATACCGGCGCGCAGCAGGGCATCGGGCAGCCAGCCGCGCTCGGCCACGGCAATACCGGCGGAGATAATGGCAGCAATCGCGTTGTCGAGAGCGCTAATCATGGGTAAATTTTCCGATTGAAATGTCTGGTTGGAACATCAGATTTGGGACAACTGGCCGGCACATTTTGGCTCGCGCTGACCGCGAATGGGGAAAAGCGCACAGATCCAATCTTGTTTCGGGCTCTCACAGCCAGAGTTGACAGCGTCCGCACAAAGATCGGTTTCCATCGCAGCATTCGCAAGACCGCGTAATGCCATTGCGGCAACGCCAGCGCTTCGCTAGAGTGCCAACTCGACCACAGCTTACCCCAAGCCGGCACCATCGCCGCCACCCCAACCGCAACACGCGGTTACCGGAGCCTCAAGCGCCAATGATCATCTACAACCTGTTCCCCTTGCTCGCCGGACCTTTTCCCGGCTGGAACCAGCACTTCGCGCGCGCCGCTGGCATGGGCTTCGACTGGATTTTCGTCAATCCGGTGCAGCCGCCCGGCGAGTCCGGCAGCCTGTATTCCATCCGCGATTACTTCGGCATCAACTCAGCGCTGGTCGATCCTAAAGGCGGTCCCGGCGAGAAACAACTG
The DNA here is from genome assembly GCF_033954455.1 of Thiorhodovibrio litoralis. Taxonomy (NCBI): domain Bacteria; kingdom Pseudomonadati; phylum Pseudomonadota; class Gammaproteobacteria; order Chromatiales; family Chromatiaceae; genus Thiorhodovibrio; species Thiorhodovibrio litoralis. The sequence goes on along the minus strand of NZ_CP121473.1, from coordinate 914,137 downwards.
CGCGCCGCCTGCGCCAGCGCGGAGAAACTCGGGCTTGGCATGATGACCGACCTGGTCATCAACCACTGCGCCGTCGACAGCCCCCTGGTCAAGGAGCACCCGGACTGGTTCGTGATGAAGCGCGGCAAACCGGCCAATCCCTTCTGCCTCGAGCCTGACGGTAGCAAGGTCATCTGGCGCGATCTGGCCCAGTTCGATCATCGCAAGTCGCCCGACAAGGCCGGCATGCAGGATTATTTCGTCCGCGTGGTCGAGCATCTGGTTGAGCTCGGCTTCCGCGGCTTTCGCTGCGACGCGGCCTATCAATTGCCCGCTGAGTTCTGGAAGAGCCTGATCAGTCGCTGCCGCGCCAAGCATCCCGACCTGGTCTTTGTCGCCGAGACTCTGGGCTGCACGCCCAAGCAAACCAAGTCCACGGCGGCGGCCGGCTTCGATGCCATCTACAACAGCGCCAAATGGTGGGATTTCTCCAGCCCCTGGCTGATGACCCAGTACGCGCTCACTCGTTCCATGCTGGGCTCCATCGGCTTTCCCGAAAGCCACGATACCGAGCGGCTGTTCAGCGAGACCCACGGCAATGTCAATGCCATGCGCCAGCTTTATCTGTTCACCGCGCTCTTCTCAAGCCATGTGATGATGCCGATGGGCTTCGAGTACGGCTTTCGCAAACGCCTGCATGTGGTCAACACCCGCCTGCAAGACTGGGAGCCGGCGAACATCGACCTGACTGACTTCATCACCGAGATCAATGGCATCAAGAAAGCAAGTACGGTCTTCAGCGGCGAGGGTCCCATCGCGCAGCGGCCCCACCCCAACGAGGCCATTCTGATCCTGCACAAGAAGGCCGCGAAAGGCCGAGCGGAGGCGCTGCTGATCCTGAACAAGGACTCGCACCACAACCAGCACCTGCGTCTCGACGACCTCTATGCACTCATCGACAGCCCGCCGCCACTTTATGATCTATCCCCGGACTGGCCCATGGATTATTTGCCCACGCCCTTCGAGTTCGACCTCGGCCCAGGCATGGCGCGCGTGCTGACAACCGAGGCCATCGCGAGGCAGGACAAGGCCACACCCGCGGCAAGCCCCGCGGGCGGTGCCTGAGTTCACTCCCAGCCGGCGGGGTTGACAGCGCCGGATCATTCGCTTTACACCAACCGACAGCCCTGCTCATTGAGCCTCCATCATTAACCCCTGAAAGCCCATGGACCAAAACGCCCCCAAGGACCCCGCCAGCGAAGAGCCAACGCTCAGCTTTGCCGATCTCGGCCTGTGCGAGCCCATCTTCCGCGCCGTTGCCAACCTCGGCTACGAGACCCCCACACCCATTCAGTCGCAGTGCATTCCGCACCTGCTCGGCGGGCGCGATCTGCTCGGACAGGCACAGACCGGCACCGGCAAGACCGCCGCCTTCGCGCTGCCCCTGCTGTGCCGCATGCGCCCGGACCTGAACCTGCCGCAACTGCTGGTTCTGACCCCAACCCGCGAGCTGGCCTTGCAGGTGGCCGAAGCCTTTCAGGACTATGCCGCACAGCTCAGCCAGTTCCACATCCTGCCCATCTACGGCGGACAGAGCTCCAGTCTGCAGATTCGCCAGCTCAAGCGGCGCCCGCAGGTCATCGTCGGCACCCCGGGGCGGGTCATGGACCACATGCGCCGCGGCAATCTGTCGCTCGACGGTCTGCAGGCCATGGTGCTCGACGAAGCCGACGAAATGCTCAACATGGGCTTCGCCGAGGATATTGACTGGATCTTCGAGCACTGCCCGGACCAACTGCAGATCGCTTTGTTCTCGGCCACCATGCCGGAGGCCATCAAGCGCGTCGCCCGTCTGCGCCTTAAAGACCCGATCGAAGTCCGGGTGCGCGCATCAGCCGAGACGGTCGACACCATCGACCAGCACCACTGCATGGTCGCGCGCGGTCACAAGCTCGATGCCCTGACGCGCCTGCTCGAGATGGAAAACTTTGACGGCATGGCCATCTTCGTGCGCACCAAGAACGCCACCACCGAGCTGGCCGACAAGCTGAAAGCGCACGGGTTCGCCGCCGAGGCGCTCAACGGTGACATGAACCAAGAAATGCGCGAGCGCACCATCGGAAGGCTGAAGGACGGCCAGCTCGACATCCTGATTGCCACCGACGTGGCCGCTCGCGGACTCGACGTCGAACGCCTGAGCCATGTGATCAACTACGACATCCCGACTGATCCAGCCTCCTATGTGCATCGCATCGGCCGCACCGGCCGCGCCGGGCGCACCGGCCGTGCCATCCTGCTGATCGAGCCACGCGAGCGCAGCCTGCTGCGCGCCATCGAGCGCACCATCCGCCGCAACATCCCGGCCATGGACCCGCCCTCGGCCGAAGCGCTCAGCGCCTCGCGCATTGAGCGCTTCACCAAGGACCTGCGCCAAACACTGAGCGAGCAGGACCTGGACTTTTTCTACCGCCTGGTCGCCAATCTGAGCAAGGAGCAAGAGCTCGAGCTCATGGACATCTCCGCGGCCCTGTGCTTTATGCTGCAGCGCGAGCGTCCGCTGGAAGTGGAAGAAAAGCGCCTCAGCCCGCCGCCGCGTGGCAGGGACGGGAACGACCGCCGTCCCGATCGAGACGGCCCGCGCGGCGGCCGCGACCGCCCATCGCGTCGCGACCAGGATGACCAACTCACCAGCTACCGCATCGAAGTCGGCCATGCACACGGCGCCAGCCCGCGCGAAATCGTCGGCGCCATCGCCAACGAGGCCGGGCTCGACGGACGACGCATCGGCCGCATCGAGATCCGCGACGACCACTCCATCGTCGACCTGCCCCCCGGCATGCCGAACGACATCTTCCAGCACCTGCAGCGAGTCTATGTCTGCGGCCAAGCCCTGCGCATCCGCCCGTCCGATGAGCCCCCAAGCCGCCCACGACCCGGCCCGCGCTCAGGCCCGAAAAAGCCTCGCGGCAATCCGCGCGGACGCTGACCGACCCGACCAGTTCCGTCAGTCGGGCCGGCAGGCGTCAAGCGAACCGTTCAATCGCCTTGAATCATGCCCTTGAAGTCTTTAAGAACGGCGTTGCTGGCGGCGTCCTTGGCAACCTCATAATGAATTTCACTCGTGATTCAGAGATTCCCAGATCTTCTTTCACTGATGGACGCAAAAAAGCCCCGTTGGGCGAACCCCCGGGGGGCTGGAAGGTGAAACCTGAGATCAGATGGAATTGGTTAGTTTAGGGGACTCGGCGTCCTTGCCCGGCGGGCTCGAAAATTAATTCAAACACGGCCCCTTTAATTGATTTTGTGACGGATACGGCGGAGATGAGGGCGGCGGGTTGATGCTGCCAGCGCGGCCCGAGAGCCTCATCAGTGGAAGATGGTCTCGGGCGTCTCGGCGGTGAGGATGCGTTTGGACCATTGCAGGAGTTCTTCATGGTCGGCTGCCACGATGCGCTCGCGGTGCGCTTCGAGCGAATCTGAGCCGAATTTTTCTTCTAGCTGCATCATCAAGATCGCGGCTTCGCCCTGCTGCATACCCCGCTGCATACCCCGCTGCATACCCTGCTGCATACCCTGCTGCAATCCCAGCGCTTTCCCCTTTTCAATTCCTGCTCTCTCAACAGTTGTGACATAAGGCATTTGGTATTGCTCCTCGTAGGCATAGAGTTCTTGGCGGAATTCGGCTTCTAGCGCTTCAGGCAGACGGATCATCCAGTCGATCAGCCGGAAGAGGTCGACAATCAGCGACCGCTCGTAGCCGCGCTCGTACATCAGCCGCATCAGGCAGAATTTCCAGCGTTTCATTGTCTCGGCATCGTCGGTGACCTTGGCGCGGATCTGCGCCATCACCACCAGGGCGAAAACGTTGTCGCTTGCTTCCAGTTCGGCCCAGCGCTCGGGGGTGGTGTAGTCGAGCAGTTTGACCATCGGGAAGTCGAATTGCACCCGACAGTCCCACAGCGCGGCGCTGTAGCCTTGGGGGCGGAAGCCTCGGTCGGTATCGGCCAGCACCGCCAGGCTGGCCACCGGCGCACCCTTAGAGTCCCCCGTCGAGTCGCCAGCTAACGCACTTACGGAGCCGCCACTCTCAGTGTCAGCGAAAAGCGTCCTGAGGCATCCGGTGTGGCGGCAACGGCGAGGTAGTAAGTCCCCTCAGCATTTTCGATGGTCATTCGACCGGGGACGCGATCGATGAATTCAAACGCCTCGTTGTAGAGGATCAAAAAGTAGTTATCCTGCTCGGCAGTGAACTCGAGGGTCAGGGACTGCCCAGGCACTGGTGCCTCAAACCGATACCATTGGTTTTTAAAGACCCCAGCTTCCGCGCTGACGGTTTCACCCGGCTTCAGCATGGCAATAGCATCGAGCGGCAGGCCGGTGTAGCCATTGATGACGATATGCTCGACGCCGTCACGGGGCTCTATAAGAAGACGGCTATCCGCCCGGTTGTTGATACCGGCGAGGAAGGCAAGAGTCTCATCAGCCGGCAATGCGACACTGTCGTCGATGAGCAGGATGCCGTCTTGAATCGAGAGATCTGACAAGGGCGCTCCGAATTGCCACAAGGCATCATGCCAGGGCATATTGTTCAGCATGTAAGTGCCGGCACGCTCTTGCCAAAGATCTGCGATTTCGACGGGTTCGACCTTCTGGCCGATGATCTGCTGCATATAGCCGTCAAGCACGTATTGTTCTTCTTTTGATCCAGAACCACTCGCCTGAATCATGACGAAATAGTTCTCACCCTGGTCTCGCAGATTGTTAAAGACAATCCGCTCCGTGCCATCATCGTGCTTGTAAGCGCCATCCTGGTAGAAGAGTTTGCGGGTTTCAGACACCTCGCTGTGCGCATTCACTGTCCATGTCAGAGTGCCATCGCCATTGTCGGCAATGAGATCGTAACCCGTTTGCTTGGCATAGAGGCCGACAAGGACGTCCACATCGGTCTCGGTAGTGTACTCAGGGAGCGCGGGGGCGGAGGGCATCAGTCCGTCCCTGTCCTCGAGCGCCGCTTGCAGGCATTGTCGCGTGACCGCCGGGGCCAGCATGCCGCCCTGGTCGAAGTTTGTCAGTACCACGCATCCGATGCCTCGCTCAGGCAGCACGCCGATCCATGCATTAAAATCACCCGTGCCGCCGGTCTTGATCCAGGCTGGCCCCGCGTAGTGCAGAGGCGGATAGGCAACACTGTCGAGCCCAAGTCCGGGTTGGAAGAAAGAGCTGATGTCCAAAGGCGTTCTCTCCGCTTCACCCATTCGGGCCAGAGTGTCCGCTTGCAGATAAGCAAGCCCGTCAAGCGTGCGCCCCTGGTTCAGCAGCATGGCCACAAAACGGCCCATGTCTTTCGCCGTACTGTAGGCGCCGCCAGTGGCGCCTGATGTACAGTTGAATTCTTGCGAAGCCATGGCCTGGCCATCCACATAGCCCGTGGCCCGGTTTTCGGTGATTGGCGACAGAGAGGTACGATTCATCCCAAGCGGGGTGAAGAGTTCACGCTGCATGAAGTCGCGGAAGCTCTCATCCGGGCGCCCAAGCAGACGCAGGGCAATCTCACCGGCCAGGATAAAACCGGTATTGGAGTACGACGCCACTGAGCCCGGCCGGTGGCTGGGATAGTCGAAAGCCAGGTAATCGAACAGCCAGTCGTTGTAGAGCCCGCAATCCCATTGTTCCAGGGGTTGAAAGTTGATGAACATGCCGTTGTAGATATCTCCCGGCACTCCGGAGTGGTGATTGAGCAGCCGCCGCAGCGTGATTTGCTCGTCCTGGTCCGCATAGCGCTCGAGCAGACTGAACTCGGGCAGATACTCCTGCACCGGGGCATCAAGCTGCACCAGTTCCTGATCGACGGCGCGCAGCAGCATGGCTGTCGTTAGGGTTTTAGTGACCGACCCGATCATAAAGGCGGTGTCTGCATCCACCGGTCTGCCTGTTTCGCGGTCGGCCAAGCCAAAGCCCTGAGCCCAGGCCACGCCCTGCTGATCAACCAGAGCGATACTCAAACCAACACCATCTACAAGCGGCAGCTGCTCTTCAATATAGCGGGTGGTTTCGGCAATGGCATTTTGATATGCAGGGGCCGGAAGGTTGTCGGTAGACTCGTCGCAGGCGCTAAGGCTGAAGCCCACTATGATAATGACGGTCAGACCGAGCCACTGCGTCAAGATGGCTCGCGGCAGGCGGAATTTGAGTTGGGGCATGGTGATTACGCTATGGTTGTTTTTGTTAATGGCCAGCAGGGCCTTTGCAGACTATTCGCGCAACAGGCTGTTGGGAATCGCGGAGAACTCTTAGTTTGACGCAGCAACTGCCCGGGTCAAGCATAATTTGCCGAAGCAAGGTGAACCCAGTAGCCGCAAAGAGTTTGGCATCACTTGGCAACGGGCGCGAGCGAAGCCGGGAGCTCGGCAGCGCGGGATCGGTCGCACTTTTCGGAGAGGGATCAATAGTGAGGGAGAGAGTAGGTACCTAGCCACTGCCCACGGCCATTGCGCATATATCGTGTTCTTATACCAACGAAAAGATGAGTTTATTCAATGGCATTGCCATCTTCCGAAACTTGGTATTCGGGCGTGGCGTTGCGACTGTGGTAGACGGTCTCAACAGCAGCGCCCGAGCTAAATGGGTTTGCTTGCCCGCTCGGCCAGTTTGCGCCTGTGGGTCGCGACAGCCGTGGTCGCCGCGTCGCTGTTGCGGTACATCTCCATCGCGTCCATCTCGGCGTCGTCAACCGGGATGAGAGACTGATCCACATAGTCTTTTGATCTGGGGTTGCGCTTGAGCCGGACGCGCAGGATCGCCAGCGGGATTAGCAGCCGTGCGGCCGCGAACAACATATGAAGGCCGCGTGCCAGGTATTTCGGATAGAACAGGAACGGATTCTCGATCGGCAAGCCGGCACGGCGATCGCGACGCACCCGCCGCCGTAACAGTCCCGCTTCTAGGGGCTGTATGCCCTCAATGGCGCCGAACAGGTAGACAACAATGCAGGAGCTCATGATCTTGCCGGGGCTGACGCCGGTGGCGCACCCTCGGCGCATCAGTGTCTTAATGTGCTCCAGGGAGTAGAAGCGGCGCCAGGCCTCGCGGTAGATGCCATGCCATTCCGCGGCGCTCATCTTGGGGTGACGGGTGGTGACGTGATTGAGCTCGTAGTTGTTCAGGTCCGGGTCCATGTACTCGCCGCGCTCGTGCATGGCTTTGTGGTCGGCCGAGCCCGGCAGCGGGGTCAGGCAGTAAAACTGCAGCCGATCCAGCGGCAACTCGCGCTTGATGATCTCGATGTCGCGGCGGATGCTCTCGGGAGTGTCGCCGGGGAAGCCGAGGATGTAGCCGCTATCGATAAAGACGCGGTGGGCGCGCCAAGCCAGCAACATCTTGCGAAACTCGGTGATCTTGTTCTGCTTCTTGTTCGCGGCAGCCAGGTTATCCGGGTTGATGTTTTCAAGGCCGATGAAGATGCGCTTGGTCCCAGCCCGGGCGGCCTTATCGATAAAGCGGGGGATACGATGGCACTGGGTGTCGACCTGAAGTGTTAGATGGACGCCAAGGCCCTCGCGCTCTTTGAGCGCGATCAGCCGGTCGAAGATCGCCTCCCAGTTTTTGTTGCGGGCGAAGTTGTCGTCGGTGACAAAGAAGCGTTTGATTCCCTGGGCAGCGTTGTCGCGGACGATGCGCTCGATGTCGTCGGGGCTTCTGAAGCGCGACTTGCGCCCATGCACATTGATGATGGTGCAGAAGCTGCAGACGAAGGGACAGCCGCGGCCAGCGTCGAAGCTGCTCAGGGTGCCGACGGTGCGCTCGACGTATTCGCGCGGCATGAATGGCGGCGCGACGCCTTCGATATTCGGCAAGTCGTTCAGGTAGTTGTAGAGCGGCTTGAGACGCCCGGCATAGGCATCGAGCAGAAACTCATCGAAGCGTCCTTCGGTCTCACCGGCGTAGAGGGACACGCTTAAGTCCATGGCCTCGCGCAACTCGGGGGTGATCTCGGGCAGCATTGCCAGGGTGCCGCTGACATGGAAGCCGCCCATGCCCACTTGGATGCCGCGCGCTCGCAGCCCGCGGGCGATGTCCATGGCTCGCGGGAACTGGTTCGACTGGACCCCGACAAGGCAGACTAACCCGGCGCCGCCATCGCGCTCGATCATGCGCGCGAGTTTTTCCACGCGGATACGGGTGTTGGTCTCGTCAATCGCACTGATACGCAGCTCGACATCGTCACCGAGAACGCGCCGCTCGGCGGCGTCGTGGGCCATGCCGTAAAGCGCGGCCAAGGTGTTCGACGGAATGCCGGAGCGCCACCATTGGATGACGTAGCCCTCGTCGTCGTAGTGGGATGGCTTGAGCAGAATCAGGCGGAAGACAGGCATGGTTTCGCAACTCTTTGGGCGCGTATCAACTTCTACCCCTGCATCATCGACGCCGCTTGGGGTGAAAGCAAATCCTGCCTGACAACAGCGGGTCGCGCTGCGGCCTGGCGGGCATCAATGACATCATCTGACACAGAACACGCCAGACTCAACGTGCGTCCGCATTCATTCGTCAGTTGCAAAGCCCGGATGACTGCGGTATTATGGTTGGCTCAGTTGCGGGGTGGAGCAGTCAGGCAGCTCGTCGGGCTCATAACCCGAAGGTCGTAGGTTCAAATCCTGCCCCCGCTACCAATTTTCCAGTTAGCGATGCCCGATATACCTGATCGGATATCGCAAATCAAAAAAAACCGGCTTCGATGCCGGTTTTTTTATGCCTCCCCTCCGTATCGCTCTGCGATGAGCGGCTGATCATCAGTTTTCGTTGCAAGACGGTTGGCCTGAACGAAACCCGCAACTGCCGGGCAACCCTAACCCTATAGTCTGGGCCGATGATGGGCCGGTAGAGCATTAGCCGCGAATCATAACCTCGTGGTCGCGTAGGTCGCTCTTGACTGCTTCGATGGGGACCTCGCGCCGATGGAAAATCCCGGCGGCCAAGGCTGCGTCTACATCGACGGCTGCAAAAAGCGCGCTGAAGTGATCGGGGCAGCCGGCGCCGCTTGAGGCAATGACCGGGATGCGCACACAGGCGCGGACCATTTCAAGCAGCTCTAGGTCGAAGCCACGGCCGCTGCCGTCGCGGTCGATGGAGTTGACCAGAATCTCCCCGGCGCCAAGCTGCTCGCAGGCTTGCACCAGCTGCGCCACATCCAGATCGCGCCCCTCGCGCCCGCCCTTGATGGTGCACTGAAACCAGCAGTAACCCTCGCCATTGGGGCCAGGCTCTGCCGTCTGAACACAGCGATGCGAGGTCGCATCCGGCGCATCCACATAGACGCGACGCGGATCGACTGATATGACTACCGCCTGGCTGCCGTAGACGCGCGCGATCTGCTCGATGGCGCTGCTGCCATCGCCGCGCCCGCCGCGCGCGTAAAAGGCCTCGGCAACCAGCACGGCCTCGGAGCCGATCGAGACCTTATCGGCCCCGGAACGGAAGTATTCGGACGCAACATCCAATGCGGAATGGTCGCGCCCGTCGCTGTCCGTAAAGGCGCGGATGCCACCGCCGATGGTAAGCGGCACGAAAATCTGCTCCGAAGCGAGGCGCAGCACTTCAAGCATGGGTTGGTCAGCGAGCGGAAAGTCTCTGAAGGCGGTGATGTTGAGAAAGGTGATCTCGTCAGCACCCTCGTCATAGTAGCGTTTGGCCAACTCGACTGGCTTGCCGAGGTTGCGCACCTCGCCTTGCTCGCGCACGTCGTACTGATCTCCCTTGGTGACCACCAGGTCGCCTTGGTCGTTGGTGCGCACATCGAGACAGGCAATGACGCGCTTGGCCAGACATGTCGGCTCTTGCGCCGAGGTGGCGACTTGCTCTGGCTCAGCACCCGAGGCATCTCCAGCGGACGACTCGTCCAGGGTGCACTGTCCGGCGAGGAAACGCCGCAGGACTTCGAGCCCCGGCGCACCGCTTTTCTCCGGATGGAATTGCACCGCAGCAACCTCACCGCGTTGCACGGCGCTGATAAACGGCCGCCCGTAATCCGTCTGTGCCAGTACCCAATCGCGGTTGCTCGCATTGGGCTCGGCAAAGTAAGAATGCACAAAGTAAAAGCGCCGCTCTTCAGCGTCTTCCAGCAACTCGCAGTCGCGTTGCAGGCGTAGACCGTTCCAGCCCATGTGCGGCACCGACAGGCGAGTGTTGTCAAAACGCCGGACAATTCCCGGAATCAGCCCAAGTCCGGGCACGCCGGGCGATTCCTCGCTACCCTCAAACAGCGACTGCAAGCCGATGCAAATACCGAGAAAAGGCCGTCCAGCAAGCAAATACTTGCGCAGAGGCTCCTCGAAGCCCAGTTCGCGCAGGCGCTCCATCGCGGGCCCGAAGGCGCCCACGCCGGGGAAAATGAGCTGCTCGGCCGCCAAAATATCGGCTGGCTTGCGAACATCGGTGAGCGGATAACCGAGTGCGGCCACGGCATTGCGCACGCTACGCACATTGCCGGCACCATAATCAAGAAGGGCAATCATGGACAGTTGCGGGTTGGCAGTTACAGAGATTGGACTTTGAAGCCGAGAGTTTGAAGCCTCGGCCCCGAATTTGGAAGCCGCGCAGATTTTTCATTTCCGGCTCAGCACTTCCAGCCTTCTTGGAATCCATTGCAGCGCGCGCTTGCGCTCCATCCAGAACGACCTGGGCGCGAGAATCGCAAACACCAGAACAACCAATAACGGCTGATACCACAGGCTCCCGAGCCAGGCTGGCAAGATGCCAAACTCGAGCCAACTCTCGGCCAGGCGTTGCAGGTTGAAAAAGGCGAAATATGTGAAGAGTGCCAAGATCAGCCGCCCGCTTCCCGTCTGCCGGGGCGATGTTGCCGTTAGTGGAATGGCGATAAGCGCCAGTGCGAACAAGGCCAGAGGGTTCGCGAAGCGATGCTGCAGTTCGGCCCAGTCGCCGCGATTGTCCGAGCCTAAGAGCTCAGCAGTCTTGCGCGTCGAGCGCTTATTACGCGCCATGGCTGCGGACGCTGGCGCATCCAATTGCAACTGGTAGCGATCGAACTCGCCGATGCTGAAATCTGCCATGCCAGGCGCGCCATCGTAGCGCCGCCCGCGGTTTAGCACAATGTAACGTCCCCCGGCATCGCGCGTTTCCTGATAGTAGCCAACGTCTGACAACACCAAGCTTGGCCTGCTTGGGTCGCGGCGATCGTAGAGGAAAATGCCGTGCAAGCGCTTCTCGGCATCGAAGTGCGCGGCGTAAAAGGTCACATCGCCACCCAACTGCTGATAAAAGCGACCCGCCTGCAAACCGGCAACCTGGGTGGCCTGCTCCCCCTGGAGTTCGCGGATAACCTGAATTTTCGCCGCTGCATCGGGCTGGACCACCAGGGCCAGCCAGGCTGTGATAAGCGCGAGCGGCAGCGCCAAATAGAGCAAAGCCCGGTAGATACGCACCGGGCCGACACCACATGCCTGCAGGGCAATCAGCTCGCTGTCGCGCGCCATGCGCCCGAGCGCCACCAATGACGCCAGAAAGAACGCCGGTGGGACCAGGTGGCCACTATCACGCAGCAGTTGGTAACCAAGATAACGAAAGGCCACCTCGGTACTGAGCGCACCGATATTCACTTCCTCAAGGCTGCGCAGAAAAAGCACGCTCGCCGTGATCAAAAACAGCGTCAGGGTAATCGCCGCAAAGACTTTCGCGGCCTCCAACAGCACATAGCGGTCGATAACAGTTAGCATCGGCTCGAGCCCTTGGGACATCAATCGCAACATCTCGAATGCTGAGCATTCTGGAAGCCTCTGATCAATCGAGCAAGTCCTGGCTCGGGCGGGAGGAAAGAACCCTGCCGCAACCGGAATGCGCTAGACTTGTTTGGACTGGAATCGCAACGGAGGTCGATGCGCCCGCGATGGACGCGACCCCGACGCAAGATAGAGCACCAAGTGGAAGATCGACGCCAACACCCCAGATTCCGCTGCAAGCTCAGAACTGGCGTTCTGTTCCCCGATGGGCACACAGAACTTCTGTGGGCGGAGGATATCTCCTGCAGCGGGCTGAGCATTCATGCCGACAAGCCGCAGCGCGTGGGGGTGCGATTGCGGGTGCTTGTGTTCATGTTCAACCATCGCCGGGGAAAGGAAGTCCAGGCAGAGGTAACCACAAGAGTTGTTAGCTGCGTACTTGACACCAGTACGACAGATTTCCGCCTTGCCTTGCAAGTGGAAGAGTTTGTTGGCGAAGCGGAATCGCTCTTCCAAGCACAGGTCGACCAGCTGTCCGCGCCACTGATGACAGAAACACAGGTTCGCTATGACGAACGGCCAAGCGTAGCGCACGCAATGAGCTTTCCGCTGCACAGGCGAGTCAAGCTCGCGCTCGCCGGAGGTGGCAATCTTGTAGGCTGGACAGAGGACGTCACACCAACAAAGATGCGCGTCGCCCTGTCCGAAAAGCTTGAGAAAAATTCGGTGCATGGACTTGATATCCCGGTCGTTCTTGCTGGCGAGCCAGAAATCTTTTCCGTTCATGCCAAGGCGCGCGTCAATGGCGTCGTCTTCCGTCCCATGGGAGCCTTTGCAACGCATTTCTCGGTTTTCGACTACCAGGCTGAGGGCCTCACCCTGCTGCGCAAGGAATTGCGTGAGCGATTCCCGGAGATTGCCGAAGAAACCATGGTATTGACCGACACCCCGGAGCCTTCGACGGAAGAGGACACCGAGGCATTGCCATCGCTAGACGACCTGGGGCTGTACTAGCGATGCGCCCCTGCCACCAGGACAGAAAAACATCCATGCTGGGCACTGAGGTCATAGCGTCGCAATGGCACTAACGCCCGAGTGTCTCGAACGCTTGCAGCTGCAGGATCAGCCCTTCGCGCCGGGTGCGCGGGAGGCGTTCCTTTACAAAGACACCCTACTCGACACACAGATCGAACGGATGCTGAGCGCGCTCGAGAAGCCGGGCGCCATTCTCCTGCTCAGCGCAAGCAGCGGCGCCGGTCGCAGCACCCAGCTGATGCGGCTGCTTGGCGCCATGCCGCGCTATTTCGAGATCGTCGCCTTTCGCGGACGCAGCAATACCACCTTCGCGTCCGTCGACGTGACCATTCGCAAGCACCTGGCCGCGCGCGGTGAGGACGATCGCAGCCGGAGACTGAACGAGCTGCTGGTCGAGCGCGGAAAGCGCGGCATCGACATGCTGATCGCGGTTGATGACGCCCATCTGCTTGGCTCCGGCATCCTGCGCGAGTTGCTCAAGCTCGGCGAGGATGTCAGCGCCGCCAGCCCCATCGGCCCGCGACTGCTGCTGATGGGAGACGCCGTGCTCGGGCGCAATTACCAGCGGATTTTCGAGACCGAGAATGATCGCCAAGTCCAGCACATTGGCCTGCTTGCCTTCAACCAGGAGCAAACCGCTGCCTATCTGCGCCAGCGGCTCGCGGCGGCCGGAAATGCCGAAATTGCGAGCCTGTTCAAGCCAGAGATTATCGCCAATCTACACAAGCGCAGCCGTGGGCTACCAGGCGATCTGAACGAGCTCGCCGAAGAATGGCTGAGCGATTACTGCGAGGCGGTTGAGCACAAGAGCCAGACCGGCCCAGCGCCTGATGAGCTGCCTGATGAACTGCCTGATGCACTCATAGACGAGCCCGCCGAGGACGACAGCCCCCAGGAGGACCAGGAGACCGAGCAGCCCCCAGAGGGTCCTGAAAGCCCGGAGTCTGCAGAACCCCCAGAGCCGGAAGATGCACCCACCAGCGAGGAGCCGCGCGCCGAATCTGAGCCGACGAGCGCGCTCGAGCCAGAGGAACAAACACAAAAACCCGAACCGAAGCGCCGCAAGCTAGCCCTTGCCTTCTGGAAGCAACCCTGGTTCCTGCCAACCGCCACCGGCGCAGGTCTTGTCGCGATCATTCTGAGCATCGCCCTCAACCTGCCCGAGGACGAAAACGCGCTGAATCGGCCCGCAAGCGGCTCGACGCGGCCTCCGCGGCTGCTACCGCCCGACACCCAAGCCCCAGGCATGCCACCCGCATCACAGGCGCCGCAGCCCGAGCCAGATTCTATCGAAGCGACTCAAGCGCCCGGCGATGCGCCCAACAGTGAGGCGCCCGCAGCTGCGGCACCCCCCCCAGAGACTGCGATCCCAGATACGGTGATCCCAGAAACGGCGACCACAGAGCCCGTGATCACAGAGGAGATGATCGCAGAGAACCCGAACGAAGACCCATCTGGCGATCCTGGCCAGCCGCCTTCAGCGGAAATGCAACCGCCCGACACAGGGATCGCGATTCCTTCGGTAGGCGCCCCCGTCGAGCATCAAACCGAGCAGCCGCCAGCGTTGCCATCTGAGCCGCCAGAAACCGAGCCCCGGCCCCAAACTGCGCCCGAGGCAGAGACCGAAGCAGATTCCGAGACCGAAGCAGATTCCAAAACAGAAGCAGATTCCAAAACAGAAGCAGATTCCAAGAAAGAAGCAGAGCCCGAGCTCGGGTCAGAGCCTGCGCCCGCAACCGGCCAAGCATCCGCGCCGGCCACTGATCAGGCAACCAGCCCGCCACGGCCGGATCAACAGCCGACAGCGCGCGCTCAAACTCTATCGGAAACTCAGAATCCTGCGGCATCGGAAAGGCGTCCGCCGGAGGCTCCTGCAGCCACGGATACGCCAGTGTCCGCAAGTGGACCTTCCCAAGCGCCTGTCACCTACCAAAAGGCTCGCACCCGCGAGGATCTTCTCTGGCTGGCGGAACAGAATCCGTCCCACCTGACCATTCAGCTCATTGCACTGAAAAAGTTCGCGGCAGTCGAGGCTTACCTGCAATCTCACCAGCTCGAGGGGGCCAATGTCATCGCGACCGGTCCCGTCGTGATCGCGGTGTTCGGCAGCTTCCCGGACATGGCGAGCGCGATGACCGGGCTCTCGCAGCTACCTATCGACATCGTGGCGCAGGGCTATTGGATCCGCAGCATCGGCGACGTGCAGGCAGACGCGCGCAGATAAACGGCACATTCAACCGCAGCGCGCAGCCTATCAGGCTCGGCTCATCATCAGGGCCGGTCGTCGAGCACCTCACCTTCCTTCACGGTCGGCATCAGATCGGTGCGGCTGATGCCGAGCCAGATCACCATGGCGGTGGCCACATAGATGGTCGAGTAGGTACCCACTACAACGCCAATGAGCAGCGCCAGCGAGAAGCCGCTGATCGCTGCGCCACCGAGGAAGTAAAGCGCCAGCAGCACAATCAGCGTGGTGCCGGAGGTGACGATGGTGCGCGACAGGGTCTGGTTGATGGAGCGGTTGGTGATTTCGATGACCGTGCCCTTGCGCATCCGGCGGAAGTTCTCGCGGATGCGATCGAAAATGACGATGGTGTCGTTCAGCGAGTAGCCAATCACGGCAAGGACGGCGGCCAGCACGGTGAGATCGAAAGGGATGGCGAAAATCGAGAACATACCAAGGGTAAAAATCACGTCATGGATGATGGCCACCACGGCACCAGCGGCGAAACGCCACTCAAAGCGCAGCGCCACATAGATCAGGATGCCGATCAGTGAGAACAGCACCGCGAGCCCGCCCTGCTCGCGCAACTCCTCACCCACCTGCGGGCCGACGAACTCCACCCGGCGCAGATCGACTGGAGTCTCGACCTGGGCGCTCAGTGCGCGAAAGACCTGATCGCTGACCTCGGCGCTGGCTCCCTCATCATCTCGCGGCGCCAAACGAATCAGCACATCCTGGCGCGAGCCGAAGTGCTGCACCACGGCGTCGGTAAAGTTCTCATCGGCCAGTGCCTGGTTGATGTCAGCAAGCTCCATCGGCTGCTCATAACCCACCTCGATCACGGTACCGCCGGTGAAGTCGAGCCCGAAATTAAACCCGCGCACCAACATCGAGACCAGGCAAAGGGCAATCAGCACACCGGAGGCGATCACCGCGATGCGCCGCTTGCCGATGAAGTCGATATTGAGCTCTTTGATCAGTTGAGTGTGCGCCATCTGTTTTTCTGCCATTGCCGCGAACTCCGGATTAAATCGCCAGCTTCTTCACCCGACGCCCACCGTAGATCAGGTTGATCAGCGCGCGCGAGCCAAGAATGGCAGTGAACATGGACGTCACGATACCGACGAAGAGCGTTACCGCGAAGCCTTTGATGGGACCGGTGCCGAAGCTGAACAGCACCACGGCGGCAATCAGGGTGGTGACATTAGCATCGACAATGGTCGAGAGCGCCTTGTCATAGCCCGCGTGAATACTGGCCTGCGGCGAACTGCCGTTGCGGATCTCCTCGCGAATGCGCTCGAAGATCAGGACATTGGCGTCCACGGCCATGCCTACCGTCAGCACAATGCCGGCAATACCCGGCAGAGTGAGCGTGGCCTGCAAGAACGACAGCACGGCGACGATCATAATCAGGTTCACCACCAGCACCAGGTCAGCCACCAGCCCGAACAAGCGGTAGTAAAGGGCCATAAAGACCACAACTGCGGCCAGGCCGACCATGACCGAGAGAAAGCCCTGGTCGATATTGTCCTGCCCCAGGCTCGGGCCCACGGTGCGTTCTTCTACGATCTCAATCGGCGCGGCCAGGGCACCGGCGCGCAGCAGCAGCGCAAGATTGTGCGCTTCCTCACTGCTATCGAGCCCAGTGGTCTGGAAACGCCGACCGAAGGGCTCAAGGATGTTGGCGACGCTGATGACTTCCTCGGTGCGCTCGCGCGCCTTGACCGGCTCGCCATCAACCATACGGGTGACGGTACGGTTTTCGATAAAAACCACCGCCATCGGCTTGCTGACGTTTTCGGTCGTCACATTGCGCATGCGCCGCGCGCCCGGGCCATCGAGGCTGACGAAGACCGCTGGGGAGCCGGATTGCTGATCGAACCCGGCCGATGCGTCGGTGATCTGGTCACCAGTCACAATCACCCGGCGCTTGAGAAGAATCGGCTGGCCATTGCGCTCTTTGTAAAGTGCCGCGCCGACCGGCACGCGCCCGTCGAGGGCATCCTGCACACTGTGCTCGGTATCGACCAGGCGGTACTCCAGCGTCGCGGTGGCGCCGAGCAGCTCCTTGAGCCGGCCAGGATCCTGAGCACCAGGCAGCTGCACCACGATGCGCCGCTCACCCTGGCGCTGGATGATAGGCTCGGCCACGCCAAGGGCATTGACGCGATTACGCAGCGTGGTGATGTTCTGCTGCAGCGCGAAGCGTTTGACCTCTTCTTGCTGCGCCGGCGGCAGGCTGCCGATGACATAGAAATTGCCGTCGCGCTCCGAGGTCGCGACGGTGAGATTGGGAAACTCGCCGCGAATGCGCTTGGCCGCTTCATCCCGGCTCGCCTCGTCCTTAAAGCGCACCTCCACGCCTTCACCCTCGCGCAGCACCGTCAGGTAGCGAATCTTGGCCTTGCGCAAATCGGTGCGGATGTCGCCGGTATAGCGCTCGAGCGCCTGCGCCACCGCAGCGTCCATGTCGACATCGATCAGCACGTGAATACCACCGCGCAGGTCGAGCCCAAGGAACATTGGCTCAAGTCCCATCGCATCCAGCCAGCCAGGCAGGTCGGGCGACAAGGTCAGCGCACCCCGGTAGCGGTCTCCCAGGGTATTTTGCAGCACCTCGAGCCCGCGCAGCTGCTCGCCTGAGCTGCGAAAGCGCGCCAGCAGGCGATCGCCTTCCAGCCGCTCGACGTCCTTGACCGGCACCTCGGCGTTCTCAAACACCGCCCGCACTTCGGCGATGCTGCCGTCGGTCATCTCGACACCGCGCTCGGCGGTAATCTCAATTGACGGGTCTTGCGAGAACAGATTGGGCAGCGCAAGCAGCAGCCCGACCAGAATCACGGCCAGAATCGAAAGATTCTTCCACAGCGGATAATGATTCATTGCAAAATCAGAGCTCTTTCAGGGACCCCTTCGGCAGCACCGCTTCGACCGAGGGGCGGCGAATCTTGATGGTCACACCATCGGCAACTTCCAACTGCGCGAAGTTATCGCCAATGTCAACAATGCGACCGGCCACCCCGCCCATGGTGACGACCTCATCGCCCTTGCTCAACCCTTCCACCAGCGCCTTGTGCTCTTTTTGGCGCTTGATCTGCGGGCGAATCATCAGGAAATACAAAATGATGATCAGGCCGATCGGAAACAGCAGCCCTAACAGAGACTGGCCTGCTGGAGCCGCGCCCCCCGCTTGGGCCATCGCATCGGAAATGAAAAAGCTCATATTCATCTTCTCCACAGCGCCACGCACTGGTCAGCGAAAAATCAGCCCCCGACTATAGCACAGGTCTGCAAACGCTCGGCAGACCCCAATTGCATTCCGGTCGCATTCAGGGCGCAATCCGGCCGCACAGCGGGCGCCACAAAAAAGTGCCCAGCGTCAAGTTTTTTGGTTTCCCGGGCGTTAATGCTGGAAATATCAGCTGAATTCGCACAGACTGATGTTAAGCACGGAACCAAATCTTAAGGCGCGCAATGATCGCCGCGCCACCAGAGCTCCCGAGGACCCCTGACTATGGCTGAAATTTTCATGCCCAAAGATGCCTTGCCCGACGGCCAAGCCGATACGCAGGGCAGCGATTCCGGTCGCGACGCCGCCACCGGGCTGAGCGACGATGCCGCGCGGGTCGCGAAAGAGCGACAAATCCCCACCGAGCTTGCGGAGATGATCAGCCAGGCCGATGAATTGCACGAGCAGGGGCGGCTCGACGAGGCCGAGGCCCTGTATCGCGACGTGCTGAACCAGGACCCGTACGAGCCCATCACTCTGAATCAGCTCGGCGTACTCAAGATTACCAGCGGCGATCCGGAAGCCGCGCTGACCTTCATCCGCCGTGGCCTGGCCTCGGAGCCGGACGCATCCGAATACCATTACAACCTCGGCGTCGCGCTCGCCCAACTCGAGCGCATCGAGGAAGCCGGCATGGCGTTCGACCGCTGCCTGGAACTCGACCCCAGCAATGCCGCCGCCTGCAACAACCTCGGCGCCATGCTGATGATGCAAGAGCAGACAGATGCCGCCACCGCAGCCTTTCTGACCGCCATCAAGCTCGACCCGCAATACGCCGGCGCCTACAACAACCTCGGCCGGCTACTGGCACAGAGCGGTAAGAGCGAAGATGCCGTAACCATTCTGGAGCACGCCGTGCGTCTCAGTCCGACCGACCCGAACGCTTGGCAGATCCTGGCCGAGGTGCAAACCGCCAACGGCAACGAGCAGGAAGCCAACCGCAGCCGCGCGGTGGCCCAATCGCTCATGACAGGCACCCCGGCGACGGCACACTAAATTCTCCCACCGTTCGATCAATTCGCCTCAGATATCCAGACTCAAAGACGCATCCGCCCCCGTGCCAGGCTCACCCGGGCGCCCGGAGGGCGTGGCGGCTTTGTTCTTGCTGCGCGACGGCAGCGCCCGCCACAACAGCGGTTGGGAGAAGGACTGCCAGCCCCAGCGTAGCCAAGCCAGCAGACGCAGCGCGAGCCACAGTGCCCAGGCCAGCATCAGTAGCCGGTAGACCAACATAGGCACCGACAGGACCAGTACCTCGCCCAACTGCGGCCCGCTGCGGTCGAGATACCAGCGCAGCAGCCCGGCATCCGAGCCATTGCCGGCAATCTGCATGCGCGGCGGCCCGAGCAGCCCCTGCTGAATAGCCGCCAACAGGCCCATTAGCGCCAGCAGCGTCCAGACCACTAGCGCGATCTGTGCCAGGTCGAAACGCCAGGCCGGCATGGCCTGCAGATGTTCGCCATCCAGGCGCCGGCGCCAGCCCAGCACCAACAGCCAGCCGGCCACGAGCAGGCCCACCCAGAGATCCGCCTGACTCAGCCCGATGCCGAGCAGCAGCCAATCCACCCAGCCGAGCGGCGTCAGGCGCAACCGCCCCAGGCCCCAGGCCAGCACCACCAGCACCGCGAGCAGACTCCAGAACAGCACCGCCGGCCCAACGCCGGCGCCCTGGACCCAGAGCACCCAGCGGTCCGCGCCAAGCTTGACCTCGGTACTGGCATTGACACTGGCTGCACCGACATCGACCGGCGCCGGCTGATAGCTGAGCGCCATGCCCCCCGGCTGCTGCCAGGCCAGCGCCACCTGTTGCACGCCAGGCACCAGCGGCAGATCGACCCGGCCGTCTTTCAGTGCCAGTCCGCGCACATCGCCGTCGATGCGGACTTCGAGGCGCTCGGCGCCCTCTGGCAGGCGTATTTCATGCTGCCCGCCCTGACTGCTGCGGATTTTGAGATTGAGCGATGCCTCGCTCGCCCGTCGTCCCGGCGTCAACTCATAGCGCGTCTGATCCAGCGTCAGCGTCGGGCCGGGCACCGCGCCCGGTCGCACCAGATCGAGCCCGAGATGCTCTCCGGGCCAAGGCCGCCAAAGCCGCGCTGGCGTTGCCCTGCCAGCTGCAGAGCGCCCGGCATCACCGCAGTCGCGACCGACAGGCGCGATACCCTCGGTCTGCAAATGCCAAAACGGGCTGACGCCAATGCACCAGGTCTCGACCAGGCGCGAGTCAACACTTGCCTGCAATTCCAACTGCTGCGACGGTGCCAGGCGCGATGACCAGGCCAATTCGCGTTGGCCGGGTGCCAGCGACAGTAGCAAGCGACCCTCCACCACCTGCGTCTCGGCGCTGGTCACGGCCTCGCCGGGGAGCAGCGGCAGCCACAAGCTCACCGAGGTATCGGCCGGGGACAAGCGCCGCACGCGACTGCGCAGCTCCCAGGTCAGCCCGAGGTTAAGGTCGCGCTCCAGGCGCAGCAGCGGTGTGAGCGCCGTTTCCGGCTCCTGTTGTGCCTGCCGCGCCTGCTGCGCACCCGATGAGGTCGCAACCCGCACCAAGCGCAGCTGCGAGCCGGCTTGCCCATCGGCCCGCAGCCCTTCGAGCTGCCAGGCCGGGTCGAGATCGGTCGTGACCAGGCGCGGCATCAAGGGCAGTGGCAACTCAACCCGCACGGCTCCATCGAGCGGCCCAACCAGCTCAAGCTGATGGCGTCCATCGGTAACCGGCACCAGCAGATGGCCGTCTTGGGTGCGACGCGCCAGCGGCAGCTCAGCCCCATCGATCGACACCTCTTGCGGTGACCAGGTCGAATCGCCACCGGGCAGCGCCAAGGATGCGTCGGTACCCGCGGACACCGTCAGCAGCAAGCGCAGCTGGTCATCGCCGACCTCGAGATGCAGGCGCGTCAGCGTGACGCAATCCGGCCAGCACTCCGGCGCTTCCAGCAGGTGCTCGCGCAGCGCATCGAGCAGGCCGGACGGCGGAAAAGCAGAAGTGTCGACCGACACGCCGGGGGCCGGGGCCGCTGCTATCGATGCAGACGCTGGCCGCGGGGCGCCGGTGGCCGTCGATACATTCGGCGCTTCCGCCGCCTGCGCTGGCTGCGGCAACAGCCAGGGAGCTGCGAGCAAGGGCAGCATCAGCGCCAGGGCCGGTGCAATTATCGCGCCCTTGCCAGCATCATTATCAGCGCCATTACCGGCAACTTTGCCAGCGCCACTGGCTCCAGGGTGTCCCGGGCCACGTCCAAGCCCGCGGGCGGGCGGCCACAGATCAGCGATTCTTAGCGCCAAGGCCGGCACCAGCAGCAAAGACGCAACGGCCAGCACCAGCGCGGCGATTGGCGGCACCAGCCATAGACGGATGGAATGATCGGATGCGACCGGGCCATTCCATTGCAGATCAAAGGCATTCCAGCGCCAATCGGGCACCCCAGCTCCGGTCTGCAACACAGCACCCGGCGGAGGGGCGTTCCAATCCGGTGCCTTGGACTTGGCCATCGAGGATACGCCGCCGGAGCGGTTGGCATAGGGCTCGGGCGCAGGCGCCGACCGCGCCAACTCAGCCTGCACCATGCCATCGGCCTCGTCCATCAGCGATGCGGGCGCCTGATTGCGAGACACCGCACTGAAGGCGGTTGTCGGACTGATATTCAACTGCGGATAGAGCCCGTCGCGCATCTGCTGCACCAGAAAAGGGATCGCGATTAGCACCAGCACCAGCAAAGCGGCGCGAAAGTACAACTGCACCAGCACCCGCGCGCGCTGCAATGCGCGCGGTTGAGTGTCATCGGGCGCGCGCGTTGCTGGCAACAGACGCAACAGCGCGGCGGCGGCGATCAAGTGCAACCAGACAGCCAGGGGCGCATCCGGCTCCTGCCAAATCAGCACCAGGGTAAGCAGCGCCAGGACACCCCAGCGCCAGCCCCACAGGCGAGCGCAAGCCAAGGCCGCGACCAGCACCAGAAAGAGGTCCAGCAGCGACCAGCGCGCAAGCCAGCTGCCTGGCAGGTTGTCCGCGCCTGTTACCGCAAGCAGGTCCCAGCCTGGCGGCAGATAGAGCCTGGTGCTAATGCGCTCGAAGGGCACCGCCCAGCCCGAAGCCGGCAGTTTGGCGCGCAGAGCGTCAAGGCGGCCATCAGCCAACAGGGACAGTAGTTCGCCGCGCACCTCGACGCCGGACGAATTGGACTGATCCGAATCTGGCTGATCTGAATGAGATTGGTCCGAATTGGGCTGGTTTGGCGCCGGCAACCGGGTAATCAGGCGTGGCTGGTCATCAACCCGCACCTGCCCCAGGTGCAGGGGCGAGCGGGCATCCAGTCGCGTCAGACCCGCAAGCTCTCCGTCGATACGGTCGCGCAGGCTATAGCCGCGACCACTGAAGTCGAGCCATAGATCGCGCTCCAGGCGCAGCCGCGCGCGCCCGGCTTGGGCGGCGGACATGGGCTCGAGCACCAAGGTATCGCCAGCCTGCATGCCATAAGCGGGAAGACTCTGCCAATCCGGCGGCAGACGTGTCTGGCGCGGATCGACCGCCGGGGCACCCTGCACCTCGACCTGGCGCAGTTCCGGATCGGCACGGAAGGCCCAGACTTCCCGCGTCGGCCAGGGGGCCTCGATTCCTGCCAGCGCGAAGCGCGTCGGGCGTCCGGGATATTGCGCCTGCACCTGCACCACCCAGCGGCCCGGCTGAACCTGCAATCGTAATTGCCCCTGATCATCGAGATGGCTCGGCAGCGGACTGTCGATCTGCAGCGCGAGCGCCTCGGGCGGCACGGCGCCAGTCAGGCGCAGCTCGCGCGGCTGACCGGACACCTCGAGCTCCAAACGGGTGGTCAAGCGCACCGGCACACCATCGGCGAGCAGCCGGGTAACATCCAGCGCCAGGGTGTCGCCGCGACCTGCCTCTGCCGCGTCCGGCCCCTGCCCTTTCACCGGCCCCGTGCCGAGCCACAAACGCCCGTCGGCGTCGATGCGCGGTGCCTGGATGTCCTTGTTCCCCAAGCGCAGATTCACCCGCGCGCGAATCTCCGGCAACTGCAAGCCATCAGGCAGCCGCGACCAGACAAAGCGGCCCTCGACGTCGTGCTCCCCGGCCTGCAAGAACACCGCCGGCCGCCCCTGTTGATCCAGCACCGGTTGGAAGTCACCATCGACCTCCACCTGCTGCGGCCAGGTCTTGGCATCCCCCGGCAAGGGCACCCAACGCGGCGCATACAGACGCCAGGTCTGGGCGAAACGCCCACCCGCTTCATTAGCGTTGAGCGTCAAGGCGCCAGGCCAAAGGCACAGCCGGCCTTTCTCCTGCTCAGCCACCTGCGACGACAGAGCCCGCGCGGGCGATGTCCCCATCGGTGCCAGCGGACAATCGCGCCAGTCGGCATCACGCAGCACCCATGGCACCCAGGGTGCCAGCATGGGCGGAACATCGCTCAGGCTCGAAGCGCTGGTGCTGTCGCTGAGATTGGCGCTGAGATTTGCACTGGCACCGGCCCCGTCAGCGGCCCCGGCTGCGCCTGTCACCGTCGCCAGAGCTCCCAGAGCCAGCAAACATCCCACCAGCCAGCCCCTCGCGCCTGACGAATGGCAGAAATGAGCAAGTCCTCGAACAGGTTTCATGTGTCGCTCCTCAACCACGCTGGCGGCGAAGACCCAGTTGGCGATGATGGTGGTGCTGATGCCGATCTCGGGGTGCTTTTGCACATTCCTGCATTTCGCGGCAAGAATTCGCGCATTTCTGAGCTCGCGGGAAGAATTCGCGCATTTCTCAGTGCGCGACAAGCACAGGAGTCGAGACTATAACGCGCGGGGCCGCGCTTCAATCATGCGTGATTTGATCGGTGCACGTCCAAGACCGCTCGCCAACTGAGCGGGCAATGATCAAGGTCTGCATAATGACCGGCAAAACCTCCAGCACATCATCGCGCGAATTTGACCATGAACGCCCTGCTATCGGAATTCGACCTATCCCCGTCCCTGCTGCACCTCAACCACGCGGCCATCGGCCCCTGGCCCCTGCGCACCCGCGATGCCGTGTGTCGCTTCGCCGAGGAGAACGCCACCCAGGGCTCGCTCCGCTATCCGCACTGGCAGGCCACCGAACAACGGCTGCGTGAGCGCCTGGCGCGACTGATAGGCGCGGCATCGGCCGATGACATTGCACTGGCGAAAAGCACCTCGGAGGCGCTGTCGGTCATCGCTTACGGGCTCGACTGGCAGCCCGGCGACAACATCGTCGGCATCGCCGAGGAATTCCCGTCCAACCGCATTGTTTGGGAGTCCCTGGCCGACCCCAAACACGGCGATCTAGGTGTGGAGTGGCGAGCGCTCAAGCTTGCGGAATCCGAGTCCCCCGAGGATGACCTGCTCGCGCATTGCGACGCCCGCACCCGGATGATCGCCGTCAGCTGGGTGCAATACGCGCGCGGGCGGCGGTTGGATCTGCAACGCCTCGGCCAAGCTTGTCGCGCGCGCGGCATCCTGCTGTGCGTCGACGCCATCCAGGGCCTGGGCGCCATCCCCTATGACCTCGCGCGCATGCCGGCCGATTTCATCGTCGCCGATGCCCACAAATGGATGCTCGGCCCCGAAGGCATTGCACTCTTCTACTGCCGCCCCGAGCTGCGCGAAACGCTCAAGCTGCACCAGTTCGGTTGGCACATGGTCGAGCACATGGGCGACTTCGACCGCGCCGACTGGCAACCAGCCGCCAGCGCTCGGCGCTTCGAATGCGGCAGCCCCAACATGCTCGGCACCCACGCCTTCGAAGCCAGCCTGTCACTGCTCGAAGAAGCCGGCCTGGACCAGATCGAACTGGCCATCGCCGAGCGCATCGACCACCTGATCGAGCTGATCGACGCTCAAGGCTTTGAGCTGCTCTCCCCGCGCGCGCCCGAGCACCGCGCCGGCATCCTCACCTTCCGCATTCCCGGCCTGGACGACCACCAACCCCTCTGGCGCAAACTGATGGAGCAGAACCTGCTCTGCGCCGCACGCGGCGGCGGCATCCGCTTCTCACCGCATTTCCACACGCCCATTGAGCATCTTGAGCAGGCGGTGGCACTAACTGCAGAAAGAGCATTGAGCATCCGCTCCTAAGATGAACACAAGAAACCACAATTGTGGATGCGGTTTCAAGCAGACAGGCGTTGTGATTGTCCAAAAAACGCGGCAGCGCAAAGGTCTCTCAGCAACATAACATTGTAAAAGTTACAGCATGATGCTATTTTTACAAGGATGATTCCCCGTCGCCTCGCGCCCATTCTGCGTGAACGCCTTTTTCAGTTCCCGGCTGTCGCCATGCTCGGCCCCAGACAGGTCGGCAAGACCACGCTCGCACGTTCCATTGAGAACGCGCACCCTAGTCTCTACCTTGATCTCGAATCCCCACCGGATCGTGACAAGCTTCAAGACCCGGTCGATTATCTGTCCAGTCATGCCGATAAGCTCGTCATCCTGGACGAAATCCAGCGCATACCAGAGATCTTCCAAGCCCTGCGCGGATTGATCGACCAGGGGCGGCGCAACGGTCGCGCGGCGGGACAGTTCCTGCTGCTTGGCTCGGCATCGATCGACCTCATCGCCCAGTCGAGCGAAACGCTCGCGGGGCGGATCGCCTATGTCGAGCTCGCCCCCTTTGATGTGCTGGAAATCGCGCCCGATGCCCGCGATGCCTTATGGGTGCGCGGCGGTCTCCCGGAAAGTTTCCTTGCAAGCAGCGATCGGACCAGCCTGCTGTGGCGAGAAAACTTTGTCCGCACCTATTTGGAGCGGGACATTCCGCAACTCGGAGCCCGCACGCCAGCCGAAACCTTGCGACGCTTGTGGACCATGCTAGCCCACCACCAAGGCGGACTGTTGAATACGGCGCAACTGGCCCGCGGCCTCGCACTCGACGGTCGCACGGTGGGACGCTATCTCGATCTTCTGGTCGATCTATTGTTGGTCAGGCGCTTGCCGCCCTACCACGCCAACGTCGGCAAACGCTTGGTGCGTTCGCCCAAAATCTATATTCGCGACTCAGGCTTGGTTCACATACTGTTGCGGTTGCGCGACCGCGAGACGCTGCTCGGTCACCCGGTGGTGGGTGGCAGCTGGGAGGGCTTCGTGCTCGAAAACCTGCTCCAATGCGCGCCCGATGGCACTCAGGCCAGCTTCTATCGCACCGCTGCGGGGGCCGAGATCGATCTCGTGCTTGAGCTACCGAACAGTGAAACCTGGGCCATCGAAATCAAGCGCGGGCTTACTCCGACCCCGGATCGCGGATTCCACCATGCCCTGGCGGATTTGACACCAGACCAAGCCTGGATCATTTACAGCGGCGAGGATCGCTACCGAAAACCTGGAGGAATCACGGTCATCGGCCTGCGCGAGTTTTGCTCGCTCATCCAGTCAGCATCTTAAATTGATCCGGGTTCTGTCGAATCTTTCCACATCCATGCCACCTCTCGCCGATTTCATCCCTAGGCCGCGCGCGGCCATTCGGGATTGCTCCCTTCGACCAGCAGCAGATCGCTGCTGAGTTTCAATCCGCCCAGCATGGATCGGTGGTCGTGGGCGGCGCGCCCACGGGCATTGACCCCGCTGCTTGCAGTGCTCACACTTGGCCGGTATCCGGTCGCGGCAGCCTCACCGGAGGTGCCACTCGGCATCTGCGGGGCTATCGAATTCTGTCTTTCACAGGGGACGCCATACCATGTTCGAGGCCACCAAAGTCGGTCGCTCGGTCAGCAAGAGCGAGTTTAAGGAGCAGCGCGATGAGCTGCGCACGCAGTTGCTGGAGGTGCAGCGGCAGATGCGCGACGCAGAAATCCCGGTGGTGGTGATCGTCTCCGGGGTGGAGGCGGCCGGCAAGGGCGAGGTGGTCAATCGGCTGAACGAGTGGCTCGACAGCCGCGGTTTGCAGACCTTTGCCTACTGGGATCTGAGCGACGAGGAGCGCGAGCGCCCGCGCTATTGGCGCTTCTGGCGCAATCTGCCGCCGCGCGGGGAGATGGCGGTGTTGTTCGGCGGCTGGTATCTGGCGCCGATCGAGCACCGGTTTCAGGGGCTGTGCGACGACGCGGCGCTTGATGCCGGGCTCGGACGCATTGTTGATTTTGAGCGCATGCTGACGCACGACGGTGCGCTGGTGGTGAAGTTCTGGTTCCATCTCACCGAGAAGGACCAGAAGCGGCGGCTGAAGGAGCTCTCGCGCGATGACCGCAGCCGCTGGAAGATGCTGCCGGAAAAATCGAAGTTCTCCGAGCAGTATCAGCAGTTCGAGCATGTTGCCGAGCGCGTAATTCGCCAGACTGACCGCGGCATCGCGCCCTGGTATCTGATTGAGGCGACCGACAACCGCTATCGCGATCTGACCGTGGGCAAAACGCTATTGCAGGCAATTCGCGCCCGGCTGCAACAGCCGCTGCCGATGGAGCCGCCGCCGACCGCTGATCCGCTTGACCTGCCCGACAGCGCGCCGGCGCAGATCACCCTGCTCGACCAGCTCGATCTCGACCAGAAGCTCGAGCGCAACATCTACAAGTCCGAGCTCAAGCGCCTGCAGACGGAGCTCAACGAGCTGGCCTGGACCGCTTACAAGAAAAAGCGCACGACGGTGTTGGTGTTCGAGGGCATGGACGCCGGCGGCAAGGGTGGCGCCATCCGCCGCATCACCAGCGCGGTGGATGCCAGGCTGTATCGTGCCATTCCGGTGGCAGCGCCAACTGACGAAGAAAAGGCCCACCATTATCTGTGGCGCTTCTGGCGCCACATTCCACGCGCAGGCTACATGATCATCTACGACCGCTCCTGGTACGGCCGGGTACTGGTGGAACGCGTCGAGGGCTTTGCCAGCGAGTCCGAATGGCGTCGCGCTTACAGCGAGATCAATGACTTCGAGGAGCAGCTGGTCGAGCAGGGCGCGATTTTGATGAAGTTTTGGCTGCAAGTCAGCGACGACGAACAACTGCGCCGCTTCCGCGACCGTGAGAACACGCCTTACAAACAGTACAAGATTACCGACGAGGACTGGCGCAATCGCGAGAAAGCCGATCAGTACAAGGCTGCCGTCAACGAGATGGTCGCACGCACCAGCACCGAGTATGCACCTTGGACGCTCGTGGAAGGCGACGACAAGCCTTTCGCGCGCATCAAGGTACTCTCGACCCTTTGCGAGCGCTTACGCTCCGGGTTGCAGCAGGACGGGGTAGCCTCGCTAAACGGCGTCAAGCGCTGCGGGGATGAGGTCGGGCAGACGGCCGGCGATGCCGAATAGCTGACCCGTTCGCATCCGGACTGCGCTGCCGTCTGCACACCGGGCCGTAGCTTCACTCAATATTTGATCGAGCAGCCGTAAGGTCGGGTGACCGGCGTCGACAACGCCTCGCCGGCGGCCAGCTCGGCCAAGGCTTGGTCGACATAGTTGGTGGCGCCATCGATGTCGGCCACATCCGAGGTCGGGCGGTCGTCGATACCGCCCATGTAGATCAGGGTACCCTCGGGGTCGATCATGAACAGATGCGGTGTGGTGCTCGCACCATAGGCACCGCCCATCTCACCGCTTTCATCAAGCAACACGGCGACCGGCGCGGCCTCGCGCGAGGCGGTCAGCTCATCGGCCTGTTCGGGGCTGACATGGCCTTGCTTGCCGGGCGCCGAGGAAATGACCGTCAGCCAAACCACTCCCTCCTCCGCGGCCTTGTGCTGCAGTCGCTGCATGTTGCGGCTGTCGTAGTGCTTGCGCACATAGGGACAGTCGTGATTGGTCCATTCGAGAATGGTTGTTTTGCCCTTTAAATGATCGAGTGTCCAGACCTCGCCTTTGGTGTCGATCACTGAGAAATCCGGGGCGGGCGCGCCAACCTCAGGCGCTGCAGCCAGATTCAGGCTAAACAGAGCAGCACAGAGCGTCAGGCCGATGGTGAGCAGTGGGTGTTGAGCTTGTTGCATGGGATTCTCCTTAGGTGAGGTGTTGCTGGAGTCAGTTGCTGCCGCCACCAGGCGTTTCAAGAGCTTCCAGGACCAGTCCTGGCGTTAGCAACTGCGGTAGGACCTGAGGCTCGGCGCCGAGCGGATAATAAACGTAGAGCGGAACACCGTCGCGCCCAAAGTCACTTAGATAGGCCGAGATGTCTGAATCATGATTGGTCCAGTCGCCTTTCAGATAGAGCACGTCACGCTCGGCGAACGCCTGGGCGACCCGATCGCTGGTAAGCGCAACGCGCTCGTTGACCAGGCAGGTAATGCACCAGGCAGCGGTCATGTTGACGAACACCGACCGCCCCTCAGCGAGAGCGGCATCGAGCGTCGCGGCGGAATAAGGCATTGACGGCAACACACCCTGAGCTTGCGCCTGCTGTGTTGCCTGCTGTATTGCCTGCTGGCGGCCGTCGCCGGCGCTTGTACTCGTGTCCGCGTCAATCAGCGTGCCTAGCTGGGCAGCGAGAACGATAGCCATCAGCAGACTGGCGAAACCCAGCAGGCGCAGCCCAAGCCGCGCCGGGCGCTGCCAGCGATGCCCGTCCTGACGCACAACGTCCAGCAACCAGAGCCCGAATGCCAGCACCAGCAGACTGATCAGCGTCTGCGCCAGGCCATTGGGGCCGGTTTGCTGCGTCAGCACCCACAGCAGCCAGGCGGTGGTGGCGAACAGCGGGAACGCGAGCAGTTGCTTCAGCCGTTCCATCCAGGGACCCGGACGGGGTAGCCTGCGCGTCCAGGCTGGGAACAGGCTGAGCAGCGCGAAAGGGAAGGCCATACCGAGGCCGAGCGTCAGGATCACTGCCAGGGCAGCAAACCACGGCTGGGTGAGCGCATAGCCGATGGCCGCCCCCATGAAGGGCGCGGTGCAGGGTGCTGCGACCAGCGCGGCCAGCGCGCCGGTGCCGAACGCAGCCAGCGCCGCGCGATCCAGCCGCACCCGATCGGGCGGGCCAGTATTCGGGCCAGCATTCAGCAAGCGACCGCCGGCGCCGAGTCCCATCAGACCGCTGCCCAAGGTGAGGGCGCCGGACAAACTGAGCCCCAGCACGAGAAAGAGCCCGGCCATCAGCGCCACGAACACCGGCGACTGCAGCTGGAACCCCCAGCCGACAGCCGCACCGGCGGCACGCAAGCCCAGCAGCCCGCCGCCAAGCAAACCGAAGAACACCAGCACACCGCTGCTATACATGAGTCCATGCCAGGCGCGCGCTGCCAGAGCGAGCCCGCGCTGCTCGGCCAGCCCCATGAGCTTAATAGCCAGCACCGGAAAAACGCAGGGCATCAGGTTGAGCGCCAGACCGCCGAGGAACGCAAACAGCAGCGCCAGCGGAAGACCCAGAGTCGCGTCCGGCCCTGAATGCTGCCCTGCTTTGGGCATTGCGCCGGGTATTGCATCAGCGCTCGCAGCTAGCGGCGGCAGAGATTGCGGGGTCGCGGACAATTCCCAGGCGCGCACTCCGTCAGCGGTGGTTGCCACTAGCACGCCCGACGGCGCCACGGACGCAGGCGTCGCGCCAGGACTGAGCGCGAGTTCCAGCCAGTCGCCCCGCAGCTGCCAGGTTTGCGCAGCAGCGTGCTCAATCATCCCCCACTCATCGGCGAAGAACTCGAGTTGCTTGATCGCATCAGGCTGCTTTAGCTGAACGGACTGATTTGACTGGTTGGACTCCACGGGCTCAATGGGTTCGTTGGGCTCAATGGGCTGACCAGACAATTTCGCCCATGGCAGACGCAGGCGCAACGGACTGCCATCGCGATCAAGCAGCACTGGAGCGCCAAACGGCTGCGGCACGGCGGCGCGCGCCTGCGCGAAAAGCGCGTTCGCCTCGGCATCACCAAGCCCCTCGGCATCGCCAGACACCGCGCCCCCGCCCGAAGCGCCGAGCTGCGCTGTCAGCGTCAGTGCGAAGCGGCCAGACTCAGGAATACAGTGCTCGGCGCAAACCAGCCAGTTGGCGTCGAGCAGAATCGGGATCGGCTGCCCGGCGGGCCAGTCGGGGTCGATGTGCAACGCGATCAGATGCAGCGCCTGCTCGGAATAGCCGTAGTTGGCCAAGGGGCCGACCGGGATGCGCTCGGGATAGGGCCAGCGAATTGGTCCAGCCCGCACGCCGTCGGGCAGCGTCCAGGTCAGCCGCGGCGGCTCGCCGGAATCGCCCGGGTTGCGCCAGTAGGTGTGCCAGCCCGGCTGTAGGTCGAAGACAAGCAGCAGGTCGACGCGATCTCCCGGCATCACATGCTGGAATTCCGGGATAAGCCGGGCGGTCAGGTGGTCAGTCACCACCTCCGCGTCACTCGCCTCGGGAAACTCCGCATCGGACGCCGCCGCAACAGCCGCGGCCGTGATGAACCAGAACAAAATCAGCAGCCAGAACGGCAGCCCGCGCCGCACCCAAAAGGCAGTCCGGCGCCACCCACTCAAGGTCCATCCCTTGTCGAAGACAGTCATCAACACCCTCCGCCGCCAGCTGCCATCATACCGTCATCAAAGGGCGTTAGTGAAGCCGCCCCTGCAGCGAATGACAGGATGATCAGAACCGACAGTGACTGTCGCCGCCCTGCTCGATCCAGCCGTGGATCATCTTCTTGGTGGTCATGGCGCTGGCGCAGCGGCCCTGGTGGTCGATGCATATAAGCCCACCGCGACCGCCGACCTTGCGGCGGAAATGCTCCAGCGCGAAATCGACCGCGCCTTGGGCATCAAGGCCGCGGTATTCGATCAGGTCCGCGACCATCTTCGCCAGTGCGGTGCGGATGAAATCCTCGCCATAACCGGTGGTGGAGACGGCGCCGTTGGCGTTATCGGCATAGACGCCGGCGCCAATCAGGCAAGAGTCGCCAATGCGCCCGAGGCGCTTGTTAACGATGCCGCCGGTGGAGGTCGCAGCGGCCAGATTGCCGTTGAGATCGCGCGCGACGGCGCCGATGGTGCCGTATTTCTGCCCCTCGCCGGAGTCGTCATGATCGAGCATGATGGCCTTGTGCGCCTTGGCCTGTGCGAGCTGAGCGACCCGCTCGGGGGTGCGAAAATACTCATCCGACGCAAGCGGCACCTTGCAGTGCTCAGCATAGCGCAGCGCGCCGGCGCCGGAGAGCAGCACATGCTCGCTGCCGTCCATGATCAGGCGCGCGAGTTGCACCGGGTTGGCGATGCCGCTCACGCCAGCCACGGCACCGGCGGCCAGATCGCGGCCGTCCATGATGCCGGCATCCATCTCCACCTGGCCGTCTTCGTTCAGCACCGAGCCGCAGCCGGCGTTGAACAGCGGATTGTCTTCCAGCTCCGAGGCGCAGCTCTCCACCGCCTCCACCGCGCTGCCCCCGCGCGCGAGGATCTCGCGACCGAATTCCAGAATCAGCCGCATGCTCTCGAGGTAGCGCACAGCCGTGGCCTGGTCGCGCACATTATCGAGCGCGCCAGCGCCGCCGTGGATCATCAGGGAGAAGTTCGAGTTGGACGTCATCTTTAAGAGGCTTATAGGCGCGCGCCGAGTTCTGTTGCGAGCATTTCCTGTTGGTTGCGATCACCGGCAAGCAGCGCAAGGAATTTGCCGACTTGAATCGGCCCCCAATTGACCAGCACCACGCCGGTGCCGGTGTCCGGATTGTACTCCAGACCATTGAGGTCGAGATCGGCCAGGCACCGATGCCGGGTGCCAAAGGCGATTGCCAGCCACTCGGAAACCCCAAGCTTGTCCGCGACCAGTGTCGGGTAGGATGCGCCGTTGAAGCGTGGATTGCACTCGATGGCCAAATACTCGACACCGTTAGCATCAGCGGCGGGGGCTTTGGCAGGATCGTTTGAAAGCCCATTGGCCAGCCTGTTCGAAAGCCCTGTGGAAAGCTGGGCTGCGGGCTCCCTGACCACAGCCACATCGAAGGCGAAAACGCCGCGCATGCCGGTCTCGCCCAGCCAGTCGGCCAGCGGGTCGACCATCTCCCAAGGCGCATGCGCCGCCGGATGGCGGTTGCCCTGATGCACATAGCCATCGAGCACCTGCTCGGTCGCCGCCAGGCGCTCCACCTGGCCGTTGTCGTTGATGTATTGCAGATTTAAAAAGCTCTCGGCCTTCACCTCGCGCTGAATCTGCACGGGTGTTCCTGGTGCGAACTCACCGCACGCACGCCGCAGGGCATCGGCATCCTGGCAGCGAAAAATGCCGACCCCAGAGACCGACACCGAGGCTTTCAGATAACAGGGAAAGATCGTGGTCGCGATGGCATCCTCGCCAATGTCTTGCGCATCCTCGAAACAACGCGTCACCGGCACCGGAACACCCAGCCTCTCGGCATGGGTCATAAAGGCGTTCTTGCAATTGACACTGGCAACCGCGCCATGCCAATCCGAGTCGGGGCGCATCTGATGCTCCTCAGCACCAAAGAAAAACACCGAGGGCTGATGATCCGGAAACTCACGCAAGCGCTCCCGGCAGACGTCCCAGACAAGCTGCCGGCTGTGGCTCAAACCGATGCGCTCATAGTGGGCGCAGAGCGCGTCCCAATCCGCCTCGAGCGCGGGATGCAGCATCACCACATCCTCCGGGTCGCTAATGCCAACGGCCCGACCGGAATACAGGTGATTGCCCAGCACGCCCTCGGCCGTGCAGTTCATGATATCGTGGTTGAGGATTCTGCGTCCCATCTTCGGTGCCCTTGCAAGACGTCCACGGAGAACATAGTGCAACCATAAGCACAAATCATGCCCCACTGAACGTAGACAGGAATCACCGGTCTCGGCGCATCGCACCGGGTTTTAAGACGCCCGAGCGCCGCTCCAAATGGTGCAGATCACTCCATACGACGGACCCAATGCACCACGCAAGCGCATACTCTCAGCGCCTTGTACCGGCCACCTTTCACCGCCCAGCCGCCCCGCCCGTCGTGATCTCAGGACCAATGCGGTCAGTCAAGCGAAGTCCGAGCCGGCCAACCGCTGGTCGAATCCCGCTTGATATTCCGGGATTCTTTCACGATGATTGAAATGAGTGGATGACAAAATTACTCGGTTTTTTCGGCTGACTGACCGCCCGGCCGATACGACGAGCGCAAGTGCGCATCCGCTCGATCAAGACGCATCGAAATCGCGGATGAGTTTTCGGTTTTTCGCAGATTCCATGACGTTCTTGAAGAGTTCGATTTTTCGTACAACAACAACATGAGCCTCTCGCTGACGACGGCACCACATCAGGGCGCCGACCAGCAAGCCTGCAGATCGATACCTGAATGTCGATCCCGGACTAGCGATCAAAGAGGCCACCAAATCAAGAAATACCATCAAGCGAGGAGCAGACCATGGACAACCCCACCATCGACCGGATCAGCGTCCCTCCGCAGACAGCGGACGACGGCATCCGCGTCAACCGCATCACGATTGACCAACCCTGGGAGTGGCTGAGAAAGGGCTGGCAGGACATGCAGCAGGCACGCAAATACAGCCTGACCTATGGCGCCGTCATCGTGCTGATCAGCGCAGTGCTCACCTGGGCGCTGGTCTCGGAAGGCTATGTGTTCATCGTGCCCTTCCTGGCGGCGGGCTTTTACCTGCTCGCCCCGGTCGTCGGGCTCGGGCTCTACCAGATGAGCGCCCATGTCGAGAAAAACGAGCCGCTGCAATTCTGCAACGCACTCGAGGCATGGAAAAGCAATCAGGGGCAGCTCAGCATCATCACCGCCGGACTCATCATCATCATGCAGTTCTGGATGATGGCCAATTTCGTGCTGTTCGCGCTGCTCTACACCAGCCTGAATCCGCCCTTGGAGACCTTCTTCAGCACTGTGTTCCTGTCGGGCGAGAACAATGCATTCGTTTTTGCTAGTGTGCTGGTCGGCTTCGTGCTGGCGGGCATTGCCTATGCGATCAGCGCCATTTCGGTGCCCATGCTGGTCGATCGCAATATCGATGGCTTCACTGCCATTCGCACCAGCGTCAAAGCCGTCACCACCAACTGGCTGCCGATGGCACTCTGGGCGGCCATCATCGTGATGGTCATAGGCGCGGGTTTTCTCACCTTGTACATCGGTTTGGTGATCGCAATGCCGCTGCTCGGGCATGCCACCTGGCATGCGTATCGGGACCTGGTACCGCGGGAGTCTGATCCTACCTGAGCCCCCAGTCATACTCACGCCTCTCACACACCATCAACTAGCGGGTTCGTGAGTCCGGGAGCATGGTCCCAGAGTAGACATTCCCCAAATCGACGCGGGTGTCGCCCTTGGCATCGCGACGCCGCCATGCTTGCCGGGCTAGAATAGCGCCATGCTGCTCTCGCCCGGCCACGGTTTTTTGTTCGTCCATATCGCCAAGACGGGCGGCACCAGCGTGCGCGCGGCACTCAGCCGCCAGCGCTGGCGCGACCCCTGGTATTGGCCGATGTTTCTATGCGCGCGCTTCAGTCATCTGAGCGGCCACCGCCTGGCACTCAAGCTGCCGCGCCATGCCAAGATCATCGCCGCCAAGGAGTTGCTGCCGCACGCGTTTTTTCAGCAGCTGTTCAAATTCGCCTTCGTGCGCAACCCCTGGGATCTGCAGGTCAGCTCCTATCATCACATTCGCCACGAGCGCCCGCACTATCTTGGCGGACATGACAACTTCAGCGACTTTCTGCGCTGGAAGCTCGACCCTGAGCGCCCTTATCAGTATCACGTCGATACTTCCATCGAGCGGCAGAGCGATTATCTAATTGATCTTGACGGCCAGCCCTGCGTGGATTTCATCGGCCGCTATGAGCAACTGGAGACGGACTTCCAGCACGTTTGCTGCCATTTGGGCCTAAACATCCGTCCCCTGCCCCATCACCGCCGCGCTCAGGATCGCAGCCGCGACTACCGCTCCTATTACACCGACGAAACAGCCGAGTGGATCGCGCGCCGTTTCGCGCGTGATATCGCCTGGTTCGGCTACCAGTTCGATCCCGAGCAGGAGCCGCGTCCAGCGGAGCAGACCCGCGCGCTCTTCACTGCGCCCGCGCCCCGCTCGGCTTTCTCCAGGTATAGACAGCGGTGACAGCATAGTTCCAGACCGCGCCGACCAGAATCCCAGAGAGCGCCGAGAGCACCCAGAAGGAATCGGCCTGGAACAGATAGCTGGCGACGCCGACATTGGCAAAGGCCCCGACACTGCAGGCGACCACGAACGACACCCAGCCGCGCAGCAACTCGCGCCCGCGCAGGCGCATGTCGCTGTAGGTCAG
The DNA here is from genome assembly GCF_033954455.1 of Thiorhodovibrio litoralis. Classification (NCBI taxonomy): domain Bacteria; kingdom Pseudomonadati; phylum Pseudomonadota; class Gammaproteobacteria; order Chromatiales; family Chromatiaceae; genus Thiorhodovibrio; species Thiorhodovibrio litoralis. Next base: position 877,726 of record NZ_CP121473.1, on the reverse strand, counting down.
GATATTATTGAGGAAGAAATTGGTGGTCATGGCGACCAGAGTGGCGACCGACTGCCCTAACAGGAAGCTGGTGTCCGCCACCCGGTAAAGCAGCCACAGCACCAGCATGTGCACCACCACGCCAGAACCGCCGATCAGCGAAAAGCCAATAAAGCGCGCCGGAACCAAGGGCCCGGCGAGCTTCTGTAACAGCATCAGCAGGTACTCCCACAGCACCGCGTTGTCGAGCTTGCTTGCCCCGGCCTGACGTGCGCGAAACTCGTAGGGCAGTTCCTCGAAGCGCAGCGGGCGCGGATGGCTGGCGAAGATATCGAGCAGAATCTTAAAGCCCACCCCGCTCAGGCGTCGCACGCACTGGTGCAGCACCTCGGCACGCAGCAGAAAAAAGCCGCTCATGGGGTCTTTCAGGTCGGCCTTGATCAGCCGCCGACCAATGGCGCCGGCCAGGCGGCTCATCGAGCGGCGCTGCTCACTCCAGTCCCCAAGACCGCCGCCGGCAACATAACGGCTGCCGACTACCAGATCGAGCCCGGCGACTTTTGCCCGCTCAAGCATGCGCGGCAACAGTGCCTCATCGTGCTGCATATCGGCATCCATCACCGCGAGATAGGGCGCGGTGGTGGCGAGCATGCCCTCGATGCAAGCCGAGGACAGCCCGCGCCGGCCGATGCGCTGCAGCACCCGCACCCGCGGATGCTCGCAAGCCAGCGAACGCACCCGTTCGGCAGTGCCATCGGGGGAGTCGTCATCGACGACGATCAGCTCCCAGTCGATGCCGGTCAGCGCCTGTTCCAGCCCGTCGATGACCGCCTGAATGTTGGCCGCCTCGTTGTAGGTCGGCACGATGACGGCCAGCTCTGGTCGGCAGGCTGACATCAGCAAAACCGGAGCAGCCCGGAAAGCCGGAGGCCCGGGCGGGATTCATCAGCTTGAGCCATCAACCCTGCGCCGCACGCGCCTCGATAAAGGCTAGGGCACGGTCGATACGCCGCAGGACTGCGTCCTTGCCGATCAGATGCAGGGTCACATCAATACCGGGCGAGGCCGCCCGCCCAACCACCGCGACCCGCAGCGGCTGCGCGACCTTGCCCATGGCCAGGTCCAGCTCAGCCGCGACCTGATCGACCTGATGGTGGAGCATCTCGGGCTGCCAGTCCTCCAGCGCCAGCATTTCCAATGCAGCGCGCATACGCTTGAGCGGCTCCAGCGCAACGGGGCGCAGATGCTTCTTGGCTGAAGCGGCATCGTAGTCGTCGAAATCCTGATAGATGAAGGTACTGATGTCGGCCAGCTCCTTCAGCGTCTTGGCGCGCGCCGCCTGCGCCTCCACCACGGCCGTCAACTCAGGCCCGGTGCTCGGGTCGATGCCCAAATGTCCCAAATGCGGACTCAGCAAGTGAGCAATGCGCTTGGCATCGCCATGCTGGATGTAATGCTGATTGACCCATGCAAGCTTGTTGTAGTCGAAGGCTGACGCCGCCTTGTTGACCGCTTCCAGATCGAAGAGCGCGATCATCTCATCGACGGAAAAAATTTCCTGATCGCCATGCGACCAACCCAGGCGCACCAGATAATTCAGCAGCGCCTCGGGCAGATAGCCCTGATCGCGAAAGGCGATCACGCTCACCGCCCCATGGCGTTTGGACAGCCTGCTGCCGTCCTCGCCGAGAATCATCGGCAGATGAGCATAGCGCGGCGGCTCTTTGCCCCAGGCCTTTAAGATGTTGATCTGGCGAGCGGTGTTGCCAAGATGATCGTCGCCTCGAATCACATCGGTAATGTTCATCTCGGCATCGTCGACCACCACGGTGAGATTGTAGGTGGGCGAGCCGTCGCTGCGGCGGATGATCAGGTCATCGAGCTCGTTATTGTTGAACGGCACCTTCCCGCGCACCCGGTCGTCGACCACCACCAGCCCTTCGACAGGATTGGAAAAGCGCACCACATGCGGCTCGGACGGATCGACAGTCTTACCGCGACAGTGCCCGTCATAACGAGGCTTGACCTTGGCCGCCATCTGCCGCTCGCGCAGCTTGTCCAGACGCTCTTTCGGGCAGCTGCAACGGTAGGCCAGTCCTTTGTCGAGCAACTCATCGATCACCGCGTGATAACGGTCGAAGCGCTGTGTCTGATAGAAAGGTCCCTCGTCATAATCTAGCCCCAGCCAGGTCATGCCTTCAAGGATGGCATTGACCGACTCGGGCGTGGAGCGCTCCAGGTCGGTATCCTCGATGCGCAGGATGAACTGCCCGCCATGCTTGCGCGCGAACAGATAGGAAAACAAGGCAGTACGGGCGCCGCCGACATGCAGAAATCCGGTCGGCGAGGGAGCGAAACGGGTACGGACGGTAGTCATGTCTGAGTGGTGAGTTGTTAGGGTTTCGTCATTAGTGGCTGGGGCCGCCAAGGGCCGGCCTCGTCTGGTCCCGTCAGCTCGTGACGCGGGGGCGCATTGTAGCAGAGCCGCGCGCCGCTGATCGCAGGCGGCTTCCAAGCAGCCGCCGACAGGTCTGCGAACAGGGCGGATCGAATGCGCTTCGACGCCCGTCAGCTCTGCTCGGTATCGATCAGCTCCAGCGCATTGCCGTCCGGGTCGCGGCAGAACAGTGCCTTGCGACCGGACTTGCTGCGCGTAAAGCCCACACCAGCCGCCTGCAAGCGCTCGGCCAGGCCATCGAGTCCGCTCACCCGCACCGCGAGATGACGGTCGCGCCCGCCATGCGCCGGGCGCCCAATGGTCGGGTCGGGATTCGGCAGCTCCAGCAAATGAATCTGCCCATCCCCCAGCCGCAGCCAGGCCCCAGGAAAACCCAGATCCGGGCGACTTGGTTCGATCGCCAAGCCAAGCAGATCCTGATAGAACTCCAGTGCCCGCTTGGTGTCAGCCACAATCAGACTGACATGATGAATCCCGAGAATCATCTTCCCTCCCCCAACTTAGCGCCCGTTGGCCACCGAAAGCTTGTTACGCAGAATAGACCCGAAACGCATTCTTGCCGTGCCGCTTGACTTGATACATTGCCTGATCAGCCAGACTCAGCAAGCGTTGGAGATCATGGCCATGCTCGTTGGACAAGCTGATCCCCAAACTGGCTCCAACGCGGAGTTCCAGCCCGTCACCCAGGTCGATAGGCCGGGCGAGGGATTCAAGGAGCTTGCGCGCCACTGACCCGATCGTCGAGCGACAGGAGACATCCAGGAGCGCGACCAGAAACTCATCGCCACCAAGACGGGCGGTCAGATCGGCCCGTCGAACACAATCCCTAATGCGCTCAGCCACCGCCACCAATACCTTGTCACCCACGTCATGGCCATAGGTATCGTTGATTGGCTTGAACTGATCGAGATCGATGAGACAGACGGCCAAGCACACCCCTTCACGACGTGACTGCTCCAGGCGTGCATTCAGCTCAGCCTCGGCAGAACGCCGATTGGCAAGGTTCGTAAGTGGATCGCGCTCGGCCTGAAAGCGGATGATTCGCTCGGCCTGCTTACGTTCAGTAATGTCAGTGACGATACCCTGAACCAATGCTCTGCCTGCCAGGTGATTATCACTGTTATACCGGATGCGTGTCAGCACACAGTGCACCCAGCGCGGCGTACTCGACGCATCATTGGCCAGGCTGAGATCGGCGCTCGTCGACTGGCCATGATCAGTGGCCTCCTCCAGCATCGCAATCACCCGTTCGACATCATCAAACAGCTGGTAGAGGCAGATCTGATGACCTTGGATTTGGCTCATGCCATCCCGACCCAGGATGTCCCGAAATGCCTGGTTGGCCATGACCAGGCAGCCATCTTCATCGAGCAGAAAAATCCCCACGCTGGCGCGCTCGAAGATCAGGCGAAAACGCTGTTCCAGATCCTGCATTTCCAGACGCAGCCCACGCTCATTATCGAGCTTGGACTGGACCAAATCCAGCAATCGATTGATATCGAGGGCCAATCGGCCAATTTCGTCATCCCGGTGTCGACTCGGGAGTTGCAGTCGCTCCGGACCGCCAGGGTTGATCACATGCAGGGCGCTGGCGAGTTGCCGCAGCACAGGAACGAATTGCCACTGAATAATCGCCATGACCAACAGGGCAACCAGCAAGGTGTAGCCACCAAGGAGCACAGCATTACCGAGCGCAGCGCTGCGCGCGTTCAGGTTAATCAACTCCTGACGCGGATAAATGGTCATTTCGCCGACTTGCTCGCCCGGTGTGAATGGGGATTCCAGCGCAACCCTTACCGCGTCCTGTGCTGACTGACTGGCCGGGTGACCGTGATCGACCGAGAAGGTTCCGTCGAGACTGGTCAGGGAGACAGCGGCAACAATCTCGTTCTTCGCCAGCCCAAGCACGGCGTCTTCGGCAATTTCGCGATTTTGCAGATAAGCTGCGATCATTGCCGTGCGCTCGACCGTGGCACCAAGTTGGCTCAGGGTGCGCTGAGCGCTGGTCACCTCCACCGCATGGGTGCGCCAGTAAGACACAAAGGAAACCAAGCCCGCTCCCAGCAGAGCAAGGACACCAACGGTGATGGCAATGCGGATGGAGAGGCGATCATTCACCACCATTTCCTAGTGCAGACGGTAGACAATCTTCACCTGATCATCCAGGGACTGGCTGTCGAGATAAGCCAGCGCGTCCTGATTGGCGTTCACAACGTCGAGCACCGCCTCGATATCGGGCAACACCCGTGGCGGTGTTGCCCGCCCGGTGAATAACAGGCGCGCCCAATAGGCATTGACTTGCGCGACAGTCTTACCGACCAGCTCCTGATAGTAAGCCGCGCGCAGGGGCGAATCCGGGCCGAGATCGATGGGCAACGCTGGGCGACCATCCGGAAAGCGCGTCCGTCGGCCCATGTAGATATCCACGACTTGGTCTCGCGTCAATTCAGTAACCGGATTTTCCGAATTAACGACCACGACCAGCTCAGCCCGCGCCAGCCCCGTCAGGCACAGGCTCATGATGACCACAATCGCAAGGACCTGCGTCTTCATCAGAACATCCAGTTCAAACTGGCCGAGAGAACATTCACACGGGTGTCGGTAAAATCACTATCGCCGGAGGTATTCCACCAAAGCCCGTCGTCCCTGACCTGACTATGGTCCCACTGGAACTTCATAGCCATGTTGTTGGACACATCCCAACGCAACCCAAGGCTTAGCGTGCGCTGATCCGATAAGAGATCAGAGTAAAGACCCTTGGTCCCAGCATAAATCTCCGCCAAGGCCGGATCGCTCAAGGCGAACTGGGGCGGAGCGTCAATCGACTTGGCCTCGCCGACCGGTTCGATAGCCGCGAGCAGCACATAAGGCGTCAGATGCCCCCAACGGCGCCCAATGCTCAGATAAGCACTAAAGGAATCCTGCACAGGCCCCCACTCGCTGTCCAAATACCCCAATTCCCCGGACATCAGCCAGGTATTGTCATCGAAGGATGCGCCCAGGGAATAGAAACCGATGCTCTTTCCTTTCATTGTCGCATCATCGGCATAGCCTTGAGCCGCGGGCCAAATCCATTGCACCAGCGGCTCCCTCAGACCCGGCAACAAGCCAGTGGAATCGAGGTAGGACAGATCATCCCCGAAGGTGATGTGTCCAAAACCCGCCTTCAGCCGCCAGCGCTCATTTTCGTAACTCAGGCTGCCGCCCCACATGGGAGTCAATTCCAGCTGTTCCGCGCTCACGCCACTGACAAGTTGGACGTCTTGCCTTGTCGTCCCAGCGTATACTTTGGCCAGCACAATCCCGTCGGCAAAGGGGTGTTGATAGGTTAAATCGAACCCATCGACATGATAAGGCAGGAGAGGGCCGTAGAACTCGATCGGCGGGCGCTGCCAGAGATAGGCGAAACCCACGTTGCGATAATCCGAGAGCATGTAGAAATCAATACCAAGGCGTCCGCCGCGAAGCACCAGTCCTTCGCTCGGCTGCCACGCCAGGAAGCCCCACTGCAGACTCTCTTCCAGCGTCACCGCGGGACGGTCTTTGAGAACAAGCTGCACCCCGGCATTCAGCGTATCTGCCAGTTGCGCGTTTGCTTGCACGCCGAAAATCGAATCCAGTTTCCAGGACCAGGCCCCCTGGAAGGTATCAGGCTGCCCCCAGTCCCGCTGCGCATGCAGATCAGCCTGGCTGCTATAAGCCATCCCTAAAGTGCCGAAACTGCTGAGCCGAACCCTGGGCTTGCCAATGGTGCCTTCGCCCGCCCAAGTTCCTGGCGTGCCGAACAGCAACATGAATCCCGCGAGCAAACAAGGAGCGGGACAGCCAGCTAGAAGGGGGCGCCGAACCCACCGCACAGACCACCGCTCTTGTCCGACTCGCGAAATCAATTCCCTGGACTGAAACCTGATCATATTGAAGACTTAGGGTCTGAATGAACAAATCACATCATAACCGAAGCGCATATCCCTATAATGCGCAATCTATTACAGACTGAACAATTAACTGCGATGAATCCCGTGCTCGACCTCCTCAAACCCTATCCGTTTGAGCGGCTCGCCGCCCTCAAGCAGGGCGTGACACCGCCAGCCGAACTCAAGCCGATCATGCTCTCGATTGGGGAGCCCAAGCATCCCACGCCGTCGATCATTCGCAACGCGCTGATCGCGCATCTGCATCATCTGGCGACCTACCCAAGCACGCGAGGACTGCCTGAGCTGCGCGAGACCATTGCCGGCTGGCTGACGCTGCGCTTCCAGCTCGGCCGGTCCAATAAAGGAGCCGTGTCTGGATCTGGCATCGACCCGGCGACCCAGATTCTGCCCGTGAACGGCACCCGCGAGGCGCTGTTCGCCCTCGCCCAGGCGCTGATCGACCCGAGCGAACAGCCGCTCGTGATGATGCCCAATCCCTTCTATCAGATCTATGAAGGCGCCGCCCTGCTCGCGCGTGCCGAGCCGCGCTATCTGCCCTGCACCGCCGACAATGGCTTTTTGCCGGATATCGAGGCCGTCGACGATTCCAGCTGGAAACGCTGCCAACTGCTGTATTTGTGCTCACCCGGCAACCCGAGCGGCGCTGTGATGGATCAGGCCAACCTACAACGGCTGATCGAACTCGCCCAAAGGCATGATTTCATCATCGCGGCCGACGAGTGCTACTCCGAGATCTACCCGGATGAGTCAAAGCCGCCCGTCGGCCTGCTCCAGGCGGCCGCCGCGATGGGCCTGGACGACTATCGCCGCTGCCTGGTCTTTCACAGCTTGTCCAAGCGCTCCAACGCGCCCGGGCTGCGTTCGGGCTTCGTCGCCGGCGATGCCAGGTTGATCGAGCAATTCTTTGCTTACCGCACTTACCACGGCTGCGCCATGCCACTGCAGCACCAGCATGCCAGCATCGCGGCCTGGAGCGACGAGGCCCATGTCCGCGAGAACCGCGCGCAATACCGCGAAAAGTTCAAAACCGTGCTGGAGATTCTGAACGGGGTGCTCGACTGCCGCCAGCCTGATGGTGGCTTTTACCTCTGGGCGCGCACCCCGGAGCAAGACGAAACCCGCTTCGCCCGTGAACTGTTCGCCAGCCAACATCTCACCCTGCTGCCCGGCCGCTTCCTGTCCAGACCCGATGGCTCCAGACCGAATGGCGCCAAGGGCGATGATCCCGGCCGCGGCTATGTCCGCATCGCCCTGGTGCCAGAACTCAAAGACTGCATCGAGGCCGCTGAGCGAATTCGCCGCTACTGCGCTGCCTTATAACGGCTCCCAGCCTATAGCGGCCCCGAGATACCTCCGCAGCTGCGGCAATGGGCCACCTTATAACGACGACCAGCCTGCGCCCCTGCCAGAGCGCCTCGGGTATAATGCGCCACTAAATTGCGATTCTAAGAACCACAAATGAGCGCTCGGCTTTAGGTCGGGTGACGGGCGCGGGGGTCTCGGCGGCAGGACGCCGCCGGGAAGCCTACAGGGATGTATTCACGGCGTCCCCCGCGCCCGTCACCCGACCTAAAACACGCCAAAGCTCTATGTGTTTCAGGCACATTCACCTCCCGGAGTCCGACCTTGAACGAGCAGCAACAGATTATCGAACAAGCCTTTGAGCGCCGCGCCGAGATTACCCCACGCAATGTGGAGACACTGGTGCGGGATGCGGTGATGGATACCATCGAGCAGCTCGACCGCGGCCAATCTCGGGTGGCGGAGAAGCGCGACGGCCAATGGCATGTGAACGACTGGATCAAAAAGGCGGTGCTGCTCTCGTTTCGCATCGAGGACAATGCCTTCATCAAGGGCGGCTTCACCAATTACTACGACAAGGTGCCGTCGAAATATCAGGACAGCAATTCGCGCGAATTCCGCGAAGGCGGCGTGCGTGTGGTACCGCCAGCCACCGCGCGCCGTGGGTCCTATATCGCGCCAAGCTGCGTGCTGATGCCGAGCTATGTGAATATCGGCGCCTATGTCGATTCTGGCACCATGGTCGATACCTGGGCCACGGTCGGCTCCTGCGCGCAGATTGGCAAGAACGTGCATCTGTCCGGCGGTGTGGGCATTGGCGGCGTGCTGGAGCCAGTGCAGGCGGCGCCGACCATCATTGAGGACAACTGCTTTATCGGCGCGCGCTCAGAGGTTGTCGAGGGCGTGATCGTCGGCGAGGGCGCGGTCATCTCCATGGGCGTCTACATCGGCCAGAGCACCAAGATCTACAACCGCGAGACTGGCGAGATTCTATTCGGCCATGTACCGCCCGGCTCGGTCGTGGTGCCCGGCAATTTACCGTCGAAAGACGGCACCCATAGTCTGTATTGCGCAGTCATCATCAAGCAGGTGGATGAGAAAACCTGCGGCAAAGTCGGCATCAACGAGCTGCTGCGCGACATCTAGGCCCGCGCTATACAGCCAACCATGTCTTCTGTTCTTGAACTCGCCAAGGCGCTGATTGCGCGCCCATCGATCACACCCGAGGACGCGGGCTGTCAGACGCTGCTCAGCGAGCGTCTGAGCGCGCTCGGCTTCCGGCTCGAATCCATGGCTTTTGGCGACGTCACTAACCTGTGGGCTCGCCTGGGCGACAAGCCGCCATTGGTCTGCTTTGCCGGTCATACCGACGTGGTGCCACCCGGGCCGCGCGCGCATTGGCACAGCGACCCTTTCGTGCCCGTGGTCCGCGACGGGCAGCTTTTTGGTCGCGGCGCAGCAGACATGAAAAGTTCTCTTGCCGCGATGGTGGTCGCCTGCGAACAGTTCCTTGCCCAACACCCGAAGCCTGTCGGCTCGATCGCCTTGCTGATCACCAGCGACGAGGAAGGCCCGGCGGTTGATGGCACGCGCCGGGTGATCGAGGCGTTGCAGGCACGCGGCGAGCAGATCGATTATTGCGTCGTCGGCGAGCCTTCCTGTCAGGACCGGCTCGGTGATCAGATTCGCAACGGGCGCCGCGGCAGCCTGAACGCGAAGCTGCGCATTCGCGGCAAGCAGGGGCATGTGGCCTACCCCAGCCTGGCTGACAACCCGATCCATCGGCTAAGCGCCATACTCGGTCCGCTGTGTGCCGAGGTCTGGGACCAGGGCAACGACTACTTCCCGCCGACCAGCTTCCAGATCTCCAACATCCACAGTGGAACTGGAGCCGAGAATGTCATCCCGGGGGAGTTGGAACTGCTTTGCAACTGGCGCTTTTCGACCGAACTGACGCCGGAGCAAATCCAGCAGCGTTTCGTGGCCCTGCTGAATGGTGCCGGGGTTAACCATGCCGGCCGAAACCAACCTGGGCAAAACCACTCCGGGCTAGATCATGCCGCGCTAGATGACGCCAAGATGAATCAAGCTGCAGGGCAGTCCACTGCGGGAATGGAGTACGCCATCGACTGGCGCCTTTCGGGCGAGCCATTCCTCACGCCTGCCGGCAAACTGACCAAGGCGACAGCGGCTGCGATCAAGGCGGTGACTGGAGTGGAGACCCGGTTATCGACCAGCGGCGGCACATCGGACGGGCGCTTTATCGCGCCGACTGGTACCCAGGTAGTCGAGCTTGGCCCGCTGAACGCGACCATTCATAAGGTCGATGAATGCGTTCCGGTGGCGGATCTTGAGCCCTTGGCGGCCATTTATGCCGGCATCCTGGAGCGGCTGCTGGCGCCTTAGCGCCCTTGCTCAGAGCGCCGTATAGAGTGCTGAATTAGCGCCCCGGGTTGTCGGGCAGCAGGATGTTGAGCTCGAGAAACTCCTGGTTATCGTCCTGCTCGTAGCTGACCGAAACGGCGTTCGGGTCAACATCCACATATCTGCGGATGACCTCGAGAATCTCGCGTTCCAGTCGTGGCAGGTAAGACGGCCGATCCCGCGCGAGACGGTCGTGCGCGACCAGAATCTGCAGACGCTCTTTCGCGACCGAGGCAGACCCCTTGGCGCGGTTGGTTGTGCGGAAATAGTCGAGTAAGCCCATTGGCTAGCCTCCGAACAGGCGTCCGAAGATTCCCCGCTTATCGGCGGACAGGAATCGCAGGGGAACCTCATGACCGAGGTATCGCATGACCATATCCTGATAGGCCTGCCCGGCGTTGGAGTCTTTATCCAGAATCACCGGATTGCCAGCGTTGGATGCATTAAGCACTGCCTGGGATTCCGGGATCACGCCAAGCATTTTCAACGAAAGAATTTCCTGCACATCGGCCACGCTCAACATCTCGCCGCGCTCGACGCGCTCGGGCGAGTAGCGCGTCAGCAACAGATGCTCTGCAATCGGCTCGAGATTTTGCTCAGACCGGCGCGATTTGCTCGAGAGAATGCCCAGCATGCGGTCTGAGTCCCGCACCGAAGAGACCTCAGGGTTGGTCACCACCACGGCATCGTCGGCGAAGTACATGGCCATCAGCGCGCCATGCTCAATGCCGGCTGGCGAATCGCAAATAATGTACTCGTGATCCTTGGCCAGATCCTCAAGCACCTGCCCGACGCCTTCACGACTGAGCGCGTCCTTGTCCCGCGTCTGCGAGGCAGGCAGAATCGAGAGCTTGTCGCAACGCTTGTCGCGGATCAGCGCCTGGTTCAGCTTGGCCTCGCCATTGATGATATTGACAAAGTCATAGACCACGCGCCGCTCGCAGCCCAGCACCAGATCCAGATTACGCAAGCCCACGTCAAAATCGATCACCACGGTCTTGTGGCCTTTCTGCGCCAGGCCCATGCCCATAGCCGCTGCGGTGGTCGTCTTACCGACACCGCCTTTGCCCGAGGTGATCACAATAACTCTAGCCAAGGATTGATCCTCCTGCTAAACCATTAGGCTGCTAAACCATTAGGCTGCTAACCATATAGGCTGCCAAACAAAAGCCGCTGCGCAAAGGGCGCAGCCGCCCGCTAGCAAAACCAAGCGTATATTGCCGAAAGGCGCACCGCGCTGGCAACATCAAACACTCGCCCGGAAAGAATGCGTGACCGTCAGAACGGCTCGATCCGCAAGGTTTCCTCATCGAGATAAATCTGGACCCTGGCGTTTTTCAGGTTGAGCGGAATATTTTCGCTAACGCGATAATGACCAGCCACCGCCACCAGCTCCGCCTGTAGATCCTGACAAAAAATCCGCGCCTTGGTGTTCCCTCTAATTCCAGCAAACACCCGACCGCGCAAGGGACCGTATATGTGGATGTTGCCATCCGCCATCAGCTCGGCGCCCGAGTTAACAGCAGCCGTCACCGTCAGGTCGCCGCCAGCAGCATAGACCTTTTGCCCAGAACGCACCGGACGGTCGATCAGGGTGGAACCAACTTCAATTCCTATGCCATTGCCGTTCTGGGGCACTTCGCCGCGTGGGGCCTTGTCGCCGGTCTGCAGGCTCTCTGCCTGTTTGACGGCATCCGCCACCTCGGAGTCACCGTTGCGCGCCGTCTCATGCACGCGCCGCCGGCCGCCGTCGCTCATCAGCACCAGCTCCATGGCGCGCGCCGCATCCTGTTGTTCCGCCGAGCCGCCACGCAGCCCGATCGGCAGCATACCGTAGCCCCGCAACAGCCCGACCAAACGCGGGAAATTCACCTCTGCTGCCGGATCATCAAGTCCGCCGAGATCAATCACCACAGGGGCGTGGAGAAAAAAGTCCGGCGCCTGCTCTACCTTGGCCCTGATCTCATCGGCGAAGCTCTCCATATCGAGCCGCAACAGCCGAATAACGGGCAGACTGAAAGACGCTGCCTTAATGTCGAGGACACTTTGGGTCGCGTTGTTTTCCGACTCATTTTGCACAGTCATCGCATCAGTCCATCGCAGGCAAAGCGCAGGCAGCAGAGACGCTGTCATAGGGGCCAATCGCAGGAGCCGCTGAGTCCCAAAGGCTCCCTGCACCAAAGCCGCTGGCTAACCCGGAGGCCACTGCAGCGCGCGTCCGGCCAGCAGGTGCACATGCAGATGATAAACCGTCTGGCCAGCCTGAGCATTGCAATTGATGACGGTGCGATAACCCTGCTCGGCCACTCCCTCCTGCGCAGCCACCTTGGAGGCGACCAGGAACAGATGTCCGACCAGGGCGGCGTCCTCAGGCGAGACGTCGTTGAGCGTGGCAATGGGCTTGCGCGGAATAATCAGTATGTGCACCGGCGCCTGCGGACTCAGGTCGCGAAAGGCGACGGCCTGATCATCCTGATAAACGATATCGGCGTCCATCTCGCCGCGCGCGATTTTACCGAACACAGTATCCGACATGACTTTCCGGCCTCCTGATGGTGATGGCGCCCATTGTGCCATCTCTTGGCGATAGGCGCTAAACCGGCTGACGTCCGCTAAACGCATGCGCCAGAGTTCCGCCGTCGACGTACTCGAGCTCTCCGCCCAAAGGCACGCCGTGGGCGATGCGCGTGACCGGTACCCGGACGGCGGCTGCCATCTCCGCAATGTAGTGCGAGGTGGCGCTACCCTCGATCGTCGGACTAATTGCGAGAATCAACTCAGTCACCCCGTCGCCGGCCAGCCTTTGTTGCAGGCGGTCGAGCTCAAGCTCATCGGGACCGATCCCGTCGAGCGGCGACAGCCGCCCGCCAAGCACAAAATAGACGCCAGAGAACTCGGTTGCTTGCTCAATCGCCGCCACGTCGGACGGCCCCTCCACCACGCAGACCAGACTCTGATCGCGCTTGGAACTGGCGCAGATGCTGCAAAGTTGGGCTTCTGTCAGCGTGCGGCACGACTCACAGCGCCCGATCCGGTCCATGGCCGACGCCATCACCGCAGCCAGGTGGCGACCGGCGTCGCGATCGCGCTCGAGCAGATAGAACGCCATACGCTGCGCCGACTTCGGCCCGACGCCTGGCAGACAGCGCAGAGAGTCGATCAATTCAGGCAGTAGGTGAGATTCTGACACGGCAATGACATCTGGCAAGCGCATTGGGCAGAGACATCCTGCACAAGCAATCGCGAGTGGCACCAAGCGCAGGGCTCGCGCTCAGCGACGCTTGCGCCTCCCGTTCGCCTGAGCCTCGCGCACGCCGATCTAAAACGGCAGCTTCATGCCTGGGGGCAACGGCAGACCCGCAGTCAGACTCGCCATGCTTTCCTTTTGCTTCTCGGAAACCCGCTGCACCGCGTCGTTGGTGGCCGCAGCGATCAGGTCCTCGAGCATTTCCTTCTCGTCGCTCATCAGCGACGGATCGAGCTCAACCTTGCGCACCTCGTACTTGCCGTTCAAGGTGATCTTCACCATGCCGCCGCCGGACTCCCCGGTCACCTCCTCCTGCGCTAGGCGCTCCTGCGACTCTTGCAGCTCCTGCTGCATTTTCTGCGCCTGCTTGAGCATGTTTCCAATTCCGCCTTTCATGCGTAATCCTCTGTTTTTATGCGTTGCCTAATGTCACGATAAGTTGCGGGTTGCGCCCCAACGGCAACCCGCTCTAAGTCACGCCGGTTGTTGGCGACGGAAGCCCCGCGCCTGCCGCGGCGAATCAGCCGGTCGCCCGAATGCTGTCCGGCACCCATTGCGCATTCAGCCGCGCGACCATCCCCAGGGCAATGGGGTCCTCGCGCATTAGCGCCTCGGCCTCGCGCTGGCGCTGTTTGGCTTTGCGCGCCAACGCCTGTGCCGGTGTATCGCTGGGCGAGCGCAGCGTTTGAATCCGCAAGCGCACCGGCTCGCCAAGCACCTCTTGGAGGGAATCCGCCAGCCGTTGTTCCGCCGCATCGGCCTTGATCAGATGCTCGCAGTCGGGCTCCAGATGCAGATGCAACTCGCCGTTGCCCCAGGACTGAAACGCGCAGTGGGAGGCCAGCTGCCGCCCAAGTCCATTGACCGGCAGGTGTTCGACCAGCGCATGCCAGTCTTGATCACTCTTTGGTCCTGTTGCCCGGCCGCCTGACCTTGAATCGTCCGATGGCGCGACCGGCCGCGCAACGACATCTTTGGGTTCAATGCTTGGCGCGATCGCCGTTTGTTTCGGCTCGGCAACGGCATCTGGCTTGGCCGCCTCTGCCGCGGCCAGCGTGCTCGACCCTGACGAGCCGCCAGCAGACCCGCCAGCCAATCCGCCATTCGGGCCCGATGTCCCTGCCGCCCCAGGAGTTGCCGGCCCACCGTTGTGACGGGCACTCGCGCGCGAGGCGGATTCGGTATCGGGTCGAAAGGCGAGCGCCCGCAGTAGGACCATCTCAAGCCCGGTGCGCGCATCCGGCGCCAGCGGCAAGTCCTGTTGCCCCATCACCGCAATCTGATAGAAGAGCTGCACATCCGCTGGCGCGACGCGCTCAGCCAGAGCCTTCAGGCGCTCGTAGTCCGGGTCGGCCGTGTCCAGGGTTGCCGGCACTTGCTGCGCCAGTGCTAACCGATGCAGCAGCTCGATCACCGCCTTGAGCACGCTGGCAAAGTCCGGAGTCAGCTCCGCGACCCGGCCGACTTCCGCCAGCAGACGCTCGCCATCGCAGTCGCACAAGGCCTCGACCAGCGCCAGGGTCAAATCGTGATCAAGCGCGCCAAGCATGGCGCGCACATCCGCCACCCCAAGCCGGCCGCCGCCGAAGGCAATGCCCTGATCGAGCAGGCTCAGGCCATCGCGCATGCTGCCCTCGGCCGCACGCGCCAGCAGAGCCAGGGCCTGGTCCTCGAATTCGATCTGCTCGGCCTCCAGCACGCGGCGAAATTGCGCGCCGATCTGCTCTGGCAACAAATGTTTGAGGTTGAACTGCAGACAGCGTGACAACACCGTGGCCGGCACTTTTTGCGGGTCGGTCGTGGCGAGTACGAACTTCACATGCGGCGGTGGTTCTTCGAGCGTTTTCAGCAGCGCATTGAAGCTGCTGGTCGAGAACATGTGCACCTCGTCGATCAAGTACACCTTGTAGCGGCCGCGCACCGGCGCGAAGGGCACATTATCGAGCAGCTCGCGCGTCTGATCGACCTTGGTGCGCGAGGCGGCATCGACCTCTTGCAGGTCAATAAAGCGGCCCTCGTGAATCTCGCGACAGCTCGAGCAGACGCCGCAGGGTGAGGAAGTCACCCCTTGCTCACAGTTCAGTGACTTGGCGAGGATGCGCGCAAGCGTGGTCTTGCCAACGCCGCGGGTGCCGGTAAACAGGTAGGCGTGGTGCAACTGACCGCGATCGAGTGCATTGGTCAGCGCCTGGACAACATGCTCCTGCCCGACTAAGTCGGCGAAGGCGCGCGGGCGCCATTTGCGCGCCAGCACCTGATAGGCTGTGGTGGCATTCTCGGCCAGTTCGGAATCGCTAAACAACATGCAAATGCTTTAGAGCGCGCGCTTGGCTGGAAGGGGTGGGGCTCTGACTAAGCCCACAGGCCAAGCCCGATGGCAGGGTGGTGGGCAGTGCCAGCCACACCACGGCACAGACGTCCATCGCTGCGGCTGCTCCCTTCCGGGCCTGACCGGGTTCACGACTTAGCCTTGCGCGGGGACCGACACCACCCACCAAAACAGAAGCGCCGCATCTCACATGCAGCGCAAGCGAGCAAGTTAGCAGAGAGCCGCGGGCGATACAAGCAAGGACGCGCAAAGCCCGCGGCAAAGCGCCGCGCTTAAGCGTCTGGCTCGTCAATCTCGGCGAGCACCACGCCGGTGGCGAGGTCCGCATTCTGGGTGATCTGCAGGCAGTGGCCGCTGCTGCCTTCTACCAGGTAGAGGTTGAAGGCTTCGGTGCTGCGCACCGGGTTTTTGTTGCCGAGATCATCATCCATGCAATGGGTGAAGTGGATGTCGGGCAGGGCTTCGCGCAGGGCGCCGAGGGTTTGGAGGTTAAGCCCGGCGCGTTCGACGATGGTGACGATTTGGTCGAGGCGTTCTGGTGCAATCATCGTGGCGGAATCATCGTGGGGGATTATGACTCGAGGGCTTCTGCTGCAAAGCGGACCCGGTCTTCGGCCGGATGGCCCATGGCTTTGGCGAGCCAGGGTGGGGTTTTGTCGGCGATGACTTGCTGGAGGTCGCTGATCAGGGCAGGTGCGGAGCCGCCGTCTGGAAGCTTGATGGGGTGGATGTCGTGCTTGACGACCTTAGCGGCAGCCGGGCCGCCGATGGAGACGACGTAGAGGAGCTGGCAGTCGGCGATCAGGCTGGCGCGGTAGCCGTTCTTGTCGTCCTCGGCCTGACTGTCGTCAATTTCGCGGCAGTCGATCAGGCGCGCCTGGTCAACGCCGACTTGATAGACCAGAAAACGCTGGCAGGCGCCGAAGTGGCCATCGAGCAGCTCGCCGTTGTTAGAGGCGAATGCGACCCGGATGATACCGTCGGGGTCGGTTCCGTCGGCGCTCAGGATGGGGCTCTCGGGCTCCGGCGGCGGCATGGTGTCCATGCTGGCGGTGCCTTTGAGGTAAGCGAGCGCGCTCTTGATGACGGAGGTGTCGAAGTCGGAAAACTCGCCACTGGCGCCGGAGCGCAGCTCCTTGACGCTTAAGCCTTCGAGCTTCTCGGCACTGGGCGGCAGGCCGATGCAGTCAGCCAGCACCTTGAGCAGCCGCTCGGGTGGTGTGTCGGGCAGCGCGCGGGCAGCGAGTCCAATACGCAGGGCGATGTCATCGGTCAGGGCGTCTGTGGTCATGGTCCTCGTGGTCCTCGCTGGCCAGCGTTGGGTGGGGTGATTGCTGCGCATCACCATCCCCAGTGAGCGCCGTCCATGGCGTATTCGCTGGGGTGGCTGAATCCGGAAGTCGTTAGCAGCCAGCCGGGCCGGCGTCTGGCGATCCGGATGACTCAAGCATTAAGCCGGTACGATGCAGCCGTCTTCCATGCAAGCGTCGATGCACTGGGGCATGTCAGACTCACCGTCGCATTCATTGCAGCTGGCCGCATCAATGGCGTAGACGCCCTTGGCCGGTGCGATGGAAGTGGTCGGGCAGACTGGCTCGCAGTCGCCGCAAGCGGTGCACAGGTCTTTCATGATCTGGTAGGCCATGGGATATCTCCTGTCTGGCGCGCGTGCTCAGGCGCGTTTGAATCTTAACGTTGTCGGGAAGTTGGGCGGCGGGCTGATCGGTTCGATGTACCAACGCGAACCGTCGGTCAGGGCCACTTCGCCGCCCCAGGCATCGGCCGTGTCGGTCTCCACGCTGGCGATGGTCTCTTCCATGTCTTTCTTGGCGACATAGAACAGCAGTGCGCCGTCGTCCTTCCTGCGAATCATCACATTGGGCATTAAGGCATCCTCATGATCCGTTGCCGCCCGGCACGGACGATTGCACGTCCGCGCCGGGCGAATGCATTAACGAATCAGGTCGAAGTTAAAGTCGGTCTTGCCCATCTCGCTCGTCTCTTCATCAAGACGCTCAAGCACGGCATTAACCAGCGTGGTGAGGATGTACATGGCACCTTCGTAGCCCATGGTGGTCATGCGATGCAGGTGATGGCGGTCGAAGATCGGGAAGCCGATGCGGATCAGCGGAACCTCGAACTCCTTACCCTTGTGCAGCGTGTCGCGCTGAATGAACTTGCCGTAGCTGTTGCCGATCAGGAAGTCAGGCTTATCGGTAAAGCACAGCGAGCGCAGGTGCCACAGGTCCTTGCTCATGTAGACCGTCGCATTCTGGCCATAGGGCGACTCGGAGAGCATCTTGTCCATGGCCTTTTTCCAACGCTTGTTGGCGTGGTGGCAGAGCACATGGGTAGGCTCGGCGCCGAGCTCGAGCAGGAAGTGGGTCAGCCCCATGACGAAGTCGGCATCGCCATAGAGCGCGAACTTCTTGCCATGCAGCCAGGCGTGGCTGTCGGTCATCATGTCGACCAGACGGCCGCGCTCCTTGGCCAGGCTGGCGGGGATGGCCTTGCCTGACAGTTCCGAGACCTTCATTAGGAAGTCATCGGTCCATTCCAGACCCATCGGGATGTTGATGGCATTGCACGGCTGTTGCCAGGTGATGTCGACGAATTTCTTGGTCTTCGGCAACTGCCAGGGCTGCAGCAGCAGGGTATCGATGGCGTTGGGGGCGTCTTTCATCTCATCGATGGTGGTGCCGCCGTCGTACATGCGGTACTCGCCATCAGCCGGGGTATCCAGCACCTCGGTCGGATCACACAGCAGACTATAGTCAACACCCATCTCTTTCATCATGCGATGCATGACGCGGTAATTGCCAAGATAGGTCTCAAAACCGGGCACCAGGTTGATCTTGCCGTTGCTGCCGACCTTCTTGCCTTCCATCTCATTGAGAGTGAAATAGCGCTGCACGCCCTCGAACATATTGTCCCAACCGGTGGTATGGCTGCCGACAAAGCTCGGGGTATGAGCAAAAGGCGTCGGGAATTCGGGCGGAATATGCCCTTCCTTCTTGGCGTTGCCGATGAAGGCATTGAGGTCGTCACCGATGACCTCGGCCATGCAGGTGGTGGACACCATGATCATCTCGGGCTTGTAGAGCGCCTTGGCGTTCTCCAGTCCCTCATACATGTTCTTATGGCCGCCAAAGACCGCTGCATCTTCTGTCATGGAGTCCGACACACAGGCGATCGGCTCCTTGAAGTGGCGGTTGAAATAGGTACGGAAATAGGCCACGCAACCCTGAGAGCCATGCACATAAGGCAGGGTCTTCTCAAAGCCCAGGGAGCAGAGCACCGCGCCGAGTGGCTGACAGGCCTTGGCCGGATCGATGGTCAGCGCCTCACGGGCGAAGTTCTTCTCCTGGTACTCTTGCGTGGTGGTCCACTGAAAGACTTCCTCGATCTTGTCCATCGAGGGAGCTTCTTCAAAATGCTTGCGCTTGTTCTCGAAGCTCTCGACGTAGTCTTCGTCACGGAACAAGGGATAACAAGGCTTGATTTTGTCGACTGTCTGGCTCATGGGTGTACTCCAGCCCCGCCGCTAATCTGCGAACAGAGGGCAAAGTGAGACGATAGGTGCCGCCCGCGCAGGGTGGCGCCGCTGATCTTGGTTGATCGGGTGAGGGAGGGCGCGGCTGCGCCCTCCGCCTGGTCACTTAAGGGTCACTTAAAGGTCACTTAAGCGTCAGAGTGTCAGGCCGCCGCAGCCTGTGCTGCCGACTTCTCAGCCGACTGCAGCCAGGGCGCCTGCATTCTGTTCCAGCAGGGATTGTTGATCGTCATATCCATATCCCGGGCAAAGATGGCAAAGCCGTCATAGCCGTGATAAGGACCGGAGTAATCCCATGAATGCATCTGCCGGAACGGGACACCCATCTTCTGGAAGATGTACTTTTCCTTGATACCGGAACCGATCAGATCGGGCTTGATGCGCTTGACGAATTCCTCGAACTCATAGCCAGTGACATCGTCATAGAGCAGGGTCGAGTCGCCCATGTCCTTGAGCGTGCGGTCATAGTCGTCGTTGTGCGCAAACTCATAACCGGTGCCAACCACTTCCATCCCAAGGTCTTCATAGGCGCCGATGATGTGGCGCGGACGCAGACCACCGACATAGAGCATGACCTTCTTGCCCTGCAGACGTGGCTTGTACTTGGCAACCACCGCATCGTACTCGGCCTGGTATTTGGCGATGACCTTCTCGGCATTGGCCTGAATGGTCTCGTCAAAGAAGGCGGCAATGGCGCGCAAGGACTCGGCGATCTTGGTCGGCCCAAACAGGTTGTACTCCATCCACGGAATCCCGTACTTCTCTTCCATGTGACGGGTGATGTAGTTGATGGAACGGTAGCAGTGGACCAGATTGAGCTTGACCTTGGAGGTCAGCTCCATCTCCGAAAGAGTCCCGTCGCCGGACCACATAGCCACCACGCGCAGACCCATTTCCTCAAGCAGAATGCGTGAGGACCAGGCATCACCGCCGATGTTGTAGTCACCGAGAATGGCAACGTCATAGGGGGTGGTCTCGAAGCTATTGTCGCCGTCGCGGTTGTGCAGCACCCAGTCGCGCAACGCGTCATTGGCGATATGATGACCAAGCGACTGCGACACTCCACGGAAGCCCTCGCAGCGCACCGGCACGACAGGCTTCTCGAGCTCCTTGGTCTTTTTCTTGGCGACTGCCTCAATGTCGTCGCCAATCAGACCAATGGGGCATTCCGACTGCACGCTGACGCCCTTGGCCAGCGGGAAAAGCTCGTTGATCTCGTCGATCAGCTTATCGAGCTTCTTGTCACCACCGAAGACGATGTCTTTCTCCTGAAAGTCCGAGGTGAAGTTCATGGTGGCGAAGGTATTCACACCGGTGTGGCCGACATAGTAGTTACGGCGCCCGGCGCGGGAATACTGACCGCAGCCGACAGGTCCATGGGAGATGTGGACCATGTCCTTGACCGGCCCCCAGACCACACCGCGCGAGCCCGCGTAAGCACAACCGCGAACGGTCATCACACCTGGCTGAGACTTGCGGTTGGAGGTGATGCACTTCTTGGATTGCTCCAGGCTCGGGTCATTCGCGGCCAAATGTTTGGCGCGGTCTTTCTTGGCCTTCTCGGGATACACTTCCAGGACTTCTTGAATCAAGGCCTGGGTCTCTTCACGCGTCATTGATGCCATGGTGGCGTACCTCTCGACGGCGCCGCCGCTAATCCGCGGACGGTCGCTCGATCAAAGATGAGATAAAAGGGTTCTTGGTGCCCAGGCCGGCGTGCCGCGTTGGCGGCAGGCACCGGCAGGCCAGGGCCAGGCCAGGTTCAAGAGCGGACCTTGCGCGCGTCCGTCTTAGGCCGCGACAGCCTGCTCCTCAGCTGCGGTCTTGCCGACGATGCTCTCGTCTTCCTCTTCCAGGATGCCGAACTTCATCAGCAGGTCTTCAAGCTCATCCATGGAAATCGGGGTCGGTACAACAAACATCTTGTTGTCGATGACCTTCTGCGCCAGGGTGCGGTACTCATCAGCCTGCTTGGCCTTTGGGTCATACTCGATGACCGTCATGCGGCGAATCTCAGCGCGCTGCACCACGTTATCGCGCGGCACGAAATGAATCATCTGGGTACCGAGCTGACGGGCTAGCTCAATGATCAGCTCGTCTTCGCGCGCGGTGTTACGGCTGTTACAAATCAGCCCAGCGAGACGCACGCTGCCGGATTTTGCATACTTGCAGATGCCCTTGGCGATGTTGTTGGCCGCGTACATGGCCATCATCTCGCCGGAGCAGACGATGTAGATCTCCTGCGCCTTGTTCTCGCGGATCGGCATGGCGAAACCGCCGCAGACCACGTCGCCGAGCACGTCGTAGAAGACGAAGTCCAGGTCTTCTTCATAGGCGCCTTCCTCTTCCAGGAAGTTGATCGCAGTGATAACGCCGCGGCCAGCACAGCCGACACCCGGCTCCGGGCCACCGGACTCAACGCACTTGATGCCGCCGTAACCGGTCGCCATCACATCCTCGAGCTCCAGATCCTCAACCGAGCCAGCATCTGCTGCCATCTGCATGATGGTGTCCTGCGCCTTGGAGTGCAGGATCAGGCGGGTCGAGTCGGCCTTGGGGTCGCAGCCGACGATCATGATCTTTTTGCCCAGCTCAGCCAGACCGGCGACCAGATTCTGCGTGGTGGTGGACTTACCGATACCACCCTTGCCATAGATTGCACATTGCCGTAATGCCATTGCGTTTCTCCCAGTTGCTCGCCCCTCGGGGCAGTTGTACGACGAAGTCGAATGGAGATAAGCAACAGGCGTGCCAGCCAGGAGAGGCAGCTTTAGGCAATTGATTTAACGACAAAACCTCTGGTTGTCACAGAGACTGCTGGCAGGTAGCAGAGCCGACAAAGCCACGAAGGCTGTGCGGATAACGACATGCTCGCATCAGGCGCATCATTTAAGAGAACGACCACCTCAAGCCTTTGCCACCGAGAAACCACCGGATTCCCGCTCACTGATTCCGCACCAGCTCCAGCATCTCAGCGTAGCTGAGCCGGCTACTATCGTCAGTGCCCTCAAGCAGAGCGTCGGCGAGGTCGCGTTTGTTCGCATGCAATGCCAGGATGCGCTCTTCGATGGTGTCCTTCGCGACCAGTCGGTAGATGGTGACCGGGCGCTGCTGGCCGATGCGGTGAGCGCGATCGGATGCCTGGTCTTCCACTGCCGGGTTCCACCAGGGGTCCATGTGGATGACATAGTCGGCGGCGGTCAGGTTCAGCCCCGAGCCGCCGGCGCGCAGGCTGATCAGGAACAGATCGCCCTCGCCGGACTGAAATGCCGTAACCGCCGCGCGGCGCTTGGGCTCAGGCGTGCTGCCGTCGAGGTATTGGTAGCGGATGCCGCGGTTATCGAGGTACTCGCGGATCAGCTTGAGATGATCGACGAACTGGCTGAACACCAGGGCCTTGTGGCGGTTTTCAAGCAGTTCCTCGACGATCTCGGCGAAAGCGTCGAGCTTGCTGCTCGGCAGCGGGCTGTCGGGCAGCGCCAGGCGCGGATGGCAGCAGGCGCGGCGCAGGCGCATGATCTCGGCGAACAGCTGCATGCGCTGCTGGCCAGGATTGGCGCTGGCCTGCGCGCTCTCAATGCGGTCGATGGCTTCGCGACGCACGGCCTCGTACAGGGCCTTTTCGCTGTCGCCCAGCTCAATGCTCAGGGTGATTTCGGTGCGCGGCGGCAGTTCGCTCAGTACCTCGCTTTTCAGGCGGCGCAGGATGAAGGGTCGCAGCAGCGCGCGCAGCCGGGCGCGGGCCTCGCGATCCTGATGCTGCTCGATGGGAAGGGCGAAGCGGGCGTTGAAGGACTCGAGCGAGCCAAGCAGGCCGGGGTTGATGAAGCGGAACAGATTCCACAGCTCACCGAGATGATTTTCGATCGGGGTTCCGGTCGTGATGACGCGGAAATCGCCCTGCAGCTGCATGATGGCCTGCGAGCGCTTGGTGACCGCGTTCTTGAATGCCTGCGCCTCGTCGGTGACGATGGTCTGCCAATGCACCTCGGCCAGGCGCTCGCCCTCAGTTTGCAGCAGGCCATAGCTGGCGACAATGAGATCGAAAGGGCCGGCCTGCGCGAGCATGGCGGCGCGATCACCGAGACCGAAGCGCCGGGGCTTGAGCGTTGGGGCGAAGCGCGCAGCCTCCTCAAGCCAGTTACCGCAGACAGAGGTCGGAGCCAGCACCAGCGTCGGGCCTTGCGGAGCGCGGGAGAGGATCAGCGCCAGCGCCTGCACCGTCTTGCCAAGCCCCATGTCGTCGGCGAGACAGGCACCGGCACCCCAGTGCGCCAGGCGCGCCAGCCAGCGGTAGCCTTCGATCTGATAGTCGCGCAGCTCGGCCTGCAAGGTGGAGGGGATTTTCGGCTCCAGCTCGGCCAGCTCGGCGAGGCGGGCCAGGCGTGCTTCCCACTCCGGGGAGGATTCCATCGCCATGCCATCGAGCAGCTCGGCAATGGCCGGTGCAGCCAGCGGGTGAAAGCGCCCTTTTTCGGTAAGCCCGCGCAGGCCATCGAGGCGTTTTTTGAGCGCTTCGCTGAGTGTCAGAACATCACCCTCACCGAGACGCACGAAGCGGCTGTTGGTCATCGCCTTGAGCAATTCGCGCAGCTCCAACACCCGACCGTCGTCGAGATGCAGGGCACCGCCGAGCTCGAGCCAGTCCGGCGTGCTGCTGACCCGGGCGCGCATCTGCGCGAGCCCAGCCGCCGGTGTCAGCGCGATGCGCTTGCCTTTGGGCCAGTCCAGCACCACCGCATCGCCCAGCGCTTGGAGCTGCTCGAGCGCGCTCAGCGCGGTTTCCGGATCATCGAGCTGCCAGCTCCAGGCGGTATTGTCTCCATCCTGCGTTTCCAACGCCGGGCAGTGAGCGAGCAGCTCGCGCGCCGCCGCACGTTCCTCGCTTAGCTTGCGCGTGCAGCGCAAGGCGCGACCGCTGATGTCGGCAAAGAGCGTCGCGCTGCCCTCGCCGAGGCGCAGCTGTGGGCCGCCGGCATCGCCAAAGGGATGCACGAAGAACTCCAGACTCAGCCCCTCGCCGATCGGCTTCAGATGCAGGTGCAAGCGGGCATCGGCCGGCACCGCCTCGCCTGCTTCGCTATCGGCGCCGCCGCCGATGTCCGAGTGCACCGTCAGCATCGGCGCCACCGCAGCGAGGCTTTTCAGGACCTGTCGTTCGCAATTCTTGGGAACTGAGAGGCCCTTGGCTCCAAGGATAGACATGATCTGGTAGTGTCTTTCGTCGAATTCGACGAGGCGGATGCGCTGCGCGTCCTCGTCCATCGGCATGACATGTCGCGCGACCTCGGGAAAGGGCTCCATATTGAGCAGAATATCATTGCGGCCTTTCGTCACTTTCAGCGTCGGTTCGCCGCGAACAAGCTCTACCGGCTCACCATCATCGAGGCTCCTAAAGACCAGTGGGTGGCCCACGGCAGCAAGCAGCGCCCGCTCGGAATCCAGGTGGAATTGAGTCGAGCTGACGTACCCGACCGCATCCGAGCGGACGATGCAAGCAGCGATAGATCGATCCTGGGCGGTCAAATGGGCCATTTTTCCGGACTCTTCCGCCAAACGCTGGAGCGGGATCGCGCGTCCACGCGTCCAGCCGCATCCCTTGGTGCGTTTTTGCTCGCGTGGCTCCAGGCCGACCCATTGCCCTTGCCGCACTAAAAGCCAGATCAAGCGCAGCGCGTCCTCGGTATCCTTGCTGGCGCGCTGGTCAGTCTTCAGTCGCGAAAGCGCCTCGAGCGCAAGCTCCCAATGCGGTTTGGGATGCAGCAGTTCGGTCAGAGTGACAAGATCCTGCGGCGGTGGCTCGAAGTCGGGCAGTTTGCCGTCAAACTCCGTGGCTTTCAGCAGGGCGACGGCCTCGTTTGCGTACCAGACCCGGCCGCTCTCAGCAGCGTCGTGCGCCAAGCGCGACAGGGTCGACAGCTGCTTGGAATCCAGTCGGTCGCCGAGCCAGTGCAACGCCAACATCTGCAATAACTGGGGCATGGGCTCGCGAGGCGCCATGCCGAAATTCAGAGCGTAGCAATCCTCCTTGCGGCGCTTGCCCGCGAGCAGCACGGCCAAGTCCGCGATGAGGAGGTGAAGGTAACGCAGATGGCCGGCGTTGCGCATCCGCAGGACCATTCTGGCCAGATCCTCCGCGCGGACCAAATCCTCAGGCGTGCCGCGCTCGAGCAGTGCAAGCAGATGAAGTACGCCAACAATCCCCGGCAGGATGAGGTTGCGCTTGCGGGTGCGTTTGCGCTCTACCGCATGAGCCGCCTCGAAACCGGCGGCTGCGTCGGCATACTGGCCGCGCAGAAAACCAACCCAAGCTGACAGCATCAGGGCTTCAGCTTCGACTGCGGTATAGCTCGCAATGGCGGCATCGCATTCCGCCGCGGGTTTCCGCAGAAGATCCAACCCAGCATCTGGATCGCCGTCGAGGGCCAGCTCAAGGGTAACCTCTAGCTCATCGAACTCGATCACGGCTTCAGCTCCGGTAGCACGAAGCCCAGCCCGGCGAGTCCCTTGCGAAAGGCGGCGAGTTTCTTCTCTGGCACGCACAGCAGCCGATCACCGGCACGACTGCAATGTGCGGCGGTCGCGGGATCCTTGCTCAGCATGGCAGCGAGAGCAACATCGCGGCACTGAATCAAACGGGCCGCGCCGAGATCATTGAGCGCACTGGCTCGTTCGGCAATACTTCCCAGCCAGTCATCGAGCTCGACCAAGTGCTCCTTGGGCGTATCCTCAGCCATGGACGCGACGAGAAACTCACGGATGCGCGCGCGCTCCTCAGGACCGGTCGCGCTCTGAGCCAGGATGGCCGCGGCATCCAGGCTCCAGCGTTCCGGCCCGTCGGCGCGGGCGATCTGCTCGAGCTGCAGCTGCTCGGCTGGCTCCGGCGAGCGCAGCAGCCGCAGGCTCAGATCAGGCTCCAAAGCCAGCAGCGGCGGGCGCTCGGGTAGCTGGGGGGTGTAGCTTTCGGCCAAGCCGAGGCAGTAGGCGCCCAGCGCGTTCAGACGCAGATAGCGCAGGCCGTCGTAGCGGCTGAGAAAGTCGAATTCGTCCGTGCCCCAGTGCCCACCATAATCCCGGCGGGCCTGATGGGGCTGGGTGTAGGCGACATCAATCAGCCCCAGGGTGGCGAGATACTCGAACAGATAGACCAGGGTATAGCGGGCTTCCAACAGCTCGAAGGTGACACTGCCGCTATAGCCCAGGCTGCCGTAGTTGGCATCGCTGAAGTAAAGCTTCCACGGGTTGCCAGCGATCTCGAAGCGATAGCCGTCTATCTTCATCAACCGAAACAGCTCATCGACCGCCACCCAGCGACCGACCGGGCAGCCTTCGCGGACCGCCTCGATGATGACCTTGCGGCGCTCCGCTGGCGGGGTGAGCTTCACCCCCTTGCTGGTCTGCCCCTTGATCAGATCGATGCGCCGCAGCTCATCCGGACTGCCTTTGGCGAGCCAGCGCTCATGCAGGCTGGCGATGACCTCTTCGAGTGGCTGCCCGAGTGCCTTCTTGCCCTTGGCCGTTAGCGCGAGCTTGCTGCCGTCGATCTTGGCCAGCCCACCTGTCTGCAGTAGCACCGGCCAGGCGAAGGCGCGGATCGGGCGAATAGGGCCGCCGGCCCAGCGCGGCGAGGCCATTTCTTCGGACTCGGCATACCAGTCGCCGCCGCTCAGCAGCGCAGTCAGGCGTTTAACGGCGGCGCCACTCGGCAACCCCGTCTTGGCACCCACCGCCAGCCCACCCTGGGCGACCAGGCGCAGCACTGCCGAGAGATCCGCGCGCACCATGAACTCAGTGTCGACGCGCTCAAGAGGCTCGTCCTTGTCCGGGGAATCCCCGATGGCGGTCGGCAGCGCATCGTCATCGCAGGTGGTAACACTGAAAGCCACAGGCGGCGGGATCAGCGCGGCCAGTCGCTCGGCCAGGTCGGCGGGTATATCGCGATTGTAGAAGATCAACTCCAGCGCGGTTGGGGCCAGCGGCTCCCGCCGGCTGAGCCAGTCGTAGGGGTCATAGGTAAAAAAACGCGGCACCGCACCATACTTCGCCTTGAAGCCGATCAGATCGAATTGGTTGTTCCAGTTGTGCACGGCCTCGGCAACGGCTTGGCGCTCAAGCTCCGGCATCCCGGCGACCAAGGGCGCGAGCGCGTCGGACAATAGATAACCGCTGATGGCGGCTACGAGCTGATCCTTGCGCTGACTGCTGCCCGCGTTGGGCACATGCGTGCGGATCTTCTTGAGTTCGCTGACGGTCAGGTTGAAGAGTAACTGTTTCAGCTCCATGAGCGATCACCTTTTGTGGGTGCTTCGGATCATTGGACGACAAAGTGGCACGGTCACAATTCCGGAAGGGTTTGCAAGCGCGACACCACGGCTCGCGCCAGTCTCGCCCAATTCAGAACCCCGCGCATCGCGCGGGAAGGGTAACATGGCAGCATGCCGAAGGCCCGCAGACTGCGACGGTTGCGGCAACCCAGCTGCCAGATATTCACACCGAGCCACTTGATGCCATCATGACCTTACGCTTGGCTGGTCTTACCAAACGCTTCGACCCAACCCTTGGTCATCCCCTGTTCCGCGATGTCTCCCTGCAGCTGGAGCCGGGCCAGTCGGTGGCCATTGTCGGCGAGTCCGGTGTAGGAAAGTCGACATTGCTCAACTGCATCGCCGGGCTGGAGCGGGCCGATGGCGGCCACATTCATCTCGGCGAGCAGGAGCTGACGGCGCTCGATGACGACAGCTTTGCCGAGCTGCGCAAGCGGCGCTTTGGCTTCGTGTTTCAGGCCTTCCACCTGCTGCCGCACCTGACCCTGGCGCAGAACGTCGCCCTGCCCCTGTGGCTGCTCGAGACCAAGGACAAGATCGCGCGCGAGCGCGCGCAAGCCATGCTCGCGCGAGTCGGACTCGGCCACCGCGCCGACGACTGGCCGCGCCACCTCTCCGGCGGCGAGATGCAGCGGGTCGCCATCGCCCGCGCCCTGGTGCATGAACCCGCACTGGTGCTGTGCGACGAGCCGACCGGCAACCTCGACCCGGAACGCGCCGAAGGCGTGCTGGACTTGTTGTTCGAGCGCACCCGCGACGCCGGCGCCATCACCCTAATGGTCACCCACTCCCAGCTCGCCGCCGGTAAGGCGCAGAAGACGTTGCGGTTGACCAGCGATGGCTTGATCGCAGCGGGCAATGTCTGATAGTGAAGGAACATCGAGCTCCACCCCGGCAAGCAGCCCCACCGATGCGATTCTTCAATACCGAGGGTCCAGTTCGACCCGACGACCACTACTGCCTGCCGCCGCTGTCGCGCTGGGATCTTGATGAGATCCTGTCACTCATTGACCAGAAGAAGTATTTCCTGCTGCATGCCCCGCGCCAGACCGGCAAGACGACTTGTCTGCTCGCGCTGATGGAGCATCTCAACCGCGCCGGACGCTATCGGGCGGTCTACGCCAATCTCGAAAGCGCCCAGGCGGCACGTGAGGATGTGACGATGGCCATGGCCGACATCGTGCAGACAATCGCCGCTGATGCCGCGCGCGAGCACGATGACGCGGAGCTGCCCGCCCTGGCGCGCGAGGTCTTGGCGGAGGCTGCCCCGACGCGCGCGCTGCGCACCTTCCTGGCTCGCTTGGCTCAGCGCGCATTCCAGAACTCAGCGCTGCCGCTGGTGGTGTTTCTCGATGAGGTCGACGCCCTGGTCGGCGACACGCTCATCTCGCTGCTGCGCCAGTTGCGTGCGGGCTACACGCAGCGCCCGAGGCATTTTCCGCAAACAGTGGTGCTCTGCGGCGTGCGCGATCTGCGCGATTACCGCATTCACTCCAGCGCTGAGAAAGACATCATCACCGGCGGCAGCGCCTTCAACATCAAGGCCGAGTCGCTGCGCTTGGGGGACTTCTCACCAGAGGATGTGAAACATTTGCTCGCCGAGCATACCCAGGAAACCGGCCAGATCTTCACCCCGCAAGCGCAGGAGCGGGTCTGGGCGCTGACCCAGGGCCAACCCTGGCTGGTCAATGCGCTCGCCTATGAGGCATGCTTTCGCCGCCCTGAAGGGCGTGATCGCTCCCGTCCCATCGAGCGCGAGATGATCGAGCAAGCGAAAGAAGCCCTCATCGCCGCGCGTGTCACCCATCTCGATCAACTCGCCGACAAGCTGCGCGAGCCGCGCGTGCGCGCCGTCATCGAGCCAATGCTAGCGGGGACCAGTCTCGGCGAGGTCCCCATCGATGATATCGAGTACTTGCTCGACCTCGGGCTGCTGCGACAGGACCCCGCCGGCGGGCTCGTGGTGGCCAATCCCATCTACCGCGAGGTTCTGCCACGAATACTGGCCTACACGCCCCAGGCATCCCTGCCACACATCAGCCCGACCTGGCTCGCCACCGACGGCCAGCTTGTGCCCGATCGTCTGATGGAGGCCTTCCTCGCCTTCTGGCGCCAGCACGGCCAGCCGCTGCTCGCCAGCGCCCCCTACCATGAGATCGCCCCGCACCTGGTGCTGATGGCCTTCCTGCACCGGGTGGTCAACGGCGGCGGCACCTTGGAACGCGAATATGCCATCGGCTCCGGGCGCATGGATCTGTGTCTGCGCCATGGCGAGGTCACGCTCGGCATTGAGCTGAAGGTCTGGCGCCCGGGCTCAACCGATCCACTCAACGCGGGACTGGCGCAAATCGACCAGTACCTGGCCGGGCTTGGCCTCGACAGCGGTTGGCTGGTGATCTTCGACCGCAGACCCGATCAGCCTCCGATCGCCGAGCGCACCAACAGCACCCCCGCGCGCAGCCCTGGCGGGCGCCGCATTCAGGTCATCAGGGGCTGACGGGACGGCCACTAGCTACTGATGGTGGATATCGCGCCCATGGCAACAGAGAACAGTCGATGGCTGCAACCGCCAAACACATCACCATTTTCGCCATCGTAGACGCACCGCTTCAGTTTGGAGCAGAGCTGCAACGCGCTGGCCGAGAACGCGGTTCTGATCACCAACAATTTGAGGGAATAAGACGGATTCCCGGATTTCGACTCGACAACTGGCTCTGAACAGGCGACGGCATGCGCAACCAATCACTACCAACCTAACGATCAACTCCCCACAACCCTTTGGCGGCGAAGGGCGATGTGTGTTGTTTTCGTTACGGTCAAGCATCTCGTTCAACATTACCAACCAGCCTGCTTAGCATTCCATATACTTTCCTTCAGCAGTTTCCGGACCAAGCACCGACCACGCCCCATCAAGATTATGAGGTCATGCTTGCCTCGCAATTTGATTCGCTCGATCAGACCGCCTACATCCTGACACGAAAAGATTAACGGGAAACCAAGCTCTTCTTCTTAAACAAGCCGACCTTATTTGAGCGCAAAGATTTTGGTCGTCTATTGACACACATCAAACCTTTCTTGCTGATCGACTGGTCGATAACCCTTGACCGACTTCAGTAGGCGCTCTAAGCTGTAGACTTATAGTGCCCACCATACAACCAAGAAGCCTACCTCTGAGTTAAGATCGTGAATGCCAGCCCGATAGTGGACAGCTTATTGCAGAGCGAACTCAGGAATCTACCTTCTCCGTGGTACGATCAGGACAGCGCTCAGCCAACCTCCATTGCACGTGAAGAGCTTGCATGGTCGCTGCTGCTTGCTGTGCTGGGAAATCTTCTGTACGGCGATCCTTTGGCAACAACTGTTTTCGCTGGCCGTGAAAACCTGCCGTTTCATGTGGACGATGCACGATGGCAGGACTTCTCAACAGAGCTGGGCCTTAACGCCGACGAACCTCGCCAGCAATTTGTCGGCTATCTCGCGAACATTTTGCGCCGCGAACCCGTGAACCTCGAGGATGATTTGGGTCTACCAAGGCTCTCCGCCGCACTGGTTCACTTGGTCAATGGCTTCTCACTGTTTGGACGTGGCAGGCGGCGGGCAAGCCCAAGTCAGGGGGCTCTCGGTTTTGACTCGGATCAAAACATCCCTAACGCTGCCTCTGAGCTCGTTGATGAACTCATGGCGTGGGCGGGGAATGCAGCCACAACACCCAAGGGCCGCTACCGGGTTGCCTTCCATGTCATGTGGCGGCCGTTGTCTCGAAGAAGCTGGAGCGAAGTACCCACCACATCCTCTCTAAATACCGATAAATTATCTCTTCCTCTCAATTTTTTGGTTATGGCACGCAGTCGAAAGCAAACCACGCCGACCAAAAACTTCTCGACAAAAACGTCTACCGCCGAGCGCGAGAATATACAACAACACTCGTCTTCCAAACGTGACGGCGCTGTTACTGGGTATTTCCCGCATGAGGTCCTGGCGGTGCTTGTGGAGCCATTTCTCGTGCTCCGGGGAGACCCGGCGATTGAGATCGCAGCCGCAGAAAAAGATGCACAGGGACTTGCAAAGGATCTACTTCGCACTTGGCGCCGTTTAATCCTGACCGATGATCTGACATTCTTCGGGGAACCGGCATCGGTTCTTGAGATAAAGCTACCTAACCCTGCCTGGCAGCTGGCCGGGGTCCCCTTTCGCCGTGGCACAACCGATTGTCTGCAAAAAGTCAGAGTCATGCGCCGGGGCGTAAACCTTAGAGGGGAGTTGCTGATCCCCGGAATCGTTGCCATCGAACCCTGTGCTTGTGGAGGGAAACTGTGACACGTTATTGCGCAGGGATAGACCTTGGCACGACAAATACGGTGCTGTCGGTTTGGCAATCAAACTCTTCCTCCCCTGAAGTTGTGCCTATCTTCCAGCCAGTCGACGATTTTCCACCGGCGGGTTCACGATCCTTACCATTGCTGGACTCAGTAGTGACGTTTTTTGATGGAAGAGTTTACGTTGGCGCCTTTTCCCGTCAGTTAGCTCTTATCAAAGGCGCACAGACTTTGGCGTCGGTCAAACGCTACATGGGGCGTCACTGGTTTCGGACATTCGGTGGCGTTGGTTGGACCCCAGAACGAGTATCTGCCTGCATATTGAAAATTGTTCACGATCAACTCATCCGCAGCTATGGCCAAGCACCGGAACGGGTCGTCGTCACAATCCCTGCCTGTTTTGGAACCGAGGCGCGGCGGGCAACATTGACCGCTGCTGCAATGGCCGGCTTCGAGCCAACTACCTTATCGCTTTTTGACGAACCGACGGCGGCTTTGCTTTCTGAACTTCACAGTGCCGGCGTACCTAATGACAAAAGTAAACACGATTTACATGCAGTAATAGACATTGGAGGCGGCACGCTAGACGTTTCTCTGGTAAGGATGCACAGAGAAGCAAACCAGACGATCTTCGACGTAGTGGGTCAGTCACGTTACAACGAAATAGCAGGTGATGATTTCGATCTCAATATCGCGGGATTATTGCTGAACCGTTTTGAAAAACAATTCGGCTCCCTTGATAGCCTGATCACAAGCGATCCTGACCGGACGTACTTGTGTTGGTTGTTTTTGCAGAAAGCGCGGGATCTGAAACACCGTCTTTCTGATGTGCTGTCGAATGAGCCCGCTGGACGGTGGGCTGCAATTTCTGAATCAGTATATGTCTCTGAACTGGGATATGTTCCGGAGTGGCGCACCGAGTTCTCTGGGACTGACCTCCGCGACGCATTACAAGAATACTTTCCCAGAGTCGATGACCCAGATGCACGTCGATCAGAACTCGGATTCTTTCGACCGATCCAAGAAAGTTTGGATACTGCATCGGTCCACGAAAAACTTGAACTTGGGCCACTTGATGTAACGAAGGTTTGGATGGCTGGGGGTTCAGCGACCTTACCTCCCGTTAAGTTAGCGTTGCACCATATCTTTTGCCGAGAACCGACAATGATTCGTGATCCAATGTTTGCAGTGGCGCTTGGTGCAGCTTGGAAAGCCGGTCTCGATGCTGGCTACGGCGACGGTCGCTTCGACGTTCGCGAACGCATTTTTGATGGGATATTCCTGAAGGTTACACGGGATAAATTCCGGGAGTTGGTTCCCCTCCGGCAGGAGGTTCCGATGCCGCCGACTGAGCATCCTTCACTCATCCTCATGCCGCGACCTGATAACCGGTTGGAGCTCGAACTCTACCTGGGTACGCAAGCAACAACCGAGGAATCTGAACCAGATCTTTCACCCCTAGCCCGACGGGTTGTGACATTCCCTGAGATCCTTCCGGCCCAAACCCCAATCTCACTGACGGTTGAACTGACTGATGATCAAGAGCTACGCCTGGATCTTTCAGCAAATACAGGACGATTGATTCGCGGCGATGTCTCGGTTGGAACTGCTCCTGGCTGGGATGTAACCGGGACCGGGCATCAACTCCCCCCACTAAATGAGCCTGGAGCCCCGGTATGAGCAAATGGAAGGTTGCGCGGGAGCGCGGTAATCAGATTGCTCGAATACTTAAGCTCAGAAAGGCATCTGAGCACGTTCATCCACATCAACGCCGCATATTCAGCAAGGCATTGGTTGACATGGCTAAGACGCCGAATGCCCCTGTGCGCACCAGAATTGAATCCCTATTTCGTCAGGTACGGCGTAAGCGTGAGCTTCAAACCGCTTTAGTAATGCTCGATCTCGCTTGGCGCATACCGCCAGAATCCCGACTAGAGGACGACGTTGTATGGATGATTCGCCGTTGCTATTTAGATGCGCCCAGGGAACAGTGGCGGCGCACTATTCGCGATGACCTGCGTGATCGACAAGTCCATCCCTTCCCCAACGTCCGACGAATCGTTTGGCTCGTCAGACATGTAGACCCGGTGGACGAAGCCGAGATAACAGAACTTGCCGACTTGGAGCGCGGTTACCCTGATCTGCGCCAATCGATTGCTGAGCGCGTCATAGTGCTAAATCAAACGGAATTCCTCGAGCCGGTAATCGCCTACTTGACTGATGTAATGACCAGGAAAGAATCTCATACTGAGGAACACAAGGCGGCAAAAAAACTGTTTTCGAAACTGGCGGCTGATTTTCGCAAGGATGAGCAAACGCTGGGGGTCCTTTATAGAGAGTACCTAGAAAGATATCACACAAAAGAGCCGCGGGGTTTTCTAATGTTAGCGTTGGCATGTTACGGAGACGCTATCGTACCGCAACTTGTGCTAGATCACGCTGCAAATCCTCTTAGCCGTGGCCCAATCGAGCACCTACTGATGCAGATGATCATGCGTGGCGGTGTTATGGCAACCGATGCACTGATCACTTTTGTCAAGGATGCTCATTCAGCTGAAGCTTCCCGAACAACTAGTTTTCTATTAAGGGGGCTTCTAACTTTGGCTGGGCACAATCATAACCATTCTGGTGCAATAGCAGTCCGTGATATGGTCGAGCAACACATGCCCGCGCTCAAAAGACGCCCCCTCCCAGAGATCCAATCCTTCCTCAGAAGATACCAGGAACTTGAATGGGGAGAGGCCAACGTCGATGCCCTTATTGATTCCGTTGTCGATGGCACGCTCACCGATCCCGAGCGCCAATTACTTCGGCGCTTAGCATCTGTTGTTTCTCCTAGGCTGCTCGCCGTTGCACAAGACTCCGAAAAGTCGCCAGACGAACGGGTGCGCGCGCTCGATGCGCTAGGGGTGCTGCGCCGTGCAGCAACACCTCAACTTGCGGATTCTCTTTGGACCGTATTTTCCGATACTGATATTGAAGATGTGCGTGTCGGGGTAGTTCGCGCGTTCGGAACATTGGAACTCGACCCGGGAGCGTCAGCACGTACTGTCCTCTTCGATTTGATTCAGAAAGGTTCTCCGAGATTGGCTGAGGAGATTCAACTCGCCTGGGATCGAATCTTCACTGCTGCATCCTTGGCTTAAGATCACCTCCGTCTCGGAGCACCAATATGAGCGACGAGTTTTTGGAACTCTTTGGTGGAGTTACTGAAGAAGAAGACAGCGATGATGAAAAGGGAGAGAATGCTTCGGCGCACTCGGCGTCAACCTTAGAGCCCACGATTGCCCGAGTGTTGACCTCCTTGGAAGAACAATGCGTCGTGTTGCTACCTGACGGGCGAGAAACTCTGATCGACCAAAACGTATTTGATAGCGTCGAGCCGGATCACTTTGTTGCTATTTTCCCCCTTACCGGCGGCGGTTGGTCGCTAATCAATCCTCGGTGGAATCTTCCGGAACAGCCTACCGATTCCGCAGAACCAGCGAGAGGAGAAACAGTTTCTCTTAGAATTTCGCGCTATGACCAAAAGCACGATACCCTGTTGGGGCAATTCACTTATAAAGAAAAGATGCAGGATGGCGTAGTGCATCGATCAGGCCTACCTTGGCCTGCTTCATTCTTACAGGTAGACCTCAATCCCTTTATTGGTCAGAGTCTAGCTCTCAAGGTCTCCGATCCACAAAGCAGTCCTGTTGTGTTATGCGCGCATGTTGAGCCGTTGCCTAGGGGAATGTCTGCCGCTCGACTTTACTCGCTTCGATCCTTGGCCAGTGCTCGACCCGACATCAAGGTTAGAGTTGCAACAACCGACACAGACAAGTGGACAGTTGACCTCTTCGGATGGTTTCCTCAAGTATTTCCAGAAGATCGCGGGTGGAGTTCAATCAAAACACCTCTAAGCGGTGAAGTTCTGGATGCGCGACTCTCCGTTGACATGACTACCGCTGATGTTTTCATCTGCTTGAGGAGTCCGACCCATCCAGAGTGGCAGCAAGTCAAAAAGCAATATCCCCTTGGAATGATAATTTGTGAGGCGCGCACGCTTTCCATGACAAATCGGGGCATGATGGTAGAGATTGGCTCTGGTCATCAACGTACAGTCGGCTTGTTACTATGGTATCAATACGCTCCATTTCTCGGTTCATACAAAGATACATATAAACGAGTGCCGATTCCTTTGCAGGTTATCGGCTATAATGATGATCGATGCGTAGTGCTTCTCGGGCTTGAGGCGTATATTTCGTTGAAGTGGATGAAAGCCATTCCTGAAGTAGGGAAGCGCATTCCAATACATATTTCCAGTTGGAACCAGCTCCCATCCGTATGTCTTTGGGAGCTTGGCTGCCAAGGGCTCTTTAACGATACCCCTAAGCAATACGGATGGATATGGGGCCGAGTAACTGAGTCAGATGCCAATTTAAAGACTCTGAAGGTTACAACGGAGGGGCGATTACGTCGAACGCGCCTAAGCTTTAGTGGTGAGCACGATTTTCCTAATGAAGTCACTCTAGACGATGGAAATTGCGCATGCACAAGTCAGATTGTTGCTGATAAATCTCATGTAGTTGATCGTGAGACAATATTGCGTGGCACAGTAGCCACTCCAAGAGGTCTTCTACCACTAATCAAGGTTCTTACGAAAGAGGCGGAGGTTTTTTTTGCTACTCTTCAGTACCGCTTTGAGAATGACATGCCAATTACAGTGCGGGTTACCTCAGTGGTCAAAGGTGGGTGGAAAGCAGAAATATTGATTGATGACGTACCCCGCGGTAAACAACTTAAGCTCGTTGACTTAGATCAAATCACTGCGTTTCTTCCTTGCTCTAGATCTGATCAGTTCTGGAGAACTCGTAGAAATGAACTTATAAACGAAGTTTTTCCAGCTAGAATCATAAAACTTGATCTCGATCGACGGAATATAGTTATTTCGCAGGATATTCTCCAGCCTTCAGAACTCAAAGCGGAACTAGATAACATCTGCGAAGACGATGTTCTGACTGGTACTGTTAAAGTTATTGTCGATTACGGAGCTTTCGTAAGCATTGGTAATATCACCGGACTGCTCCACCAAAATGAAATCAGCTACTCGCGAATAAAAGGCCGCACGGATATTGAAGCGATTTTGAAGACCGGACAAAAAATAAAGGTCCAGGTCTTAAGCGTCGACCGAGAAAAAGCACAAGTTAGCTTGAGTATTAAACAATTGCGGATCGACCCATTGGCGGAGTTCGCTAAAGAGTTTCCGGCGGGATCTATCCTAAATGGAAAAGTTAAAAACATCAATGATTTTGGTGTTTTTATCGAATTATGTAACGAAGTTGAAGGACTGCTTCATGTATCAGAAATGACATGGCTAAAGCAGCCTCCGCATCCCAAAAATCTCTTTCAGATCGGTGCGAATGTAAGAATAACAATTAAGGATTTTGACATAGAAAGACGGCGGATCGGTTTGAGTCGGAAGAACCTTCTACGGAACCCATGGTTATGTCTTGCGGATAGATATCCTCCCGGCAGTTTTGCAACCGGCCGGATTTCTTCAGTCTGCGATGCTGGCTTTTTCGTGACTCTATCCCCCGGGCTGGATGCGTTTCTTCGCAGTAACGGTATCCCAGAGGACGCCGGAGTACTATCAAAGAACGATATTGTCCGAATAAAAACTCTTCAGTAGACTCAGATTCGGCTCACGTTTCATCACGATTTATCAAGCGCCTGCCGCCGATAAGAGATATGAGGGGAATGAAGGTTGGGTCGATTGCCTGTGGGCGTGTGGTCGGCCGAGACAACACAGACGTATTTATTGAGCTTAACGATACAGGTCTTGTGGGCAAACTTTCGCGGCCAGAGCTTGCTTGTGTCTTGGAGGGCATAGACGATCTGCCTGATGGTAGCGAAGTCGTTACCGAGTTGCTCACTTGGCGGAGAGAGGGATTGCAACTCAGGCTCTCGCTAAGAGATATCGAGGGGAATTCGTTCGGCAGATACCGGGGGCTCAATGAGCAGTGTGATGGTATTTTTCAGAAACCTCCTGGCGCACCTTTTGATCCGCTTCGCACACGATCAGGGAGTATCGTGTCGCTGGACGTCATAAGCAGTCGTCACATTATGCCTTTATCAGACGTAGTTACGCTCTACCGCGCGAAGATCGGGCCGGATGTCCCGCGATCGAACAAGCCCCTAGATATTGAATCTGCTCGCCGAATTGTCGACATACTGAAGCACCGGGTCGAAGTCGAACCTACTGCAAATAGTGGGCTCTGCGGACCGGGCGTTGAAGTGTCCTTACCACAAGAGCCGAAACTGGAGTTTGACCCTTTGCGTTCTCGCACGGGTTTCGTCGTATCGCCGCAAGTCTTGGGAGCAAGGTTTGGTATCGAGCGTTCTTCTATTGAACAAGCTTTTCGCCAAGTAACTGGACGTGAGTGCCCTAAATGAACACACTCACTAGAAATTGAAGATGCCAGACGGATGGTTGAAGCGTTGCAAGACCGTACTTGCAAGGGCGGTATTATCGAGTGCGATTTACCCAAAACGGAGCTTCTAACGGCAGAAGCGCGAGAGTCACCCGCAGGGGGGTTACAAGAAGGAACTTGCCGCAAAGATGAAGCGAGAGCTGTTGATGTTGAGGCCGAACAATCACCTAGCAACCAGGTAGCCGCTCCTCCACAGATGAATGCGAACACTGATCGCTTGATTTCCCGCTCTGGTTCAGTGGTATCTTTGCATGTTCTGAGCTCAACATACCGCGTTGAGCGTACAGCTATCGAAGAGCTATTCAAGCGGCTAACGGGGCGGCAATGCCCTGAATGGTCTAGCCCCTTAGATATAGATGATGCTAGAAGGATTGTCGACGCACTACCTAACCCCGCCGCGGCGCAACGCAAGGATTCGCAAAACCTGCATACGCGCGCTGGTTCGGTAGTTTCGCTACATATTCTGAGCACTCGATACGGAGAAAACCGCTCGACTGTCGAGGAGGTTTTCCGTCGTGTAACAGGGCATCGATGTCCAGAGTGGTCGCAGCCATTAACGCTTGATGATGCTCGATGCATGGTCGATGCATTGGCGAACGGCGCTCAGGAGTTCGCTAACCTCTCTGGCGAAATCCCTGAAGCTGTGACACCCGTAGCGGAACTGAGGCAATTTTCTTCCGAACAGCTTGGTGGAATATTTGCCAAAAGGAAACAAGGACGCCCTCAAGAATCCCCGTCAATGGAGACTCCGCCAACGATAACCAACTCTGGATCTCCTAAAGACTCTTTTTTGATCCAAGCAGGTTTTCCCGTCAAGGATACCCGGCGAGAGAGTGTAGCCTCAGAATCCGAGTCAGTCGGGCTCAACTACAGCGCCTTGCGGTCCCTATTGTCGAAACAGGGAACCGAAACTAATGATGAAGATGATGAGGAAATGATAAATGGCACCGTCCATTCCCCATCCGAAAAGGCTGCCTGCAATATCGGTGAGGTGGACGAAGGCGAGATGCATGAAATCTGGACGGCTTGGTTAGTTCAAAGACAGGAGAGCCAAAGGCTCGCTGCGATTTTGACCGATTCAGGCCTCTCGGCTTTAGGAAATCTTATCAATCGTCGAATACCTACCGGGGAACTCCCCTCTCCCGAGTTTGCGTTGACAGAATTGGCTTCTGCAGCGGGATTAGTTCCAGATTCTCCCGGGGGAGTAGCTTCTGCGGCTGTCGTCGACAAGATTCTTCGCTGCCTCGCGGCAATTCCTAATGATGTGCTTCCGTGGTCTGTGTTGGGCCGGGCAGTGCCGTCGAGTTGGCTGTTCGAGCATTGGGAGGAAGTGGAACGTTGGGTTCTTGAGCAACATTCCTCTGAGCCCATGGTGACGCCCAGCATGGGTCGTTGCATCGCCGTGGCGAGGGCGGCCAAAAAACAGGGGGAGTTGAAGACTGCGCACCACATTCTTTGCGAATGGCTGCGTCATGCAGATAGCTTAGATCTTCGTCGGGAGCGTGCGGATTTGGCTGAAGAGTATCTGCATAACATCCTAGCCAAGAAGCATTTCTTCGGTCGTTGGTCGCGACTTCACGACCTCGACATTGGACGAGGAAGCTTTGCCCTTGTACTACCAGTACTTGACGATAATACAGGTGAGCGCCATGCGCTAAAGCATACGCTATTACTTGACACCATCAGCAGCGACCAACGGGCCAGCAATAGGCTCTTTGATCGTGAGGCGCGTTTGCTAGAGGAACTTCTTGGTGTAGAGGGTATTCCTAGGCTCCTCGCTCGCCCAAGCAATGAGGCATTAGTCTGCGAATGGATCGACGGCCTCACGCTTGCCGAAATATTTGGCCAATCGCAGTCAAAAACTGCCTGGTATTCGGAAGACGTTCTTCGGCTGGGCTTCCGTCTCAGCTCGATACTCGCCGCCATCGATGAACGTCTCCGAGGTTTTGTACACAATGACATCGCCCCGCGCAATCTTATGCTTCCAGGCGGACGCCCAGAGGCCACTGTATTGATCGACCTTGGTCTCGCTGCACATGATGACTACTCGGTGCTGACACTAGTACCTTATTTCGGCTTATGTTGCGAAAACAAGCCGCTAGTGGTATCTCTTAGAGCATTGCAGAAGGAGATACCGCTATGACAAAGAAATATGTAGTCCGTCTCAGCGATGAAGAGCGTGGTTTGTTGGAAGACCTGGTGAGCAAAGGGCAAGCGGCGGCGCAGAAGATCAAACATGCGAATGTATTGCTCAAGGTCGATGCCGAAGGGGCGAATTGGAGCGATGCACAAGCCGCTGAGGCGTTCGGTTGCGCGCCGCGCACTGTCTTCAGCATTCGCGAGCGGTTCGTCGAACAAGGATTTGAAGCGGCGCTTTCACGCAAGCAACGTGAGCACCCGAGCTGCGAGCCCCTGCTCGATGGGGAAAAGCAGGCGCGGTTGGTGCAAATTGCCTGTAGCGAGCCGCCTCCCGGATACGCGCGCTGGACGTTGAATTTACTCGCGGGGAAGTTGGTGGAACTGGATGTCGTTGAGAGCATCTCGGCACCCACGGTGATGCGCGCACTAAAAAAAACGCACTCCAACCGCATCGGCGCAAGTGCTGGGTGATTCCCCCCGGGGAAGACGCCGCCTTTGTGGCGCAAATGGAAGATGTCCTGGAGGTCTACCGCCGCCCCTACGACCCCAAGAAGCCAGTTGTCTGCATTGATGAACAACCGACCCAGTTGATTGCCGAGACACGCCAGCCCCTGCCGATGCAACCGGGCCAACCCGAACGCTACGATTATGAATATGAGCGCGCCGGTACGGCGGTGAACTTCATGATCACAGAACCCTTGGGGCAATGGCGCAAAGTCAGTGTGCGCGAAACCAAAACCGCGATCGATTTAGCCCAAGAAATCAAGACATTGCTGGACGTGGACTATCCCGACGCCGAGAAAGTCGTTATCGTCTGGGACAACCTCAATACGCATACGCCCGCCTCTCTGTACAAAGCCTTCCCACCTGAGGAAGCGCGGCGGTTGATCGAGCGCTTGGAAATCCACTACACACCAAAGCACGGCAGCTGGTTGGACATTGCCGAAATCGAACTCAGTGTCATGACCAAGCAGTGCCTAGACCGCCGCATCGGCGATATCGAAACGCTTCGCCGCGAAACCGCCGCCTGGGCAGAACAACGCAACGAGGCCCAAATCGGCGTCGACTGGCAATTCACCAACGACAAAGCGCGTGTGAAGTTGAAGCACTTATATCCGCAAGTTAAGCTGAAATGAGGTACTAGTCGATGAGCTCGATCTCGATCTGCGCGCCACCTACCAAGCCCCAGAGATCCGGAGCGGCTATCCTGGCACAACTCAAGGGGACATGTACTCTATGGGATTGATTTTGCTTGAGTCTTGGCTACCAGAACTGTCATTGCCTAACACTCCTACCGAAATTCAGGGTGGCCTTGCCCGAAAGATGGCGGCCTCGAGCGCCCCAAGTGCTAGGCGGTTGGGCCAGGTGCTCCGACGCTTGCTTGAATCAGAGCCAGACCGGCGGCCCTCTGGCTGGAAAGAAGTCGTTGGAATATTCGAGAAAATCTTGCATGAGTGATCGTTGGGAAGGGTGCGCGCGGCTTTGGCAGACTTCTCCCAATGCGCCGGTCGATCGCTGCGACTTGGCTTTTGTCAAGATTCTGGAAGAGCAATTGGTGGCCCTCGTTGTAGATGGTGCACCTGGCCGAGCCTCGGCACGCCCACCCTGGCCAAGAGAGGCGATTTTTGAAGCCGCCGGCAATGCCTTCACAAACTGCTCAGAGCCCGAGGCAATACTGAGTTCACTCGGGGAGCTATTGCGCACGAGCTTCCAGGGGCAAGCTTGGCGACTCGGAGCTGCTGCGGCTGCTATCTCCTGGAATGCAGGTTCTGGTCGCATCAAGGTGGCTGAAGCCGGAGACACGAAAGTTTGGCTAGTTCAGGCTTCAGCGCCCAAACCAATCATCGAAGGCGGTCTTCCAAGAAGGGGATACACGCCCGCAAACATGTTGGGTTTCTCCACCCCTGCTATCAGGTCAAGGACATTCCATTGCAGCGATGTCTTCATGAATACTTGTCTTGGCTTGGCCCTGATAACGGACGGTGCTGACGATATTCTTCGGCTTCCCTCCATGGATTTGCCTGGAGAGATTATTTCGTGGACTCTTGAAACTGTTGGAACGGATGATGCAACTTTGTTGTTGGTCAAACCACCCAGATAATTCCCAACTATTTTTTTGGGTTTTGCGGTAATCAGGCAAAAAGGTTCAATATGCGTGTTATATCGTCACGTGTGCCACAAAATCATTTCGAGCGCCTTCTTCTGGCGACGATTGGCGGCTTCGACCGAATCGATGGAATCGTAACTAATAATCTCATTCTCCCACATCCTACCCGCAGCCTGCCAAACGAGCATGACCTGTTGGTTCTGATGTGCGGAAAGCTGGTTACGATCGATGCCAAGGAGTTGTGGCCTGGTCGATACCGTGATAGCGCCTCGGGCTGGGAACATGAACGCAAAGACCGATGGATACCCGTGGAAGGCTTTTCTCACCCACTGGACATCGCTTTCAAGAAGGCAAAGGTTGCCGAGTCCTTGGTCAGTTCCAGACTAAGTGCGGGAGATGCAATTCCGGAGGTCCTGTCATGCATCGTTGTTCCAGACGCCTGTGACGTCACACAGCTTGGCGCCAACTTCCATGGACGGACCGCACTAGGGGCACGATTCTTGATTCGCAGGGTTTCTGAACTGGAGGATGCACTGATCACCGACGCTGCAGAGTTTCGCCAGCGTCGCCCGAGCCCAGATGCGCTTGCTGCGGCCCTTGAGATCAGCCACCTGTCCGAGGAAAATCCCGTTGCGTGCTTTCTCAGCAGCGACCTTGAGGTGGTCGAGCTGCTTGAGAGTCGACCACGCCCGGTGCCACGTGACGTATACATTGGAGTGCAGCACCGGCCTAGGCAAAGGCGGGTTCGGATCGAGGTCTG
This sequence comes from Thiorhodovibrio litoralis, assembly GCF_033954455.1. NCBI lineage: Bacteria > Pseudomonadati > Pseudomonadota > Gammaproteobacteria > Chromatiales > Chromatiaceae > Thiorhodovibrio > Thiorhodovibrio litoralis. Next base: position 834,380 of record NZ_CP121473.1, on the reverse strand, counting down.
TCCATATACCGCAGCTGACCGACCTGCGGAGTCAGTCATGAGAGCTCACCAGAGCCACTTGGTATCGCTCCAAGAAACAGCGACTCCGAACATTCTGCGACTATATGATCACAGGGTCACCCCAACTGCGACCGTATTCGTAAACGAGTTCTTCTCCCGTCGAACCCTCTCTGACCTGGTAGACGATCAACCGCTGGATTGGTGTGGATGTCGCAAGCTCTTTTTCTTGATCGTGAATACTTTGGATGCCGTGCATGCAGCCGGAGTGGTACATCGGTACATCGAACCGGTCTCAATCCTGGTTGCCGGATCACCCCCGCAGGACATTCGTATATGTGATTTTTTCGGTGCGGCAGCTTTTGATGTGAGCACTCTCGGTCAAGATGCCGCAGCCTCCCCCTTTGACGCCCCCGAACGCGAACCGGGCGTATCGCCGGCCCCCAGCATGGACTGGTTTTCGATCGGACGCTGTTTGCGTTTTGCATTGACAGGAGATCCCTTCGGTTGGCCCGCGAACGACGTTCCGGGGGATCTTAGTTCTTGTCTAGAAGCATTGGAAGGAGATCCGTTCATGCGCAAGCAGGCATGGAGTCGGTTGCGGATGTTGTTGAAAACATCTTAGTCCGAGTGCCCGGGAATAGCATTTCAGAACCTCGGGAAGCTGGCTGTTAGCGGCTTAACAAACCTGCGCATAAAAGGTGAAGTTCGGCATCATCGACAACCGCTGGCTTGGCCGCGCAGGCCCTGTAAGGCCTGCCAATCCCCCTGCCTGAAGGACTCTAACCACTCAAGTGCGCCAACCGCTGCTGAATGTCGCCGGCCAGGCGCTGGCAATCCTCGCTCGGAACCCCAGCCTGCTCGCATTGATCTGTCCATTGGCTCAAGGCGGCGGCCACCTGTTCGCGAATGCGCGTGGCGGCCATGGTGGGGACACCAAAGGTCCGCGCCAGATTCATCAGCGCCTCACGGGTTGGGCGCTGACCGGCGGCACCGAAATGCAGCACATGCTCGCCGCGCCGTGGTTCGTCGGGTAACAGGTCGTAAGCGGGAGTCAGCCGCCAAGCCGCGCCGGTGTGATAAAAGGAGAAGTTCTTGAGATGGTCATCGGTATTGCCGAGCATGGCGTTGAACACCATCTGTCGGTAAAGTGCGGGGATGTCCTGCTCGGGCTTGCCGGAAAGGGTGCGCACCACATCGGCCAGGTCGCTGTAGCCAAGCTGATACCAGCCAGTCGCGCCGAGCAAGGTCTGCGCACTGAGCATGTGGCGGCGCCCCTGCGCGGTGCAGTCGAAGCGCTCGACCAGCAAGGCGGCATGGCGGCCGAAGCCCTGGACGCGAAAAGACGGCACGGACAGGCCGGCTTCGCGCGCCAGCGCCAAGCAGACGGCTTCGACGCGCACCATATCCGCGCGATCTCGTGTCGAGCCGAGTTTGGCAATGCAGGCACGGCCGCCATCGTGCAACAGGATTTTTGGTCGCGCTCCACCCGGTGAGCTGGCCGCCCGGAACAAAGTGTCGAGATCACGCTCGTTCACTGTGGCTGGATCGGCGTCATAGCGCACTGCGGCGTCGACAAGCGTCTTTATGTCCAATACCGGCCGACTCTCTGGGGCCGGCGGAGCATCCCCGGTCGCATAGCTCAACGCCCCCAGACCGCGACCACCAAGGCATGCCAGCAAGCGCACCGGGGCTTGATCAGCCCGCGCTAATCGGTGTTGGCGAATCAGGAGCGCGCGCCCCCAGGCATCGGGCAGGGAATCCTCGAAGACGCCATGCAGGCCGGACTCGGGGGCGCTGGCCGGGAAGATGCCGGGGCGCAGGGGCAAATGGATCGGGTCCAACGCAAGCGCTTCGGCATGGTTGAGATATTCCGGCGCGTAGCGGAATTCGCCCTGCTGACGGCCGCCAGCGGCTTGGTCCGGTTGCGCGACGCGCAACTCGCCCACAAGCAAGAGCGCACCTCCAGGGGTGCGGCGCCAGACTGAGAGTTGCATCAGCGCTTGCCCGTTTTGGTGCTCATTGGCGGCGCGGGGCACGCTGGCGACTGAGGTCGGCATCGAACAGCGACTCAGGGATCAGCGTAGCGACGTCTTCCAGCGCGCTATAGAGTCGGATGGCGCGCAGCCAGGCACCAATCTGCGCGCTGGGGTCACCTTGCTCGAGTTTGCGATAGGTCGGCACCGAGAGCCCGATGCGGGCCGCCGCGCGAAACTGTGGCTCCTCGGCCAGCAGGCGGCGACGGCGAAGGCGTGCGCCCAAGGCCGTTAAGGTGGCTTGCTCGGCGTCTGTTAATGCAAACATGTATTTCCGTTATTAGGCGTTTTCTGACCTAAAGGAAATTTTGATTGCTTTTACTGTGAAATGCAATCTGGCCAGATCGGTGCGGGGCGAGCGATTGCGGGCCGGTCCTAACCCCTGCCGTGAATCCCGTGGCTTCATCATCCGAGGTGGCCGGGACCATGAGCCTTTAGACGACACGCACGTCGGAAATCAGTGAGATGATCGTGATCGCTGCTTGCTTTTTGGAAGGTTGAAGAGCTTGCCGCGCTGCGCTCGGCACCAATATGTCAGTACCAGGCGGGAAGACCCGCAAAGGATGCTCAAGTTGCTCTTGTTATCATGCGAGGGATAATCATGACCGCCACCCTGCGCCATCTGTTTCTCGCCAGCCTGTGGCGGCGACGGCTGCCGACGGCACTGTCGGTGCTGGCGATTGCGCTCGGGGTGGCGCTGGGGCTGGCGGTGCAGCTGATCCATCGCGGTGCTCTGGATGAGTTTCAGCGCGGCGTGCGGATTTTGAACGGTCAGGCGGATCTGCAAGTGCTGGCGGGCGCGAGTGGGTTTGACGATGCCCTGTTCGCGGCTATTGCCGAGCTGCCGGAGGTGGCCGCTGCCAGCCCGGTGCTGGAGCTGAGTGCGCGGCTGCCGGGCAGTCGCGAGACGCTGCGCATTCTTGGCGTTGATGTGCTCAGCCTGGCGGCGGTGAATGCGGCGCTGATGCCCGAGCCTGCCAATGCCGACGTTGCCAACGCGCCGAAGTCAGATTCAGAGTCAGAGCCAGCGCCGGACCCCGACGCTCCCCAGTCCGACGCCAGGCGCTCGCCCCCTGATCTGCTCGCGACTCTGCGCGAGGATGCACTTTTTCTGAGCCCGGCCGCCGCCGAGCGACTCGAACTCAAGCCCGGCGACAGTCTGACCCTGCAGGCCGGCACCGAGGAACTCCGGCTGCGCGTCGCCGGTAGCGTGCCCTCCGCCGGCGTCGGGCAGGAACTGGCGGTGATGGACATCGCCGCGGCCCAGTGGCAGTTTTCCCGCCTTGGCGTGCTGAGCCGCATCGATCTGCGCCTGCGCGAGAATCTGCCGCCGGCGCAGGCGCGCGCCGCCATTGCCGCGCAGCTCCCGCCGGGTCTCACTGTGCTGCCGCCGGAACAGGCCGCGAGCGAATCCCTCGGGCTGACGCGCGCCTATCGCGTCAATCTGACCATGCTCGCCACCATTGCGCTGCTCACCGGCGGCTTTCTGGTGTTCTCCACCCAGTGGCTCGCGGTGGTGCGCCGGCGCCAGGAGCTGGCCTTTCTACGCGCGCTGGGGCTGACGCGCGCGGAGCTGTGGCGCGGTCTGCTGGCCGAGGGTGCCCTGCTGGGACTGCTCGGCGGCTTGATCGGCGCACTACTGGCCTATCTGCTGGCGGCCCTGGCCTTCACCGCCGTCGGCGGGGATCTCGGTGCCGGGTTCTTTCGCGGCTTGAATCCGCAGTTGAGCTGGCAATGGCTCGCCACCCTGAGTTATGTCGCCCTTGGCGTGGGAGCCGGCCTGGCCGGTGCCTGGCTGCCGGCGCGGGAAGCGGCGCGCACCGCCCCGGCACAAGCGCTGAAAGCTGGAGATGAGGCCGAGGCCTATCGCGCCCGTCCGCGCTGGACCCTGGCGCTTGGCAGCGCCGGGCTGGCGGCGCTGCTCTGCACCCTGCCGCCGGTATGGGGCATTCCGGTGTTCGGCTATCTGGCGGTGCTGCTGATTTTGCTCGCTGCCATCCTCACCCTGCCAGGCGTAACACGACTGCTTGGCTGGCTGCGCTTTGGGCTGGTGTTTGCTGCCGGCCCCATTCCGCGGCTGGCGCAGGCGCGCCTCACCGCCGCCCCCGGGCAGACGGTGGTCGCTGGCGCTGGAGTCGTCGCCAGCGTCGCCCTGGCTGCCTCCATGGCGGTGATGGTCGATTCCTTTCGCGGCTCGGTCGATGACTGGCTCACGCGCATGCTGCCGGCCGATCTCTATCTGCGCGCGTCGGACGCCAGCGCCAGCGGCTTTCTCGCACCCGATCAGGTCGAGCAAGTGCGCGCCCTGCCCGGCGTGTGGGAGCTTTATCCGGTGCGCTTCGACAGCGTCCGACTCGATAGCGCCCGGGCTGCCCCCAGTCAGCCAGACCGCAGCTCGCGCAAAGATAAACAGCAGGGCGACAGCCAGCTAGAGAGCGGCGAATTCGCGAACAGCCAGCTCGAAAACGTTGGGCCGGCAGTCAGTCTGATCGCGCGGCGTGTCGATGGTGCTGGCGGCCTGCCGCTGGTGGCCGGCAGTCTGCAAAGGCGCGAGGATGCGCTGCCACCGGCCTGGATCTCCGAGGCGCTGGCCGATCAGCGTGGGCTCGGCGTCGGCGATCGCCTGGAGCTGCCGTTTGGCGGCACCTTGCGCGCCTTCACCATCGCAGGCATCTGGCGTGACTACGCGCGCCAGCACGGTTCCATTGTCATCCGCATGGACGACTACCGCGCACTGAGCGGCGACACCCTGACCAACGACCTGGGACTTATGCTCGCGCCAGACGCCGATCCGGAAGCCATCATGCACAGCATTCGCACCGCCCTGGGCGACTCGGTCAGCGAGATGATTCTGCCCGGCGATTTGCGCGCGATGATCCTGACCGTCTTCGACCGCACCTTTCTCGTCACCTATCTGATGGAAGGCGTGGCGGTGCTGATTGGCCTGTTCGGCATCGCCACCACCTTTGCCGCGCTTGCGAGCAGCCGGCGCAAGGAATTTGGCATTCTGCGTCATCTCGGGCTCAACCGGGGCGACATCGGCCGGCTGCTGGGGCTGGAGGCGGCGCTCGGCGCCCTGCTCTCGGTGTTGGTTGGTCTGATCGCCGGCGGTGGCATCGCCTGGGTGCTGATCGAGGTCATCAACCGCCAGAGCTTCCACTGGAGCATGGAGCTGGCGGTGCCGGTGGTGCTGCTGACCTTGTTCGCGACAACCATGGTGGTGCTGGCTGCTGCCGCAGCGCGGGTTGCCGGCAATCAGGCCATGCGACAAGACGCGGTGCTGGCGGTGCGGGAGGATTGGTGATGAAGCAGGCGCGACCCAAAACCTTCCTTGCCAGACCTCGATGGCATGATTCCGAGCACCAGAGAGCCGGTCGCACCGAGTCGCGGCACCGGAACCGCCGGGTTCGCGGGATAGCGAACCAATTACGGTCCCTGGCCGCGCCGATCGCACGCATCCCGGCTCTGTGCGCGGTTCTGTCCTGGATACCGGCTTGGATAGCGGTCTCGATACTGCTGTGGATGCCGACAGTTCCGGCGATCGCCGAGGATGCCGGCCACTTCACCCAGGTGACCCCCGAGCGCGCTCTGAGCTTCCCGCGCGACTTCGGCGCCCATCCGAGCTACCGCACCGAATGGTGGTACATCACCGGCTGGCTCACCGACGACCAAGGCCGCGAGCGCGGCTTTCAGGTGACATTCTTTCGCTCCGCGACCGGCATCGGCGCTGATAATCCCAGCCGCTTCGCGCCCCGGCAGTTGATCCTCGCCCATGCCGCACTAGCCGATCCGGACACCGGCCACCTGCTGCATGACGAGCGCGCCGCGCGCGAGCTGCCGCCGCTGGCCGGGCTGTCGCGCGAGGACACCCACGTCTGGATTCAAGACTGGGCGCTAAAACGCGACCCGACCACCGACAGCTATCACGCCAGCATCCAGGCCGATGACTTCGCCTTCGACCTGCGCCTGACCCCGCCCGCCCCGCCCGTGCTCAATGGCCGCGACGGGTTCAGTCAGAAAAGCCCTGACCCGAGCGACGCAAGTTACTATTACAGTCGCCCCCAGCTCGCGGTGACCGGGGAGTTGCGCCTGTCCGCCACGGACACGAAAACCGGCGCTGACAGCGGGCCGAAAGCCGCCGAGAACCAAGCGCGCGCCGTTACCGGACACGCCTGGCTAGACCATGAATGGTCCACCGCCTATCTGCCCGAGCAGGCGGCGGGCTGGGACTGGATCGGCATCAACCTGAACGACGGGGGCTCGCTGATGGCCTATCGGATGCGCCAGGTCGATGGAAGCAAGCTCTGGGCCGGCGGCACTCTGGTTCGCCCCGGGCAGCCAACCCGCATCCTGATGCCGGATGAGATCGATTTCACGCCCGAGCGCTTCTGGCAATCGTCGCGCACCGGAACCCGCTACCCGATCGAATGGAAACTGGATCTACCCGGCCAGCGCCTGCGCCTGGTGCCACTGATGGACGACCAGGAGCTCGACGCGCGCCGCTCCACCGCGACCATCTATTGGGAGGGCGCGGTTCAGGTGCTTGAGCAAGCTGACAGGGGAGAAGACAGCGCCAGGCCCGCTGAAATCGGCCGTGGCTATCTGGAAATGACCGGGTATTGGCAGCGTCAGTCGCGACTCTAACCGCACGCGAGCGACTTGAAGCAAGCCGACGGTCGCGCTATAAAATACAGCGGGACCCGGTCATTGCCGAGGTCCCTGTCGTTTAATCCGTTCACTGTTGAGGGTTAAGTTATGACCAAAACACCCAAGCCCAATAGACTTAAGCTCGGTTTCGCGGCAGCCCTGATCGCCGGCGCTGGCGTGCTCGCCAGTATGCCAGCACAGGCGTTCTGGTGGCCCTGGTCGGGCGGCGGGCCATGGAACGGCGGCCCCTGGGGCGGTAACCCCTGGTATGGTGGCTATTATCCCTATTACGGCAGTTACTATCCGTACTATGGCGGCTATGCGCCTTACTATGGCGGTTACACCCCGTACTACGGTTATCCTTATGGCGGATATGCCTATCCATACTCCGGGTATTATCCGTACCAAAGCGCACCGGCCCAATCATCGTCGAAGGACTAATCCCCCGCGACCTAAGCGCCTCGCCGAGGCGCTTTAGCCCGCACTCGAGCCCCGCGTTTCCTCGGGCACGCTTCCTGAAACCCTGCGGACTTCCCAGGGTATCGGGGCCCGCGGATCAGACGCGGGGCTCTTCATGTCAGACATCGGCCACAACGAGATTTCACTCTCAACCGACCCTCTCTCCTCGCAAGGCGGCTTTATATGTCCCAATTCCTCTGGGCGCTGCTGCTCAGCCTCTATGTGCTGGGCGTTTTGTTCCTCACCATCCTGCCCTATCGCTGGATGGTCGCGCGCGGCATGGAGCCGATTCGGGCGGTCTACTACAACCGCAAGATCGTGCACATGGCCGCCGGCGGGGTTGGGTCGCTGGCGGTGCCGCTGGTTTTCACCAGTCCCTGGGTACCCTTGGTTGCAGGGTTACTCCTGACCGCGCTGACCTGGGCCGCACACCTCAGCGGCTGGCGGTTTTATTGGTTCCAGACACAGGAGAACCAAAACGACGTCAAGTTCGCGCTCATGTGGGCGCTGTCGGTCTCCGCGCTCTGGTGGCTACTGAATGAGCCCTCGCTGGCCATTCTGCCGGCGCTCTATATGGCTTTTGGCGACGGGGTGACGGGCATCGCACGCAATGCGCTGATCCGCCATCGCTCAAAGAGCCCGGTGGGCAATGTCTTCATGCTGCTGCTGTGCGTGCCGATCGGCTATGTGGTGGGCCTCCATGCCCAACCGGCAATTCCATTGTGGGGGATGCTCTCGGCCGTTGTCGCGACTATCGTGGAACGCTACGAGTTCGGACCGATTGACGACAATATCCTGATCACTGTCACCTCCAGCCTGATACTGGTGCTGGGGGTGTGGGTCGGTCCGCTGGCGTAGCTGCCGATCCAGACGCGCTCTGTGCCTGCCTTCAAGGCTTGATGTAAGCAAATCCTTGCTGCTGAAGCCGCCCAAGCTCGGCGACGCCACTCGGCACGATGTCGGAGTCGGACACATCATAGAGCGCATCCCGTGGAATATCGCGCCCATTCAAGGTGTTTGCGCACACTTCAAAGACTACTCCCTGGGACTTTAACCCAGCGATTCGCGCTTGCATATTCGCATCGGCACTGGCCGATTTCATCTTCGTGTCCTCCAGATAGTCAGGGTCCAGCACCAGGGATACGCCATCGCCGTGCATGACGACTTTGGCCTCAAGTTTGTCGGCTCCAACAGCGTTGATGTGATTTTGAATGTTGCGCAGCGCCGCTGTCTGTAGCTGAGGGTCGTAGTAGTTGACGTGATAGACCACTTTTTGCGGCTCATAGGCGGTCTCTGAATGCGCGATACCGCTCGCAAGCATACTGAAAAGCAGGGTTAAAAAAAGCCGCCGAGTAAACATGGGCCGTTCTCCTTTGGTGTTCATGATGTCTTGTTGATTTGACGCTTGCACTGTTATCAGGCAATTGCGCAAAGCAATACCTCATCAGGGTCTAGTGAAAACAGTGACAGCGACAGGACAGTTGCGGCTTCCGGCTATTTTTCAAGATCACAGCGGATTAATGAATCAGTCTTTTCTTATGTTCTAATTTGCTTTATTGATGAGATACTTATCGATGACTGATTTGCCGTTTTCTTTCCCCTGCACACTTTAGTGGAACTCATTTCGATGCTATAGTCCGCAGCGATGGCAGCGTGTTCACTGTACGGAACAACATCACAAGCTGTAGCAAAGTACAACCGACATGATGAGATAAGGACGCGGCAACAGCGTCGCTAACAAAGGAGGCGGGGCTGATGAGTATGGTGCTACCAAAGCTGACGCGGAAGCTTTGCTACGACATGGTCGCATGGATGACCGGTCTCGGCTTGGCGATCGGTCTGCTGTTTCCCTTCATCATGCATTGGCTTGGCTTTCCAGCCGAAGAGGTCTATTCATTGCGGTTCCGGCTGGCCTGCCTGACCGCGGGTCTGATGGTGGCCCTGGCCAATTTCCTGGTCGCACGCTGGGTGGTGGCACCGCGATTGCGGCGGCTTTCAAAACAAACCCGCAAGGTCGAGGCCGCCATCCGCCGTGCCACCGACACCAACAACTGGCAGCAATGCACCCCCGAGAAATGCCAGCTCACCATCGACTCGGCTGACGAGATCGGAGAAATCGCACGCTCTTTCAACGACCTAGTCGACGCGCTCCTGCTCTCGCACGCGGTCGAGGCTGCGGTGAACGAGTTCGTCCATCGCCTAACCGGCAAGCTGGAACTCGAGCCCATGTCGGAAGAGGCCCTCGATCGGCTGATCGAGCACACCCAGGCCGATGCCGGCGCGGTCATCGTCGAGCAGGCAGGCGAACTGACACTGACCGCGCAGCGCGGCATTCACGGCCTCACCGATCCATCCGCCAGCGAGCCGGTGCGCCATTGCCTGGCGGCCAACCACGCGGTGACCGTCACCCTACCGGACGATGTCGCCATCGACGCGGTGCTGACCCGCTTTCGCCCGCGCCAGTTGGTGTTGATTCCCCTCGCCTTCAAAGGGGTGGCACTGGGGCTGTTCTTGCTCGCGCGCGCGCATGAGTTCAGCCAACATGCGCGGCGCATGATGACGCTCTTTCAGCAGAGCTTCGCGCTCGCGCTGAACAATGCCCAGGCACACCATCATTTGCAGCATCTGGTGGTCATCGACCCGCTGACCGGCCTGTATAACCGCCGTTTCGGCATGGCACGGCTGCACGAGGAATTCCAACGCGCCAACCGCAGCGACAGCGATCTTAGCCTGCTGATGCTGGACATCGACCACTTCAAGGCCGTCAACGACGATCACGGACACCTGATCGGGGACCGCGTGCTGGTGGAGGTTTCGCAAACGCTCAAACGCTTGTCGCGCCAGGGCGATATCGTGCTGCGTTATGGCGGTGAGGAGTTTCTGATTCTGTTGCCGGGCGCCGACGGCAAGGCGGCCCGTGCGCTGGCCGAGCGCATTTGCGAGGCGGTAGCTGATCAGGTCGTCGAGACGGCAAAGCTGCGCCTGCAGGTCACCATCAGCATCGGGCTCGCCTGCTTCCCGGCGCAGGATGCCGATTCCCCTGACGAGCTAATCGCCGCGGCGGACAGCGCGCTCTATCAAGCCAAACAGGCCGGGCGCAATCGGGTTCAGCAGTGCCGTTTGGATTCCCGCCCGGCATCTGGGCTAGACTAAGCAGACACCCCGCCCGCGCCGCTCTGCACCGCGCCCGGAATATGGGCCCAAAATATTCGCCCGGACTGGCGCGGATCGCGGCTTGGCCTGTCTTTGCCTGCCCAATTTTGTGTCTGGAGAAGCCCCGATGTCCGAAAAAGCCCCCTGGATCACCTATCGCCCCGAACTCAAGGTACTCGACTGCACCGTGCGCGATGGGGGCTTGATCAATGCACACCAGTTTTCCGATGACTTCGTGAAAGCCGCCTACCAGGCCTGCCTGGCAGCCGGGCTCGACTACATGGAGATCGGTTACAAAAACTCGAAAAAGACTTTCCCGAAGAAGCAGTTCGGCCCCTGGCGCCACTGTGACGAGGAGGATATGCGCCGCGTGGTGGGCGACCATGACGGCGCCAGCACCGGCATGAAGCTCGCCGCCATGGCTGACGCCGGCAAGAGCGACTGGGAAACCGAGCTGCTACCAGCCCCCGACAGCGTGCTGGATGTGATCCGGGTCGCCTTCTACGCCCATCAGGTCTCTGAGGCGGTGGAGATGATCGCCCACGCCCATGAGCTGGGCTATGAGACCACGGCCAATCTGATGGCAGTGTCCAACATCACCGAGGAGGAAATCGACACCGTCCTTGAGGCCGTCGCCCCCACGACCGCCTCGACCATGGTCATCGTCGACAGCTTCGGCTACCTGTATCGCGAGCAGATCGATCGGCTCTATCGCAAATACTCCGCGGCCATGGCGGAAACCGGCAAGGACATCGGCATTCACGCCCATAACAATCTGCAGCTCGCCTTTGCCAACACCATCGAGGCCATCATCCTTGGCTGCAACCGCGTCGACGCGACCATCTTCGGCATGGGCCGCGGCGCCGGCAACTGCCATACCGAGCTGCTGCTGGGCTTTCTGCGCAACCCCAAGTTCGACGTGCGCCCGATTATCGAGGTGATCCAGCATCACGTCATCCCGCTGCGCGAGCAGATCGAGTGGGGACCGCTGGTGCCCTATAACATCACCGGGCAGCTCAACCAGCACCCGCGCGCGGCGATCGAATGGCGCGAGGGCAAGACCCCGGACGATTTTCTGGCCTTCTACGACAAGGTCGTCGCCGAGATCTGATAATCATCCCCACGCCGCCGGGAACGGCGGCGCGTGCGACCCATCATCAATCGCTGATCCAGGGTATTGTCACCAGCGATTATTCAGGAACGACCGAAGTCGCCATACTTAGCGGGTTTCGCCGGGCTGATAGCCAAGATTAAGGTCAGGACAAGGAACTCGCCATGCGCGTATTCAACACCATTCGCTTCAATAATCTGCGCGGCGACCTCTTCGGCGGCGTCACCGCTGCCGTGGTCGCCCTGCCAATGGCCCTGGCCTTTGGCGTGGCCTCTGGTGCCGGCGCCGAGGCAGGTCTTTATGGCGCCGTGCTGGTGGGGCTGTTCGCGGCGCTGTTTGGCGGCACCCCAACCCTGATCTCCGAGCCCACCGGCCCCATGACCGTGGTGATCACAGCGGTCATCACCAGCATCATGGCCGCGAACCCGGAAGGCGGCATGGCCATCGCCTTCACCACCGTGATGCTCGCCGGACTGTTTCAGATCCTGTTCGGCATCCTGAAGCTCGGGCGCTATGTCACCATGATGCCCTACACGGTGATTTCTGGCTTCATGTCGGGCATTGGCTTCATTCTGATTATTTTGCAATTACCCGTCCTGCTCGGCCATCCGACGCCGTCCGGCGGCGTACTCGGCTCCTTGCAGGCATTACCGGAACTCGCCGCCACCTTGCGGCCCGATGAACTGCTGCTTGGCGGCATTTCGCTCGCGGTTCTTTTGCTCATGCCCAAGCGCCTGCGCCGCCTGCTGCCGCCGCAGTTGCTCGCGCTGGTGGCCGGCACGCTAATCGCCGTACTGGTGATCGGCAGCGGTGATTACCGTGAAATCGGCGCCATCCCCTCCGGAGTCCCTTCGCTGCATCTGCCCACTCTGACAGCGGACCTGTGGCAAAGCATGCTGGTCGACGCGCTGGTCCTGGCCATGCTGGGCTCCATCGACGCGCTGCTCACCTCCGTCATCGCCGACAGCCTGACCCGCACCCATCACGACTCTGACAAAGAACTCATTGGCCAGGGGATCGGCAACATGGCCTCGGGCCTGTTCGGCGGTCTGCCGGGTGCGGGCGCAACCATGGGCACAGTAGTCAATATTCAGACCGGGGCGCGCACAGCCCTCTCCGGCCTGACGCGCGCCGTCATTCTCGCCGTGGTCGTGCTCTGGGCCACAGGCCTGGTCTCAATCATTCCGCTTGCGGTGCTGGCAGGCATCGCCATTAAGGTCGGGCTCGACATCATCGACTGGGACTTTCTGCGCCGTGCGCATCGGGTCTCCTTACGCGGTGCACTCATCATGTACGGTGTGATCGCGCTGACAGTCTTTGTCGACCTCATCACCGCCGTGGGCATCGGGTTGTTCGTCGCCAACATCCTCACCATTCGCCGCCTGGCTGACCTCCAATCAGAAGGGGTGCGCCTGTTCGGCGGCGGCGCCAACGCGGCGGACATGGACTGCCCCAAGGCAACCAACGAGGAGAAGAAAATCATCGGCGATCCTGACAATGGCATTGCACTGCTGTGCCTGAGCGGCCCGCTGATTTTTGGCGCCGCCAAGGCCATTACCCGGCAGCAGACCGACATTGCCCACGCGCGCAGCCTGATCGTCGATCTCACCGATGTCCCGCACATGGGCGTGACCAGCTCCATGGCGATCGAGACCACGGTGATCGAGGCCAGTCACCACGGCTGCCGGGTGTATTTTGCCGGCGCCCAGCCCGCCACGCGCAAACGCCTCGAGAGCCTCGGCCTGCTGAAACTGGTGCCGGCAGAGAACTGGATCGGCAGCCGCCCCGATGCGCTGAAAACCGCCATCGCCGACCGCGCCGGCCAGCGTCCGGCGCCTCTCGCGGCGGGAGGTTAATCGACTAGCCCGTTGGAGCGGGCCAGCCCCGCTCGACAATAACAATCGAAATGCTGCCTAGCTGTCGGCAAGTTGCCCATTTTTTGTTGTCTCCCATTGCACTGCCAGACCAGCCTTCTGACCAATGGCGATATTCCTGGTCAATTCTCAGCTTGAAGAATGCCGAACGATCGACACCAGTCTGCGCGCCACCGCCTCGCCGATTCTGGACGTCTAGGCTGCATGGGGCTCAACCTCGGCCTTGATGGCTCGGCCAGTGAGGTCGTGCGCGACGCGTTGAGGCACTTGGAGGAACGCAACAGCAAGATGGCCGCTCTCCGGGCACATCTGGCTGAGGGTGAAGAACAAGCTCTGCGTGGCCAGTTCGTTGCTGATTATTCAATCGATGCTCTCCTCGTGGAATCCGATCGGGAGGCATGAGCGGTTCTTTTCGGGTCACTCCTAGAGCGGCTAGCGACCTAGACACCCAGTCGGAACCAAAAAACGAGATCGAGACAAGGGCAATGCAGGACGCTAACTCAAATCCCCTGTTGACTCACTTGCGAATGGCGCACCCAGCCGGTGCGCACCAGCAAGCGATAAACGGCGGGTGCGAAAATCAGCCCGAGTGGCAAGGATAGGCCGACACCGCCGGCGATCACAATGGCCAGTGGCGGCCAGAAGGCGCCACCGGAGAACAGAATCAGCGGCAGAAACCCGCCCACCGTGGTCAGGGTGGTGGAGATGATGTGTCGCGTGGCACCGTTGATGGCATCGACCATCGCTGGAATGTCGCCTGCGGCTGCAGCAGGATGGGCGCGAATCGCCGCCAACACCACAATACTGTCGTTGATGGCGACCCCGATCAACCCGGCGCTGCCCAGCACCGGGTTAAACCCCAGTGGCCAGCCGCTCAGCCAGAGCGCAAGCATGCCCAGCGCCACCGAGAGCAGGCCCACCAGTGCAATGAGCGCGGCCAGGCTGAAACTGCGAAACGCCAGCACCAGGGTAGCGAGCATCAGGGCGCCCAGCAGTGGCGCATAGGCGAGCAACAGTCCGATGGCCTCGCCTTGCTCTTCGCTGTCGCCGGCAAATTCCAGGCGATAGCCGCTCGGTAGCGCGAATCCGGCATCGGCGATCTGTTGGCGCAAGCGTGCGGTCACTTCGATCGGCAAACTGTCTGCCCGCAGCCAGGCCTCAATGATGTTGACGCGCTCGCCGTCTCGGCGAGTGATGGAAGCGATTTCGGGCTCCAGGCTGAGCGGGCCCAGCGCTGCTGCAGGGATCCAAACGCCGCCCATGGGATCGCCAGTGGCATCGCTTTGGGCGCGGTTGGCCTCTGTAGGAATCAGCGGCAGGGTCGCGAGCCGCGCCAGATCGGCGCGCTCCGGTCCCGCCCAGCGCACCCGCACCGGCAAGCTTTGCACGTCTTCGAGGACCTGGCCACCTTCAACGCCGTCCAGCGCGGCGCGAAACTGGCTGGCGATCTCGTTCAGGCTGATGCCCAGGAGACGCGCCTGTTGCTCATTGGCATGCAACGTCAGCCGTGGACGGGCGTCGCCGATGCTGGCGCGACTCTCGGTCACCTCGGGCAGGCGATGGATGAGCGCGCGCACCTCCTCGCCGAGGCGTCTCAGCTCATCGCTATCCGGCCCCAGCAGCCGCAAGGCGATGGGCGCGGCAATGGGTGGCCCTTGACCGAAGGCACGCACGACAAGGCGCAGGGTTGGAAACCGCTCCGGCAGCTCCTGTTGTAGCACCGCGACCAGGCGACGCGCCTCCGCCACCGAGGTAGCGGTCACCGTGGCGCGCGCATAGGCGGGATTGTTGTCCTCGAGACGCAGCTGGTTGTAATACACCGGCGGCGAGCTGGCCCCGGCCACCCAGAACAACTGGCGCACGGCACCAGCGTCGCGAATCGCGGTCTCGGCGGCCGCCATCGCGGCGGCTGTGTCGGCGATGGAAGCACTCGGAGCATTCCAGATTTGCACTTCGAATTGGTCGCGATCCGCCGGCGGGAAGAACTGCAACCCCATCTGACCCACGGCCAGGATGCCTGCGAGCGGCAGCGGCAGGCAGGCCAGCGCGGCCAGCAGCGGGCGGCGCAGCAGTGCGGTCAGCAGGGCGCGGTAGGCGGCGGCCAGCCCCGGATGGCTGAGGCCATCCCGCCACCAGCGCGCGGCCTGGCCGGCCGTGCTTGACGGCCCCGACAGGCCAGCCAATGCCGGGATGAGGCTCATGCTGATCAAAAAGGAGGCGCCCAAGGCGAGAATCACCGCCGTGGCGATGGGGCCGACAAAATCCCCGACATTGCCCGGCAGCAACAGAATTGGCATGAATCCCAGTGCCGTGGTAAAGGTGGAGGCCGCAAGCGGGCCAAACAGATGCCGGATCCCAGCGGCCACGGCGGCATCCGGCGTCAGTCCACGAGCACGCTGCTTGCGCACCTCATCCGTCACCACGATGGCGTTGTCGATCAACAAGCCGATCGCGATGATCATGCCGAAGATGGTGATCTGGTGAATTTGCTGACCCACCAGATCAAGTCCCAGCAGAGTGACGGCGGCCGACAGCGGCAAGGCGGTGCCGACAATCAGCGCCGGACGCCAGCCCATGCTGAGCCACACCACGGCCATCACCACCAGGGCGCCGGCCAGCAGGTTGCCGCCCAGTTCGGCCAGGCGCGCGCTGGTGTAGCGATTCTGTTCGAACAGCACCTGCACGCTCAGGTCGCCGTCCGCCGGACTGGCATCCAGGGTGGCGGCGAAGGCCGCGACGCGCGCGCGAGCGGCCTCCGACCAGGCGTGCAGATCCAGCGCCGCGCGCGTGCGCACCCCGAGCAAGATGGCGCGCTGACCGTCGGCGGCGGCCATCGCGATCGGCGGCTCGCGCCAGGTCTTGTGCACCTTGGCGACATCACCGAGCTGCAAGAGCCGCCCATCGGCCGCGAGCACGGGCACGGTGCTGATGCGCTGCACGCTGTCGAGCTCACCCGCGACACTGAGTCGCAAGCGAGCGCCGTCGCCATAGACCGCACCGGCCGGGGCTTTGGCATCGGCCGCGGACAGGCGCGCGGCGAGTTGTTCCAGGGTGAGTCCAGCGGCCGCCAGGTCTGCCGCTTGCACTTCGACGCGGATTTCCTCCTCGGCGGCGCCGAAGCGCACCACCCGTTCGGTACCGGGCAGCGCGCGCAGATCATCCGCCAACGCCTCGGCGAGACGCGTGAGCAGACCCAATGGGGCGGGAGTGGCGTGCGCCGCGTTGGCGTCCGCTCCCGTCCAGGCGAGCGCGACCACCAGCGAGAAGGCCACCGCACCGCGCTCGGAGTCCAGTAGCGGCGGCCCCGCGCCCGCAGGCAGCGTGGCGGCGGCTGCGGCGAGCTTGTCGCGTAGTTCGGAAAACACACGCTCGTTGTCGGCGGCGGTGACGGCATCGTCGAGCTCGACGCCGATGGCCGAGAGGTCGCCGCTGGAGGTCGAATCGATCACCTTGACTTCCGCTACCTCGCGGATTGCGTCCTCGAGCGGCTTGGTGACCAAGGCCTCCACCCGCGCCGCGCTCGCCCCAGGGTAGGGCGTGACCACAAAGGCATAGCGGCTGACGATGCGCGGATCCTCGATGCGCGGCAGACTGCTCCACGCCGACAGTCCCGCGAGCGCGAGCAGCAGGATCGCCAGAATCAGCAGGTGGCGGTTGCGCAGCAGCGCGACCGCCGGTGTCATGGCCGCGGGGCGGCGCCAGTGTCCGCCGTTGTCGCGAGCGGGGGCGCGCAAGGATCCGGTACCGCGCGCGTGCGCACCGACTGACCCGGCACCACCCGCTGCGCACCGCCGGCCAGCACCCAGTCGCCGCGACCCAGGGCACCCCGCACAAAGGCGCACGCCGAACCGAGATGTAGCATTTGCAGTGGGCGGGCCACCAGGGTGGCACGCTCAGGACGACCGGCGTCCAGCGCGGCGTCATCCAACGGCGCAGCCATCAAGGCGCGCCACAGACCGCGATCACCTGCGCTGAGCGCCGCCAAGGGCAGCCAGAAGCCGTCCTCCGCAACCTGCTTGGTCAGATGCAGTTCCACCGGGGTGCCGGGCCTTGGGGCCGTGCCTTCCTCCGTCGGTTCGAAGAGTGCATCAACCGTCAGGCTGAGTGCCGAGCGCACCGGCAGCAGCGCGCGCAGACGGACCGTAAAAACCTGATCACCCACCTGCAACGGGTAATGCGCGTCGGGAACCAATTGGTCGGCCAGCGCGCCGGCAACCGCGATGCGAATCTCGGGCGCGCTGTCCTCCTGAAGCACCACAATGGGGCTGCCGGCAGCGACCACGCGACCGGTATCGGCCAGGCGCGCGATGATGGTACCGGCAAAAGGCGCGCGCAGCTCGGTCTTGGTCACATCCAGATCGAGCGCGTCGATGCGTGCCTGCGCGAGCTGCACGCGCGCGGCGGCGGCCGTGGCCCCTTCGCGCGCCTCGTCCAAGGCCTGATGCGTCACCGCGCCATCGGCGACGGAAGCCTGGTAGCGCCGGGCGGTGGCTTCGGCCAGCGCCAGTTCGGCCTTGGCATTGGCCAATTCCGCCAGCCGTTCGGCACGCGCGGCGAGTAACAAAGATTTATCCAAGCGCGCCAGGGAATCACCGGCCGCGACCTGGTCTCCCTCGCGAACCAAAAGTTTCGTCAAACGGCCACCGCGCTCGAAACCCAACTCGGAGCGCTGACGCGCCTCCACCCGGCCGACAAAAATCTGCTTCAGCTCGACACGGGTGCGTGGCTCGACGGGTACCACATCGACGAGCAGGCCAGGCTGGCTGCCGGGTTGCGCGCTTGGCGCCGATGCGGCCGCGACTGGCGCGGACACCAGGGCGGCAAGCAACAGGCCGCAAGACCACTGAATGGATAGACCGACAAGGGTTTGACGAGCCGACATCCAGAGGTTGAAACCGAGACCGTCTTGGCGCCCGCTGCCGGCTTTATTTGGTGGCACGCACATTTGGCATGGTGGGATAATTCGCCATCCGGCGATCATGCGCCAAGACCGCATGGTCTTCAAATCTTCTTCCTCAGATTCTTTGTTTCAGACCTTACCCCAGTATGCATGAGTCCTTATCTCTCCCGCCCACCATGGCGCGGGATGTTCTCGACAGCATCAAGGATGGCGTCATCGCCCTGACCCCCAAAGGTCGCATCCTGATGATCAACCCGGTGGCCGAATCCCTGCTGGGCGTGACCGCCCGGGGCGCGGTTGGGAAGACCTTTGCCGACACCTTTCTCAGTCACGATGGGCTGGATACCTTCAATGACTGCATGCTCGAGGCCATCTATAACCCCGGCAAGCCGCAAACCATCGAGCTGACGCTTAAGCCGGGCGGCGTGGAGAAGTTCGTGACCGTGCGCACCAACCTGCTGGTATCCAGTGACGACGACCAGATTGAGGGCGTGGTGGCCGTGATCGCCGATATCAGCGAGCGGGTGCTGCGACTGCGCGACCGCCTTGAGCAGGAACAGCTGCGCTCGGCGGCCGGACGCTTCATCGTCGCGGTGCTGGCCATTTTCAGCGTTTTTACCCTGCTGCTCGAGCCGATTCAGAAATTCGCCCTGGCCGGTGGTACCGATATTGGACCCCTGGTGGGCCTGGCGGCGCTCATGTTCACCGCCTTAGGCATTAAGCGCTGGACCAAACTACCCGGCAAGCAGCTCGGTCTGACCTGGCGCATCTCCCGGCGCGACCTGGCGGAATCCATCGGCTGGTCGCTGGTGTTCTGTGCCGTTTTGGCCGTGGCAAAATGGGTCTATCTGCGCCCCATCATGGGCATCTCGCCCGACGAGCGGGCCTTGTTCGAGTTCTGGGTGCTCGACAATGGCGAGGTCGTCACCAGCGCCATGCTCTATGCCACAGGCATTGCCTTCTTTATCGTGACCACACCGATTCAGGAAATTGGCACCCGCAGCGCCATTCAGGCACCGCTACAACGCTTTCTCGATGGCGTGGTCCCCTCTCCGGTCTGGGTCGCCAACCTGGTGACAACGCTGCTGTTCGCAGTGCTCCACGCGCATCTGAGTCCGGCGGTTGCGGCCATGGTCATAGTCCCGTCCATCTTCTGGGGCTGGTTGTTCCAGCGCTCAGGCACCGTCGTCAGCCCGACCATCTCGCATATGATCATCGGATTCTATGCCACCTTCGTCCTCGGGCTCTTCGTCGGCTTCGACAATCGCTGAGAGAGTGCGCAATGAAGCTCATCGCATTGGCCTGGCTAAGACCAGTTGTTGGATCCAATATCTGCTGAATAATGTGTTTTCTCTTGCCAAAGTGTGAAGGCTGAGCGGCCGTTCCTGAGCGAAACCGGGCGTAAAGGTCTCGGCTCACTTTGCGTGACAGTTGTTCGTGGACCATTTTGGGAGCAGCCTCGACAGATTTGCGGCTACTGCAGCGTCAGGATTTGGTTTTTGTATTGCTCCGCCTGAAAGCTGGCTGCCTGCATTTATCGATAGAGGCCAACACGACAATTCGCGTGTTCAAGTAAGCGCAGACTCAGTCACTTCCAACGGCCGAACGGATTTTTGCCGGTCAGCCGCCTTCTTTCCAGCGCGGAAACTCAAGAGCGGCCCACACGGAATTGCAACATGCTCACCCGCGCTCCGAGGACAACCACTCGGATAGCGCTTGCGCTGTTTCCGCGGCAGTCGGTTGCAAAGCGGCCAGGATCTGATCGGCCTGATCTGCGTCCGCGCTCTTGCCGGCCTTCTCAAGAAGCAACACAGTCTGATGCAGGCGGGCGGCGCCCAGGGTGCCGGCGCTGCCTTTCATGCGATGCGCGGCAGCGCCGAGCGCGGCCAGGTCGCCGGCGGCCCGCAGCGCGTTTAGTTCCTCGACGCGTTGGGTGATTTCGCCCAGGAACATGTCCACCAGCTTGCGCGGCAACTCGGCGGTGGTATCCGCGGCGAGCTGGGTGAGCGTCTCTTGTTCCAAGATTGGGCGCTGCGCGGCTTCGGTCAGCTGATCGGACCTGGCGGTGTTTGCGGACTCGGCGTTCGACATCGGCTCAGGGGCATCTGTAGCTGCACGCTGGACTGGCGTTGACGATGCGTCTGGCGGCATGTCTTGCATGGTTTTTGATTGGCTTAGCCATTGACTCGCGAGCTGGCGCAGCCTGCCAATGTCGATTGGTTTGGAGAGAAAATCGTCCATGCCAGCCTGTGCGCAACGCTCGCGATCCTCGGCGAAGGCATTGGCGGTCATGGCGATGATCGGAGTAGCGCGATTGGCTGACTGGCCGGCGCGAATGCGCCGAGTGGCTTCGAGTCCGTCCATGCCGGGCATGGAGATGTCCATCAGGATCAGGTCGAACCTGTCTTGCTCGACCTGGGTCAGCGCATCGAGCCCGCTGCCCACCACGGTGACCTGATGTTGCGATTGTTGCAGCGCGGCGCGGGTCACCTCGACATTGAGCGGATTGTCCTCGACCAACAGGATTTTTGCGGTTCCGGGGGCGATTCCGGGGGCCATCCTCGCGGACAGCGAGGCATTCGGCCCACTTGGGCAAGTTGGTCCAGTTGTCCCCGTCGGCACACCCGGATCGGCGCCCGCGGGCTGCTCAAAGCTCGCCGCCATGGGCAGCTCGACGCGGAAGGTGCTGCCGACACCCGGCGCGCTCTCGCAGCGGATCTGCCCGCCCATCAGTTGGGCGAGTTTCTGGCTGATGGCCAGGCCCAGGCCAGTGCCGCCATAGCGGCGGGTGGCGCCGTCCTCGGCCTGCACGAACTCACCGAACAGCCGAGTCTGGTCGGCCTGGGACAGCCCGATGCCACTGTCGCGCACAGCCAGGTACAAACGTCCCCCTGGGCTCGCATCCGCGCCTGCACCTGCGTCCGCAGTCGCGCCTGTCGGCTGATGATAATCGAGCGTGACGCGGATACCACCCTGCTCGGTAAACTTGACCGCGTTGCCGAGCAGATTGGTCAGAATCTGCTGGATGCGCAGACGGTCACCGAAACAGCGCGCAGGAATGTCGGGACCCGCGCGCATCGCCAACTGGACGCCCCGGCTGACGGCTTCGTTGCGGAAGAGCTCGACGACGGATTCGACAGTCGCAAGTGGGTCGAACCACTCCGGCTCCAGCGTCAGGCGCCCGGCCTCGATCTTGGAAAAATCCAGCACATTGTTGAGCAAGGCCAGCAACAGCTGTCCGCCATCGACCGCCGAGCGCGCGAAGGGAGCCTGTTCCGCGCTCAGGCCTGATTCAAGCAACAATTGATTCATGCCGATGATGGCATTGAGCGGGGTGCGGATTTCGTGGCTCATGGTGGCCAGGAACCGGCTTTTCGCCACATTGGCGGCTTCGGCCTGCTCGCGCGCCTTGCGCAGCCGCTCCTCGGTCTGCTTGCGCTCACTGATGTCGAAGAAGTGCGCCACATAGTGAGTGGTCTGATCCTGCTCGTCGCGCACCGCCGTGATGCTCAGCAGCTCGGGATAAATGCCGCCGTCCTTGCGCCGGTTCTCGATCTCGCCGCGCCATTGTCCCTGCTCGCGGATGGTGCGCCACATAGCCGTGTAGAAGGCGCGATCCTGACGACCGGAGGCGAGCATGCGCGGATTCTGGCCCAGGGCTTCCTCGGCGCTGTAGCCGGTGATGCGGGTGAAGGCGCGATTGACGCGCACAATGCGCCCCTTCACATCGGTGATCATGATGCCTTCATTGGCTTCCAGCACCTGGGCGGCGAGGCGCAGCTCGCGCTCGGCCGCCTGTTCGGCGCTGATGTCGCGCATAAAGCTGGTGAACAGGGTGCTGTCCCCGGTCTGGATGGGCGAGATGTTCAGCTCCACGGTGAACTCATGGCCATCGCGATGCCGTGCCGGCAGTTGCAGCCGGCGGTTGAGCACCCGACCCGCGCCAGTGCTCAGGTACCTGTCCATGCCGCGCTGGTGAGCGGCGCGCATGCGCTCGGGGATGATGATCTCGGCCATGGGGGCGCCAATGACCTCGGCCGGCGCATAGCCGAACAGCTGCGCGGCGTTGTCGTTGAACTCCACAATGCGCCCGTGCGCGTCGGCAGTGACAATGGCATCGAGCGAGGCCGACAGGGTGGCGGCATTCTTGGCTTCGTTGCGGGCCGCGCGTTGCTCAAGCTGGCGCGCCTCATCGAGCGCGGCGGTCAGGTCGCGATAGCTGTCGGCCAGACGGGCGGACATGCGATTAAAGGCCCGCGCGGCGGTGGCAATCTCATCGCGCCCCCGCACCGGAAGCTGCACTCCCGGCCCCTGCTCCGCGATGGTCTCGGAGGCTTCGCGCAGTTGTTTGAGCTGGTAGGTCAGCCAGGTGCCCAGCACCCAGGAGAAAATCGCCACCAGCAGCACCTCCAGCACCGCGATGCTGATGGTCCAGCGCCGCGCGCGCTCCAGCACCGCGCGCAGATTGCTGGTCGCCAGCCCCAGCTCGACGCGGCCAAAGCCTTGACCGCCGACCAAAATCGCCGCGCTGACATCAAGAATCCCATCCTCGACCGCGCGCAGATCCGCATCGGCGCGAAAGAGTCGCGCCAGCGCCTCCGGATCGCCGGCCTCGGCCAGGATGGCGTCATTACCGCGCACCCGGGCGTAGCGCACATCGGGCTGATCGAGCATTTCCACCACCAGATCATCGAGCGAGGCCAGATCGGTGGCCAGCACCGCGTCCTTGGCGGTGGCCGCGAACAACTGCGTCATGGTGCGCGAGCGTTGCAGCAATTGTTCCTGATTGGAGGAATGCAGAAAGCCGAGGGTGCTGAGGACCAGCACCAGCAGCAGGGCGCTCTCGATGAGCGCGATGCCGAGGATGGTTTTGAGCCGAAAGCTCAAGGGCTTACTCGATCAGATCGTCGAGCAGCTGAATATCCAGCGCGCGCACATCATCCCAGTCGGCATCCTCGGCGGCTTCCAGCCCCGGCAGGCGCAGCGGCTCCAGCAGGGCCCGTCCGGTCTCATCCTCGGAGAGTCCGATCATGGCAGTGGCAATGGCGCTGGTTGTCTCTTCCGACAAACGTGGATGGGCGGCGAAGGCATGCGGGGTGTAGCCGTCGCTGGTCCAGAAAATCCGCAGTTGCTCGCGAATGTCCGGGGCCACGGATTCAAAGGTGCGCACCACCCCGCCGCCAGCCGGATAGAGCCCCTTGGCCACCCCGCGATAGACAGAGTCGTGCGAGGAGACATAGTGCGGCTGAAAGCTGACGCCAGCGCTGGCGAGGTTGGCGCGGGTCAGAATACTGGCGGCGAAGGCGGCCGGGGACGGGAAGGCCAGATCAGCGCCCTCCAGATCGCTCAAGGCCGTTAGGTCGCTATCGCGTCGGGTAACCAGAATCCCCTGAATCCGTTGATCACGCGCCTTGGCGAAGGCACGGTAGCCGGGCGACTGGCTGAACACCGTGTAGTGATAAGGGTTCATGTAGGCGAGATCGTACTCGCCAGCCGCCAGACGGCGCTCGAAGGTCGGGATATCCGGGGCGGTGCGAAACACCAGCGCTGGTGCGCCGCGCTGCTCCAGCTCAGTCAGCAGGGGCACCCAGAGCGCGGCCAGGCGACTGGCGGACTGCTGGGGCACCACGCCGAACCGCAGTGGTGAGGTATCTTCAGCCCAGGCTTGCACAGCAAACAAAGACCACAGGGCAATGAGTATCAGGGCGATAAGGGACAGGCGCGGACGGTGGAGGTTGGCATGCATGGAGGTAAGCGGCTAGCAAATGCTGGTGAATATCCGATATCCGACCCAGATGGGACCCTGGCGCGTTGTGATCGCCATGGTCACGGGTGGAACCTGTTCAGGCGCGATTCCCAAGGCCGTCGATGCGGCGGCGCAGCCGGACGCCATGAAGCTCGCCTCGGTCGCGATACTCGGCGCTATCCATCCATTGGCGCATGATCCACCAGCCGCGGCCGTTCTCGGCATCGGGGGCGGGCTCGTGCTCGGGCGGCGGGGTGGTCATGGCGCGGCCGCGATCCTGGATCTCGATGATCAGCTCATCGCCTTGCGTTTGCCAATGCACGCGCACCGGGTGGCCGGGCTCGCCCGCGTAAGCGTGGATGATGGCGTTGTTAATGGCCTCGACGCAGCAGGTTTGAATCTGATAGGCGTTCATGTCATCGAAGCCGAGTTGCTTCGCCAGGGCATGCAGGCAAATGCCAAGGGGCGTGACGCATTCAAGCCGGCTGTCGATCTCCAGGCGCAGTTCATGGCAAGACTCAAGCGATGCCGCGCTCATGCCGTCAACGCTCATGCCGTCAACCTTGGGGCGCCGGCTTGGCAAAGCTGGCGAGCGCGGTGTCGACGCTGTCGCAGAAGGCCAGCGCGCGCTCCAGGCGCATCAGGCGCGCCAGACTCATCAGCGGCGGTCTGAGTTCAGCCAGGCAATAGGGCTGGCCGGCCTCGCGCAGCCGACGGGTCAGCACCACCAACTCGCCGATGGCGGTGCTGTCCATGAACTCGACCTCACTGAGATCGACGATCAGCGCCGGGGCGCCCTCGCCCGCCGCGCGCACCCGCGCCAGCACCTTGGCCGCGCTGCTCGCCGTCAGCCGGCCCATGTTCAGGCGAATGACCCGCGCCTGTGGATAGTCTTTGCGCTGCAGATCGTCCATCAGTTAGACATTCTCTTGTGGCGAGACTTAAGTCGTGAACCCGGATTATGGACCTCGGATTCTAAGCTCTGATTCCGAAACCCGGCTGCCGAGATTCGTTCGTTACCGTGAAACGACAGGCCTCATCCTTCGGGGTGGCCGTGACCATGAGCGTTAGGATGCAACCATTCCTGAAGAACCGATGATTCCCGGGTCCTCACGCGCGCTCAATCGCCAGCAGTGATACATCATCGCCAAAACCCGCTGCCTGCGTCGATGCATCCTGGCATTGCCAGTCGCGCAATGCCTGCTCGATACCGCTGACCATCCGCTCCAGCGGCTGTTCGCACCCGGCGGCCAGGGCCGCGCGCAGCCGGTCATCGCCGAAGGCCACCTGTTCGGCGTCGAAGCACTCGGTCGCGCCGTCGGAATAGAGCAACAGCCGCTCGCCGGGCGCGAGGCTGAAAGCGACGGCATCGTACTCGGCATCTGGCAGCAGGCCGACCGGGAAACCGCCTTCGCCCAGCTGTTCCACCTGGCCATCGGCGCGGCAGATCAACGGATAGGGGTGCCCGGCCTGGCACAGCTCGCCTTGGCCAGTAACGGTGTCGAGGATGCCATAAATCATCGTGAAATAGAGACTGCCGCGATCATCATCGAGCAGGCTCTGATTAAGCCGCGTCAGCACCTCCACCGGCGCGCGATAGAGCGGCGCGTCACTCACGTTTGTTCCGCGACCAAAGCGCAGGCGCCCGGGCGATTTTTGCGCGGGTGCCTCCGGGCGACGCACCAGGCTGTCCGGACGGGGCTCCGGGGCCAGGGTGCGCGCGAGATGCACCGAGAGCATGGCGGCCGGTACGCCGTGGCCGGACACGTCGATGACGTAGAAGCCCAGATAGCGCTCGTCGAAGGCAAAGACATTGAAACTGTCACCGGCCAGTTCATCGGCGGGCATCAGCGACCAAGCCAGACGCACCGGGAGACCGAGCGCGGCTGAGTGTGGCAGCAAATCGCGCTGAATTTCCGCCGCCGCTTGCAGGTCACGCTGGATGCGCTCCTGACTGGCAGCGAGCGCCCGGTTCATGCCTTGGAGTTCGCCGTTGCGCGCGACCAGGGCGCGCTCCAGGTCGAGCACGCGCCGCGCGGCGCGAATGCGCACCCGCAGCTCGCCGGCCTTGACCGGTTTGGTGTGAAAATCATCAGCGCCGGCTTCGAAGGCGGCGATCAGATCGGCGGTTTGATCCTTGCCGGTCAGCAAAATCACATAGATGTAGTGCGGCCAGTCGGCGGCGCGCAGCCGCCGGCACAGCTCAACGCCATCGAGCTTGGGCATCATCCAGTCGCACAGCACCAGACTGACCGGATTCTGCCGCAGCATCGCCCAGGCCTCTTCGCCATCAGCGGCCTCCAGAGGCTCATAGTCCCAGGCGTTGAG
Organism: Thiorhodovibrio litoralis; assembly: GCF_033954455.1. Classification (NCBI taxonomy): domain Bacteria; kingdom Pseudomonadati; phylum Pseudomonadota; class Gammaproteobacteria; order Chromatiales; family Chromatiaceae; genus Thiorhodovibrio; species Thiorhodovibrio litoralis. The sequence continues at coordinate 808,129 of NZ_CP121473.1, read as the reverse complement.
CATGGCCACCAGCGCCTGGCGCATCCAGGCATCGTCATCAACGACCAGAATCCGCATCGGGGTTCTCATCAGGCCGTCTCCAAGCGGCGCAGCGCCTGTTCGCGGTTCGCAGCCAGCTCGAACAAGGCGGTCAGGCGGGTAATATCCAGCAACTGACGCACCGCTGGTTGTGGCGCGCACAGGAGCAGCCGACGGTCATGCCCTTGGAGCTTGCGTTGCAGGCGGAACAGGGCGCCAAGCCCGGTGCTGTCAATAAAGGCCAGGTCGCTGAGGTCGAGCAGCAGATGCCGGTTGCCGAGTTGCGCGGCCAAGGCATCCAGGTCCAGGCGTCGGGCCCGGTCCGCGTCCAGTCGGTTGCCGGGCATGGCAATGGCGATATCTGGAGACTCGGCCAGGGAGAACTGCCAGTCGGCGATGCCGGGGATTTTGGAGGCTTGCGGATCTTGGTTCGCCACGGGCTGGTCCGCGTCCGCCACGGTGGCAATGCCCTGTTTGAACAGATCCCAGGTTCGGGTCATTTTCAGCAGACTGGCCGCCGGGGTCCGTTCGAGTCCCTCGGCGCGAACGGGTGCACCGGCATTCTGGCGCGACTTCCACAGGCGGGCGAGATAACCGAGCGCGCTCGAATCCAGAAAGCGGACCTGAGTGAAATCCACCACCAGCTCGGCCTGATCCGGGGTGTCGGCTTGAGGCTGTTGGGTCTTGACCCAGGCGGCATCGGCGACCTCGGGCAAAAGCAGCATTCGGCGTCGGGATGCGGCAGCGGCATCGGCCGCGAGGGTGGCGTCCTGTTGCGGCGCTGGTGCCCGCGTCTGGTTCGTCAGATCAGGGTTCGCGCGGTCAGCACTTGCCTGGTCAGTCCGGGATTTTCGCCATCTTTGACGCAGGCCCTGAAGCCGGCGTTGCAGGTGATAATGCGCCACCAGCGGCACGGTCATCACGCCCAGCTTGGCGAAGCCAACGGCATAGCGCTTCCACAGGCGTTTCGGGTCCTGGCTGATGCGCCAGATCCACTCCAGACCGGTGCGCTGCATCCACACGGGCGCGCGCGCCACCCGCCCGACGATGAACTCAAAGGTGCCGCCGATGCCGATGCTGACCCCGGCCTTGAGCCGGTGGCGATTGCGGTGAAACCAGATCTCCTGCTTGGGGTTGCCGAAGCCGATCAGCAGCACATCCGGCTCGACGGCATTGATGCGCGCGACGATCTCGGCGTCTTCCTCATCCGACAGCAGCATGGCCTCGCCCTCGGTCTGCACGAAGGGCGAATGCACGCCGGCGATGCGCAGATCGGGATGCTCCGCCACCAGTTTATCCGCCGCCTGCTGCCCGACCTCGCCACGTCCGCCAAGCAGGTAGAGCGATTGCCCGCTCCGCGCCAGCGCGGCGGCCAGCGCCGGGACCAGATCGGCCCCGGTGACGCGACCGCGCAGCGGGGTACCCAGCAGCCGCGCGAGCCACACCACCGGCATGCCGTCGGCGGTGACCAGATCGGCGCGGCGCAGAATCTCCAGCAGCTCCGGGTGGCGCGGCGCCGACCAGGGCGTCCAGCCGAGGGCATTGGTCAGAAAATCCACATTGACGGTGACGATCTGGCGCGCCCGACCATCCCGGCGATAGGCTGCAATCAAGGCCAGGGTACGCTCGACCACCAGCTCCGGGGTCAGATCATCGACCGGAATCCCGAGGATGAGTGTGACCTGGCCCGATGGCTGGTTGTTCTGATTCATGCGCCCACCTGCTTCATTGCGCGAAATCGGCCCAAGGCGCCGGCTTGCCGGCGAGTTCCTCGACCTGGCGCACATCGGGGGCGAAATGCTCCGCCAGCCGCTGGCGCGTCTCCGGTGTGGGCGCGACGATCCCGGCCCCCTTGCCCTTGCGCACATTGAGCTGATCGTACCAATAGTTGATGATGCCGCGAGTGCGTGGCGGCACCCGGTCCCAGACCGCGCGAAAGACGCCGTTGCGCTTGAGCGCCTCGCGCCAGGCATTGGGGATGAGCTGACGCCCGCCGCCCTTGTGATACACCTTGCCGAGATTTGGCGGCTGATAATCCGCTGGCAGTCCGAGAAATTCCAGCACCGCGTCGATGCTCGCCTGGGGCTCGCGCTGCATGTCCTCCATGAAAAGGATCAGCAACTGCTCGCGCGGGAATTCGCTCAGAAAGCGCTCCAGCGCCCGGGCATACTCGCTCCAGACAAAATAATAGCGTGTCACCTCCTCATTGGCCTGCGCGTAGCCCTCGGCATAATCGGGCGGGATGGCGTCGCGGTCGCGCGCCAGGGCCTCGGGGTTGAGCAATTCGCTCGCGGCCTGGGCGAAATCGCGCGTCTCCATCCCCCGGCGCAGCGACATGGTGAAATGCGAGAAGGCGCGATCAATCGGATTGCGCAGCAGCGCGATCAGGCGCATGTTCGGGTTGGCCTCGGCCAAACGCTTGGCTACGCGCGGGTCGGCCAGATACTGCGGACTCGCGGTCCCCCACAGCTGATAGGATTGCGCACCGCCGAAATGCTCTGCCACCAGGGCCGGCCAGCCGGCACTGAACAGGTCATCGCGACTAAAAAACGGCAGCTCCTTCTCCGGCGGCAGGAACAGCTCCGGGTGCTTTTCCAGATAGCGAAACAGCGAGGTGGTGCCGGACTTCTGCGCACCGATGATGACGAAATCAAGCGGCTTTGCGGTGGTCATGGTTGGAACTCGGATTCAGACAAGGGCGCCTTAGCCTTTTCCAGGTCGCGCAGCGCCTTGAGGGAGAAGACCAGGGACAGGAGATTTTTAAGCATCAAGCCGCCACTGTAGGCGAAGGTCACGCCGAGCACGCCCGCCTGCATGCCGCCGACTATCATCGCGGCGGTCATCAGCACGCCGGTGACGAGCAGAATTAGAAACTCGGTGCGCTCGCGGTGCATCATGTTCAGCAGGTAGCCGACCAGACCGGTGGCGGCATTGACCAACTGCCCCAGGGCCATGATCGCGAGCAGCATGGCGGCCGCGCGAAACTCCTCGCCAAAGAGCCCAAGCACCGGGGCGGCAAAGACCGTGAACGCGATGAACACCGGCCCGTAAAGGATGAGCGAGAACTGCTGACTGCGCTTGAGCAGCCGCCGCAGCCCTGCAGCATCTTTCAGCGCATAAGCCGCTGCGAACTGGGGGCCGAAAATGGCCGCTAGGGTCACCAGAATAACGGTGACCAAATTAATCAACCGAAAAGCCGCGCCGAACAGGCCCAATTCGTCGACGTTGGCAAACTGCGGCAGGATCAGGATTGGCAGGCTGACGTAGGCCATGTTGAGCAAGGTCCCGCCCCAGAGCGGCGGCAAGGCGGATGAGATCACCCGTGGCGACGGCGGCTTGGCGTCTTGGGGCCGCGCGGCTAACAGCGCTGGCTTCTCACTCCGATTTTGATCATAAGCGCGGGATTTGGCGGCCTGGGGCAAGCGGCCATCACCTCGATCGATGTTCTGGTCATCGTCCCGCGGTTTGGCGGCCAACCAGAATGCCAGCGTCAGGCACAAGGCAAGCGCCACGGACAAGACATGCAGCCACAACAGATGCTCCCCGTTCAGCCAGCCCCGCGCCACCAGCAGCGGCAGCAGCCCCAGCACCACCAGCGGGATGATGGCGGATTCAGCAAAAAGCGCGCGCTGCGTGGCGCCGGCGCCCTTCAGAGCTTCGGCCAAAATGCGCATGCCGGCAAAGAGCAGTGCACCAGCAGCGGCCACCTTCAGCGCTGGAGCAAGGCTGGCATCGTCGGCGACCACGGCGGCCATGGGCGCGGCGAAAAACCAGGGCAACAGCATCAGCGCGGCGCCGATTAAAAAGACCAGCCCAAGCGCCCGCCAGAGAAAGGCACCCACGGCCATGCCCTGCCCCTGTGCCTTGAGCGCCGCCACGGTGCGCAGCGCATAGACCGGCATGCCGATCCCAATCAGATCAGCAAAGAGCACCAGCCAGGTGACATAGAGGGTATAAAGCCCCATGCCTTCGGCGCCGAGCAACCGGGCGATGACGATGCTCATCGCGATCTGCAAGCCGAGGCCACCTCCGCGCACCGCGAGTGCCGGCAAGGCCTTGCGCAATTTTGCGCTTAGTCGCGCGCTTGGATTGGTTGGCTCGGTCTTCAATCGAGGTCGCTCAGGTAGGGCTCGCGTCGCGCCGAGCCAGGGGTGGAGCCGGATCTAGGGCCCGTTGTGGAATCAGATCCGAGGCCGGATTCGGGGCCTCTGCTGGGATCGATGCTGGGATCGCCGCTGGGCTCATCGCTGGCATCATCGCGGAGGCCGGCCATGGAATCACCGCCAGGATCACCCGTGTCATCACCGCCGAAATCATCACCAAAACCAGCATCGAAATCGCGGCCTGACTGACCGCCGGCGCGGCCACCGGACTCGCGACGCGCCAGCGGCCGGCTTTCGGTACGCGCCCGATAGGCCTGCATGGCCTTGAAGATGCGCCGGACCAGCACGGAACCGATGGCGCCGACCACTCCGAGGCCAAAGCCACCGAAAAACCCCATCAGCACCAGACGCTTGGTCGATGGGCTGAACTTGTAGTCCGGCGGAACCGCCGCATCGAGCACTTCCAGCACATAGTTATCGCGCGCGCGGGCCAGCATTTCAACGGCGGTTTCGGCCTCGATCATGCGGTAGATGGATTTTTCCAGATCGACCACCGAGGTCTCGCGCAACTGCTCGAGCAGGAAGGCGCGTTTGCGGTCGCTTTCTTCGATGACACGCTCGCGCCAGTAGTCGTTGAAGTCATGCACAAAGGCATTGGCCCAGTCCGCCGCCAGCCTGGGATTGCTCCAGCGCACATAGACCCGCATCAGGTCGTTCTCAGGGTTGTGCACGACAGTGCGCACCTGCTCGCGAAACAGTCGCACAGCCAGGTTGATGTCCGGCTTGAAATCATCGCGCCAGGCGTTTTTTTCCGCATCCCACTGCTTTTCAAACAGCGCCGGTAAGAGGTTGCGGTGTTCGATGAAGTGCAGGGTGAAGGTGCGGCTGCGCATGCGCGCCATCACAATGTGGCGATAATTTTCATTCACATTGCGCAACACGAAACTCTGCTCGACCAAGGTCAGCGCCTGGGGCGCGCGACGCTCATCCGGCGCCACACCACCCGGATTCACCTGATCGCGCAGCGCCAACTGGACCGACGCCTCATAGCGATGCGGCAGCACCTTGGCAAGCCCGAAGCCGGCCCCGGCCATCAGGAATGCCAGCAGCAGAATCCAATGCTTGTTGCGAAACACCGCGACCAGATACTCGATCAGGTCGATCTCGTCCTCGAGCCCATAGGGCAGCGCCGGCTGATTCGATGCGACCAGCGACTGGCGCGCGGCGTTGGGTTGGTTATCCTGATCGGGCGTGCTCATCAGGGTGATGCAATCTCAAGGCGGTACGGCGACATCAGTCAAACAGCCCGATCACGTTCAGGCTCGCCGCGGTGATGCCTAGGTGGTAGAGGATCTGTGACCAGGACTCGGCGCTTTCGAGGCGATTCATCCGATCCACATTTAGCGGTACATAGATGGTCGCGCCGGGGGTGATGGTGACGCGCCCGGCGCCGTGTTGCCAGTCGCCGCCACGCACGGACATGACCTCGCCATTGGCCTGGATCACGAAGACATGATTGCGCCGCGCCAGCACGGTGGTGCCGCCGCTCAGTTCGACATAATCAGCACTGTTGAGTTTCTTGCGGTACAGATGGGAGGTTGGATGATAGACCTCGCCGACCACTGTCACCTCATGAGCCATGGTCGGCACGGTCAGCCGATCGCCGTCCTGCAGTGTGATATTGGCCTCGCCAGAGCAATCCATGGCGCCTTCGAGATCGATGACCAGGCGCCCGATGGCCTCGCTGCGCTTCAGTTCATTGATGACCTTGATCAAGTCCTGCTTGCGCTCCCCGGCCGGGGTCTTTTCGTCGTTCTTGGCCCCGAAGGATAGGGACAGTCTGACCAGCAGATCGTCGAGATTGTCCTGAATGCGATCTAGCGCCTCCTGTTGCTGCGCGCGCACCCGCTCGCGAATGAAGACCGCGCCGAAGGGATAGGCGCCGTCGGACAAACCACCGGCACGCTTGATCACCTGACACAGGGTATCGCCGCGCGAAATGGGATAGTCGCCAGGGAAGCGCACCTCGCCGGCCAGGGTCACGCTCGCGCGCCGTTGCCAGTCGGGCTTGCGATGCAGCACCAGCTCATCATGCGGCTGCAGGATGTCGCCGCCATTGACCTCGGTGGCCACTCCAGCCAGCTCCACCTGGCGATGCTCGATGGCCTGATATTCGCCGGCCAGCAGCTCAAAACGCGTCAGCTCGGCCGACAGGCCAAAGGACTCCTCGGTCAGCCCACCGGCGGCTTGCAGCAGATCGGCCAGTTGCATGCCGGGTTCGAGCGGATAGCGCCCGGGGTGGCGCACCTCGCCGCGCACATAGACCACCGGCGAGGCCTCGCCATAGGGTGTCTGCGCGACCAGCCGGTCGAGCTCATCGCCGATCAGGGTCGTGCGCTCCTCATTACGGTCGAAAACAAAGATCCGATCCTCGGGATAGATCAGCGGATTCTCCGGAGTGCGCGTGCTGGCCTGGGCACGCTTCAGGCTGAAACTCAGGAACTCCAGGCGACCGTCGGTGGAGTGCTGGCGGGCAATCAGCCCATAGCCCGTATCGGCTTCCTCCAAGGCGCCGCCGGCGAAGCCGATTACATCGAGCAGCCGCGCGCGCGCCGCCAGTGGAAAGGCGCCGGTGTTGCGCACCTGGCCGCGCACCTCGACCACCATCGGCGGGTAACGCCCGGGCTCGGCCTGGGTTCGCAGGTCGCGCACCAGATTCGCCACCCGCTGCGCCCGCGGCTGGCGCAGATCGAACACGATAATCTCGTCGCGGGGTCTGAGTTCAACATCGGCGCGCCCACCCGGCTGGCGGAAAATGCGCGCGATGTCCAGATAGCCGATCTGAAGGCGGCGGCTGTCCGGGTTCTCGCGCCGCAGCAGGCCGAAGGAGACATCGGCATTGGGCCTGAGCTGGCGCGGGGAGCTGAGCAGATCCGACACCCGCATGCCGGGGCGAAACTGAAAGCCACCGGGGCGCAGCACATGACCGCTGAGCAGCACGACATCCTCCATGGCACGGCTGACCGGAAAGATGCGCAGAATATCGCCCGCCTGAATCCCGGTGTCGCGTCCGGCGGACGTGTCGAGCGGAACCGCGATCAACGTGTAGCGTTCGCCGTCTTGAATGCGCTCGATATGGGCATCGGCGAGCGAGGCGGTTGGCATCAGCCCGCCGGCGAGGTCGATCAGCTCGCCCACGGTGCCGAGTGTGGCATTGGGGTCGGCATCCGGGCCCTCATCCGAGCCGAGCAGCTCGTAAATCGCCGGGCGTTGCACCTCGCCGCCGATGCCCACGGTGGGGCCGATCGGCGGCACGAAGATGACATCCTGATGTTGCAGGGTCACGTCGCCCGAGGTATCTCCCCGCAGAAGCACGTCATAGAGATCGAGGGTCGCCAGCGTCTTGCCGCGACGCTTAAGTTGGATATCGCGCAGACTGCCGATGCGCTTGACGCCACCCGTGGTGATCAGCGTGTTGAACAGGGTCGCCAGACCGCTGACGCTGTAGTCACCGGGCTTGACCACCTCCCCCACCACCAAAACGGTGATGGTGCGCAGATCCCCCATGGTCACCACCGCCTTGGCACCGATAATCTGCCGCGCAAAGCGCTCGCTCAGGAGATTTTGCGCCTGGTCAAACTTCAGCCCGCCGACCTGCACCGGCCCCAGTTCCGGCACCAGCAGACGCCCGTCGCGGGTGACGACCAGCTTGTACTCGACATTGAGCTTGCCGTAGACCTGCACGATCAACGTATCGCCCGGCCCGATGATGTAATCGCTCGGCACCGGCAGGTCGGTCACGGGCGCGAAGGTGGTTGGCGCCTGATCAAAGAGGTCATAGCCAAACTGGCTCAGCTCCGGCTGCACCAGCTGCTGCTGGATCTTCTCTTCAAGGGTGACCTCGTTCAGGCTCTCGGCCACTTTCTGCTCGATGGCCGAGGGCTCTTCCGGCTCGACATCGCTCGGCGCGGGGGCGTCTTGCGTCTCGACCTCGGGCTGCGCGAGCGGTTCATCCTGCCCGGATGGCGCGGCGCGCATTTGATCAATCAATTGACGCTCATCGAGCGAGTCGAAAATGGGCAGTTGCTGCGCATTTGCAGTCAAGCTGAACGCGATTGCCAGCCCACAAAAAGCCGGCAGGAGAATGATCAGAAAAGCAGTGGCACGCATCTCGCTAAAGGCTCGAGGGCGGCGGCAAGGCCCAGCCTTGCTCCGTGATTTCTCGCGGTAAGAGCTTCATCAGGCGCGATTCGTCGAACGGACAACCGTTCCAGTTCACCCGCGTCCCGCGTCCGGTGCGCGGGCACCGGTCCTGGTAGTTCGCCACCCCATCGCCATCGCTGTCGAGCGGATCACCGTAGAAGACACGCAGCGCAAAGGCTGCCATGGCCTCGGGCTCCGCGATCGAGGCGCCGGTGACCGCGGTTCCGCACGCATCGAACGTCTTCAGTTTGAAGCAGGCGCTTGGGTCGCCCACCGTGACCAGATGGACGCACAAGCGCTCGCCAAACCGGCCCCGCATCTCGGCTACTTGACGCACGGCGGCCTCATCGACACGCTCGGCGCGACTGAGGATGATCAGCGCGGTGCTGAAGGTATTCCTGGTGGTCGCGGAAAGCCGTGGCGCAAGCGCGGCCAGCCCATCGGCTAGTTTAGGCGACCAGCCGCTGTCGAGTTCGTGCAAAGAGACGGCTGTCAGCGCAACCGGGCCACTGGTTTCGCGCCCATCATAGCCAGGCTGGACAAGCGTTGCTTTGAGCCGCCGCGCCAGCACGCTCGCCAGCCCGGCGCGGGAATCGAACGGCGCCGGCAATTTTTCGCGCATCGCACCCGCGTCGTCGATCAACAAAAAGCCGCTACTGAACTTCACCGGCAACTCCTTCTCGGCCGCGAGCACGGACGCCGACATCGGCGTGAAGCGCTCCGGAATGCGCTCAACAACCTGGTCCGCCTCGCGATACCCATCCTCGGTGACCACCTGCCGCGAACCCACCGGCCCCGAGGTCGCGCAGCCGTTGAGCAGCAGCGCCAGCGCGATTAGGGCGAGAGGAAGGTGGATAGACATCAAGTAACGATACCTGAACGGCCCGTGATTTCAGCGTGTTTTGCTGGCGATTAGCGCGCGCTATTCTAACCCGAAGCCTGTCTGAGACATGAGCGCGTTGACGAAACCGTATCCATTCGATTACGCTCCCGCGATGTTCACCATCAGACAAACGCCTGAGTTTGGTGCTTGGCTTTCGGGCATTAAAGACGGCTCCGTAAAGCGACGTCTGGCACGGAGACTTGAAAAAGCGCAGTTTGGCAACCTGGGCGACGTCAAGCCAGTTGGCGATGGAGTGTTTGAGATGCGCGAGTTCTTTGGCCCTGGATGGCGCATGTACTATACCCAACGAGGCCCGGTCCTGATCCTGATGCTTGGCGGCGGGGAGAAATCCACTCAGCAGACTGATATCGCCAAAGCCATTGCGTTGGCTTCCAAATTCGAGGACTAAGACCCATGACTGAAAAAATTCGCATCGCCGATCTGCCCGAATTCGATATCACCGAGCACTTGGAAGACGACCAAGCAATCGCTGAATATCTCACCATCGTGCTGGAGGAGAACGATCCAAACGCTTTGGCGCAAGCGCTTGGCACCGCCGCCCGCGCCCGCGGTATGACAGAAATTGCAAAGGCCAGCGGAATCACCCGCGAAGCCCTTTACAAAGCACTCCGCGCCGGCGCCGACCCGCGTTTCGAGACCATCTACAAAGTTTGCCATGCCCTGGGCGTCAAGCTGGTCGCGCAACCGCTGGAGGCCAAGGCCGCCTGAGCGCATTGGGACGCTCTTACCCACCGGCCTCTGGCACCGCCCTGCATTCAGGAACCAACCGCGGACCGGTCTTGTAGCACCTGGGCATAATCCGCCGGTGCGATGCCGAGGTTTGATTGAATCAGCACCGCGGGAAATGATGGCGGCACCTGCTCGATGAACCGCTTGAGATCCGCCTGGGTGTTGATCGCATGATGCCAGGAGCAGTCGCAGAGTTCGGTATCGACCAGGAGATGGCCGCAGTCTTCGCCGAGGACATGTTCGGCAAAAACACCGTAGAGGGTATATTCCGAGAAATCCAGGGTATTGGCCAGCACGGCCTGCCAGTTGCGCCGGCCATGCTCGCCAATGCGTTGGGTCAGACGCACTAGGGTATCGCGCCGCCAGGCGACCAGCTGGCTGACATAATCGCGTTGTTGATAGTCCGGCCCGGTCAGGTCAAACACTTTACCGGCATGCCGATACCACGCCTGATGGCGCGGATCGGCGATATCCTGGGGCTTGCGCGCGCCGCCATAGAGGCGCACGCGGCCGGCCGCGTCCACCAGACTGCCGACATCGAACGGACGGACAAAGGCGACATCCGAGTCGGCAAAAAGATACAAATCCGCGTCAATCGCCTCGCCGACAGATAGCTTGACGATCTGCTGCAATATCCAGCCACGCACCGGCAGCCCACACAGATTCAGCCACCATTTGCGCGCGAAGGGCAGCTGATACAGCCAGCCAGGCAACATGTCCTGCTTGATGAGCAAGCGAGTGCCATCACCGGCCAACTGGGAAAACAGTGCTTCGTCCTGGTGATCGACGATAATGACATGCTCGGCATGGCCGCCAACATGCTGGCGCACACTGTCACAAAGAATGCGGCAGCGCTCAAAGTCGGGCGCATAGCTTGGGGTGACTAGGACGGTTTTTTGCATGATTGACCTTGGCAAAGAGGGGCCGTCAGTGCCGACGTTGCGGCGAGAAATGCAGCCTGGCAGATAGGCAACGTGACAGGATGCTGACCAGCAAACAGATGACGGTCGAACAAATCGATTCCCAAATCAACCTTGCTCCAGTAAAGCAGTCCCAGCACGGCGGCGAGAAAGCCGAGAATGATCACCAGCAACATGACCATCGCGAAGAACAGATCGGTGGTCACCCGCAGGCGGCTGGCCCTGACACGACCGGGCTTTTCACGTCTCATCACAGTGAATCACCCGGCTTGAGACCGTTTTGAGCCCATCTTGAGCCCGTCTTGAGTCCATCTGGGGATAGACCAGCGTGCGCGTTTCCGTCCAGAGCATCATCGGCTTTCTGCTGGTCCTGATTTTTTTCGCCGGCTACCAGGGTGGCAAGTATTTTCTCAACAACCGCTTCCAGGAGCTGGGGCTGGCGCTCACCTTCGCGCTCTTCTTCTATGGCGCGCTCTACACGGCACTGACCGACCGCGCCATCCGCTGGACCTGGTGGTTCTGGAGCGCGCCGGTGCTGGTTGGCTACATCATGTTCAGCTCCTCGCTCACCTTCGCGCTCAACGCCGGCGTGGGCATTGTGCCAAGCCTATTCGCCTCGCGCGAGTTCATGATCATCTTTTTGGCGCCGACGCTGTATTTTCTTTATCGCCTCGGCCTGCCGCTGGCGACACTCGAGAAGCTTTTCGTCGTCAGCCTGATCATTATCATTCTCAATTACATCCTGAGCTACCATCGCGTCGATCTGGAAGCCGCCTATTTCTCGACCGGCTACATGTCCTATCTGGTCACCTACGACGAATGGCGCGGCTATCGGCTCAAACCGCCCACCTTCGCGCTGATCATCCTGACCTGCTTCGCTCTGATTCGACTGGTCCAGCACAACCGGGTAGTGGAAAAGCTCGGCTGGCTGCTGGTGTTGGGGATGGTCGGCTACGTGTGGTCATTGATCATGGCCCGCTCGCAAATGGCCACCGTGGCCCTGGCGATGATGATCTATCCGCTGTTTCTCAGTCGCGCGAATCGCATGAACCTGCTGGTGCTGGTCTTGCCGCTCGGCCTAATGCTGCTGATCGGCCTCAGCGGCTTTTTGATTGATTCCTTCATGCACGCCGATGGCGCCGAGGTACGCGCCAAATCCTATATCCTGGCGTGGAAGACCATCATGGAACATCCCGTGTTTGGTTATGGCCAATCCAGCGGTTACAGCAAGACCTATCAGGATATTTTCGGCTACAAGTTTTTCCCAACCGACCTCGGCATCATCGGCACCGCGTTCAAATGGGGCCTGGTCGGTGTCGGGCTCTACGTGTATTTCCTCTTTCTGGTCCTGCTGCGCCTGCTGCGGGTCAACTGGGCCTATCGCAAGCAGCATGGCGCCCATAACCCGGTCATCTGGTCGTTGTTGATGATGATGACCGCCCTGGCGCTGAATTTGATCCTCAATCCTGGCCTTGCCTACATGCAGGGGCTCACCACGGCCGCTTTTGCCATTGCCCTGACCGCTGGTTACTACGAGGAGCTGGGACTCAGGGTTGAAGCCTCAGCGCTTACAGCGCCGCTTGCCCAACAAAACCGCCAGAATTAGCCAACACTTGTCCCATTGCCCCCGCACCGCCCGGCGCACGGCCTGCACCAGCGAGAACAGATAGACCGTCGGCAAGCCGAGCGGGAAATGCTTGGCGGTGATCCAGAGCTTGTTGCGAAAGATGTAGAAATCCGACAGCTTGGATGACGGACGCTCGCCGGTGGGCGAGCCGATGCTGCTGCCTTCCTTGTGATAGACCCGGGCATCGTCGGCATAGCAGAGCGCGTAGCGTCCTTGCGCCGCCAGCACCCAGTCAACTTCTTCGTAGTAGAGAAAATAGCGCTCGTCCATCAGACCGACCTCGTCGAGAAACTGCTTGGGCAACAGCCAGGAGCAGCCGACGATGTAAGTCATCCGCCGCTCATAGTCGGCCGCATCGATCGGCTGCTCCGCCGGCAGAAAGCGCCCGAGGGACTGCGAACAGATGGCGGTCCAGCGATTGAAACGCCCGCCGCCGAGCGCTTGCACCACGCCGGGGTTCTCGTAGAACAGGATGCGCGAGCCGCACATCGCCGGCTGGCCGGCCTGTTGCAGGCGGCGGACCATGGCGCCGAGACAGGAGGGATCGACGACAGTATCGTTGTTGAGCAGCCAGACATAGTCGGCATCGCCACGCGCGAGGGCATGGCGCAGACCGACATTGTTACCTCCGGCAAAGCCAAGATTGGCGCCGGTGTCGACCAGCACCAGTGGCGGGTCATCGGACAGCTCGCCCAGTTCGGCGGCGGCGCGGTTGAGGCGCGCGAAGGCGAGCGGTTTTGGCAACGCTGGTGTGGTCAGATGGGCGAGCGGAGAATCGGCTGGCGCGGAATACGCTGCCTCGCCGGCGGCCCAAGCGGCGATATGATCCAGGGAGCCGTCTGCTGATGCGTTATCGCACAGCAGCACGCGAAAGTTGTCGTAGTCGAGGCGCAGTAAGGACTCCAGGCACTCGATACTGTCGCGCCAGCCGTTCCAGTTGACCAGAATGATGTAGACACGCGGGTTCATGCTCGCGGCGCCGACCTCATGCTTGGATGGCCAATCTCTGCCATCGGATCAAGGGGCATCGCTGCAAGGGTCATCGCTGCAAGGCTCATTGCTGTAACGGTCATCGCTGCAACAGGCCGTCGATTTCACGCTGCATGTCGCCGAGCACCCGATCCCAGGTGTAATGCTCCGCGATCAGTTCGCGCGCGGCGTTGGCCATGGCTTCCCAATGGGCGCGATCGGTCAAGAGTCGGTCGATGGCGGTAATGGTCTCGGGCGCCTGGTCGGCAATGGCGGCCTGGACGCCGTTCTCAACAGCCAGCCCCTCGCTGCCGACGGAGGTGGTCACTGTCGGCAGGCCACGGCCCATGCCGCTCAGCACCTTGACCTTGATGCCGGCGCCAAAGCGCAGCGGCGCGACGAACACCCGGCTACGCTGGAACAGCGGTTCCAGGTCGTCGACAAAGCCGAGCAATTCGACACCAGGATGCGCGGCTGCGGCCTGTTGCAGACGGACATCGGGATTTTTGCCGGCGATGCGCAGTCGCACGTCTGGATGTTTGGCAACCAGCCCCGGCCAGACCTCGGCCAGGAACCACAGCAACCCATCGACATTGGCCTCCCATGTCAGGGTGCCGACATAGAGCAGCGCCAGCTCGGTTTGGTCATAATCGAGCGGCGGACGATTGAGCGTCGCCTCATCGCCGAGGTGATAGGTCACCCGGCACTTGGCGCGCTCGGCGCCCGTGGCGACCAGGCTGTCGATGTCGTTTGGCGAGGCGAAAATCAGATCGGCGCGCGCGCAGGCGGCCAGCTCATAGCGACGCACCCGCACCGATTCCAGATAACTGGCCAGGCGCATCAGCGGATTGCCGCCGGACTCGGCATAGCGCCGCCACATCAGGAAATAGGCGTTGTGCTCGTGCAGAATAACCGGCCCGGTGAAGTCATCCGGCACGTACTGAAACACCTCATAGTGATCACAGAAGATCAGGTCATAGCGCGGCGCCAGCGCGGCGATCTTTCGCGCCAAGGTGTCGGAGCGGGTGCGCAGCACATTGAGCGGAATGCGCTTTAGGTAACTGCGCAGCAGGGCCTTGAGCGAGCGCGGCATCTTCACCGGCTCGGCAACCAGATCAGCCTGGTGACCCGCCTGCTGATCAGCGTGTTGGCCGGCCTCTTGACCATGCAGCCGCGCGCGTGCGCGGAAGGCCGCCAGATGCTGCTCGTCATCGCCCTTAAGCGCGCAGGCGACACCGAGGCGATAACGATTGCCCAGCCACTCGATCAGCTTCCAGCTCTTGATACGCCCACCGCTGTGCGGCGGATAGGGCAATTCCGGGGTCAGAAACAGAATGGCTGGCGCGGTGGGCGAACCTGTCGTCATCACATGGCCCCGCTGTCCTTGCTGAACACCACAGCCACGGTCTTGAACAGCAGGCGGATGTCGTACCACAGGCTCCAGTTGCGCTGATAGCGCAGATCGAGGCGAATAATGTCCTCGAAGCTCTTAATCGATGAACGCCCGTTGACCTGCCACTCGCCGGTAATCCCCGGCTTCACGTCCAGCCGGCGCCATTCCGGCACATCGTACTGATCGATTTCATCCGGGGTGGGCGGGCGGGTGCCGACCAGGCTCATCGAGCCCTGCAGCACATTCCAGAACTGCGGCAATTCATCCAGGCTGGTGCGACGCAGCAACCGCCCGATCCGGGTGATGCGCGGATCATCCTTGGCCTTGAAGATCGCGCCCTCGGCTTCGTTCTTCACTTCGCTCTTGCGCGCCTCGGCGTCCGCGACCATGGAGCGGAACTTATACAGGGTGAAGCGCCGGCCCATCCAACCGCAGCGCGTCTGGCCAAAAAGCACCGGCCCCGGACTCTCGCGCTTGATCGCAATGGCGATGGGGACGAACAGAACACCAGTGATACCCAGCCCCACCAGCGCGCCGATGACATCAAGCACGCGCTTGGTCCTGGAGCGAATCGAGGCATGGGTGACCGGCAAATCAGCAGCGCTTGGCGCGCGCGCGGACGCCGCCTGGGCGCCCGTTGGCGCACCCGTCAGACCACCAGATGAATCATCGCTCAGGATGCGCAGCACCCGATCCAGCCCAGTCAGCGTTAGCACCGCGCGCACCTCCGGCCCGACCGAGGCCAGCGCCAGATCGACATCCCGCGCCTTGGCGATCTTCATGCAGCCAGAGAGCGCGCCGATTCCACTGCTGTCAAGAAAGCGCGTTTTGCCAAAATCCAGCACCAGCTCGCGCGGCGGGTCCGGCACCTCACACACCGAGCGGAAGGCGTTGCGAAAGGGCACCGCCTCCACCACCGAGAGTTCCTTGGGCATTTGGATGCGCAGGCGGCCGTCGGCCTCATCCGTCGCGGTGAAAAGACCCGACTCCGTTGTCTGGTCGCTCGGTTGATTCGGCATGGCTGCAGTCCTCTACACGAATTGCCAATCATCTATAGCAACATAAAAAAACCGCTGCCGGCGATGCGGGCAGCGGTTTTTTTGTCAGTCGGCTGATAATCAATCGCACTTACGGCTGATTTTAGCCTCTCAGTGCGCTCGGCTATTTGCGCTTTGCTTCTTTAAGTCAGGCCTTGGGCCATGTTGAGCGCAGGCCAGAGCCCTTATTGGGCTCAGTCTTTGAGCCTTGTTAGCCAAGCACTTAGGCCTTTGGCATCAGGACGCCATGGCGCGCAGTCTGGCGTTGAGACGGCTTTTGTGGCGCGCGGCCTTGTTGTCGTGAATCAGGCCCTTGTTGGCCGCGCGATCAATGATTGGCACCGCGGACTGATAGGCGGCGGTGGCCGCGTCCTTGTCGCCGGCGCCGATAGCTTTGAGCACCTTTTTGAGCGCGGTGCGGAACTGGCTGCGCTGCGCGGCACTGCGCTGACGATGTGTTTCGGCCTGACGGGCGCGCTTGCGGGCTTGAGCGGAGTTAGCCAAGGGAGTCCTCTCTCGTCGTCTGTAGATAAAGAATAAAGCGGTTAGAAATTCGATCAGGTTAGTCGATCAATGCTAATGTGACAGCGCAGCCCTGTCAATGCGTAATGACGCAAAATCCAATGCACAAACAGCCATGACGCTACCCGAAACCTCCGCTTCGCTCGCCCGGCCAGTTGCCAGCATTGGCGGCGGCACCCTGGCATCGCGGCTGCTGGGCTTTGTGCGGGACATGCTGATTGCGCGACTCTTCGGCGCCAATCAGGCGACGGATGCATTCTTCGTTGCTTTCCGCATCCCAAATCTGATGCGGCGGCTGTTCGCGGAGGGCGCCTTTGCCGCCACCCTGGTGCCGGTGCTGACGCGCGCTGGCAACGGAGATAGCCAGGACCAGCGCACGCGCGAGCTGATCAGCGAATTCTCAGGCTCCCTGAGCGCCCTGCTGCTCGTGCTGACGCTGCTGGGACTGCTTGCAGCCCCCGTTCTGGTCTTTCTGCTGGCACCTGGCTTCAGCCCAGAGACGTCCCAGCATGAGCTCGCCACCGCGCTGGTGCGCCTGACATTGCCCTATTTATTTTTTGTTGGACTCACCGCCTTCGCCGGTGCCGTCCTTAACCGCTTCGAGCATTTTGCCATTCCCGCTTTCACCCCGGCACTGCTCAACCTGTCGCTGATCGGCTGTGCGCTGCTGCTGGCACCCCGGCTCGAGCAGCCGGTTTTCGCCCTGGCCCTTGGTGTGCTGATCGGCGGGGTCGCGCAACTGGCCCTGCAGCTGGCGGCGCTGGCGCGCATCGGACTGCTGGTGGTTCCGCGTGTGAACCTGCAAAACCCAGAGCTCAAACGCCTGCTCGCCGCCCTCGGCCCAACGCTAGTCGGCATGTCGATCACCCAGATCAATCTCCTGCTCGACACCCTGCTTGCGTCCTTTCTGGTCGCTGGCAGTATTTCCTGGCTTTACTACGCCGAGCGCCTGATGGATTTTCCACTTGGCATTCTGGGCGCAGCGCTGGGCACGGCCATTTTGCCGCGACTTGCCCGCACGCATCACGACGGCAACACCGCTGCTTTCAACACCACCCTCGACTGGGGACTGCGTTGGATGCTGCTGCTTGGTCTGCCGGCGACGGCGGGGCTACTGATCCTGGCCGAACCCATGATCGTCACGCTCTTTCTGTCAGAGCGATTCAACCCAACGGATGTCGCTCAGGCCAGCCAGGCGCTGATGGCCTATGCGCTGGGGTTGCCATTTTTCATGGCTCATAAGGTCATAGCGCCAGGCTTTTTCAGCCGGGAACAGCTGCGCACACCGCTTCGCATCGGCCTGATCACCATCGCGACCAACCTGCTGCTCAGCCTGTTGCTGATGGGACCGCTCGGCCATACCGGCCTCGCCCTGGGGACATCCATCGCCGCCGCGCTGGGAGCAGGGCTGCTGCTGCGCGTGCTCTTGGCCGAGGATGGCACGCAGCTGTCCTCTGGCTGGCTGGCACTGCTCGCCCGGGTCATGCTGAGCACAGCCGTGATGGCATTGTTAATCGCCTTTCTCGCGGCGCACGTCGGCTGGTCAGAAGCACCAGCACTCCAGCGGCCCTTCCTCATGACCGGCGTCATTCTCAGCGGGGTTCTGGTCTACCTGATCACCCTGTTGGCACTCGGCCTGCGGTTGCGCCATCTGCAACCCGCGCACGGGGAATGAAACGCCCAGGGTCTGCTGCTCACGGCTGAACTCGATGCCGACGCAATACTGCTCAAGGCCGACAGCAGTGATAAGATTTGATTCGGAACCATCTGCCATAACCCTCGCTTTCTCGGACCTCAGTCAACGACCCGTCCCATGCGCCTGATTCGCGGCCTTCACAACCTGCACGCCTCCGACCGGGCCTGTGTCGCAACCATTGGTAACTTCGATGGCGTGCATCTCGGGCATCGGGCGGTCTTCCGGCAGCTGATTGATCTTGCGCGCGCGCATCAGGCTGTGGCGACAGTGATCACCTTCGAGCCGCAGCCGATGGAGTTCTTCGCACCGGCTCAGGCGCCGGCGCGGCTGACGCGGCTGCGCGAGAAGGCGCGCATCATGGCCGAGGATGGCATCGGGCAGCTGGTGGTGCTGCGTTTCGATCAGCATCTGGCCGCGCTCGATCCAGAAAGCTTTGTCACGCGCCTGCTGGTTGAAGGGCTTGGCGTGCGCTATCTGCTGGTCGGGGATGATTTCCGTTTCGGGCACAAGCGCGCGGGTGATTTTCAGTTGTTGCGCGAGTGCGGCGAACGCTTTGGCTTTGAGGTTGCAAACCTGCCAACGGTGCACGACGGTCAGGAGCGCATCAGCAGCACCCGGGTGCGCGCGGCGCTGGCGGACGCTGACCTGGCACTTGCGCAGCGCTTGCTCGGCCGGCCATTCTATCTCCATGGGCGGGTGGCACATGGAGACCAGCGCGGTCGCACGCTTGGCTTCCCGACCGCGAATTTGCATCTTCACCGTCATTCAACACCTGTTTCAGGGGTCTATGCGGTGCGCGTTCATGGGCTTGGGCCGGTCGCTCGTCCCGCAGTGGCCAATGTGGGCTCGCGCCCGACTGTTGCCGGAACCGACAGCCGCCTGGAAGTGCATCTGTTCGACTTCGATCAGGACATCTATGGCGCCCATCTGCGGGTGGAGTTCTGCGCCTGGTTGCGGCATGAGCAGAAGTTCCCGTCGCTCGCGGCGCTGCAGGAGCAGATCGCACGCGACAGCGCGGCGGCTCGGGAGTTTTTCGCAACCTCGCCGGCGCCAAGCCCGACTCTTTAGATTTTGGAATTTTCTTTGTTTTAAGGACAGCAATCTCGTGACTCAGTCCGACACCGACTATAAAAACACCCTGAACCTCCCCAAGACTGGCTTCCCAATGAAGGCGAATCTGGCCCAACGCGAGCCGGAGATGCTCAAGCGTTGGGAGCAGAGCGATGTCTATGGCCAAATTCGCGCGGCGCGCGCCGGTGCGGAGCAGTTCATCCTGCACGATGGCCCGCCCTATGCGAACGGCGCCATTCACATCGGCCATGCGGTCAACAAGATTCTCAAGGACATCATCGTCAAGTCGCGCAGCCTCGACGGACTGGACGCGCCCTATGTGCCGGGTTGGGACTGCCACGGGCTGCCAATCGAGTTGCAGGTGGAAAAGAAGAAGGGCAAGCCCGGTCAGCGCATCACCCCGACCCAGTTCCGCGACGCCTGCCGCGACTACGCGGCACGCCAGGTGGAATGCCAGCGCGAGGACTTCAAGCGTCTCGGGGTTCTCGGCGACTGGGCCAACCCCTATCTGACCATGGCCCCTGCCTTTGAGGCCGAGATCGTGCGCTCGCTTGGACGCATCATCAATGCCGGGCACTTGCACAAGGGCGCTAAGCCTGTGCACTGGTGCATCGACTGCGGCTCGGCCCTGGCCGAGGCCGAGGTGGAATACGCGGATAAGGAATCCATCGCCATCGACGTGCGCTTCAAGGTGCTGGAAGAAGAAGCCCTGTTCGCGCGCTGCCATTCGGTACCCGATGGGCACGGCGAGGGGCCGATGTCGGTCGTGATCTGGACCACCACGCCCTGGACGCTGCCTGCCAATCAGGCGGTCGCATTGAACCCGGAGCTGGAGTACGCCCTGGTGCAGGTGGAGGATGGCCCCGCGGGCAGCAATGGCGGGCATGAGCGCCTGCTGGTGGCGGACGGCCTGATTCGGGACACCATGGACCGCTGGAATATCAACCATTACCGGGTCATCGCCTATGCGCGCGGAGATGCCTTTGAGGGGCTAAAGCTCGCACATCCCTTCTACGAGCGTGAGGTGCCGGTGATTCTCGGCGAGCATGTCACGCTCGAGGCCGGCACCGGCGCCGTGCATACCGCGCCCGGTCATGGTCTGGAAGATTATCTGGTCGGCAACCGCTACAAGCTGCGAGTGGATAATCCTGTCGGTGGTGATGGGCGCTTCCTTCCCGGCACGCCAATGCTGGCCGGTGAGAACGTCTTCGACGCCAATGAACAGGTGGTCGAGATCCTCAAGGCGCGCGGCGCCCTGCTGCGCGCGGCGCGCTTCAGCCACAGCTATCCGCATTGCTGGCGGCACAAGACGCCGATCATCTTCCGCGCCACGCCGCAGTGGTTCATCGGCATGGGTCAGTCCAAAGCCCACCCCGCCCTGCGCGATGCGGCCCTGGCTGCCATCGAGCAGGTGCGCTGGCTGCCGGATTGGGGTCAGTCGCGCATTCACGGCATGGTGGCCAATCGGCCGGACTGGTGCGTCTCGCGCCAGCGCACCTGGGGCGTGCCCATCGCGCTACTCATCCACAAACAGACCGGCGATCTTCATCCGCGCACGGCGGAGTTGATTGAGCAGGTGGCACAGCGTATCGAGCAGGGCGGCATCAATGCCTGGTTCGAGCTGCAGCCGGCCGATCTGCTACCAGCCGACGAAGCAGCAAACTACAACAAGGTGACGGACACCCTGGATGTCTGGTTCGACTCAGGCGTCACCCATGCCTGCGTGCTCGAGCAGCGTGCCGGTCTGCGCGCACCGGCCGATCTGTATCTTGAGGGCTCCGACCAGCATCGCGGCTGGTTTCAGTCCTCACTGCTGACCTCGGTCGCCATGCACGGGCGCGCGCCCTATAAAACAGTGCTGACCCACGGCTTCACCGTCGATCAGGACGGGCGCAAGATGTCCAAATCGCTTGGCAATGTGGTCAGCCCGCAGCAGGTGGTGAAGACGCTCGGCGCCGATATCATTCGCCTGTGGGTGGCGGCGACCGACTACCGCGCCGAGATGGGCGTTTCCGATGAGATCCTCAAGCGCACCGCCGATGCCTATCGGCGCATTCGCAACACCGCGCGCTTTCTGCTGGCCAATCTGCATGGCTTCGACCCTGAGCGGGATCTGGTCGCGCCGGCGGAGATGATCGCGCTTGACCGCTGGGCCGTCGCGCGCGCCCAGGCGCTGCAGCAAGAGATCATCGGCGCCTATCAGGACTATCAGTTCCACCTGATCTATCACCGACTGCACAATTTCTGCGTGGTCGACATGGGCGGCTTTTATCTGGATGTCATCAAAGACCGCCAGTACACCACCCAGAAAGACAGCCTGGCGCGCCGCTCCTGCCAGAGCGCCATGTATCACATCATTGAGGCTATGAGCCGCTGGCTCGCGCCCATTCTGAGCTTCACCGCCGAGGAGATCTGGCAGCACGTCCCCGGGCCGCGCGAGCCGAGCGTCTTCACCGCGCTCTGGTACGACCAGCTGTTCGCGCTCGATGCAACCGATCCGCTCGACCTCAATGCCTGGGGCCAGTTGCTCGAATGCCGCGCGGCCGTCGGCAAGGCGTTAGAAGCCGCGCGCCAATCCGGCACCATTGGCGCCGCGCTGGACGCGGAGATTGTGCTCTACGCCGAACCCGCACTGGCTGAACTGCTCAAGCGCCTGGGCTCGGAGCTGCGCTTTGTATTTATCACCTCCGCCGCCCGGGTGGAGAACCTTGAACAGGCCCCCACCGAAGCCAGCGAAGTGACCGCTGGACTGCGCGTGCTAGTGCGCCCAAGCCCGCACCCGAAATGCGTGCGTTGCTGGCACCATTGCGCGGATGTCGGCACCCATGATGAGCATCCGCTACTTTGCGGGCGTTGTGTCGAGAATGTCGCCGGCGGCGGCGAGACGCGGCAGTTTGCCTGATGCAGATGACCACGCCCGAAGGAATTGCCTACCGCGCCCGCTGGCTGTGGCTAACGGCTACAGTAATCCTGCTCGATCAGCTGACCAAATGGCTGGCCGAGCGCCTGCTGCCGCTGCACGAGCCGGTCGCGCTGATGCCGATGCTGAATCTGACCCTGATGCACAACGAGGGCGCCGCCTTCAGTCTGCTGGCCGATGCCGGTGGCTGGCAGCGCTGGCTGTTCGCCGCCTTTGCGCTGCTGGTCACCATCGTGCTGGTTGTCTGGCTGCTGCGGCTCGATGCGCGCGAGCGCATGACAGCTGCGGCACTGGCCTTGCTGATCGGCGGCGCCGTCGGCAATTTGATTGACCGGCTGCGCACCGGACGGGTGGTGGATTTCATCGATGTCTATTATGGTGACTGGCATTGGCCCGCGTTCAACATCGCCGACAGCGCCATCACCATTGGCGTCGCGCTGCTGCTGATCGAGACCCTGCGCGCGGGAAAAGACGTTTGAAATCAACCGTTGTGATTTCGAACTACCACTGAAAAGCTCAGGTTCATCCTATGAAAATTGCCATTCTCTCCCGCAACGCTGGCCTCTATTCGACCCGACGCATCCTGGAGGCTGCCCGCGAGCGCGGTCACGAGGCCCGGGTCGTCGACGTGCTGCGCTGCTACATGAACATCACCTCCCATGCCCCGTCCATCCACTACAAGGGCGAGTCCCTGACGGGTTTCGATGCGGTCATTCCGCGCATCGGCGCCTCAGTGACCTTCTACGGTACCGCCGTGCTGCGCCAGTTCGAGATGATGAACGTCTATCCGCTGAACGAATCCGTCGCCATCACGCGCTCGCGCGACAAACTGCGCTCGCTTCAGTTGCTGTCGCGCAAGGGGATCGGGCTGCCGGTCACCGGCTTTGCGCATGCACCTGACGATGTTCAGGATCTGATCAAAATGGTCGGCGGCGCACCGCTGGTGATCAAACTGCTGGAAGGCACCCAGGGCATCGGTGTGGTACTGGCCGAAACCGCGCAGGCTGCCGAAAGCGTGATCGAAGCCTTCATGGGACTGCGGGTCAATATTTTGGTGCAGGAGTACATCAAGGAATCGCGCGGAACTGACATCCGCTGCTTCGTGATCGGCGACAAGGTGGTCGCGGCCATGAAACGCCAGGGCAAGGAGGGCGAATTCCGTTCCAATCTGCACCGCGGTGGCACCGCAAACCTTATCCGCATCACGCCGGAGGAACGCTCGACTGCGGTACGCGCCGCGCGCGTCCTGGGGCTGAATGTTGCCGGGGTGGATATCCTGCGCTCCAATCACGGCCCACTGGTCATGGAGGTCAACTCCTCACCTGGACTCGAAGGCATTGAGGCGGCCACCAACAAAGACATTGCCGGCATGATCATCGACTTTCTGGTCAAGGACGCCACCGCCGGCAAGACGCGCACCCGCGGCAAGGGCTGAGGACAGCAGGGACACAGGTTCCTTTGATCCAAAAACCGCTCCAGATTGCAGAACAGCATATCGCCCCTGGCCGCCGCACCCGGGTCGACATTCCGCTGCCCAGCCTCTTTACCCAGAACCGGGTCATCCTGCCTGTGCATGTGGTTCATGGCCGGCTGCCAGGACCGAGACTGTTTATCACCGCCGCCATTCACGGCGATGAGATCAACGGGCTTGAGATCATCCGCCGTCTGCTCGCGACCTCGGTTCTGCGCAATATGCGCGGCACCCTGCTCGCCGTTCCCGTGGTCAATGCTTACGGTTTTGTGCGATTGTCGCGTTACCTGCCTGACCGGCGCGATCTCAATCGGAGTTTTCCCGGCTCCGAAAGTGGCTCCCTGGCTGCTCGCCTCGCGACCACCCTGATGCAAGAGGTCGTGCGCGACAGCGATCTCGGCATCGACCTGCACACCGGCGCGGCCCATCGCGAGAATCTGCCACAGATTCGCGCCGCGCTTGATGATTTCGGCATGCTCGAGCTGGCCAGTGCCTTTGGCACACCGGTGCTGATCAATGCCGAGGTGCGCGACGGCTCGCTGCGTGGCGAATCCGCCGCGCTCGGCGTGCCGGTGATGGTCTACGAAGGTGGTGAGGCGCTGCGCTTCAATGAGTTCGCCATCCGCGCCGGACTGCGCGGGATTCTGGCGGTGATGCGATATCTCGGGATGGTGCGCGGTGGCCGTCGCTCCGCCACGCATTCGCCGGCCGTCGCCCGCTCGACCCTGTGGGCGCGCGCCGGGCAAAGCGGCGTGCTGCGTCAGGTCAAAACGCTCGGCTCGCGGGTCACCAAGGGCGCGCATCTGGCCACCATCGCCGACCCCTTCGGCGACACCGACACACCGGTGCCCGCCCCCTCGGGAGGCATCATCATCGGTCGCACCAACCTCCCGCTGGTCACCGAGGGCGAGGCGCTGTTTCATATCGCCCGCTTTGAGCAGACCGCAGCGGCGGCTGAGTCGGTGGAACGGTTTCAGAATCTACTCGAGCCGCCAGACGATCTGTTCGTCGATTCGGTCTGACCGGCACGCTACCAGCCCACCGTAGACATCAAAACCCTGTGATTCAGTGTAAGAAGCGGCCACAGCGGCGCGAGCGAATGGTTCTCACACAGTCTCGCGCAGACAATCGAGCAGCGCCTCGCTGACATCAGCCTTGCTCAGCGCATGTGCCGCGCCGGCATCAAGCATTTCCTCAATCCAGCTCGGGTCGTTCTGCACCGACAGACCAATGACCCGAACCTGACTCCAGCGCGCGCGAATGACACGGGTCGCCCCGGGCCCATCAAGCTCCGGCATGGAAAAGTCAATAACCACCGCGTCGGGCTGGTGGCGCTGCACCAGCTCGATCGCCTCGAATCCATCCGCTGCCTCCCCCACCACCCGCATGTCCGGCTCGTCGCTGATCAGACTCGCCAGCGCCTGACGGACCATGACATGGTCGTCTGCCAGCAAAACACGAATCATCTTTTTCGCTGCCGGCGCCGGGCGCAAGTTTGATTCGCTCCCATCGGTAAGAGCGGACTGGCTGCCCGACGTTTTGTTCTTGCTGCCCTCGCTCAGGGGCACCCGCAGCGCGATCCTGGTGCCGCGTATCTCGGCTCCGCTGACAATCTGCAGGGTGCCGCCAAGCAGGGTCAGACGCTCGCGAATGGCCATCAGACCCAGCCCAGTGCCCTGATCGAGCGCGTTGCTGTTCGGGTCCAGACCGCGCCCGGCGTCGTCCACCAGCACCAGGACTTGCTCGCCCTGCTCGATATCCAGGACCACTGTCGCCTCGCTTGTCCCCGCGTGCTTGACGACATTGAGCAGCAACTCACGCACCGACTCAAACAGCAGGATGCGCAACTCCTCGGGCTCGAGCCACAGATCACGCACCACCTGCAGATGCACCCGCAGCCCATGTCGCGTCTGACTGGTCTGCGCCAGCCAGGCCAGGGCGGCACCGAAGCTGCTCTGATGCAGCAGCGGCGGATTGAGATCGGCGTTTAATGTGCGACCGGTAGAGATGGCCTGCTCGATCAGCGCTTTTGCCTGAGCCAGACCATCCTGCCCTGCAAGGGCCGGGTTGGCGTCGAGCTTCGCGAGCTGGAACTTAACCGCCACCATGTCCTGTTGCAGATGATCGTGCAGCAGCCGACTGATGCGCAGACGCTCTTGCTGCTCGCTCAGGGTGAGCTGCAGCGTCAAGCGCGCGAGCCGTTCGGCGCGCTCGCGCAGCTGCTCACCCGACTTGCGCACCTCGGCCTCCGCCCGGCGGCGTTCACTGATGTCCTGCATCGCCCCGACAAAGCCAAGCACCTTGCCAGTGCTGCCGCGATGCGGCGCCACGGATACTTGCATCCAGCGCCACTCACCATCGCCGCGGCGGACGCGGCATTCGGTCTCAAAACCACTGAAATCAGCCACCGACTCTTTCAGCCGGCCTTGAAAGACTTCCAGGTCTTCACGATGGAACACCCGCGGCCACAGATCCCGCAGCGGAGCCGAAGAATCGGACGCCAGCGCGAAAAAGCGGCGGAATACCGCGTTGGCAAACTCCAGCTCGCCGTGCTGATTTGCCACCCAGAGAATCAGCGGCACGCCATCGGCCATGATGCGAAAACGCCGCTCGCTCTCGCGCATGGCCTCGAGCACGCGCTGCTTCTCCAGTGCCAGCTCTACCTGATCGCGCGCCCGCTTCAGCGCCGAAATATCTCGCCCGGTGACGGCGGCCCCGACCACACGGCCGGTTTTGTCACGGTAGGGCCGATAGGTCATCGACATGAAGAAATGCGCGCCGGGCTGCAATTCGAACCAGGCATCATAGGAGACGGTTTCGCCGTCGAAGCAGCGCTCGAGCCGCGGCTTGACGTGCTGCCTGAACACATCATCGCCGAGGGTATCAGCCACCGTCGCCCCCATGATTGCGGCGCGTGGCTTGCCGATGAACCGCTCGTAAGTCATGTTGACGTAAAGGTAGACAAAATTGGTGTCCACCAGGGATACCGAATCTGCCACCGTAGCCAGGATGGACTCGAGTTGCCGGAGGTTCCGATCAACCGGCTCGGACTGGGGCTCAGGCTGGAGCTGGGTTTGGGGGGCTTCGGTGGCTAGCGTAGCCAGACGGCGCTCGCGCCACTGCCGGCGAAGGAGGTACGCCCCCAGCGCGCAGCCCAGCACGAGGCCCGTCAGCAGCGAAGCAAGGATGGACAGCATGCAGAGCGCGGCTTGGCACCGCGAGAGAGAAGCACGAGAAGCTCAGCGCCCCCAGTCGATCTGGAACTCACAGGCCGCAGCACCCAGCGCCTGGCACTGGGTTTCGTGTACGCGCGCCCGCGGGCTGACCAGGATTTGGCACAGGCGTTCGAAGGAGCCGGCGTAGAAGTCGCAAACCGGCACGGTGGCGGTCGCGCCGCGGCAGATCGGACACTGGGCAATGGACACCCGCACCGGCCGCCCCATGGTGAATGCATACTGACCACTGCCGACAAAGGTCCAAGCGTTGTTGGCCACGGCCTTTAGCAACATGCGGCAAGCCGGCCCCGGCGGCAGCAATTTCAGCAGGCGCTGAGCGGGCTTGGGGATACGATGCGCGAGCAAATAATCGCCGGTGCGACGGCCGGCATCGCGCGACACGGCAGATGCGATCTCTTGCGGAAGCGCGGCGCGCAATGCCTGCTGCAGGGCGATGACTTCGGACTCCGGCACCATTTCCGAAGGGGGATGATTGAGGTAATGCTCTAGGCCCGCATCGGCAAAAATCTTCGCGCCGATCCCGGTGAGTTCAAACCCTGGAGTTGTTCCACAAGATGCCAGAGCGCTGCCTTCAGACCGGTCGCTCCCGGCCCCACTCAGCTTGGAGGATGACTCTCTGGGATTCAGACCAAGCCCGGCAAGGGTGTTCTCTTCAAGGGCAGTCAGAGCCTCACCAACACGGATGATGGCATTGGGGCCAATACGCGCGACCTCTGCGGCGTCAGCTTCCTGTCCTTGCTCGTGCTCCACCTCGTTATGGCGGTGGTCAAGACCAGGGTTGGGCCCGGGGATAGGCTGGGGGTTAGGCTCGGTGTTCCGCCCAGCGTTGTGCCCAGTATGGCTCAAAGGGTTCTCGCAAAATGCCAGCGCGCGCGGTCCCAAGCATAGTAGGCCTCATGCTCGGTGCACAGATGCCGCAGCAGGTAGCGACCGGTGGGCGTGATCCGCAGGCGGTCATCAGCCACATCGACCAGGCCATCGCTTGCATAGGCTGCCAGGCGCCGGTATTCGTCGTCGAAGCAGCCCTCGGCCAGTTCCAGCGGCAGCTCGAGATTACAGATCAGGTGACCGATGGCCTCGCGCCGGCGCAGGTCGGCAGGATTGAGCAGATGCCCGCGCGCGATCGGCAGCTCGCTGCGTTCGATCATGGCCTCCCAGGTTGGCAGGTTCGGCTCGTTCTGCACGCAATGACCATGGACCTCGCCAGCCGCGCCGGTACCGAGACCAATGGTATTGTCCGCTCGCATACTGGTGTAGCCGATGCAGTTACGCGAAAGCCGCCCCTCGTCCTGGGCAATGGCCAAATCATCGGTATCGAGCACGAAGGTATCCAGCCCAACCCAGACATAGCCGGCGGCCAGGAACGTCTTGACCGCCTGCTCGAACAGTCGTTGGCGGTCCATGTCGTCAGGGAGCCGATGGACGTCGATGGCATGCTGGTGAATGGCCAGACTGGTCCCGCGCGAGTAGCCGAAGCAGGACACCCGGTCGGGTGCCATCTCGATCACGGCGTCCAGGGTGGCTTGAAAGCTCTCGGCGGTCTGCTCCGGCAGGCCGTAGATGAGATCGAAACCGATGGAATCGAAGCCGATCTCGCGCGCCATCCAGTAGACATCGCGCACCAGATCAATCGATTGAATGCGGCCGATGGAGCGCTGCACGCGCGGTTCGAGATCCTGAACACCGAAGGTCACACGGCGAAAGCCCAGCGCGTGCAACAACTCGAGCTGGCCGGCAGAGGTACGCCGCGGGTCGCATTCAATCGAGGCATCGGTCTCTGGCAGAATGCGGAAGCGGCTGTCGACCAACTCCACCAGACGGGTCAGTTGGGCGTCGTTGAGATAGTTTGGCGTACCGCCCGCGACATGCAGCTGCAATACCTCGCGCCCCGCCGCCATGGCGTCCGCCACCATCTCCACCTCGCGCTCGAGAGCGTCCAGATACCCGTCGATGCGCTGACTGTTGTGCGTAACCGTCGTATTGCAGCCGCAGTACAGACAGCGCCCGGGACAGAAAGGGATGTGCAGATAGAGCGCCAGGGTCTCATCCGGATGCCGGCCAATTTCGCCGAGCGCCCGGCGGTAATCTTCCCCGGTGAAGCCATCGGCCCAGGCATCCGCTGCTGGCGCTGGCATGCCAGGGCGGTCGAAACGGCTAAATCGCGTCAGCAGTTCCGGCGAGATATCGATCGGCATCATGCTTGTCATCAGACGGCAACCTCGGAGCGGTTCAGCGGCAGTTTGGTGCACGCAAAGCAAAGAACTTCCGGCCAGGTACCTCGATCGGGGAGAGCGCACCGCCCATGGCGGCGCTCCAGTCCCGTCCTAGCGAAAAGCGCGAGAATGGGCCGCGTGAAAAAGCGACTTGAATGGAAGAGAAAACAGGGAAGGGAAAAGCGCGGCATCAGCGCCCAAACCCGAGTGACCACGGGCTTACGGGCACAGGATAAGAATTCTGCGTGGCGTCTTTTAGTTGCCAAGTGGTTCGTAACGTGAACCGGCAGAATACGCATACGGCGTCCTCCGGGGCTTCTCCAAAGGCGGCAAGGCCACACAGAATAAGTCAGCCATTGGCCAGTGACACTGACCCAGCTCAATGACAAAGCGATTTTCTAAGCTTACCCCCTTTCATGCACTTTGCCAAATTGCCAGACCAACGGCACAGGCGATAAACACGGTTAGGGGAAGCTACAGCCTCAAAACGAGAACGCGTCTAAATAAAGCCGTCTAAGTGACGGTTATCTCGACGAGACAGAAGAATCCGGACGCTTCTTCCCCGAGCTGCCATCCGGGGCTTCAGCGGAGACGTCCGCTGGAGCTTCCGTGGGGCTGGGCTCGAACGCCCAATCCCACAAGGCCGCATCGGCCACCGGCAGCACCAGAAACCAGTGCTCAAGAATCGCCAACGCCAGCAGACTGGCCGCGAGGACCGCCGCCTGGGCGGTGAAGCTGCCGGGAGGGAAGTCGAGCGCATGCTCGACCAGCAGCGCCATCACCACGGTTGCCACTGTCACCGACATTGGGAACAGCAGATTCATCGGGCGCTTGGCCAGATAGCTGGTGAGAAAGCGCAGATGCGACGGCAGCCAATCCTCGTTCAGATTGGGCACGCCGAAGAACAAATTGAGCTTAGCGCTCCAGCGCATCCACCAAAGCACCGCGAACGTCCATGCGGCGGTCTGATTGACATGCCCCCAGCACAGGGCGAACAGCAGCAGCCCAACGGCGACCACGGCCAACTCATGATAGAGGCTGGTTTGAATAGCCAGCCAGAAACGCCGCCGACCATGAACATTGCGCGGGCAATGCGCCTTGCTCGGCCCGGTGATGGCATTCATGAAGTAGGTCATCTCGAGCCAGCCCCAGATCAGCACCCCACTGGTGAAGCCCAGGTAGGCGCCGAGGATGTCCGCGCGGTCTGACGACCAGATGGCCCCCGCGACCGAAACCCCACCCAGCACGGTGCCGCCAAGCAGACTCCAGCGATAGGTTGATGGCGCGAGACGGTTCAGAAACAGGATGATGCCCGTACTGACCCACCACAGAAACAGCGCGTAGAGAATCGCGAGCGCGAGGCTCAGCATAGGGAGCACCGCTGTTGGCTAGTGGGCGGCGCGCGGCTGACCTGGCAACCCGTCCGCCGGAGACGCCGCTGCTGTCGGGGCGCCTTGTTGCTCGGCGCGAAGCAGATCTGCAAAAGCGGCGGCATTATCCACGCCATAGGCGCGCAGGTCGAGTTGGTCGCCGGTCATCGGGTCTTCGAGCAGGATGCGCCCGTCGGCGCGCTGCGAGACCACATAAGGCTGCCCCATGTCAGCCTCGTTGACCTTACGGTTATGCCCGAGCCCGCGCAACACACCGAAGATGAAGCCATCATCGTTCGCGTCGAGGGTGGCGATCCGACCGCCGTCGGCAATGACTTCAATGGTGTTTGGGTCAATCTCGTGAAAATAGAGCTTACGCTCCACTACTGCGGGAGCGAACTCGTTCTCATCCTTACCAATGCCGGTCAGGCGCACAAAAGCCGCCACGGCAATGGTGAAACTGATCAGAATGGCGGCGCCAATCAACACGGGACGCGGAAACTGCTGTCCCTCGAATGGGTCACTCAAGGGTAATACCTCGTTTTGCGGGGTGCGTCAGGATGACGGTGTCGTTGGCAAAGGCTCGCCAGCCGAGCTGGCGCCGGCATCGGAGGATTCAGTGGATTCCCGAATCGCCTCGCGTGATTGTGTGGTAGCAGAACCCGACGGCTGCGAACTCTGGTCCTGAGCCACCTCAGCGGACTCGGCCTCAGTCGCTGCCTTCAGCGCATGAGCAAGCAGCTCGGCGGTTTTCTCCACATCCGGCAGCGCGCGCAACATCGGCTGCGCCTTGGAAAACGTCCATGGCCTGACATTGGGCCAGACAATCAGATAATTGACTTTCTGCTCAGGGATCAGCGCCAGCGGAATATCGCCAGCCCCATCCGAATAGACCCGCAGCCCGGCGCTCTCGATGCTCTTAAATGGCAGATTAACCGCCATCGGCACCACCACGCCAGAGCGAATCACCACCCGCCGGCTGGTGATGCTATAGATGGTGGAGCGCGCATAAAGCCAGGCCAACAGAGAAAGAATCCCCACGGCGGCAAAGGCCAGGAAGGCCAGCCATAGAGCGGACTGCAGCGCCAGGCCCCAGCCTTCACCCTCGGTGAGGATGAAGCCTACCCGCAGCAAGACTAACAAACCAAAATAGAACAGCACCCCGCGGACATGAAAGGCCCGCTTGGCAAGGGGCACCCACTGCGGGGTGCCCTGCCAAAGGAGCTCCTCCCCCTCGGGGAGGAGCCCAGGCAAGCCGGGAATCGGCTCGACTTCGTACTCACTCACAGAAAGGGCTCCGCCCGATCAGGAGTCGCATAGAGCGTACCGCCACCATAGTAGGCCGTGACCTTGTCTTCCTCGGCCAGGGTGATCTGATCATAGCTGGCCAGGGTCGGCGCATCATTGAAGTGAGCACCATTGATGGAACGGACTTTCACTTCCTGCTGCTTGCCCTTGACCCTGCACATGTTGATCGGCAGCAGCACCTTCTTCTTGTTGTTGGTCTCAAGCTCCAGGTAGCGCACTTGCGGCTCGGCACGGTCAACCCAGATCTCGGTGACCTTGCCGCCAACGGCACCATCGGCACCGATTACGGTCATGCCGCGCGGATCAGGATCGCGTTCGACCACGTGGAAGTGCTTAGCCACGCGCAACGGCACGATGCGCGCCTCGCCAGCGTGGGTCAGATCCGGCTTGTTTGCACGCACAGCATAGGAACCCGGGCCAACACCGGCAGTCATCGGATTACCGACCGGCTGGAAGGCCGCCCCCGGGAAGTCCTCGACTGGCTCAAGCTTGTAATCGTACTGCGGACGATCCGGGCTGGGCTTGACCACTTCGCCACCGTTGTGGGGCAGAGTGAAGGTCTTGGGCGCCGGCAGCGGCGGGAAGCCTTCCATCATTTTGATCTTGCCGAACATGCGCTGGGATTCGACAGGATAGCCCTCGCGCTTGTCCTCTCGACGGATGAAGTAGACGACTCCGAAGAAGAAGAACCAGAACGCCCAGAGCGTGAGCTGGGCGACGTCCATATATTGTGTAATGTAACCAGATGGCATCGGAATTCCTCCGTGTGCGGTTTGACTTAAGGAAGCTCGGCCAGGCCAAGCTTTGAGGAAGATCGCGCTTGACCAGTGCTCGCGCGCTGCGCGAGTGGGCCGACGGCGATCAGGGTTGCGAAAAGCAGGACAATCTCGAGATGGTAGACGAATGCATAGCCGACACTCGGGCCAGTTAACGCGGGACCGAGCGCACCTTCGACCGCCAGCCGGGAGAAGAAATCGCGCAATGCTCCGCCGAGCGCGATCGCCAGCCCGAGCGCGGTCGCCTGCACCGCTCCCCAGGCCCCCAGTGCCAGTCCGCTTTGACCGTTGCGCGACATGCTCATGGCCGCGGTCAAAGTTCCGACGGCAAACAACCCGCCGCCGAATCCGATTAGCGCCGTACCGGCGCGAAAAATAAGTACCGAGCCGAGCGGCGCGGACAATATCACCGTCACGAACGCCATGATGCCAACCACCGCACCATAGCCGCTGAGCCGGTAAGGGTCATAGCCGCGCCCGAGAAGGCGGGCGGCAAGCCCAAAGGCGAATAAGGTTCCCGCCGCCAGAATGGCCGTCAGTACCGTGGTGGCACTGACCGAGAGATGCAGAATCTGACCGCCGTAGGGCTCAAGCAGAATATCCTGCATACCGAAGCCGGCGGTGCCGAGCCCGACCGCCACCAGCAGGCGACTCGCCCGCCCGCCGCGAATGAACTCCGCCCAGGCTGTCTTGAAGGATGGACGCGTTGCCCCTCGGTTGCGGCTCGGATCGCGTGCCTCCTGCTTCCACAGTGCAATCAGATTCAGCACCATGGTGGCAGCCGCAGCGCCTTGAATGACCTGAATCAGCTGTTTGCTACTGAAATCGGCCAGCAGGGCGCCAAAGATGAGCGCACTGCCGAACATACCAACCAGCAGGGTGACATACAGCAAGGCGACCACACGCGGGCGCGCTTCCTCGGGTGCGAGATCGGTGGCAAGTGCCAAACCAGCGGTCTGCGTGGTGTGCAGCCCAGCACCGACCAGCAGGAAGGCGATGGCGGCGCCCAGTTCCCCAGCATAGGGCGGTGCTTCCCCTGTGCCCATGCCCGAGAGCAACAGCAGAGCAAACGGCATGATCGCGAAGCCGCCAAACTGCAGCAGGGTACCGAACCAAATATAGGGCACCCGCCGCCAGCCAAGCGCGGAGCGGTGATGGTCGGAACGGAAGCCAATCAGCGCACGCAGCGGCGCGAACACCAGCGGCAACGAGACCATCAGCGCCACCAACCAGGTCGACACGCCCAACTCGACGACCATAACGCGGTTCAAGGTGCCATTAAGCAGCACCACGGCCATGCCCACCGAGACCTGAAACAGCGACAGCCGCAGCAAACGGCTGAGCGGCAACTCCCGTGTCGCCACATCGGCGAAGGGCAGATACTTGGGCGCGATCCGCAGCCAGCGTTGCGCGAGTTGGCGGTAGGCAAGCATCATGCGGGAATCAGCTCTAGCCCTTGAGACGTGTAGAAACCACGAATAATGCGCTCACTGCGCCCGATACGCCAGCCCTTCAGCGCATCATCCGCCGCGATCAGCGCATGCAGGCGTTTCTCGGGGATGGGCACAATGGCTGGAGAGCGATCCCCGCGCGGGAAGAACTGCCCGACTGCATGCATCAGCGCCAGTGCTGGCGTGCGCGGCGCAAAGGTAAAGATTACCCCGCGGCGCGCCTGAGCTGCAAAACCACGGATCAGAGCCAGTGCATCCTCGGGCTCGTAATGGATCAGGGAGTCCATCGCTACGATGTAATCAAACTCACCACGGCTGGCATCAAGCATGTCGCCGACCGAAAAATCGACCGAGCCGTTGCTTGCATCACCAAGATCCGGCGGAACCCTCTCACGTGCCAGGTCAACCAGGGTTGCGGACAAGTCCACCGCAACAACATCTGCTCCGCGACGGGCTGCGGCGATACTTAGCAGACCAGTTCCGCAACCGGCATCAAGCAGCCGGCAGCCGGAAAGATCCTGCGGCATCCAGTCGAGCAGCGTCTGGCGCATCAGCTCACGGCCCTGACGCACCGTCTCGCGAATGCGCCCGAGCGGGCCGTCCGAGGTCAGCCGTTTCCATGCTTCGGCGGCGGTGCGGTCGAAATAGGTCTCGATCTGGCCGCGGCGTTGCTGATAAGACGGATTGGTCACTTAATCGAATCCCAGAAAATCAAACAGATCACGATCCTTCATCGGGCTCACCGTCAGCGGGTCGAGCCCGTCCCAGAGCGCTTGTGCCAGCACCATGTATTGTTCCTTGGCCTGCTCCAGCTCGGGTGTGGAGTCGAGCTCGAACAGGGTGGACTTTTTCAGCCGGCTGCGGCGAATGATGTCGAGGTTGCGCAAATGCGCCAGGGTTTTTAGCCCGACGGCCTCATTAAAACGGTCGATTTCGTTGGTCTCGTCGCTGCGATTGGCGATCACCCCAGCGAGACGCACTTTGTAGTTCTTTGCCTTTGCAAGGATAGCTGACGCGATGCGATTCATCGCGAAAATTGAGTCGAAATCGTTAGCGGTGACGATCACCGCGCGGTCGGCATGCTGCAGCGGCGCAGCAAAACCACCGCAGACGACATCGCCGAGCACGTCAAAGACCACCACATCGGTGTCGTCGAACAAATGGTGCTGCTTAAGCAGTTTGACCGTCTGCCCGACCACATAGCCACCGCAACCGGTGCCGGCCGGCGGACCGCCCGCCTCCACGCACATGACGCCATTGTAGCCCTCGAACACGAAGTCATCGAGGCGCAGTTCTTCCGGGTGAAAATTAACCGTCTCGAGCACGTCGATCACGGTCGGCACCAGGGACTTGGTCAGAGTAAAGGTCGAGTCGTGCTTGGGATCGCAGCCGATCTGCACCACGCGCTTGCCAAGCTTGGAGAATGCAACCGACAGGTTGGAGCTGGTAGTGCTCTTGCCAATACCGCCCTTGCCATAGACGGCGAAGACTTTCGCCTTGCCGATCTTGATGTCAGGATCGAGCTGCACCTGCACGCTGCCCTGGCCATCGGGCGGTGGCTGCGATCCGGAGCTCTTGGGGTCCCCGCTGCCGAGACCGCTCCCAAACATTCCTGGAGGAAGGCGATCGAGGCTCACGCGGCTGCCACTCCCTCGGTGATGCCCTCGAGCCGATCCTCAAGCTCCTCGCCAGCGCGGCGCAGGGCTTCGAGCGTGGCGGGATCGGGTGTCCAGTAGTTGCGCTCATGCGCCTCGAGCAGCCGGTTGGCCACCTTGGCCGAGGCGGTTGGGTTGAGTGCCGCCAAACGCTCGCGCATTTCATCATCGAGCACGAAGGTTTCAGTCATGCGCTGATAGACCCAGGGCGCCACCTGCCCAGTCGTAGCCGACCAGCCCATGGTGTTGGTGACATGGACCTCGATCTGGCGCACGCCCTCGTAGCCGTGTTTGAGCATGCCCTCGTACCACTTGGGATTGAGCATACGGGTGCGGGTCTCGAGCGCGACCTGCTCAGCCAGGGTACGCACCTGACCATCGCCGCGGGTCTGATCGCCGATGTAGACCGGCACTTCCGAGCCCTTGGAGCGGCCAACCGCGCGGCTGATGCCACCCAAGGTATCGAAATAGTGATCGACCGTGGTGACGCCCAATTCGACCGAGTCGAGATTCTGGTAGGCCAGATCCACCTTGCCGAGCACATTCTTGAGCAATTCGGCCTGGCGCACCGGCGTACCGGAACGACCATAGGCAAAGCACTTGCGCTGGGTATAGGTCTCAGCCAGCTCGTCTTCCTCGTCCCAACGGCTGTTGTCGATGAGATGGTTGACGTTGGACCCGTAGGCGCCATCGGCGTTACTGAATACGCGCAGCGCGGCGGTCTCGATATCGCAGTCGTGCTCCTGCTGATAAGCAAGAGCATGCTTGCGCACGAAGTTCTGCTCGACCGGCTCATCCTCAGCGGTGGCAGCGAGGAAGCTCGCCTCGGCCAGCAGCTTAGTCTGCAACGGCAGCAGGTCGCGGAAAATGCCCGACAGGGTCATGACCACATCAATGCGCGGGCGACCGAGTTCTTCCAGCGGGGCCAGTTCAGCGCCGCAGACGCGGCCATAGCTGTCCAGCCGCGGTTTGGCGCCGATCAGGTGCAGCGCCTGGGCAATGGGACCGCCCTCGGTCTTGAGGTTGTCGGTGCCCCAGAGCACCAGCGCGATGGACTCAGGCAGCGGATGACCGTCCTGGGTGTAGCGATCGAGCAACTGCTGCGCGTGGCGCGAACCTTCCTTAAAGGCGAAGCTGCTCGGAATCCGGAAGGGATCGAAGCCATGCAGGTTGCGCCCGGTCGGCAGAATCTCCGGCGTGCGCAGCAGGTCGCCGCCCGGCGCTGGTAGCACGAAGCGCCCGGAGAGCGCGCGCAGAATTGCAGGAGTTTCGTGATCCTCGCTGAGCAGCTTGTTGTAGTTGGCAAGCTCGCGGTAACGGGCGACTTGCTCCTCGGTTGCCTCAATGCCGGCTTTTTTGAGCGCCTGCGCGGGGGTGGCGCCTTCGGTCAGCGCCTCGACCACATCGCGCTCGACCTCGCCATTAACGCTCGACTCGGCCACTGCCATCAGCAGGTCGAGACGTTCCTGGCCATTGGGCGGCTCGCCAACCACATGTAAGCCATAAGGAATAAGGGTGTATTCCAGTTCGAGAATCTCATCGTTCAGACGCTGCACATGACCCTCGGCCGCAGCCATGTCCCATTGCGGTTCGGCTTCGCACAGATCAAGCTCGGCAGCCTGGGCCTGGATGAGCTGGGCGAGATCGCAACGCTCGTCTTCGGGTGCATCGGGCGTCAAACCACGCCAGTGCTCAATAGAGCCTTTCAAGTCCACCAGGCCACGATAGAGACCGGCATTGGCGATGGGTGGCGTCAGGTAACTGACCAGGGTCGCGGCGGCCCGACGTTTGGCGATGGTGCCTTCCGACGGATTGTTGGAGGCATACAGATACAAATTGGGCAGATCGCCGATGAGCCGATCCGGCCAGCAGGCCGCGCTCAGGCCCGCCTGTTTGCCGGGCATGAACTCAAGCGCGCCATGGGTGCCGAAATGCAGCACCGCATGGGCAGCGAAATCTTCCTTCAGGTAGCGGTAGAAAGCCGAGAAGGCATGCGTGGGCGCGAAACCCTTGTCGAATAACAGCCGCATCGGGTCGCCTTCATAGCCAAAGCTCGGCTGAATGCCGACGAAGACATTGCCGAAATGCTCGCCCAGCACAAAAATCGAAGCGCCGTCGCTCTGCTGCTTACCGGGCGCCGGACCCCATTGGCTTTCGATCTCAGCGAGATAGCGCTCGCGGCGGACATGGTCGTCGCTCGCGATGCGGGCCGCCACATTGGCATGGGCGCCATGCACGGCGGCATTGCCGTAAATTACCCGCTCGCGCAGATCATCGGCATCCTTGGGCAGTTCGACGGTGTAGCCGTCGGCCTTGAGCGCCTGCATGGTGCGGAATAAGGACTCAAACACCGACAGGTAGGCAGCCGTGCCAGTATTACCGGCATTGGGGGGAAAGTTAAACAGCACCGCAGCAATCTTGCGATCCTTTGGCCGCGTGTGGCGGAGTTTGATCAGGCGCGCCACGCGGGCAGCCAGCGTCTCGGCGCGCTCTGGCTGCGGCTGCATGTCGCGTGCGCGATCCTGCGCCGCCTCGGCCGAGCGGCCACCGAAAACCATGGGGCCGGTCGAGCCGTCGAGCTCGGGGATGGCAACCATCATGGTGGCCTCCACCGGCATCAGACCGCGATCGGAGGCTTGCCATTGCTCGAGCGTCTGGAACTCAACCGGATGCGCGGCCAGGTAAGGCACATCCAGCTTGGCCAGCAGCTCCTGGGCAGCGGCGGAGTCGTTATAGGCCGGGCCACCGACAAGCGAGAAACCGGTCAGCGAGACCACGGCATCGACGGTTGGCTTGACCCCTTTGCCCGAGCGGGCGAAAAAGAATTTCTCAATCGCCGCGCGCGCATCCAGGCCGCTAGCGAAGGCCGGCATCACCCGCAGACCGCGTGCCTCGAGCGCCTTGATGACGCCGTCGTAGTGGCCGGTGTTGCCCGCCAGCACATAAGAGCGCATCACTAGCAGACCGACCTGGCCTTTGATCTCAGCACTCTTGGGTAACTTGGCCGGTAGTTTGGAGAGCTTGTCACTGATGCGCCCGCGCATGCGCGGATGGTAGAGGCCAACCTCCGGATACTCGGCGGGCGCCGATACCTTGAGCGCGCCGCGCAATGCTTCGCGCGGGCCGGCTGCATAGCGGTCGACGAGCTGGCGCACCATGTTGGCGACATTCTCGTCCGAACCGGCCAGCCAGTATTGGAGGGTAAGGAAGTAAATCCGCACATCCTGTGCGGTGCCAGGAACGAAGCGCAGAATTTTCGGGATACGCCGCAGCATGGCCATCTGCCGGGCGCCATCGCTCGAATTGCTGCTCGCCTTGCTGGAGGATTGGTCGTCGTCCTGCTCAACCTTGCGCTGGCTGCCCCGCAAGCGCTTGAGCAAGGCCATGGCCCCGCCCTGCTTGGCGCTCATGTCGAACTTGCCCATGCGGGTGAGTTTGGTCACCTCGCCGGAGGACATGCAACCGACCATGGCATCGCACTGGTCCCTGCGCGCCTCGAGCGCGGGCAGCACCGCCTTGATGTGATCGTCCATGAACAGCATGGTCGACAGGACGATATCGCCTTTGGCGATGTCTTGATGGCAGCGCTCGAGCGCCGCTGGATCATCGTCCCACTCGGCAGCGGCATGCAGCGTCAGCCGCAAACCAGGAATCTCGTCCTTTAACAAAGCCTGCGCCCGCTCGGCCGCACCGGCGAGATGGCTATCTAGCGTGACGATGACGACATTGATAGGGGTCTTAGCCGATGCCGACCGACCCGCTGCCTTTGAACCCGAAGCCGAAGTCTTAGTTGCCATTTCTATATGTTATCGATCTCGCTTGCTCGCCGCGCAACGGCAGATCTGACACAGCACCCTGCCCCGACGCTCAGTGAGTCGAGGCCGAAGCTTGACCTTGGCGAAGAGCGCCCCCTTAACAGAGTAGCCCCCTTCCAGCCCTTAGCAAACCACCCTTGGGCAGAGAGCCATGCCTACGAAAGGGCTGTCATCTTAAGCCCGCACCGCCCTGCGCACAAACGCCAGATCCGAAACCTATTATATTGTCTGCCTTGATGCAGGTCATCGCCGCAGCATGGACCAAACGCCACCCTCTTTCTGGACGCAATACTCCAGTCAAGAGTCCTCGCACTAATGTTACAAAATCTAGTCGGATACCGCCGGTATGTCAATATTTCTTTACGTTAAGCAAAGTTGACACCCCACCCGGCGCTCGCCTTTGATCAGCCCTTCCCCGGGGACCAGATCATCTAGGTGCCGCGATAACAAAACAAAAAGATGTCCGCCATCCGCACGCAGCAAGGCCTTCCAAACGGCTTGGCAACAGGCCTGGGCTGGCAAACCCGGAGTCGGCCGACCACCCCATCCTCACCTCTTTTATCTTTTCTTTCAAAGGCTTAAAACACGCAGGCAATCTGCATTAGGTTACCTCACCAAAAAAAAGCCGGTGCGCGAAAAAAAAACTGTACATCAGTGTTGACATTTATCTCTGTCAGGCTAAACTGACACCCATGGATCGAGCAGGGTTAAGGGATTAATCGCCCAGTTTCGCCACCAGGCATTTGCCAACAGGTCTCTTCCGACCGGCTTTCGCCTCCGGCACCGCTGGGCAAAGCGCTCATCACGACACCCGCCTTGCGGACATGTCGCGGTGAATTCAGCCGCAAGACGCGCGGCTAAAGTCTTCAACCCCTAACGGGAGAGTCTAAAAAATGGCAGAGTCCAAGAGCGTATCTGGCTTGACGCCTGATCAAGCAAAAGAATTCCATGAGCAGTTCAAGGTCACCTACACCGCATTTGTCGGTCTGGCCGCAGTTGCTCACATCCTGGTTATCGGCGGTCAGCCCTGGTTCTAATAACCCGAGTTTGCACGCAACTGATCCGCTCTTGATGGTGCCTTTATCTGATCGAGATCATTACTGATAAAGATCGCCCTGGTGTAAAGTCACCCAAAAGCCCATCAAAATAATTCGGATCGCGTCGAGACTGTTCGGTTTAAAAGGAGATCACACATGTTCCAAGACGTACTAAACTACAAGCCCGCTGAGCAAGACTATCGCATCTGGCTGGTCGTTAATCCTTCGACCTGGCTGATGCCGATGATGCTGTCACTGCTGGTGCTTGGTATCGCTGTTCACGCCGCTGTATTCAGCATTGCGCCAGCTGGCATGCTGTTCGTGAATGATGAAGCTCCGGTTGCTGCTGCTCCTGCGGCTGCTGCCCCAGCTCCTGCTGCAGAAGCTGCTCCAGCTGCACAATAAGCACTGGTTGATTCTGATCTAGCAGATTTTGATCTAGCTAACGCTGATCTAAACAGAGTTCCTCAACCGAACTACTACTTGTTCGGTATTCACTACAACCTCATTTAGGAGGCTTCAAAATGTCTGGTCTTACCCCTGATCAAGCAAAAGAGTTCCACGAGCAGTTCAAGGTCACCTACACCGCTTTCGTCGGTCTGGCAGCTGTTGCTCACATTCTGGTCATCGGCGGCAAGCCCTGGTTCTAAGCGAACCTGCTACCCGAAACCTACACCTAATTCCGATTTAGAGGACCTTTATCATGGCCGAAATCGCTAAGCCCCAAAACCCCCAAGACGACTGGAAAATCTGGATGGTCGTTAATCCTTCTACTTGGCTGATGCCGATGTTCTTCTCTCTGCTGGTCCTGGGCATCGCAGTTCACGCTGCAGTGTTCGCGATCGCTCCTGCTGGCATGCTGTTCGTCAACTAAGACGCGGCATTCAGTTGGCGCTAAGCCATCGGCTTCCAGTCGATGGCTTAGCGCTTGGCAGTCGGCAAGCGCGTCGACTGCAAAGGCCCCAAACGGGGCTTTTTTTTTGCCCGCACCTTATTTTGCCCCAACCATTTACCTGATCGGTATCCTGGCAGCAAGCGCGATCTGCATCGCAAGCGCAGGTCCATGCTCCGGCGACACCCGACCGGCAACAGCAAGCCAGCGGATATCATGGGGACTAAAATCGTACAATACCGCCATGCCTGACCTTCCCTCCAGCCTTCCATTAAGCCAGTCATCCAGCTCTCATCTGAAGGTGCTCGGCTGGCGCGAATGGGCCGGACTGCCCGAACTCGGGCTCCCGCTAATCAAAGCCAAGCTGGATACGGGCGCGCGCACCTCGGCCTTGCACGCCTTCGACCTGGATACTGAGACCGATGCCGACGGCCGCGTCTGGGCGCGCTTTGCCGTGCATCCGCTACAGGGGCGTCTGGATGTCGCCGTGAACTGCCGCGCCCCCGTGCTCGACCAGCGCCAGGTGTCGGATTCTGGCGGCCATCGCGAGCAGCGCTTTGTCATTGCCACCCGGCTGCAGCTTGGCCCAGACTCGTGGCCGATCGAGCTGACACTCACCAACCGCGATACCATGCGCTTTCGCATGCTGATCGGGCGGACAGCCTTGACCAAGCGCGCACTGGTGGATTCCGGTCGCTCCTATGCGCTCGGCCAGCCTGCCGACCCGATCGCGCGCTATCAGCGCTAACCGCGGCCATCGCCATTAACCCCATTACCACTCCAAGATCACATCCTGGGAGCCTCCGAGCCATGCTTCTGATCCCCGCCATCGACCTGAAAGACGGCTGTTGCGTGCGTCTGCGCCAGGGGCGCATGGAGGATGAGACCCGCTTTTCCGACAATCCGGTCGAGATGGCCGGCCGCTGGTTGAATGCTGGCGCGCGTCGATTGCATCTGGTCGACCTCAATGGCGCATTTGCCGGCACCCCGGTCAATGGCGAGGCGATCCGCGCCATTGCAACCCAGTATCCGCAGCTGCCGATTCAGGTTGGCGGCGGCATCCGCGACCTCGACACCATTGGCGCTTACCTTAACGCAGGCGTGCGCTACTGCATCATCGGCACCCAAGCCGTGATCGAGCCCGACTTCGTCGCTCGCGCGTGCAAAGCGTTCCCAGGTCATATTCTAGTCGGACTGGATGCCAAGGATGGACAAGTCGCCATCCGCGGCTGGGCCGAAACCACCGAGCATCGCGTCGAAGACCTGGCCAAGCGGTTTGCATCCGACGGCATCGGTGCGGTGATCTACACCGATATCGGCCGCGACGGCATGCTGACCGGCCCCAACATTGAGGCCACCCGCCGTCTGGCCGAGGCCATCGATGTGCCGGTGATCGCCTCCGGCGGCATCACATCGGTCGAGGATGTGCGCGCCCTGGCAGAAATCGCCGCCCAGCTCACCAAAGGCGGCATCAACGGCGCCATTACCGGGCGGGCTATCTATGAGGGCACTCTTGATTTCGCCGCCGGGCAGCGCCTCGCCGACAGCATCAACGCCAGCAGCGCCGCCAGCCTCGCCGCCAGCGCCGCGTCACGCTAAGGA
Organism: Thiorhodovibrio litoralis; assembly: GCF_033954455.1. Classification (NCBI taxonomy): domain Bacteria; kingdom Pseudomonadati; phylum Pseudomonadota; class Gammaproteobacteria; order Chromatiales; family Chromatiaceae; genus Thiorhodovibrio; species Thiorhodovibrio litoralis. Next base: position 765,191 of record NZ_CP121473.1, on the reverse strand, counting down.
GCGACAAGCCATCATGAGCGACAACATTCTTGAACGCTTGGCCGAGGTCCTTGAGGGGCGCAAGCAGGCCGCGCCGGAGTCCTCCTATGTCGCAAAGCTCTATGCCAAGGGCCTGGATGCAATTTTGAAAAAAATCGGCGAGGAAGCCACCGAGACCGTCATGGCCGCCAAGGATGGCGATCCCGATCACCTGGTCGCCGAGGTGGCGGACCTCTGGTTTCACACTCTGGTACTGCTGGCCGATCAGGGCCTGCACCCGAGCGCCGTGCTAGGCGAACTCGACCGGCGTTTCGGGCTCTCAGGTCTGGCCGAGAAGGCCGCACGCAAGCCGGGGGCCTGAGCGGGTTAGCAAAACTGGCTCTTCTGACTGCATCGGTCCGCGCGGTTGCGGTATGATTCGCGGCTGCTTCTATCGCTGCTTTTATCACACAGACACAAGCTCGCCTTTCCCTGGCATCCAATGCCTGGGACATGCACGGGCACATGGGAGGATTCTATGGGAATGGGTGGCATCAGTATCTGGCAACTGCTCATCATTTTAGTGATCGTGCTCTTGCTTTTCGGCACCAAGAAACTCAAAAACCTGGGCTCCGACCTTGGCGGCGCGGTGAAGGGCTTCCGTTCGGCCATGACTGACGGCGAGCGCTCGGATGACGAAGACGAGAAAGCCAAGGCGCAGCTGTCAGCCAAAGCCGATGGGGCCGAGACCGAAGGGGCTACCGCCACGCCGGAACCAGACAAGGCCAAGACCGCAAAATCTAACGGCTAACCCGAGATACCCGCAGCATGTTCGACATCGGCGCGCTTGAACTGGTAGTGATTGCCGTCGTGGCCCTGCTGGTCGTGGGGCCAGAGAGGCTGCCGCGCCTGGCGCGCACAGCCGGACGCTGGGTTGGGCGCGGGCGTCGCGCATTGCTGTCGGTAAAGGACGAAATCGATCGCGAAATCAAAGCAGAAGAGCTGCGCGAGATTCTGCGCCACCAAAACGAGCGCAAGCCTCTTGATGAAATTCTCGAGGAGCATTTCGACCCCAGGACCACGTCGAAATCGGCGCGGTTAGGGCAATCCGCGTCCAGACAGAGCGGCAATGCCGCTAAGCAAGACAGCCCCGTGACTGACCAAAACGGCCCTGCGCTCAGTCAAGACGGCGCCGCGCCTGGAGTAGACAAGGCCTCACCCGAGCGAGAACCGCGTGCATGAGTGCGAGTGCGCACCAACCGAAGCCGCCGATCGGCGCCGATGACGGCGGGAGTGAACAACCCTTTATCGACCATCTGATCGAGCTGCGTGATCGCCTGCTGCGCATGGTCGCGGCTATTGGGATCGTCTTTATCGGGCTGTTTCCGTTCGCGAACACCATCTACACCTGGGCCGCCAAGCCCATTCGCGCCCAACTGCCGGAAGGCGCGACCATGATCGCCACCCAAGTGGCATCTCCCTTCCTGACCCCCTTCAAGCTCTCGCTGGTGGTGGCGATGTTCATCGCCATGCCCTACATCCTCTATCAGCTGTGGGCCTTCATCGCCCCCGGACTCTACCGGCACGAGAAGCGCCTGGCCGTGCCGCTGCTCGCCTCCAGCATCGTGCTCTTTTATCTCGGCATGGTGTTTGCATACTTTGTCGTCTTTCCGCTGGTTTTCGGCTTCTTCACTTCGGTCACCCCAGAAGGCGTCCAGCAGATGCCGGATATCGCCTTCTACCTGGAATTTATCCTTAAACTGTTCTTCGCCTTCGGCGTCGCCTTCGAGATCCCCATCGCCACCATTTTGCTGGTCGCTGCCGGCATCACCACGCCTGCTGCGCTGGGGCAGAAACGCCCCTATGTCATCGTCGGTGTCTTTATCGCCGGCATGCTGCTCACGCCGCCGGATGTCGTCTCCCAAACCCTGCTCGCCATCCCGATGTGGCTGCTGTTTGAGGCGGGCATCCTGTTCTCCCGCTTCTTCCAGAAAGGCGCCGAGGCACGCGCGCAGGCAGCAGACGACACATCAGGCGAGGATGACCCGCCGCCACACTCAGGCGGCCCACCCCAGCTGCCACAGGCGCCCGCCACACCCGGAGCCGCTGGCGGCGAGTATGGCGCGGAGCTCGATGACGGCGATATCAATGACCCCGAGCGCTTCCGCCCGCTCACGGAGGATGAAATGGAGGCCGAGCTCGACGCTATTGAGGCCGAAGAGCTTGGCTTACTGAAGGACAGCCCCGCGCGTTCGAGCGCCTCAAGGGTTACGCCCGCCACCGCCGCTGCCTGGCTCGAGCAAGCCAACCAGCGCCGCACCGAAGGCAATACAGCCGCCGCGCGCCATCTGCTCTATCGCGTGCTGGAAGAGGGCAATGCCGACCAACGCAGCGTCGCGCGCAACATTCTGACCGATCTCGACAGCTGAGCTCGCACCCTCCTCACGCACTTGCCAAGTCGGCAAGTACCCCCGCCGGCACCCCAACCTAAGATTCCGGTCAACATCGGGCACGACACTGGGGTTTGCCAGCGCCCGGGTTGCCTTGCCCGGCACCTGTCCAAGCATCACCATCCCTCCGCCGGCAGCGCACACCGCGCCGGATTGCGGGTCTTTGTCACGATATTGGCTCGACCTCTCCAGATGCCGAGCCGTTGGCGTTAGTTGGCGCCAACGCGACTTTATCCTGAATCCGCAACCCTTTGAGCGCAAAGGCAAACTGAAAGCAGAACCAGAAAAGACACAGTATCGGCGCAGATTTTTTTGTCCGTGACTGCCAGGTTTTCCTGTCTTTTCGTGATCGTCTTTCAGCGCCTCACTCCGGTTGCTTCCAGGGCGATAAGCGATTTCCAAGCGCCTCAAGGCATCGCGCCTATCAGCGAACTCAGACCGCTCAGACGCATCCTCTTAAAAAGTAGCGACTTTGGTCGCTCCCTCTCCCCCACACTCCACCTAGAACAGCAAGCTGCGCTACCTGGCCGCGGGCACTCGGAGCGAAATGGAGCGGCAAATACGGGATTCAGATTGTTATCGATGAAAAGAATCCCTTGACCTTTGGGATTGGAAGTGTACGATATCAGACATGGACGTTTGTAGGGAATCTCCCTACAAACGTCCACTGAAAAGACATTTCACCCCAATACGAGAGAGAAAAATGGACGAAGAAAGCATCAACCTCACCAAAAAGATTGGCCAACGCCTGCGCGCCGCCCGTAATGCCCATGGTTACAGCCTGGCTGAGCTGGCCGCGCGCACCAATTCCCTGTCGAAGTCACGCATCAGCAACTACGAGCAGGGCATCCGCCGCATGGGTCTGGAAGAAGCTGCCGAGCTGTCCAACGCACTCGACGGCCTGACGCCAACCTATCTGATGTGCCTGGACGACAAGTCGCCGCTGAGCAAGACAGAATGGAAAATGATCGATGCCTTCCGCAACAGCGATGAACGCGGCAAGGACACCATCCTGCGCGTGTGCGAGGTACAGCGCGAATACTCGGTCCCGGCCATGCGCAGTCGCCTGGAGATGGCGGAGTAAGCCTGGAAAAGGCCGGCTAAGACCAGACTAAGATATGCCTGCCTAAAGACGCGGGAAACGCGCAACACGGGGGGCCTACCCCAACCCAGCCACCGGCGAGCCGCGGTTCGCCGGTGGCGCAGCGGTCACTAGTCCGCGAAATTTTCGGCGCATTTTGGGGTAAAATTGGCGTTTGCGGGCGTAGTGGCGGGGATGATGGTGGTGACGCTGGCCCGCGTGAGACCAAATCACCCAGCCACATGATCACCCCGTCCGGCTCCATTCCGACTCATTGAAGTGTTTGTCATGCGCCAATCTGCCTGGCAGCGGCAGCCGCTTTGCGCGGCCCTGCTTCTTGCGATCTTCCTGCCGATAGTGAGCCTGCTGCTGACCGGCTGCACCACATCTGCAATCAAACCCGATTACGCCAAGTCCGCCACAAGGGACTTCGAAATCCCGGCGCGTCTCGAGCCCAACGTCGACTTCTGGCGCAAGGTCTACTCCGAATGGAGCCGCGCACAGGTGGCCATCCATGATGACCGCTACATGGATGTGATCTACCAGGTCGCCACCCTGCCCGGCCCGATCAAACCATCCTATACAGGTCGCCAGCAGGATTTCGTCGACCACCTGAAAGCGTCGTGGCGCGGCCGATTGACTCAGCTCGCGCAAAAGGTTGCCAGCAATGCCACGCTCACCAGCGAGGAACGCGCGCTCGCAGCGCAGCTCCGCAAGGCAGGCGGCACTGCGGCCCTGATCGACCCCGCCGAGCGCGTGCGCAGCCAGCGCGGTCTGCGCGAGCGATTTCATCGCGGACTCGAGTTGAGTGGACGCTACGACAAGGAATTCAGGGAGATTTTTCGCCGCCATGGTGTGCCTGATGACCTGGCCTACTTGCCGCATGTGGAATCCTCCTTCCAGCTCAATGCCCGCTCGAGCGCTGGGGCGGCCGGCATGTGGCAGTTCATTCGCTCAACCGGCCGCCATTACATGACGGTCAATGGCGCGATGGATGAGCGACTCGACCCCTTCATCGCCGCGGACGCCGCCGCGCGTTACCTGGCCGAGGCCCATCGTCAGCTCGGCAGCTGGCCGCTCGCGATTACCTCTTATAACCATGGCGTCGGCGGGATGAACAACGCCAAGCGGATGCATGGCAACGACATCGGCAACATCGTCCAGAACTACCAAGGGCGCTATTTCGGCTTTGCCTCGCGCAATTTCTACGCGGAATTTCTCGCCGCGCGCTATGTCGCAAGAAACGCGAACGCTTACTTCCCTGGCGGTATCAGCTACGAAGCACCCGTCGCCCACAAGCCGCTGCGTCTTACCCGCAGCCAGACCTTGAGTGCGTTTGCCAGGGAGCATGAGATCCCGGTGCACGAACTGATTCGCGCCAATCCCGCCTGGCGCAACCCTATCCGCGACGGCTTCGCTCCCATTCCGGCGGGCAGCATCGTCTGGCTGCCAGAGAGCCCAAAGGCCGCGCCGCGCAAGCGCGAGCCCCGGGTGGACGCACCGCTGTTTGGAGCGAGCTAGGGCCATGACTTGCACCTTGAGCTCGGGGCGACCAACCCTTTACGGAGGCCCATTAGTTGAGCATTAAATCCGACCGCTGGATTCGCCGCATGGCGAGCGAGAACGCCATGATTGAGCCATTCGAGCCGGGCCAAGTGCGCACCGCGCCTGATGGCGGACATGTCATCTCTTATGGCACCTCGAGCTACGGCTACGATATCCGCTGCGCGGACGAGTTCAAGATTTTCACCAACATCAACTCGGCGATTGTCGACCCGAAAGACTTCGACGCCTCGAGCTTTGTCGATCTGCGCGCCGATGTTTGCATGATTCCGCCCAACTCCTTCGCGCTGGCGCGCACCGTGGAGTATTTCCGCATCCCGCGCAATGTGCTGACGCTGTGTCTGGGCAAGAGCACCTATGCGCGTTGCGGCATCATCGTCAATGTCACTCCACTGGAGCCGGAGTGGGAAGGCCATGTCACGCTCGAGTTCTCCAACACCACCCCGCTGCCCGCCAAAATCTACGCCAACGAAGGTGTCGCCCAGATTCTGTTTTTTGAATCCGACGAAGTCTGCGAGAGCTCTTACCGTGACCGCAAAGGCAAATATCAGGGGCAGCGCGGCGTAACCTTGCCCAAACCCTGAGCCCTGCTTGATGCAAAACGCGCTGCGGCAGATCATTCCGCAAGAGCTCGCGCCCGCGCGGCCTCCCTTGTGGCTGGCCGCACTGCCCGCGGTGCTGCTGACCAGTCTGATTGCGGCGCTCAGCCTGTGGCGTCTGCTCGGACTGGATCATTTATTGGTCTGGCACGACGAGGTCTTCACCCTCATCCGGGTGCTGGGCCACACCGCGAGCGAAGTCAACCAGAGCCTGTTCAGCGCGCGCCTGCTCTCGCCCGCCGAGGTGTTGGCCTTCCAGCAGGGACCGCCCGGCTCCTGGGGCGCTGCGCTGACCGCCCTGATGCGCCACCCTGAGCATCCGCCACTCTACTACCTGCTGGTGCGAGCGGTGCTCGCGCTGCCGCTTGAGCCGGTCATTGCCATGCGCGGGCTCGCGGCCCTGTTTGGCGCCTTGCTGCCGCTCGCCGCCTTCTGGCTGATGCGCGAGCTCTTCGCGCGGGAATCCAACCAGACCGAGGCGCGCGGACTGTGGAAGCAACCGGCCGACTGGAGCCTGTCCTGGCTGGGGCCCTGGCCGGTGCCCACGCTGGCAGCGCTGCTGGTGGCGGTCTCTCCGCTGCATCTGCTCTACGCTCAGGAAGGGCGCCAATACGCACTCTGGACCCTCCTGGTCATCGCCGCGAGCGCCTGCTTCGTGCGTGCCCTGCGCGCCGGCGACAAAGCCACATGGGCCGGTTACGCGGTGCTGATGGCACTCGCGCTCTATACCCATTTGCTATCGGTGCTGCTGATTCCGATGCATGGTTTGTTCGGGCTGCTCGCGAGCGCCCATCGCCCTGGCTGGCGACAGGGGCTACGCGCACTGGCCACGCGTTTTGCTCTCGCCATCGTTGCGGCCGTGCTGCTGTTTACTCCCTGGCTCGTCGTGATGGCCGTGTCTGCTGATCACGTCGACGATTTTACCTCCTGGATGGAGCGTCCCATTCCGCTCACGGACATTTTGCTGGCATGGCGCGCTCATCTGACACGAGTGTTTGTCGACCTCCAGCCAGCAGGCGGGCGTAGAGAAGTTCTTGCCTTGAGCGCCCTGCTGCTGCTTCCCATCATATGGGCATGGGGGTATTACCTGCGCGCAGCGCCGCGCCCGGCCGTCTGGATGCTCCCGCTCTTGGCACTCACCTTCATCGGAGTGGTGCTTGGTCCGGATCTGCTCCTTGGCGGCAGCCGCTCTCAGCACCCGCGCTACGCATTGCCCGGCCTGGTTGCCTTGCAGCTGATGCTGGCATGGAGCCTGGGGCAGGCACTCGCGGGCGCCGCGATCCTGTGGCGGCGAGCCGCCGCTGCGCTGCTCGCCGCGCTGGTGTTAGCGGGGCTCTGGTCCTTTTCCGTCATTTACGCGGCGGACAGCTGGTGGAACAAGAATTTCAGCGCGGGTAATCGCGATGTCGCACGCTTGATCAATGCCGCGCCAGCCCCGCTGCTGGTGGTCAGTCCGAGCGGTGTTGGCACCGGTGAGCTGATTTCCCTTGCCTATCACCTCGCACCCAATGTCCGAATCTGGGGCGAGCCCGGCAGCGCGCAGCCACTGACAGTCCCTGATGGTTTTGACAGCATTTTTGCGCTCACACCCTCGGCCCGGCTCAGTGCCGCCCTCGCTTCAGAACCTGACACAGATCCCGGCTCAGAACCCGACTCAGAATCGGGATCAGAACCGGACTCAGATAAAGGCTCCGCAGCGCGGCACCGCACCCTGCGGCCACTCCCAGGTCATTGGCAATGGCTGCAAGCTGTGCCCGCCGAAACCAGCCCCGCGGGCGACCATGGCGACTTGGCAACCGAGCCCAGGCTCCCGGATTCCCGATGAGACGTTTCGCCACTGTAATGATTCCACTGCTGATGGCAGTGCTGACCATCAGTCTCTGGGCACTGCTGAACCGCCCGTCCGCGGAGCCGCCCTGGCCGACGCGCATTCAGGGATTCTCCTTCTCACCGATTCAGAGTGACCAGGATCCGACGCGGAAGATATTCCCCACGGTCGAGGAAATCGACAGCGACCTCGCCCTGCTGGAAAGCCGCGCCCATGCGATACGCACCTACAGCCTCGAAGAAACCTTCCAGGAAATCCCGCGGCTCGCGCGCGCGCGCAATTTGAATGTCACTCTGGGTGCCTGGATCGGCCCGGACCCGGACGCCAACGCGGCCGAGCTCAAGCGCCTGATCAGCCTGCTGCGTGAGGGTCACAGCAATATCGTGCGGGTAATGGTCGGCAACGAGAGCCTCCTGCGCGAAGATGTTTCCGTCGATGAGCTGATTGCTGACATCGAGCGCGTGCGCAAGATTACCCACCTCCCAGTCAGCACCGCGGAGCCCTGGCACATCTGGCTTAAATATCCGCAATTGGTCGAGCACGTGGATTTCATCGCCATCCACCTGCTCCCATATTGGGAGGGACTGCCGATCGATATGGCAGTCAGTTACGCCTTCAATCGCTACGAGGAAATCCAGGCCGCTTATCCGGACAAACAGATCATCATCGGCGAGGTCGGCTGGCCCAGCAACGGGCGGCGCAATCGCGGCGCCGAGGCCTCGCAGGCCAATCAGACACGCTTCCTGCGCCGTTTTCTGGCCAAGGCAGAGAAAGCCGGCTACGTCTATTATGTGATGGAAGCCTTCGACCAGCCGTGGAAAACGCAAATCGAAGGCGCCATTGGCACCTACTGGGGCGTTTACAACGCCGAACGCGAGCCCAAGTTCGAATTCACCCAGCCGGTGGTGCGCGTACCCCAGTGGCAAGAACTGGCGGCACTCTCTGTCGGCATGTCTGTGCTGCTTTTGTTACTGCTGTATCGCGACAGCGCGACCATGTCCTCTTCCGGCAAAGGATTTATCGCGCTGGTAACCTATGCGATCTCGACCGCGGCGGTGTGGATTATTTACGACTACACCCGTCAATACATGACACCGGCCACCACGGCAGTTGGCGTGCTGCTGCTCATTGGCGGCATCGGCGTGGTCATCCTGCTGGTTGCTGAAACGCACGAATGGGCCGAGGCATTCTGGCTCAAGCAGTGGCGGCGGAGCTTTCCGGTGCGCGGCAATCAGGCCGGAGACCCACCCTTTGTCTCCATTCATGTGCCGGCTTACAACGAACCGTCCGAACTGCTGATCGAAACCCTGGACGCCCTGGCGGAGCTTGATTATCCAGCGTTCGAGGTGCTGGTCATCGACAACAACACCAAGGACCCCGATGTCTGGCAGCCAGTGCGCGCGCATTGCCAGCGTCTGGGCGGGCGCTTCCGCTTTTTCCATGTCGACCCCTTGGCCGGATTTAAGGCAGGCGCGCTCAATTTCGCGTTGCGCGAAACCGACCCGAAAGCCGAAGTCATCGCCGTGATCGATGCCGACTATGTGGTCACACCCGACTGGCTGCGCGACCTGATCCCGGCCTTCGCCGATCAGGAAGTGAGCATCGTGCAGGCACCGCAGGACTATCGCGACGGCGGGCAAAACGCCTTTAAAGCCATGTGCCTGGCTGAATACCGAGGCTTTTTCCATATCGGCATGGTCACCCGCAACGAGCGCAATGCCATCATCCAGCATGGCACCATGACCATGATTCGCCGCACGACGCTGCAAGCCGCCGAAGGCTGGGCCGAGTGGTGCATCACCGAGGACGCCGAGCTTGGCCTGCGGCTGTTCGAGCGCGGGCACAAGGCGCTGTATATTCCCTGCACCTATGGACGCGGGCTGATTCCTGACAGCTTTGCCGACTTCCGCAAGCAGCGCTTTCGCTGGGCCTATGGCGCGGTGCGCATTCTCGGCCATCATTGGCGCGAGCTGTTTGGCCTGCGCCGCACCGAACTTTCCGCCGGGCAGCGCTATCACTTCGTCGCTGGCTGGCTGCCCTGGTTCGCAGACAGCTTCAACCTGCTATTTAATTTCGCCGCTCTTGGCTGGACGCTGGCGATGACCTTTTACCCCAATCAGGTCACCCCGCCCTACATCACGGTGGCCTTGATTCCGCTGGTTCTGTTTGCCTTTAAAATTCTCAAAAGCCTGTTTCTTTACCGTCGCCGGGTCACCGCCACTTGGCGCCAGAGCATCGCCGCAGGCCTGGCGGGACTCGCGCTCTCGCACACCATCGCCCGCGCCATTGTCGCTGGGCTGATCTCGGGCAAGATGCCTTTCCAGCGCACACCCAAGCTGGCCAGCTCGCCGGCACTGATCAGGGCATTGCTTGATGCGCGCGAAGAAGCCCTGTTCGCGCTCGCCCTATGCCTTGGGGCCTTCTGCATCATGCAGCGCGAGGATGCTTACATGCTGGATGTGAAGGTCTGGACCAGCGTGCTCTTGGTGCAGGCCATTCCTTACCTGGCAGCGGTTGCGGTTTCGCTCATCAGCGCCTCACACCGACTTCCCGCCGGGTTGGTCGGCACCATGGAGAAAATCGACGACCCGCTAATCAATGCAAGTACCGACAAAGCTGCCGCAACGCCGCCGCACTGATCAGACGGATAGGCACAGAGTCGCTATCGTGGCCAGGCGCGTGACCAGGCGAGCCCCCAGCCGCTCAGGCCGAACGACGCCGGTACGCCCAGAGCAGCAGGAAACCGCCGGCCAGCACCATGGGCAGGCTCAGCACCTGCCCCATGGTCAGCCAGCCGAAGGCCAGATAGCCGATATGGGCGTCCGGGAGCCGCACCCATTCGACGCCGAAGCGAAACACACCATAAAGCAGCAGGAAGACCCCGGAGACTGCCATGGTCGGGCGCGGCTTGCTGGAAAAAATCCACAGCGCCACGAAGAGCACCAGGCCCTCGAGTGCAGCCTCATAGAGTTGCGAGGGATGCAGCGGCAGCGACCAGAGCGCGCCCGCGGGCAACCCCTGGCAATATTCGGGAAACCGCGGGCATGGCAGGCGCATGGCCCAGGGGACATCGGCTAGGTGGCCCCACAACTCGCCATTGATAAAATTGCCGATGCGACCGGCGAGGAGACCCAGAGGTACCAAAGGCGCGAGAAAATCCCCCACTTCGAAAAAACGCAGGCGATATTTTCGCGCAAACAACCACAGCGCAATCAGCACGCCGATCAGCCCACCGTGAAAGGACATCCCGCCCTGCCAGACCTTGAGCAGGTTAAGCGGGTTCTCAAGAATCTGCGCCTGACCGTAAAACAGCATGTAGCCAAGCCGCCCGCCGGCAATGGTGCCGATGACGCCATAGAAGATGAGATCGTCGACCATGTCGGCCGACCAAAGGTTGGAATAGTGGCTGCGCGCCGCGCGCCAGCGCCCGAGCGACCAGGCAAGCGCGAAGCCAACCAGGTACATAAGCCCATACCAGTGGACTTGGAGCGGGCCTAAATCGAGCGCGATAGGATCGATGTTGGGATAGGTCAACATAGAGGCCGGAGTCTAGCACAGACAGGCACGGGCACCGATGCCCCCTTTGTCAGGATAGATGCCATGGCGCCAGGGCTAGCCGCAGGCGTCAAATCCTTGTGATCCGCAAACAGCTGCGCTAGTCTCCGATGCCATCGGCATCAAGCCTGTCGCAGCCAGCCGAGCAGCAGCGCGCCGGACAACGTCAGCGCTGCGACCACAATACCGGCACCAAGATCAACATGCCTCTGACTCACAGCCAATCCGCATGAAACCGTCCGCATCCCATCGTTCCCGTTCAACAACAACCGTCATCACGCTTGCGTGCCTCAGCGCCAAACACGCGCGCCCATCTCCCAGGGTGGCTGCAACCATGTGCCTCGGGCATGCGCGCGTTCTTTTGTTGGGTATGATCCTGGGCCTCATGTGCCTGGGTGGCTGTGCCGTCAAGCCGCCACCCGAGCCCGCGCTCGCCGACCAAGTGGTAGTAAAAAAGCACCAGCGCTTGCTGCAACTGGTCAACAACGGGCGCGTGTTTCGGGAATACCCGATCAACCTTGGCGACTCGCCGCGAGGCCACAAAATCCAGGAAGGTGATGAGCGCACTCCCGAAGGAGACTACATCCTTGACTGGCGCAACCCCAACAGCCAGTTTTACAAGTCCATTCACGTTTCCTATCCCAACCAGGCCGACCGCGAGTTCGCCCGCGCCATCGGCGTGAGACCTGGCGGCATGATCATGATTCACGGGCGCCCCAACTGGCTGCGACCGGGGCCCTTGGTCAGAGATTATGACGAGTTGGACTGGACCGATGGTTGCATTGCGGTACAAAACGCGGCGATGGACGAAATCTGGGAGAAGGTCCGCGATGGCACCCCCATTAGCATCCTGCCTTAGCCGGCTTGACCAGCCGCCTGCCTGCGACACAACATTGTGAATGGGCCGTGCCGGCTCTTGAGACTAAATAACATCACAAGGATGTCAGCCCGACATCGCACCAGACCCGGCACCTGGTATCTTGCCAACACTTCGCTGCCTTGAGTGCACTCGACCATGATTAAATCACAGCGCGGCCGCCATATCATGCGTGCCTATGACCAGGAGCTCGCACGTCTGCGCGACCTTGTCCTGGACATGAAAAGCCGCGTACTCGACCAAAGCCGCGAGGCACTTACCAGTCTGCTGCAACCGGACCTGAACGCCGCGCGCACGGTGCTTGATCGCGAGCCGGAGATCGACAGCCTGACAATGGAAGCCGATGAAGAAATCTTCATCGTGATCGCCAAACGCCAGCCAACCGCGATCGATCTGCGTCTGGTGATGGCGATCTCCAAAGTCGTCAACGACCTCGAGCGCTGCGGCGACCATGCCGCAAGCATGGCGCGCAGTGCCATCCGCCTGCATGATTTGGGTCATCCGCCACCACCGGCGCCATTAGCGCAATCCCTCGAGCAACTCCTGGCAGCCAGCTGCCAGATGCTCGAGCAAGGTGTCACCGCCTTGGCGGAAGCTGAGTTGGCGCCAGCGATTGCGGTATTCGAGCGTGAAAGCGCCTTCTACCAGCAGGCCCGCTCTGCCCGCGAGCAGATTCTTTGCTCTGATTATGCGCAACAGCCGCGCGCCCTGGCCGAACTGCTCGCCATTCCTCATGCGCTCAAGCGGCTCGGCAATCATGGCGCCAATATCGCCGAGCAGGCCGTTTATGTCACCCGTGGCGACGATGTGCGCTACCGTAACCGCGACCTGCTGATCGACTCCCTGCGTCACGCCACCTCACCGCCATGAGCCACCTGCAAATCGACGCGCCCCACGCACAAGCCAATGGCGAGACGGACAGCCATCCGCTCCTGACGGAACTGCTCGACCTGTTGCGGGAGCTCACCGAGGAAAACGACGACTTCCGCTCCCAACAGGACGATGCACAGCGCTGGTACAACCAGGGCTATGCGCGCGGTATGGCAAGAGCGCTGCGCGAGCTTGGTGCGCACGAGCAAGTTGCCGACATCTTCGGCAATCGCGACGATGCCGCAAGCGGTGAGACCGCGACACTGCTACCCTGGGAGAAGGCGCTCGCCCACGGCTATCGCATGGGCTATCAGGAAACTCACGACATCTGGCAACAGTTTCCCGCGCCGGCGACGGCGCACGCAGATGCATCCAACGGTTGAAAGCATTCCCTATGACGGTTATCACCTCATTCAACATCAATGGCATCCGTGCCCGGCCACACCAGCTCGAGGCGATCAAAGAACAGCTCGCCCCCGACATTCTCGGCCTGCAGGAATCCAAGGTCGCCGACGAGCAATTTCCGCGCGACATGGTCGAAGCCCTCGGCTACCAGCCAGCCTATCATGGCCAAAAAGGCCATTATGGCGTCGCCCTACTGAGCAAAAAACCGCCAAAACGGCTCACCAAGGGCTTCCCGGGCGATACCGCCGATGCCCAGCGCCGTGCCATTACCGGCGTTTTCTCCCTCAGCGACGGCAGCGAGCTGACGGTGATCAACGGGTATTTTCCGCAAGGCGAAAGCCGCGACCACCCGGTCAAGTTTCCTTACAAAGAGCGTTTCTACGCCAATCTGCTCGATTATCTGCGGCGCGAATTCACCCCCGATCAGCACATCGTCGTGATGGGCGATATGAATGTCGCGCCCCTAGACAGCGATATCGGTATCGGTGCAGATAACGCCAAGCGCTGGCTGCGCTCGGGTAAATGCAGCTTCCTGCCCGAGGAGCGTGAATGGTTTTCGGCCCTGACGGCCTGGGGCCTGCAGGACAGCTTTCGCGCCCTGCACCCGGAGATCGATGATCGTTTCAGTTGGTTCGACTACCGCTCGCGCGCCTTCGAGCGTGAGCCCAAGCGCGGTCTGCGCATCGACTTGATACTGGTAAGCGCCCCGGTGCGCGAGCGCCTGCGCGCCGCCGGCATCGACTATGGCATCCGCGCCCTCGACAAACCCTCAGATCACTGCCCGGTGTGGATCGAGATCGACTAACCACTGACACCGCCGCCAGTGTACTTGTCACTGGTGCGACCGGATTCGTCGGGAATGCGCTCTGCCCATACCTGAGCGAGCGCGGCTGGACAGTCATCGCCGGACTGCGCACCGCAGGCGTCTTGCCTCCCGGCGCTGTCGCGGACCGCTTACTTGGCGACCTGGCACAAGCTCCCCGATTGGCCGAGGCGCTCGCCGGCATTGACAGCATCGTCCATCTCGCTGGCCGCGCTCATGTCATGCGTGAGCACAGCAACAACCCTGAACGCGCTTTCTTTGCCGCCAATGTGCAGGCAACCGAAAACCTCGCCAACGCAGCGGTGCAAGCCGGTGTCCGTCGGTTGGTCTTCATCAGCAGCATCAAGGTGAACGGCGAGAGCACCGATGGCCGCCCGCCTTTTCGCGCCAGCGACACGCCCTCGCCCGAGGATGCTTATGGTCGCTCCAAACTCGCCGCTGAACAGGCATTGCAACGCATTGCAGGGCGAACCGGACTGCAGGTCGTCATCATCCGCCCGCCACTGTTGCACGGCCCGGGTGTGAAAGGAAATCTGCTGCGTCTGCTGCGCCTGATCGAGCGCGGCATCCCGTTACCGCTAGGCGCGATTGAAAACCAGCGCAGTCTGCTCGCAGTGGAAAATCTGTGCGACCTGATCAATCACTGCCTGCACCACCCGGCAGCGTCTGGCGAGACTCTGCTCGCTGCGGACTCAAGCCCGCTATCCACGCCCGAGTTGATCGACGCCCTCGCCTCGGGCATGAAAAAACCCGCGCGTCTGCTCCCAATCCCCGTCGCCCTCTTAAACGCGCTCGCCACCATCAGCGGCCGGCAGGCGACACTGCAACGGCTTGCCGGCTCCTTGCTAATCGACACCCAACAAAGCTGTCAGCGAATCGCATGGACCCCGCCCATCGAGACCAAAACAGGTCTGCGCCAAACCGCGGCCTGGTATCTCGCGAACAGGCTGTGAGACAACGGCGCTGGGGGACGGGGCTGGAGGAGAAGGAAGGGCGGGTCACCCCGCTGCGCGCCACTGCTTAATCAACAAGGACACGCCAATCAAAAAACCGGCTGCGGCGAGTATTTGCACGACCAAAGGTTGCAGTAATCCACCCGGCCCAAGCACCACCAGCAAGGTTGCGCAGACGATCAGCACGGCACCGCTGATGACACCGACCAAGGTGCGGCGCTCGCGCAGCTCACGCTGCAGGCGCGCCTGCTCCTCGCGCATTGCGCGCGCTTCAAGGTGGTTGCTTTCCATGTTTTCGAGCACCCGATAAGCCAGCATGGGCAGGTCCGGCAAGTGCTCGGCAAAGGGGCCGAAATTGGCCCGGGTACGCCGCAGCAGGGCGCGTGGGCCGAGGCGTTCCTTCATCCAGCGTTCCATGAAGGGCTTGGCGGTGGTCCAGAGGTCAAGCTCGGGGTAGAGCTGGCGACCGAGTCCTTCGATATTCAGCAGCGTCTTCTCCAGCAGCACCAGCTGCGGCTGGATCTCCATGTTGAAACGCCGTGCGGTCTGGAACAGGCGCACCAGAAAATGCCCAAAGGAAATTTCCGCCAGGGGCTTTTCGAAAATCGGCTCGCTGACGGTACGGATGGCGGACTCGAATTCATCAACCCGGGTGCCGCGCGGCACCCAGCCGGACTCCACATGCAGCTCGGCCACCCGGCGGTAGTTGCGCTCGAAAAAGGCGAGCAGATTCTCGGCCAGATAGCGCTGGTCTTCCTCGGTCAGGCTGCCGACGATGCCGAAATCGACCGAAATATAGCGCCCGCTCGACTCGACGAAAATATTGCCTGGATGCATGTCGGCATGGAAGAAATTATCCCGGAACACCTGGGTAAAGAAGATCTCCACCCCACGCTCGCCGAGCAGGCGCATGCTAATACCCTGCGCCTTGAGCTTGGCCACGTCGCCAACCGGGGTACCATAGATGCGCTCCATCACCATCACGGTGGGGCGCGTCCAGTCCCAACAGACATCCGGAATGTAGAGCGCCGAGCTGTTCAGCCAGTTGCGCCGCAATTGCGAGGCATTGGCCGCCTCGCGCTGGAGGTCGAGCTCGCCATAGATGGTTTTTTCGTACTCGGCGACCACTTCGATCGGCCGCAGACGGCGCGCCTCTTTGGAGTAGCGATGCGCGAGGCGCGCGATGCTGTACATGAGCGCAATATCGCGGTCGATGATTCGCTCGATCCCCGGGCGCAGCACCTTAACGATGACATCGCGCCCGTCCTTTAACCGACCGGTATGGACCTGCGCGATCGATGCGGACGCAAGAGGCAGGTCGGAGAAGTCATCGAGCACGGCATCGATGGGGCAGCCCCAGGCCTTCTCGATCAGCCTGCGGGCAACATCGCTGGGAAAAGGCGGTACCCGGTCCTGCAGGCGGGCCAACTCGTCGGCCCAGTCATCTGGCAGCAGATCGCGCCGAGTGGAGAGCAGTTGGCCAAACTTGATAAAGATTGGCCCCAAGTCCTCAAGTGCCTCACGCACCCGGGCCGGATAAGGTTGCAGCGGCTTGCGCTTGCGCCACCAGTGCAGCGGCGAGAGCCACAGCAGAAAGCGCAACGGCCGGAACAGATGCGTGGCAAAGATCAGCTCATCGAGGCCGTGACGCAGCAGAACCAGGTTGATGTGAATCAGCCGCAAGGTCTGGCTGATGGGAACGATCATGCCTCAGGCATCGGCGAGGGGCGCGCGGGAGCGAGCCGGTCGATGCGGGCGGTCAGGCGCGCCACGTCATCGCGCAGGATATCGACGCCGTTGAGGAATTGGCGCAGCTCCATATCGCTTGGCAGCAGGCCGCCCTCCTCCTGCAAAAATTCGCGCACATTCTGCGTCAGAGTATCGCCGCCACGCTCAGCCCACTGCCGTGCGCTCCGCGCCTGCTGGCTGATGCGCCGCGCAATGCCGTCGCCGAACAGCCGAGCGAGTTGTTCTTCCCAGTCGATATCGAGATTACGAAAGACATCCCCGATGCGCTGGGCGACTTGATTATCCCCGGTGATCTCGATCGCGCCCGAAAAAATCTCGTCTTCGCGATGATCCGCCAGCGACAGACGCAGCAGCGCGGCGGGGCTTCCGCGCACGGTGCAATCCGGTTCAGCATCGTAGCTGGCATAAATACCGACGGTATGATGCCCCGGCACCGCGAACACGCGCGTGCCGAAGCCCTCCAGCACAATCAGCAGCACCTGGCCCTGCACGTCGGACAGCCGCTCGGCGCCCTCGGGATCGAGCGCAAGGAAACGGTTGATGCTCTCCTGCAGCGACAGCAGCACCGCATCCGGAATCTGAATGCCCTCAGAGCCGTTTTCAGCCCCCGTCTTGGCTTGGTTATCAGCTGATTGATTGCCAATTGGGCTCATAACTTGCACCCCTTATGGATTGCCACGATGCCGCCGGTCATATTGAAATACTCGCAGCGCTCGAACCCGGCCTGTTCCATCATGTCGCGCAGACTTTCCTGATCCGGATGCATGCGGATGGACTCGGCCAGATATTTGTAGCTGTCCGGGTCCTTCACCACCAGCCGTCCGAGAACCGGCAACACCGAGAAAGAGTAGGCATCGTAGGCATGGCGCAGAGGCGCCTGGGTCGGGTGGGAGAACTCGAGCACCAGGCCACGACCGCCCGGGCGCAGAATGCGCTGCATCTCGGCGAGCGCGTGATCTTTATGGGTGACATTGCGCAGGCCAAACCCGATAGTGACGCAGTCGAAGGAATCGGACGCGAACGGCAGCGCCTCGGCATTGGCCAGGGCATAGTGGATGTTGCCAATCACGCCGGCATCGTCCATGCGCTCGCGCCCGCGCGCCAGCATGGCGGCATTGATGTCAGACATCACCACCTGCCCGCTGGCACCGACAATGCTGGCGAAACGCGCGCTCAAGTCGCCGGTGCCGGCTGCCAGGTCCAGCACGCGCTGATCGCGGCGCACGCCGGCGAGTTCGATCAGCCGCCGCTTCCACAGGCGATGGATGCCAAGCGACATCAGGTCGTTCATCAGATCGTAGCGGTCCGCGACCGAGTCGAAGACGGCGCGCACGCGCTCTTGTTTTTCCCCGACTGGCACCTGCTGATAGCCAAAATGGGTCTGGTCCTGATCTGACATCGGCTCCCGCTCTTGTATGATAAACAACTGGCAATTCTACCCCAGCCAGACGCACCTTGCGCGGGCAAGAGACCGTGGCGACAAAGGTGTGCGACCAAGCTGGGATACTGCCTGTTCGGCAGGCACCTCCCTTGCCCGGACGGGGTTCAGGACGGGCGCACCTTGCGCTTGTGCCCGGCCTTTTCGAGTTCGGCCAGGTAGTCGGCCCAGAGCCCTTCCTGGTTCTTGCCCAGATTGTAGAGATACTCCCAGGAGTAGATGCCGGTGTTGTGCTCGTCATCAAAATGCAGACAAACCGCATAGTTACCGACCGGCTCGATCTTGTCGATGCCGACCTCCTCCTTGCCGAGCTGCAGCACCCGCTGACCAGGCCCGTGGCCCTGTACCTCGGCTGACGGGGAATACACCCGCAAGAACTCAACGGGAAAGGTGAAATGGGCGTCGTCATCAAAGGCAATTTCGAGCACCTTTGAGGCGCGGTGCAAATTGAATTCCGTCGGGGTAGGCATGACAAACAAAACTCCGTGGCGCGATCTGGTGAATTAGCCGTCGAGGCAGGTGCCCGGACAGCCGCTTTCTCCCCCGATAGGTGGGTGAGCTCTGGCTGATCTCAAGCAAGCAAGAGGGTCTGCGCCCTGTCGAGCCACTGACAAAGCCTGAGGGTGAGGAAGCCCGCGGTGGACGAATTCCGCCCTGAGATGCGCAGATTTGCCGGTCTTCTCAGCCGGCCGCCTCGCGCTGCTTGCGCCGGCGCTTCAGCCAGACATCGAGCCCCTGGGCGTTCAGCTCGGTATCCACCGCCAGCAACTCGCGGATGCGCTCGGGCGCCAGGCTCACGCCGTGGGCTTGCGCGGCGGCCAGCAGACTGTCCGCGACAGCGCGCTTGAGCCGCTCCCCTCGTCCATCTTCAGGTTGCTCCTCCTCGCGCAAGGCGACCTCGGCCATCGCGTCGATACTCACCCGAAGTTGACCGACGAGCGCGGCAGGCTCAGCGACACGACCGAAGTGCGTCAGGTAGGCCGACAGCGGCTTGGCCTCGAGCAAGCGGTCCAGACTCTGCTGCCACGCCGAGGGATCGAAAGCGACCGGGGTTGTCGGTGCGTACAGCCAGGGTCCGGCATCGGTGTGGAATTCCGGATAGGCGATACCGAAGGTGTCGCCGGTAAACCAGCCGCGCGTGCGCTCATCGAACAGGCAGCCGTGGTGATTGGCATGCCCTGGCGTGTCGATGAAGCGCAACATCCTCCCGCCAAGGTCGATGCGATGCTCATCCTCGGCCAGCTCAACGCGGGATTCGGGGATGGGGGTCAGAGCCCCAAAATGGCGCTCGAATTCTTCGGCGCCATAGACGGCTGTGGCCCCCGCGATCAGCTTCGAGGGGTCGATCAGATGGGGCGCACCCTTCGGATGCACGATCAGCCGCGCATTGGGGCAGGCCTGCATCAGCGCACCCGCAGCGCCGGCATGGTCGAGATGGACATGGGTCGGGATCACTGCCTCGACATGCGCGGGCGTGAGACCGAGCTCGGCCACGGCGTTAAGCAAGCGCGGCAGGGCGCGCGCCACGCCGGTATCGACGAAAGCCAGGCTGTCGCCTGCGCGAATCAGATAACAGGCAGCAAGCTGCGGCCGGTAAAGCCCGGTGTCGATGCAATAGACGCCGTCGGCGAGAGTTTCCATCATGCGTTCTGATTCCTGTCGATGAAGTAAGACTTTAACTGCCCCGAGACAATCGGGGTTTACTGAACGGATTTATCTTTGAATTTCAGAGTATTTTGGCTTGTTTTGGGCCGAGTGACGGGCGCGGGGGACGCCGTGAATACATCCCCAATTTCAAATAGGCTGCTTCCCGGCGGCGTCCTGCCGCCGAGACCCCCGCGCCCGTCACCCAGCCCAAAACCGGAAGCTCATTTGGAATATCCAGACATCAATCCGGCCAAACCCGGCGTGAAAGGCTATAACCTGCTATTCCCTTAGATGCTGACTCTGGGGCACGCTGGCCGCTGGCTGTTTGTCTTGCAGCCGGTTTTTTGGTCACTGAACTGGTTGCCGTCGATCTGCCAGCGGAAGCTTTGCTCGTGCTTGGCTTGCTCGCTGCGGGGGTCTGCCCCGACGGCTTCGCTGCGGCGGCCGTAGCAGCACTTTTCGGCGCTGATGAGGTTGGCGCTGATGAGGTCGGCGCTGATGAGGAACTTGGCTTAGATCCACTCCCGGCAACTGCGGGTGCATCGGTTGGTTGCTCGGCATCGCCTTCGGCGCCTGTCTTGGCCTTGCGAATGGAGTCGATCAACTGGCGTTCGGTTTTGCTCGCGGCTGTCATGGGCGGAATATCTCCTCGATCAGTTGGTCAATCTCGGCCACGGCTTCGGCGCCACGGCGTCCGCTTTGGAAAATCGTCCGGCCCTCGAGCGCGCAATGGCGGTGGATGGAACGGCGCCGCAGCATGGCTTGCGCGACCGGAAGGTCGAGTTCGGCGACGGCCTCGGGCATCAGGCGCGACAAGGTGGTGCGCGGCTCGATCTGGCTCATCACGATGAAGCCTCTCAGGCGCGGGTTCTCGGCACGCAGTTCGGCAATCACCCGCGCGATCGGCGCGGTTGCCCACAGGTCCATCGGCGAGGGCTGCACCGGCACCAACGCAATATCGGCCAGGCGCAGCACCCGCCCGCTCTGCTCGGACTTGATCGACGGCGGGCAGTCGATAACCAGATGCTGGTGGCTCTCGCTGAGCGCTTTAACTGTCGACTCGAAGCCATGCGCCACGGCCACCACCGGCGGCAGGCCGGGTCGATCCTCGCCCACCAGCCGCCATTGATAGGCGGACTGCTGCGGATCGGCATCGATCAGCATCACACTTTCATCGCGCAGCAGGCCGGCGGCCAGGCTCATCGCCAGGGTCGTCTTGCCGGTACCGCCTTTGTTACTGACCACGGCAATGATGGCCACGCTTGCTACCTCCGCTATTGCTGTCGCCAGGCCAGCCGCTATTCTATATCGAATGCACATGTCACCGATCGCGAATGAATGCTCGGCTCCGTCCGGACATTGCATCGCGGCTACAGGAGCCCGCCCATGCGAATCGAAGCCGACCTGAAGCTCGGATTCAAAGATGTGATGATCCGGCCCAAGCGCTCGACGCTGCGCTCGCGCTCGCAGGTATCGCTGGAGCGCAGCTACAAGTTTCTCCACAGCGGCAGGACCTGGACCGGCGTGCCCATCATGGCCGCCAACATGGATACCATCGGCACCTTCGAGATGGCGGAGGTGCTATCCAAGCAAGGCCTGCTCACCGCCATCCACAAGCATTACAGCCCGGATGCCTGGGATGATTTTCTCGCCGCCCACCCTGGCATCCAGGACTATTTAGCCGTCAGCACGGGCACGGCCGAACGCGATCTCGACACCATCAAAGCCGTGCTGGAACGTCATCAACAGCTTTATTTTATCTGCATCGATGTGGCCAACGGCTACAGCCAGCACTTCGTCGAGTTTGTGCGAAAAACCCGGGAACACTTTCCAAAGCACGTCATCATCGCCGGCAATGTGGTCACCGGCGAAATGGTCGAAGAACTCCTGCTGTCCGGTGCCGACCTGGTCAAAGTCGGCATCGGACCCGGGTCGGTCTGCACCACCCGCATCAAGACCGGCGTCGGCTATCCCCAACTCTCGGCCATCATCGAGTGCGCCGATGCAGCGCATGGGCTTGGCGGGCAAATCATCTCCGATGGCGGCTGCGCCGTGCCTGGCGATATCGCCAAGGCCTTTGGCGGCGGCGCCGATTTTGTCATGCTCGGTGGCATGCTGGCTGGCCACGACGAATCCGGTGGCGAGAAGATCAACCGCGACGGCAAGAGCTTCAAGATCTTCTACGGAATGAGCTCGGACACCGCAATGAACAAGCACGCAGGCGGCATTGCCGAATACCGCGCCTCTGAGGGCAAAACGGTCGAGGTGCCCTACCGCGGCCCCGTGCTCAACACCGTCCAAGACATCCTCGGCGGCCTACGCTCGGCATGCACCTATGTCGGTGCCCAAAGCCTTAAGGAACTCAGCAAGCGCACCACCTTTATTCGCGTCCAGGAGCAGCACAACGCGGTGTTTACAAATGATTAACACTCAGAATTCAAGACGTCACACATCCGGTTTCGGGCCGGGTGACGTCAATCGCCCCCCAGCATGGCCTTGAGCGCATCCAGGTGCGCCTTGCCGCGGCTGCGGCTCTCTTCGGCGGCAGCGGGGTCGTTATCGCGGCGCACTTCGCCTTCGGGTAGCTCGGCGAGAAAGCGGCTCGGCTCACAGGTGACGGTCTCGCCATAGCGGCGGCGCTGGCGGGCGAGCGTGAGGCACAGACTGCGGCGGGCGCGGGTGATGCCGACATAGCACAGACGGCGTTCTTCCTCGATGCCAGAAGCGCTGCCCTCGTCGGCCTCGATACTGGCACGATGCGGCAGCAGATCTTCTTCCATGCCAACCAGAAACACCCGCTCAAACTCCAGCCCCTTGGCCGCATGCAGGGTCATCAGATGCACCCGATCGCCGCCGCTGTCTTCGTCCTGGCGCTCGAGCACATCGAGCAGAGCCAGGCGGGCGGTGAGATCATCAAGGCCGGCGCCGCGCAGGTTGCCGTCGGAGCGCTCGCCTTTGTGCAAGGCGTCCAGCCAGGCGACCAGGTCCTCGACATGCTGCAGGCGCCGCTCGGCCGCCGCGCGCGAGGCTGACTGCTGATAGAGCCAGCCGTCATAGTCGCAGTCTTTCAGCACGGCACGCACCGCCGCGATGGGCTCGCTGCGCGAGCGCCCACGCAGTTCCTCGAGCCAATGATTGAAGGCGCGCAACTCGGCCCGCTGCGGCTCCTTGACCGGGCCGCCCAGTCCAGCGGCCGAACAAGCGCGCAGCAGGCTTGTGCGTTGCTCGCCAGCAAAGCCGCCGAGCGCCTCCAGCGTGGTGGCGCCGATACCGCGCCCAGGCCGGTTGACGACACGCAGAAAGGCGGCATCGTCATCCGGATTGGAGAGCAGGCGCAGGTAGGCCATCACGTCCTTGACCTCCGAGCGGGCGAAAAAGGACTGACCGCCGCTGAGGAAATAGGCAATGCGATGGGTACGCAATGCCTGCTCGAACACCCGCGCCTGATGATTGCCGCGGTAGAGAATGGCATAGTCACCAAAATTGTGCTGCTCGGCAAAATGCCCGTGCAGAATCTCGGCCACCACCCGCTCGGCCTCGTGCGTTTCGTCGCGACAACTGAGCAGACGCACCGGCTCGCCAGGGCCGAGCGCACTCCATAGGCGCTTCTCGAAAAGGTGCGGATTGTGTGAAATCAGACCATTAGCAAGCTTGAGAATCCGCCCGCTGGAGCGATAGTTCTGCTCCAGCGTGATGACTTTCAGCGCCGGATAATCCTCACGCAGCCGCCCAAGATTTTGCGGCCGCGCGCCGCGCCAGGCGTAGATGGACTGATCATCATCGCCGACCATGGTGAAGGCACCGCGCTCCCCGACCAGCAAGCGGATCAGCTCATATTGGGCACTGTTGGTATCCTGATACTCATCGACCAGCAAGTGACCAACGCGCGCCTGCGAATGCTCGCGCACCGCCGGTTGCTCGCGCAGCAACACGACCGGGCGCAGGATGAGATCATCGAAGTCGACCGCGTTATAGGCGCGCAGGCTGCGCTCATAGTCGCGATAGAGCGCGGCCAGGGCAGCCTCGAAGTCATCCTCGGCGGCGTTCGCGGCCGCTGCGGGCGGGATGAGATCATTCTTCCATTGCGAGATGCGACCCAAAGCCGCCGCCGGGGCAATCTCCGCCATCCCGGCATCTGCCAGGCGATCCTTCAGCAGTGCCTCGCCGTCCTGGGGGTCAAACAGCGAAAAACCGGGGCGTAGCCCGGCGTGCTTGAGTTCGCGGCGCAGCAGGTTGAGCCCGAAGGTGTGAAAAGTCGAGACTGTCAACCCGCGCGCGGCACGTCCCTGCACCAATTCGCCCACGCGGGATTTCATCTCCCGCGCGGCCTTATTGGTGAAAGTCAGTGCCACGATGGCACGCGCCGACAGCCCCCGTTTGGCAATCAGAAAGGCCACCTTGCGGGTAATGACGCGCGTCTTGCCCGAGCCGGCACCGGCGATCACCAGCAGCGGGCCATGGGTATGAGTAACGGCCTCGGCCTGCGCCGGGTTCAGGTCCTGCATTCAGACGCTACGTGACGCAAGCCGATGAAGTCTTCACAAGAATGCAACGCGCGCAAGTGTCTTGATGCCGATGGTTCTAACAATCCGAGATCCCGAGCAATGCAATTCATCATCATGCCAGAGGCATCCCACACCATCAGCGCCATCGCTGCACAATCCCGTTTGCAAAAGACCCGCCAGACTGACTGCAGCAGACTAGTCCCCGTCATTTCCTTCACTATACTCCATGTTGCCCTTGCGGCCGCCCGCCCCAAGCAGCCCTCACCGTCAGCCCGCCCGCGAACAAACATCCATGCGCTCATTTTAGGTTAAAGAGAACTTCGCGAGCTTCGCTGCCGATTTACTGCACCCAGCATTGTTGACAATCCCGGCTTGACTCCTCCGTTTTTTGAGGGTTATGCTTTCTCGAATGAAATATTGTCGACAATCTAGCCGATGCTGACTGCCGTCGCTTCATCGTCCGCCGACAGCGCCACCCGCGCTGATCGAGTATTCGCGCAGATTCGCCGTGCGATCGTCGAGGGGGAGATCGCACCCGACAGCAAGCTGAGCGAGCCGGTCCTGGCAGAGCGCTTCGCCATCAGCCGCGGGCCGTTGCGCGAGGCGATGCGCCGGCTGGAGGCGACCCACCTGGTGGAGCGCCGGGCCAATGTCGGCGCGCGGGTGGTGTCGCTTGGGGTGGAGCAGCTAGTTGAGCTCTATCAGGTGCGCGAATCGCTCGAGGGTCTGGCCGCGCGTCTGGCGGCAGAAGCGATGACGGATGCGGAGGTGGCCGAGCTGCAAAACTTGCTGGAGGCCCACCGCGCTAGCGTCGAGCGCGACCACTGGCAGGCGTATTTTCAGACCGAGGGCGACTGGGATTTTCACTATCGCATCGTGCATGGCAGCGGCAACCGGCGCCTGATTGCGATTCTGTGCGATGATCTTTATCACCTCGCGCGGATGTACCGCTGCCAGTTCGGCATGAAGAGCGAGCGCGCCACCGGAGCCCTGAAGGAGCACGGCTTGATCGTCGATGCCATCGGCGAGCGCGATGGCGAGCTGGCCGAATGGCTGATGCGCCGACACATCCGCGCCTCGCGCCGTCATGCCGAGCAGCGCATGACGGGCCACCCCGCCCAACCAACCATGAGGCCCGTTGCATGAGCCAATCCACCTCGGCCACCAGCCAGAACACGCCCGATATGACACCCAGGATGACACCGGGCGCCCGCCTGCGGGCCGCCGTGAACGAAGAACAACCGCTGCAGGTTGTCGGCGCCGTGAATGCGTATCACGCCATCATGGCCGAGCATCTCGGCTTCCGCGCGCTTTACCTCTCCGGCGGCGGCGTGGCGGCAGCCTCCTACGGGCTACCTGATCTCGGCATCACCAGTCTGGACAATGTCCTGGAAGACACCCGCCGCATCACCTATGCGAGCGAAAAACCGCTGCTGGTGGATGCCGATACCGGCTTTGGCGGCGCACTCAACATTCAGCGCACCATCCGCGAGCTGATCCGTGCCGGCGCCGCCGGTTGTCACATTGAGGATCAGGTCGCCGCCAAGCGCTGCGGCCACCGCCCCGGCAAGGCCATTGTGCCCTTAGGCGAGATGGTTGACCGCATCAAGGCGGCGGTGGACGCGCGCGATCAAGATTTCGTCATCATGGCGCGCACCGATGCACTGGCGGTTGAAGGGCTGGACTCTGCCGTCGAGCGCGCCCAGGCCTGCGCCGAGGCCGGTGCTGACATACTCTTTCCGGAAGCCGTCACCGATATCGACCATTATCAGCGGTTTGCCGATGCAAGCGGAATTCCAGTGCTCGCAAACATTACCGAGTTCGGCTCCACCCCGCTTTTCACCACCTCTGAGCTGGCCATTGCCGGCGTGTCGCTAGCGCTCTATCCGCTCTCGGCCTTCCGTGCGATGAATCAGGCCGCGCTCAAGGTCTATCACGCCATTCGCCAGCAGGGCAGCCAAGCAGGCGTCGTGGAGCTGATGCAGACACGCATGGAGCTGTATGAATTCCTCGGCTATCACGACGCCGAGCAGCATCTTGACCGACTGTTCGCTGATCAGGCGAATAGCGAGAAAAACCTCTAATCGTCCAGCCTGAACGATAGAGTGATCACCGGCCCAATCCTGACAGATCGCGCCGGTGACAGATCGATACGAAAGCGGATCAAGCCCGCAACGTATCAAAAAACCATTAACAAAACCCAGGCTTCCCTCACTCACCACTGGAGCGGCCGACCATGACTGACAGCCACGCGACCACCACACCTAAACCAAAGAAATCCGTCGCCCTGTCCGGCACCGTCGCCGGCAACACCGCCATCTGCACCGTCGGGCGCACGGGCAACGACCTGCACTACCGCGGCTTCGACATCCTCGACTTTGCCGACAAGGCCGAGTTCGAGGAAATTGCCCATCTGCTAATTCACGGCCGCCTGCCGACCGCAGCCGAATTGTCGGCCTACAAGCGCAAACTGAAAAGCCTGCGCGGACTGCCGGCGGCGCTCAAGACCGCGCTCGAGCACCTGCCGCCATCCGCGCACCCGATGGACGTGCTGCGCACCGGCTGCTCCATCCTCGGCACGCTTGAGCCGGAGAAGGACAGCATGCCGGCCGCTGCCACGCGCGACATCGGCGATCGGCTGCTGGCCAGCTTTGGTTCCATGCTGCTTTACTGGTACCACTTCGCGCACAATGGCAAGCGCATTGAGGTCGAAACCGACGATGATTCCATCGGCGGCCACCTGCTGCATCTGCTCCACGGCGAGCGTCCCTCGCCAACCTGGGTCAGCTCCATGCACTGCTCGCTGATTCTCTATGCCGAGCATGAGCTCAACGCGTCCACCTTCGCCGCGCGCGTCATCGCCGGCACCAATGCCGATGTCTACTCCGCCATCAGCGGCGCCATTGGCGCGCTGCGCGGCCCCAAGCACGGCGGCGCCAATGAGGCCGCCTGCGAGATCCAGAGCCGCTATGTCAGCGCCGATGAGGCCGAAGCGGACATCCTTGAGCGCATCGGGCGCAAGGAGATCATCATCGGCTTCGGCCATCCGGTCTACACCACCGGCGACCCGCGCAATCAGATCATCAAGGCCGTCGCCCGGCGCTTGAGCGAGGACAACGGCGCCATGCGCATGTTCGAGGTCGCCGAGCGGCTGGAGTCGGTCATGTGGGACGCGAAAAAGATGTTCCCCAATCTCGACTGGTTCTCGGCCGTCTCCTACCACCAGATGGGCGTGCCCACGGCGCTGTTCACGCCGATTTTCGTCATCTCCCGCACCACCGGCTGGATCGCCCATGTGATCGAGCAACGCGAGGATGCCAAGATCATTCGCCCGAGTGCCAATTACGTCGGCCCGGAGAATCGCTCCTGGGTGCCGATGGATCAGCGCTAAACGTAAACCGCTAGCGGCGAAATCCATCACCGCCATCCGCCCTCGCGCCTGGATCACTAGAACGATCACAGAGGTGCTTTGGGTTTTGGGCCGGGTAACGGGCGCGGGGGTCTCGGCGGCAGGACGCCGCCGGGAAGCCTACAGGGAGGTATTCACGGCGTCCCCCGCGACCGTTACTCGGCCCAAAACGAGCCAAGAGCCTATGCTGCTCCAAACAACAACACACGACTAACCACTTCCCTATGAGCTCTCACACCGCCGACACCAACCTGCGCCCTGATCCCGACCCGGAGCTGGTCGCCATCGCTGACTACCTCTGTGACACCACTATTAACTCCGTCGAGGCCCAGACCACCGCGCGCCATTGCCTGATGGACTCGCTCGGCTGCGCCATGCTGGCGCTGCAATACCCCGAGTGCACCAAGCACCTCGGCCCCTTCGTGCCCGGCACCCTGGTGCCAAATGGCTCGCGAGTACCCGGCACACCTCATTGCCTCGACCCGATCAAGGCCGCCTTCGACATCGGCGCCATGGTGCGCTGGCTCGATTTCAACGACACCTGGCTGGCAGCCGAGTGGGGCCATCCGTCTGATAATCTCGGCGCTATCCTCGCCCTGGCGGATTTCCTGTCACGCCAAGCCCTAGCGCGCGGTGAAGCACTGCTGACGGTCGCCGACATCCTCGATGCCATGATCCGAGCGCATGAAATCCAGGGCGTGCTGGCGCTGGAGAACAGCTTCAACCGCGTCGGACTCGATCACGTCCTGCTGGTCAAGGTCGCCTCCGCCGGCGTGGCCGCGCGCATGCTGGGCCTCGACAAGGACCAGATCATCGATGTGCTGAGCCACGCGTGGATCGACGGCCAGTCCCTGCGCACCTACCGCCACGCGCCCAACACCGGCTCGCGCAAATCCTGGGCCGCTGGCGATGCCAGTTCGCGCGGTCTGCGCCTGGCCATGATGGTCGCCAAGGGCGAGATGGGGCTGCCCTCGGCACTCACCGCCAAAGGCTGGGGTTTCCAGGACGTGCTGTTCAAAGGGGAGCCACTGAGCCGCTCGCGTGACTATGGCAGCTATGTGATGGAACATGTGCTCTTCAAGCTAAGCTTCCCGGCCGAATTCCATGCCCAAACAGCCGTGGAATGCGCCATGGAACTGCACAGCCAGGTGCGCGATCGCATTGATCAGATCGAACGCATCGAGCTGACCACGCAGGAAAGCGCCATTCGCATCATCAGCAAGGACGGCCCACTGCATAATCCGGCCGACCGCGACCACTGTTTGCAATACATGGTGGCAGTGCCGCTGCTGTTCGGCCGCCTGACGGCCGAAGACTACGAAGACGCCGTGGCGCTCGACCCGCGCATCGATGAGCTTCGCGGAAAAATGCAGGTGCGCGAAGATCCGCGCTACACCGCCGAATATCTCGACGCGGACAAGCGCTCCATCGCCAACGCGGTGCAGGTCTTCTTCAGCGACGGCAGCTCAACCGAGAAGGTGGAGGTGGAATACCCCATCGGCCATCGCCGCCGCCGCGCCGAAGGGATTCCGGTGCTCGAGAAGAAATTCTCAGCCGCCCTGCGCACCCGCTTTCCGCGCCGGCAAGCCGAGCGCATCGCAGCGCTGTGCCAGGATGAGGCGGCATTGCTCGCAACGCCAGTGCCAGCATTCGTCGACCTGCTTCTGATCTAAGTGTCGAAAGGTCGCCTGATTGCGCTGACAGCCTTCGCCATGATTCCGCTAGCGGCGAATTCCTGGCTATGTCGGGCGGCCTTGCGGGATACCGGGACCGATCCCGCCAGCTTCACCAGCCTGCGCTTGACCTCTGGCGCGCTGATGCTCTGGGGGCTTTTGTGGGTTACCGGTCGGCGCAGAAACCCTATTCGGGAAAATTGCTGCTACGGGTCGATCCCGATGTCCATGCGGCGGTAGCGGTCGCTGCTGAGGTGGCGGGCACGAGCATCAATCAGTGGGCGGCGCAGGTTTTGTCGGAAGCCGCGCACGGATAACAGCCGATCTTGCGCGCGACGGTCAGCCCCTTTTGTGAAACGCCCTTACCGTTCGAGACTTGACACCTAAACTCATTGTATTTTCAACGATTTCGAGGTGGCTTGAGATGAGTATCACCTATGAGCAGGTGCTGGAATTGTTTCGGGATATAGACCGCTAGCTTCAGGAGACCGAAGCACACGTTTGAAGGGAAAATTGCCCGATGGAGGCAAGCACTGCGCGACTGCATCGCCTGTTATGCGGGACAGACGGTGACCATGCCGGGGGCTTTATCGGGGCCGATCGCCACGGCGGCAATTCTCGCGCTGGGCACATCCTTTCTCATCAGCATGAGCATCATCCCGGCACTGGCCAGCCTGTCCGGGCACTTAAGCGCAGCCGGCTAAGGATCGCGCTGGCGGCTTCCTGCTCGCATCGCGGGCTTGGTCGGCGCTGGACCAGTATAGACCGGTTTTTTAGGGTTGTGGGCTCAGATTGGGCTCAGATAGCGCGAGCGCCCAGAGCCTCTTCCGGCCGGTATCGCCTAAGCGATTGATTCTGAAGTGGTGCCCGGGGCGGGACTCGAACCCGCACAGCAAAAGCCGAGGGATTTTAAGTCCCTTGCGTCTACCAATTCCGCCACCCGGGCAGGAGTGGGGTGGGGCGAGTCTGCTGGAGTAGCAGCGGTGGGATTGCGGCTGGCTGCGGGCAGGCCGTTTTGTGCGTTTTGCCACGATGGCGAGTCCGCGCTTGCGGCCCTTTGCAGCTTAGCGTTGGGAGCGATGATGGAGGCTGAGCCCGGAATCGAACCGAGGTACACGGCTTTGCAGGCCGCTGCATAACCACTCTGCCACTCAGCCGGAATCGGGTATTTTAACCTTGCGCTTGCGGGTTGTCATCGTCTAATTGCGATGAGCACCCATGCAGCGGTTCCTCGTCTCAGCGTCCGCTCACTCCGGGCGCGCCAAGCTGGGTTATCTCTGACAGGCGTTTGGCGGCGAGGCGGCCTTCGGCGGTATCTGGGAATCGACGCACAACGGCTTGCAGCATGATGCGCGCCTGCTCGATGTTTCCCAGGTCCGAGTCGAGATAGCCGAGTTTCAGCATCGCACCTGGCACCTTGGGACTGGAGGGGTAGTCCTGAATCAGCTGTTCGAAAGACGCGCGCGCTTCGGGATAATCCTTGTCCTGGTAGCTGATCTCGCCCAGCCAATAGAGACTGTTGTCGGCAAAATCACCGCGCGGATACTGTGTCAACAGTCCCTCGAAGGCCACGCGGGCCGCCTCGTAGTTGCGTTCCTTGAGATGCTCAAAGGCTTGGCGATACGCGTCGCGCTCGCCGGCATTCTGGGTTTCCGGCGCGGGGAGCGCCGGCAGCACGGTGTCCTCGGGTGTCAATTGCAGTTGCGTGCCGGCGCCTGGAGTTGCCCCCAGCCCGAGCTGGTTCATCGGGTCCGATAATCCAGTCGGCCCATCCGACAGGGACGGCCGGGCTGGCAAACCGGGTGCCGGTGGCAGGCCTGAGGGAGAGGGTGACAGCCGCTGCCCGGGTACTGCGCGCTCCAGGAGAGCGTTATTGCTGTCGGGGATTTGGCCCGACCCGGGACCTTGCAGCTGCTCTTTTCCGCGCTCTTGCTGGCGGAGCAGAAACTGCTGCTTTTCGACCATGCCGCGCAGGTCCTGGACTTCCTTCTGGAGCTGCTGAATCTGTAGCAGCAGATCAGACTGTCGCTGGTCGCTGACCATGCGCTCAAGCTTGGCAACCCGCGCCTCAAGCTGCGGGTCGGCGCTGACTCCGCTGCTAACCAGCGCGCACAGGGCGAAGATGCCCAATCGTCCCAAGGCGTGAAGGCTCATGATCCTGCTCCCTTAGTCTGCTCGCCTGTGATCAGGATATCGCGATTCCAGATCATCGTTCGGTCTTTGGATCGCAATGCCGGGTTGTTTAGAAACGCTCGCCGCCGTCTTAGTAGACCAACTCAACGCGCCGCGACAGCGAATAGGCACGATCGCCACTGCCGATTTCCGCCGGGCGTTCCTCACCGTAGCTGAGGGTGCGAATTTTCTGCGCCGGCACGCCCTCGGCCATCAAGAAGCTGCGCACCGCCTCGGCACGACGCTCACCCAAGGCGAGGTTGTATTCGCGCGTGCCGCGCTCGTCGGTGTGCCCTTCCAGCACCACGGAGGCATCGCCATTGCGAGCGAGGTAGTCCGCGTGCGCGCGCAGCAGATTGGCGTATTTTGGATCGACGGCCGCGGCGTCGTAGGAAAAATAAATGACACGTTGATACAAGGGGCTCGATGGATCATCCAGCGGCGAGCCGCGGCGGTCATTGATGCCCGAGGTTGAGGCCCCGCGGCCCATGGCATCAAGCTCCGCGCCAGTTAGCCCGGTATCGGGCTGCGTCGGCGTCGAGGGACAGCCGCTGAGTAAAGGGGTCAGCAGCAAGCTGGCTAGCAAGCCAATCAGCGGTTTATTCACGCATTACTCCGGTTGGTGATAAGGCGCCGGGTGGATCAGCCGGGCAGACAAGGGGCGCGTGTCAGCGCAGGAAAGGTGACCAGGCCGGCTCGCGCACCTCACCCGCGTCTTGCGTGAGGCGCTGGCCAGAGCCGCCGGCGATGGGGGCCACGGCGAGCACCCCGCGGCCGTTGTTCTGAGAGGCATAAATTACCATGCTCCCATTGGGCGCGAAACTGGGGGATTCATCCAGGGGCCCGTTGCTCAGCAGACGACGGCCGCCGCCAAGCTGATCGACCGCGATACGGAAGCTGCCACCCGTGCGGGTGACCAGTGCCAGGGAGCGACCATTGGGCGCGACTTGGGCGGCGGCGTTGTAGTCACCTTCAAAGCTGACCCGCTCGGCCGCACCACCGCTGGCGGAGACACGATAGATCTGCGGCTGGCCTCCGCGGTCACTGGTGAAGTAGATGGTGCCGCCGTCCGGGGACCAGGCTGGCTCGGTGTCGATGGCGTAGTGGTCGGTCAGGCGCGTGAGTTGGCGGCTGGCAAGGTTCATGACATAAACATCCGGATTGCCGTCCTTCGACAGCGTCATGGCCATGCGGCTGCCATCCGGGGAGAAGGCCGGTGAGCCATTGATGCCTGGATAGCTGGCGATCTTGTCGCGGCGGCCGCTGGCCAGCTCCTGGACATAGATCGATGAGCGGCGGTTCTCAAAGGAGACATAGGCGAGCTTGCGTCCGTCCGGCGACCAGGCGGGTGACATGATGGGGTCGGGCGAGTCGACGATGGTCTGGGGGTTGAAGCCGTCGGCATCGGCGACGCGCAGGGTGACACGCTCGCTCG
This sequence comes from Thiorhodovibrio litoralis, assembly GCF_033954455.1. Lineage (NCBI taxonomy): Bacteria > Pseudomonadati > Pseudomonadota > Gammaproteobacteria > Chromatiales > Chromatiaceae > Thiorhodovibrio > Thiorhodovibrio litoralis. The sequence goes on along the minus strand of NZ_CP121473.1, from coordinate 732,201 downwards.
AGGTGCCGCGCCCGGTGGAGGTGACATAGGCGATGCGGGTGGAGAAGACGCCCCGGTCGCCGGTGAGTTTTTCGTAGATGGCATCGGCGATGCGGTGCGCGGTCAGGCGCAGCCCCTGCTCGCTGCTCTGCAGGCTGCTGCCGAGCAGTTTCTTGCCGCCGAAGACATCGTACAGGCTGTAGTCGACACGATAGCCGCCGCTCGCGGCCTGGCTGACCTCGCCAATCACCAAATTGTTGGTGGCCAACAGCTCCCATTCACGGAAGTCGACCTCCTCCGCGCGATGCGGCGTCATCAGCATCTCGCGCGTCGGCATGGGCTTGAAGCGCCCGGTGCGGGCAAGGTCGGCGGCGATGACGCTGGCGATGTCGACACCGGGCACGGTACCCTCGACCTGGCCGAAGGGCACCACGGCGATGGGTTGCGCGCCCTCGACGCCGCCAGTGATCTCGATGGTCAGACGCGCCTGGGCCGGGAGGCTTAGGAGGCAAAGCAGCAGAAGGGAGACGATGCGCGGCATAATCGCGGATTCCTAAGGTTTGAAGCGAAAATCGAAGTCTTTGAACACCTTGAAGTCATCACCATCGGGCACTGGCAGCGGTGAGGCGTCCATGATGGCGCGAACCACCGAGGTATCAAAGGCCGGATAGCCGCTGCTTTCGATGACTTTGACACTGCCGGGCACCACCTCACCGCCCGGATTCAGTTGCAGGCGGACCAGGGTCGAGACCTGGACCTGGAGCGATTGCGGCCGGATCCAGAATTGTGCCACCTTAGCGCTGATTCTGGGTACCCATTCGTTCGCGAGTTGCTGGGCGCGCGCGGCTGCGGCGGCGGCTTGGCTGCGGGCTTGCTCCTCAGCCTCGCGTTGAGCCTGCTCCTCGGCTTCGCGTTTGGCTTGTTCTTCGGCTTCGCGTTGAGCCTGTTCTTCTGCCTCGCGCTGGGCTTGTTCTTCGGCTTCACGCTGAGCTTGTTCCTTGGCCTCGCGCTGGGCTTGTTCTTCGGCTTGGCGTTGCGCAGTTTCTTCTGCCCTGCGCTGCACTTCAAGCTCGGCTTGGCGCTGGGCTTCCAGTTCAGCTTGCACACGCGCCTCACGTTCAGCTTCGCGCCGGGCCTGCAGCTCGACCTGGCGCTGGGCTTCGCGCGCCGCATCGCGTTCTGCCTGGCGTTCGGCCTCGATCGCAGCCCGACGTCGCGATTCCTGTTCGGCCTGCCGCTGGCGTTCAGCCTCAGCCGCCGCTGCAGCCTGACGGGCTTCCTCTTCGGCTTGGATGCGCTTGTCCTCTTGGCGCTGGCGTTCATCCTCCTGCGCGATCCGGAAAGCCTGTGGGTCACGCAACTGGGCGACCCGATCCTGCAACTCGGGCGACAAACTCAGGCTGGAATCGATCAGGTTTCCCTGCGCGCCAGAGTGCTGATCGCCACGCGTCCAGGCGATGCTGCTAAAGATGAGGATCGCCAGCGCCAGATGCAGCAGAAGCGCCCACAAAAAGGCGCGCGGATTGCGTTCAAAAATTTGCCACATGACGGCCCGTCTACCCTGTCACAGCCGTTGCATTGTCCGGGGTAGCCGGGACCATGAGCCTTAGGGTGTCTCCTCAAGCGGTGGCTGGGTTACCAGTCCCACGCTGGGAGCACCGGCGGCCTGAGCGGCAACCATGGCATCGATAATGCGCCCGTAGGACACGGACTCATCCGCACGCAGCATGACTTTCAGCTCTGCGTCGGCACGCAACGCGCCTTCCAGCCGCTCAAAAAGCTGTTGCTGGTCCACTTGCTCAGGGCTGGCATCGCCAAGATCGAGATAAATGTCGCCGCTTTGATCGATATGGATCACCAGGGGCGGGTTATCTTCAGATGGCTGCGGTTTGGCCTGGGCCTGAGGCAAGTCGAGTTTGACACCCTGGCTGATCAGAGGTGCCGTGACCATAAAGATGACCAGCAGCACCAGCATCACGTCGATGTATGGCACCACGTTGATCTCGGCCATGGGCCGGCGGCGGTTGCGGCGGTCTTTGCGCTTCATCTTGGCCTCGGTGTGGAGTCAGCCAGGCTGGCGGTATTGCCGGCGATCTATTGATGGCCTTGGCGCTGCAACAGGGTGGAGAATTCCTCCATGAACTCCTCGTAACGATTGTGCATGCGCTCGACCTGATCGACATAGCGGTTGAAGCCGACCACCGCCGGAATGGCAGCAAAAAGCCCGACGGCGGTGGAAATGAGTGCCTCAGAGATGCCAGGAGCGACCACGGCCAGGGTGGCCTGTTGCAGATTGCCAAGGGCATAGAAGGCATTCATGGTGCCCCAGACCGTACCGAACAGGCCGATGTAGGGGCCGATGGAACCGATGGTGGCAAGGACAGACAGGTTGGCGTCGAGCCGGTCCATCTCCCGGCTCAGGGCGACCCGCATGGAACGCTCGGCACCGGCGATGACCGCCATGGTGTCGTCTGGTTCAATTTTGCGCAGCCGCACGTATTCCTTGAAGCCGGCGCGAAAAATGGACGCGAGTCCCGAACTGCTGACCTCGCTCTGGCCAAGATCGCGGTAAAGCGCGCTCAGATCGCCACCGGACCAAAAGCGATGTTCGAAAATTTCAGCCGCTTGGCGGGCCCGTTTCAGCACCCGCGAGCGATCAAAAATGATCATCCAGGACAGCACCGAGGCCATCAACAAGATCAGCAGGATCAGTTTCACCGTCAAACCGGCATTGACGAACAGATTAAACAGCGAAAGCTCAGAGCCCATGGGCGGTCTCTCCGGAATGTTGGCCAGAAGGTTGGGCGAAAGGTTGGGCGGAAGGCTGGGCGGAAGGTTGGGAAAAAAGCTGGGCAAGCAGCGGCTGCGGTATCCGCTTGGGCCGCTGGCGCGCGGCACTGATCGCGGCAATATTGAAGGTCGCGCTGCAACACAGCTGGCCATCTGCCTGGCGACGAATGTCTTGGTCGAAATCGATGCTGGCGCCGCCGTGCGCGGAGATGCTCGCGCTCACCAGCAGGGCGTCGTTAAAACGCGCCGGGTGCTGAAAGCGGATCTCGGCGCGGCGCGCGACGAACAGCAGGTCTTCGTCCTCGCGCAGTTGGTCCTGCTCATAGCCAAGTGCGCGCAGCCATTCGGTGCGTGCGCGCTCGAAAAAGCGCAGGTAGTTGGCGTGATACACCAGACCACCGGCGTCGGTGTCCTCGTAATAGACCCGCACCGGCCAGACGAAGGCAGACGGGCTCAACGCTTCCCGCATGGTTGTGACTGCTCGATAAGATCAGAATTCATACGGCGTCATGATAGCCGAAAGCGATAACTGGGGCAGGTGTCTGTGGTCATGTCGTTTCTGGCTAGCAGTCAGTGGTTAGTGGTTAGAGCTGGGGGCGAGCACCTTGACCATGGCATTGCACAGGTGGTCGAGCTCCTCGTCGGAGATCACATAGGGCGGCATCAGATAAACCAGGCGGCCGAAGGGGCGGACCCAGACGCCTTGCTCGACGAAGCGGCGCTGGATTTCGCGCATCCGGACCGGCTCGGTCATCTCCACCACGCCGATGGCGCCGAGCACCCGCACCTCGGCCACGCCGGGAAGGTCGCGACAAGGGGCGAGGCCGGTGCGCAGACGGGATTCAATGCGCGCGATATTGGCCTGCCAGTCGTCCTCAAGCAGCAGGTCGATACTGGCATTGGCGATGGCGCAGGCGAGCGGATTACCCATAAAGGTCGGGCCATGCATGAACACACCGGGCGCGCCGTCGGAGATGGTATCTGCGACAGCCTCGGTGGTCAGGGTGGCGGCGGAGGTCAGATAGCCGCCGGTTAGCGCCTTGCCGAGGGTCATGATATCCGGGCTGATGCCTGCATGCTCGCAGGCGAACAACCGCCCGGTGCGCCCGAAGCCGGTCGCGATCTCATCGGCAATCAAAAGCACCCGGTACTGGTCGCAGAGGGCACGCAACCGGGTCAGGTAGTCAGCCGAGTAGAAGCGCATGCCACCGGCACCCTGCACTATGGGCTCAAGAATCACTGCGGCCAGTTCGTGATGATGGGCCTCAAGCAGTTGGGCGAAGTCCGCGATATCAGTGTCCAGACATGGCGCGCCAAAAGCCGGGGCAGGCGCCGGCGCGAACAGCTGCTGCGGCAGCGAAGCGCTGAACAGCCGATGCATGCCGGTGACCGGATCGCAGACGGACATGGCATGGTAGGTGTCGCCATGGTAGCCGTGGCGCAGCGCGAGAAAGCGCGTTTTCTTGGGCTCCCCGCGCGCGTGCCAGTATTGCATCGCCATTTTGAGCGCGATCTCGACCGCGACCGAGCCCGAATCGCACAGAAACACCCGTTCAAGCGGCGCCGGTGTCAGGCGCACCAAACGCTCCACCAGCCCCATAGCTGGGGCGTGGGTCAGGCCGCCGAACATCACATGGGCCATGTCATCGAGCTGCGCTTTGGCGGCAGCGTTCAGTCGCGGGTGGTTGTAGCCGTGAATCACGCACCACCAGGAGGCCATACCGTCGATCAGCTCGCGCCCATCGGTCAGCTCCAGGGTGCAGCCGCGCGCGCGGCGCACCGGATAGACCGGGTCCGGATCACGGGTGGCGCTGTAGGGGTGCCAGGCATGGCTGGCGTCAAGCTCGAGCAGTCTGTCCCTTTGCATGGCGCGCGTTTCCTGAGTCGCATCTGTCCGAGGTGTTCTGGAACCGGTGCCGGCTCACTGCGGCAATCCGCAGATTTTGGCAGCAAGATAAGAGCCATCCGTAATAAACTAAAGCCATGGTGTGCGAATGGCCGGGATTAACGGCTGCAATCGGCGCGCGCCGCAACCCATGGTGGAGAGGACCCCAATGAAAACCCTGTCGTTTGCCCCGGCCCTGATGCTCATGCTGGCATTGCTGGTGTCTGTTACAAGCACGCCTGCTCAGGAGATGGCTCAGGAACCGGTTCAGGAGCCGCCCGCAGGCCAATTTTACCTGCCGACACCAAACATTCCAGCCTCCCCCTATCCGGGCGAAGGCATTGAGCCCGAGGTGACCATCACCGAGACCGAAACCGAAGTTGTCACCGAGTATCGCATCAAGGGCAAGCTTTACATGGTAAAAATCGATCCACTCACCGGCCCGTCTTACTACCTGTTCGACACCAATGGGGACGGCACACTTGATCGCGAGGAGGACTCCGGGCCGAATATGTCCGTGCCGCAATGGCTGCTGTTCAGCTGGTAGCGATCGCTCGCCCGTCATCTGCAACCGAGCCCTCTCATCATGGCCGATTCAACTCCACCCCAGACAGGTCAAGCCTTTTTGCTGCGCCTTGCGCGCCGGCTTGAGGCGATTAACCTCTGGCTCGGCCAAAGCGTCGCCTGGCTGGCACTGGCCATGGTGCTGATGACCTTTCTGGTGGTGCTGCTGCGCTACGCCTTCGATCTGGGCTGGATCGCGATGCAGGAGTCGGTCACCTACATGCATGCCGCCCTGTTTATGCTGGCCACAGCCTACACCCTGGGGCGCGATGGGCATGTGCGGGTCGATATCTTCTACTCCCAGCGCTTCTCGCCGCGTCAGCGCGCCTGGGTGGATCTGCTCGGTACGCTGTTCTTGCTGGTGCCAGTGTGCCTGTTCATTCTGGTCTCGAGCGTCCATTACGTCGCCGCATCCTGGTCGCTGCACGAAGGCTCGCGCGAGGCCGGCGGCCTGCCCGGCGTCTGGCTGCTAAAAACGCTCATTTTGCTCATGCCCGCGCTGCTGCTGGTTCAGGCCGCGGTCTGGCTGCTGCGCAACGGGCTCTTCCTGGCTGGTTGCGAGCAGGCGTTGAGCAGCGATGGCAAGTCCGCCGGGGGTCCCCATGGCTGAGCTGATGCCGCTGGTGCTTTTTGTGGCGGTCGGCCTAGTGCTGCTGCTCGGCTATCCGGTGGCCCTGTCGCTCGGCGGCACCGCGCTGCTGATGGCGCTGGTCGGTGAATGGTTCGGCCTGTTCGACCACGCCTTTCTGGAGGCGCTGCCCAATCGCATCTACGGCATCATGATCAACGAGACGCTGATCGCAGTGCCGCTTTTCGTGTTTATGGGCGTGATGCTCGAGCGCTCGCGGGTGGCGGAGAAGCTGCTCGAGACCATGGCCATGCTGTTCGGCCCGCTGCGTGGTGGCCTGGGCATCTCGGTCACAGTGGTCGGCATGCTGCTTGCCGCCAGCACCGGCATTGTCGGCGCCACCGTGGTGACCATGGGGCTCTTGTCACTGCCGACCATGCTCAAGCGAAATTATTCCCCCAGCCTGGCCGCTGGCACCATCTGCGCCTCTGGCACCCTGGGGCAGATCATTCCACCCTCCATCGTGCTGGTGCTGCTCGGCGATGTGCTCTCAAGCGCCTATCAGCAGGCACAGCTCGACATGGGTATCTGGTCGCCGAAGACGGTCTCAGTCGGCGATCTGTTCGTCGGCGCCCTGATTCCCGGCCTGTTGCTGGTCGCCGCCTACATCGCTTATCTGGTGTTGATCGCCGTCATCCGCCCGCACTGGATGCCGGCCATGCCGGCCGCCGAGCGGCTGCACAGCGGCTCGGGGCTGTGGTTGCAAGTCGTGCGGGTGCTGCTCCCGCCCCTGCTGCTGATTGTTGCCGTGCTGGGGTCGATTCTCTACGGCATTGCCACCCCGACCGAGGCCGCCGGCGTCGGCGCCGTGGGCGCCATGCTGCTGGCCGCCCAGCAACGTCAGCTCAACCTCACCACTCTGCGCGAGGTGGTGCGGCAGACGGCCATGGTCACCAGCATGGTGTTTCTGATTTTTATCGGCGCGGCTATTTTCTCGCTGGTGTTTCGCGGCTTTCATGGCGATGAGCTGGTGACTGACTTCCTGACCAACCTGCCCGGTGGCACCGTCAGCGCGGTCGCGCTGGTGATGGTGGTGATGTTCCTGCTCGGCTTTATTCTGGACTTCATCGAGATCACCTTCGTGGTGGTGCCCATCGTCGGCCCTGTGCTGCTGATGATGGGACTCGACCCGGTGTGGCTCGGCGTGATGATCGCCATCAATCTGCAGACCTCCTTCCTGACCCCGCCCTTTGGTTTCTCGCTCTTCTACCTGCGCGGTGTCGCGCCCCCGGAGCTTCGCACCTCGCAGATTTACCAAGGTGTCGCGCCTTTCATCGCCATCCAGCTGCTGATGCTGGCGGCGCTGTCGTTTTTCCCGGAACTGGCCACCTGGCTGCCGCACGCGGTTTATACGGATTGAGCGAAATGCTCTATCGCTGCCCCGCCCCCCATGACCGCTTTCCGGCCCGAAACAAGCCGAAAATCCCTGTCCCCTTGGTATAGACTTGGCCAATGGCAAAATCCAGCAAAAAGAAATCATCCGGCAGCAACACCATTGCGCTGAACAAAAAGGCCGGGCATGACTACCACATCGAGCAACGCATCGAGGCAGGGCTGTGCCTGCTTGGCTGGGAAGTCAAAAGCCTGCGTGCAGGGCGCGCACAGCTCAAGGAGAGCTACGTCAAGATCCTGCATGCAGAAGCCTTTTTGATCGGCGCCCATGTCTCGCCCCTGAATTCCGCCTCGACCCATGTCACCACCGACCCGACGCGCACCCGCAAGCTGCTGCTCAAGCGCGGGGAACTCGACCGCCTGATCGGCCAGACCGAGCGCGCCGGTTATACCCTGGTGCCCACCGCCATGTACTGGAAGCGCGGTATGGCCAAGCTCGAGATCGGCCTGGCCAAGGGCAAGAAGCTGCACGACAAGCGCGCGACCGAGAAAGACCGCGACTGGCAGCGCGAAAAGGCGCGGCTGGTGCGCGCGCATGACTAACGTTCATGACTCACCCGCATGAACCCCCCGCATGAACCAGCGGTGCGCTAGCGCAACTGGGCGCGCCTCGCCACCGGCCGCCGCGACATGATCGATTTTAAGCTCGTCCCCACCAGACTTGAGCATTTGCTGTGGCAGACGCCATTGGAGCAGCTGCCACTCGCACAGCGCTATGCCGTGCTGATCGGGCGCGTCATGTTCGCCCTCGGCCGGGATTTCCACCAGGGCCTGTTGTCCCTGCAGGCCATGAGTCTGGTCTACACCACCCTGCTGTCGCTGGTGCCGCTGCTGGCAGTCAGCTTCTCGGTGCTCAAGGGCTTTGGCGTACATAATCAGATCGAGCCCTGGCTGCTGCATGCGCTGGCGCCCCTGGGTGATCAGAGCGGAGAAATCGCACAAAATCTTATCGGCTTCGTCGACAAGACCAATGTCAAGGTGCTGGGTTCCGTCGGGATTGGGGTGCTGCTCTACTCGGTACTGTCGCTGATTCAAAAGATTGAGCAAATCTTCAATGCCACCTGGCGCATCAAACAACTGCGCCCCTTTGGCGAGCGCCTCAGCCATTACCTGAGCGTGCTGCTGATCGGCCCGGTCCTGTTTTTCTCTGCGGTGGGAGCGACGGCTTCCCTGCGCAGCAATACGCTGGTGCAATGGTTGATGGAGCGCGAGGCCATGGGCTTTCTGCTCGGCTCCGTGTGGCCCTGGCTACTGCCCTTCCTGCTGATCAGCCTGGCTTTCACCTTCATCTACGCCTATGTGCCCAACACCCGGGTGCAACTACGCGCGGCCATCATCGGCGCACTGGTGGCCGGGCTGCTGTGGCAGACGGTGGGCTCAATTTTTGCCACCTTTATTACCGGCTCCACCCGTTACGCGGCGATTTATTCCTCACTGGCGATTTTGATCCTGTTCATGATGTGGATCTATATCGCCTGGCTGATTGTGCTGATCGGCGCCAATATCGCCTTTTATGTGCAAAACCCCGCCTATCTGAACACCAAAAAACGCGAACCGCGCCTGAGCAACCGCCTGCGCGAGCGTTTGGCGCTGTTATTGATCGGCCGCATCGCGAGCGACTACGAGCACGGGCGTCTGCCGCCCGATGCCGACACCCTGGCGAAGGCCTGTGGTGTCCCCGGCACCAATATCGCGACCCTGCTCGACATGCTGAAGACCGCCCAGATCATTCGGCGCACGACGGATAGCACCGCAAGCCATCACCTGGCTCTCCCAGAGGGTTTCATCCCCAGCCGCCCGCCAGAGCGCATCAGCATCCAGGCGGTGCTCGATGCCGTGCGCGAATATGAGGAAGAAGGCGCAATCGCACCTCTGACAGGTCCGGTGGCTGACATCGAGACCCGCATCGCGGCCGCCACAAACGGGGCGACTGAAGGGCTGACGCTAAAGAATCTCATCGACGGTTCCCAAAGCACTAGCCCGGAACACTCAAACCGGGCCGGACAGGACAACTTGGGCGAAGGGACTTCCGTCACCTCGACTTAGGGGGGCGCGAAGACACCTTGTTCCCCCTGGCATGCTCGACGAGGCCAGAGAATTCGCCTCTGCGCAGGTTGCCCGGCGGGACAATCTTTGTGGCAAGTCACCTTAAACAGGTTTAATTTGCTTGCGCACTGGCGCAAAGCTCAAGCGATGTTCCAGGCATGGCCCCAGGCGTTGCAGGGCTTCCAGATGACGCTTTGTCGGATAGCCTTTGTGGCGTGCAAAGCCGTACCCCGGATACTCGGCGTCGAGTTTCAGCATCAAGCGGTCACGCGCCACCTTGGCGAGAATGGACGCGGCGCTGATGGCCGGTTCGCTGGCATCGCCGCGCACAATGGCCTCGGCCGGGCAGCGCAGGTCGCGTGGGCAGCGATTGCCGTCGATCAGGGCGCGATCCGCTGGTGGTTGCAGGGCATGCAGGGCCTCCCGCATAGCTCTTAGGCTGGCGTTGAGAATATTCTCCTGATCAATGTCCGCAGCGCTGACCATAGCGATGGCATAGCCGAACGCGCTGGCGCGAATATCCCGGTCCAGATGCTCGCGCTGAGTCGCGCTGAGTTTTTTCGAGTCGGCCAGGCCGGTCAGCGGCTGATTTGGGTTCAGAATTACCGCTGCGGCCACCACGGGGCCGGCGAGCGGACCGCGCCCGGCTTCATCCACGCCAGCGATGCGCAAGACAGTCGACACGGCCTACGCTCAGGCCGGCCTGGGCGCATCGATCAGCGCGAGCAGCGCATCTGCCGCGCGCGCCGCCGCGTCCTGTCTTAGCTGCTGATGGACCCGCTGGTAGGCGGCCTGAATCTCTTCGCGCAGTGGGGCATCATCAAGCAGCCTGAGCAGCATGGGCGCCATTTCACCGGCGTTGCAGCGCTCTTGCAGAAACTCCGGCGCCAGCTCTTGGCCCACCAACAGATTGGCCATGGCGGCATAGGGCACTTTGACCAGACGCAGCCCTTTGACCAGCGCCCAGGTCAGGGGATTGACGCGATAGCCGACCAGCATCGGGCGCTTGAGTAGCAGAGTCTCAAGCGTGGCGGTGCCCGATGCCGTCAGTACGATGTCTGCCGCAGCAATGGCCTCGCGCGAGCGCCCGTCAAGTAGCAACGGCTTAAACCGGCCTTGCCCGAGCCGCTCCAGCCGGGCTTCAAAGACCGCACGAATGCGCTTTGACACCAGAGGCACCACAAAGCGCAGCCCGGGGCGTTCCCGCTGACACTGTAGCGCGGTTTCAATGAAGGGATCGGCGAGGCGCTCGACCTCGCTCAGGCGGCTGCCTGGCAAGAGCGCGACGACAAATTCCGTCACGGACGACACAGCTGCGGGAAGGCCAATGGCGGCGCGTGCCTGTGCCTGATCGACCTCGAGCGGAATGTCATCGGCCAGCGGATGACCAATATAGCGCGCTGGCACCTGATGCTGGCGCAAAAAATCCTCCTCGAAGGGGAAGATACTGAGCATCAAATCCACCGCGCGGCGGATGGCCTTGACCCGGCCAGGGCGCCAGGCCCAGACCGTTGGACACACCAGATGTGCGGTTGGAATTCCCGCCGCGCGCAGGTCGCGTTCCAGGCCCAGATTGAAGTCCGGCGCATCGATACCGAGAAACAAATCAGGCTTGAGCGCCAGCAATTTCGCACGCAGTTCACGGCGCAGGCGCAGCAGTTGCGGCAGCTCTTTTAGCACCTCAACGAAGCCCATCACAGAGAGCTGCTCCAGCGGCAGCCAGGTTTCGCAACCTTCGGCCAGCATCTTGGGGCCCGCCACGCCGACAAAGCGGGTGTCCGGACGGCGCTCGCGCAGCGCGCGCAGCACCAGGGCGCCGAGCTGGTCACCCGAGGGCTCGTTCGCAACAATGGCGATGGTTAATGGAGAATGGCGGCTCATGTTGCGCGTCAGGTTTTCAGCCGCCCGCGACCAATTGAGATCCTTTCAGCGCAGCAGACTGCGCGCCCGGGCAGCGACGAAATCCGCCATCAGAGCCAGGTCCGGCGCCTCCGCGCCCATATCGCGCAGGCGCGCGACAGCGTCATCGATCAATAACCCGGACCGATAGAGCAATCGATACCCTTGGCGAATCAGCGCGATACGCTCGGCGCTGAAATTGCGACGGCGCAGCCCTTCTACATTCACACCACGCGCTCGCGCCGGATGCCCGCTAACGGTAACGAAAGGCGGAATATCTTTACTCACCACAGAGCCCATGGAGGTAAAGCAATGGGTGCCCAGGCGGCAAAACTGATGCACGATGGTAAAACCACCCAGAATCGCCCAGTCGTCGATCTGGATATGACCACCGAGCGAGGCGGCATTGGCCATGATCGCATTGTTGCCGATTCGGCAGTCGTGAGCGACATGGGTATAGGCCATGAGCAGATTGTCGTTGCCGATGCGGGTCACGCCCTGATCCTGAGCAGTACCGCGATGCAGGGTGGCGAACTCCCGGATCACATTGCGATCACCAATAACCAGTTCGGAGCGCTCGCCAGCAAATTTCTTGTCCTGCGGGACCTCTCCAACGACCGCGAACTGGTAAATCTGATTGTCTTCTCCGATGCGCGTCGGCCCTTTGATGACCGCGTGCGAGCCGATACGGCAGCCGGGGCCAATGCTGACCTCGGCGCCGATCACCGCAAAGGGACCGACCTCCACCTCCGGATGCAGATCGGCATCGGGGTCGATAACCGCGCTCGGATGAATCAAGGATTAGAAATCCCGCGCCGTGCACATAATTTCGGCAGTCGCGACCAGATTGTCATCGACCCGCGCCACGCCATCGAATTTCCAGATACCGCGGCGCACCTGCTTCAGGGTGACTTCCAGAAACAACTGATCGCCGGGTTCAACCGGCCGCTTGAAGCGCGCCTTGTCGATTCCGACAAAATAATACAAGGACTTTTCGCTCACTTCGTCCGGTCGCGACGCCATGGCCAAAAGCCCGGTGGCTTGTGCCATGGCCTCCACGATCAGCACCCCGGGCATCACCGGGCGCACCGGGAAATGCCCGGTAAAAAAAGGCTCGTTGAAGGTGACATTCTTGAGCGCGAGCAGCCGTTGGTCCGGCTCAAACTCCACCACCCGGTCCACCAACAGAAAGGGATAGCGGTGCGGCAAGAAGCTCATCACCTTGTGAATATCCATAATTACCAAAGCAGCCTCCAAGAACCAACTACCGAGTCTTCAGGCGAGTGTCAGGGCGACGCCACTGAAACGGCTCGCCCGGCATCCAATTCATATTCACCGGCCGCCCAAGAATCCGTCGGCGCCGGCCGTGTCTTTAGATCTTCAGGCGCCGCTTCCTTGGGCGTTCTCCTCCGGCAGTGTCCTTCAGGCATCGTCCTCGGGCGCGAGTGTCGCAATGCGCGCCTCAAGCTGTCTCACCCGCCTGGCCATGTCGTCGAGTTGCCGAAAACGCACCACCTGACGCCGCCAATCGGTCGCCGGCATCGCGGGGATTCCGCTACTGTACGCCCCGGCTTCGCTAAAGGAACGCGTCACCATCGCCATGCCGGAAAAATGCACGTTATCAGCGATGGTTAAATGCCCCGCCATGCCAACGGCACCGGCCAAGGTACAGTTGCGTCCAATGCGGGTCGACCCTGAAATCCCGCTGCAAGCCGCCATCGCAGTATTCTCACCAATTTGCACATTGTGGCCAATCTGCACCAGGCTGTCGATTTTGACCCCGTTGTCTATGCGGGTATCATCGATAGCGCCGCGATCAACCGCCGAATTGACACCAATCTCGACATCGTCGCCAAGGACCGCGCGGCCAATCTGGCGCATTCGCACCCAACGCTCGCCATCCTTCGCGAACCCAAACCCCTCGCGACCGATCACAGCTCCTGGATGCAGCAGTACACGCTCACCGATGACCGAGTTCTCGCACACCACAACCCGCGCCACCAGACGGCTGTCTGCCCCAATTCGCGCACCGGCCAGGAGCACGCAGCCAGGACCGACTTGCACGCGGGGACCGATTGTGACGTCGCCTTCAATCACGCACAAGGGTCCAACAGACGCACTCGGGTCGATGCACGCGTCTTCATGGATCACCGCGCTCGGGTGGCAGCCCGGAGTCGGTGGCAGGGGCGGATGCAGGATTTCAATCGCGCGCGCAAAGGTCAGATAAGGATTGTCCGACACCAAACAAGATACGGGACAGTCATCGATGTCCTCGGGACGAATCACCACCCCACCGGCTTGGGTGCGCGCCAGATGCGAGCGTCGCTTGCCATCACCTAGAAAAGTCAGGCAGTCGCGGGCTGCTCGCTCCAGGGTCGCCACGCGCGACACGACAACCTGTCCATCACCGGCTAACTCGGCGCCAACGCGCTCGGCCAAATCAGCCAGTTGTATCCCTTCCCTACCCGACACGCGCTTTGGATGCATGACCGCTGTCAGCGGTCAGCAAACTCCTTCTTGAGCCGCTCGATGATCTCATCGGACACATCCATGCGCTCGCTGAAGTAGACCACGCCGTCGGTCAGAATTAGATCGATCCCCTTTTGGCGGGCGATCTGCGCAACCACTTCCTCGACCTGCTTGACCAGGCGGGTGCGCAATTCGTTCTTGCGCAGAGCGAAATCCTCCTGCATTTCTTCCTTCTCATAACGCAGGCGTCGCGTACGCGAACGGATGTCGTTTTGCAACCGTTGCAGCTCATCCTCGCTCATCAACGCCGCATCACGCTCTAGGCGCTTCTGCAGTCTGTCGATCCCTTCCTGCTGATCGATCAGCGTGCTCTCACGCTCGTTCAACTCCTCGAGCAGAACCTGACGGGCTGACTCGTATTGAGGGGACTCCTCGACGATGCGATTGGGGTCAACGACGGCGATGCGCAGACTCGTGTCCAGTTCTTCTTGACCCGCTGCCTCCGCCGAGCAAACCGCAAAAGCCGCGGCAACCATAAGCCCGAAACTGAGTAGGATTCGCATCGTCAGCTGTTCGATCAAATTGATACTCCTCGGCTGCGCGGACCCAGGTCAAAAATTCTGGCCAAAGGAGAATTGGAACTCCTGCGTGTTATCGTTCTCCTTGGCATTAATCGGATAGGCAACACTCAACGACAAAGCGCCAACCGGCGACAGCCAGGCCAACGACAAACCCGCTGAATATCGCAACTCACCAAGATCAAAACCCGTTGGAGAGACCAAATCCGTCTGCTGCGTCCACCACACATTGCCAAAGTCAAAGAAGGCGCCCACGCGCAGGGTATCCTCGAATTTTCCACCGACCGGCGGCGGTGCAAAGAGCTCAACACTGCCAGTGATCTTTAGATTGCCGCCCACCGGATCTTGCTCTACGGTGGTTTCACGCGGTCCGAGTGAGTAAGCTTCCCAACCGCGCACTGAACCCGGCCCACCCGCATAAAAATTGTTGAAGAAAGGCATGGTCGAGGTGTCGCCATATCCCCCACCATAGCCAACATCCCCGCGCAGCGCGAAGGTAAAGCGCTGTGTTAGCGGCACGTATTGGCGCCCGCGATAGGTGAGGCGATAGTACTGAAGATCGCTTCCCGGTACTGAAATTTCCCCGTAAATGCCCTGCAATGTCCCCTTGGTCGGGAAAACAGCCGAGTCTCGCGAGTCTTTTGTGTAGCTTGCGGTGAGGAAAAAGTCGTTGAAAATCTCCCCATTGGTGGCAACAAAATCTTGTGCTAACTCAGAGTATTCGCCGGCGAAGAAATGCGTATATTGGTAGCGCAAGCCAAGCCCGGCGCGGCTGGTGGCGGAAATCGGCAGGCCAAAGTTCATTTCCGCCAAGCCAACATCCGTTGAATAATCCGCCCCAATATAATTGTCGAAGTCAGTCGTCTGATAAGCAAGATTGTACCCTCGGCTTATTCCATCAACCGTATAGTAGGGATTGGTATAAGCCAGGCGATAAAGCTGATTCGTGCTACTGGTATTGAAGGCCAAGGACACCTGCTTACCGGTGCCAAGAAAATTGTTTTCCGAGACACTGGTGTTAAACAGTATCCCATCGGACTGAGAGTAACCAACACCTGCAAGCAGATTACCCGAAGGCTTCTCGGTCACAGTGACATCCACATCGACAAGATCTGGCGAGCCAGCGACCGCCGGCGTTTCTATTGTCACGTCATCGAAAAAGCCGAGCCGCTGCAGACGCTCACGCGACTCCTTCACCCGATCGGCGGAAAACCAGGCCGTTTCGAGTTGGCGCATCTCGCGCCGCAAGACTTCATCACGCGTGCGAGTGTTGCCTTTCATGTTCACGCGGCGAACATAAACGCGTTTACCCGGATCGACAAAAAAGGTCACAGCGACTGTCTTGTTCTCGGCATCCACCTCGGGCACCGTGTTCACATTGGCGAAAGCATAGCCCTCATTCCCAAGGAGCCCCGAAATCCGTTCGGCGCTTTCGCTCGCGGCCTTGCGCGAGAACACCTCACCCCGTTGCATGTGAATCAGCGGAAAAAGCTGATCGACTGGAACCGACGGATCGCCGGCTAAGCGAATATCGCTGACGTGGAAGATTTCGCCCTCCTCAATGCCGATGGTCACATAGATGTCGTTCTGGTCAGGACTAATGGTGACCTGAGTCGAGGTAATCTTAAAATTGATGTAACCCCGATCGAGATAAAACGAGCGCAGGGCTTCCAGATCCCCGGCAAGCTTCTCCTTGGCATAGCGGTCATTCTTGGTATAGAAAGAACTCCACTTGGTCGGCCCCAGCTTGAACTGCTTTAGCAGGGTCTTTTCCTTGAAGTCTTCATTGCCGATGATATTGACCTGTTTGAGCCGCGCCGTCAGTCCCTCGGTGACCTCAATGCGCACCGCAACGCGGTTGCGCTCGAGTGGCGAAACGGTTGACTCGACATCCATGCCGTACTTACCCGCAGCGAAATACTGCCGCCGCAGTTCTTGCTCGATGCGGTCAAGCACCGAACGGTTAAACACCCGCCCCTCGGCAAGACCGATCTCCTTCAAACCTTCTTTGAGATCATCGGTCTTGATGGACTTATTGCCGACGATGTCGATCTGTGCCACCGCCGGGCGCTCGCGCACCCAGATCACCAGGATATTGCCGTCACGCTCGACCTTTACGTCGTCGAAAAACCCGGTGGCGTAAAGGGAGCGGATGATATCAGCGGTGACGTCATCAGCAACCACATCATCGATCTGCACCGGCAGATAGGTAAAGACGGTCCCGGCGGCGATGCGCTGCAGGCCCTCGACGCGAATATCGGCAACACGAAACTGGGCAGCGGCGGCGCCCACCCAGAGCGATGCTCCCAGCAGCAGGCCGAGAGCGCTCGCGCGTCGCAACATCGTGCGTTTGTTTAGCTTTGGCACACCTTACGCCCTCAATGGATGCTTGGTCGGATTGGTTGACGCGGCCCGTTGTCGCGGCGCGCCCATGAATTAAAGGCCAGTAATCCGGCCGCCGGTCTGCCTTGTGGCCCCTGAGCGGCGGCTAAAAGGTGCCATTATAAGGGAAACCCCTTAATCAGCCCAAGCGTCACGGAGCGAGAAAGCGCGCGATGTCGACGTAAAATGCCAGCGTCATCAAGCCAACCAGGAGAGCGATGCCCAGACGCTGGCTCTGTTCCAGCACATCATCGGGGAGTGGGCGGCGAATCACCGCCTCCACCGCGAAAAACAACAGATGTCCGCCGTCGAGCACCGGCACTGGTAATAAGTTCAACAATCCCAGGCTGACACTGAGCAACGCCAGGAATTTTACGAAGGGCTCGAAGCCGACACTTGCCGTCCGCCCGGCCGCGTCAGCGATGCCGATTGGACTGCTCAGGTTCTCGATCGAGGCACGCCCGGTCAGCATGCGCCCGATCAACCGCAGCGTGAGCACGGAAACATCCATCACCCGGGTTGCTGCCGCCTCGGCCGCCGCCAGCGGTCCCAGTCGCACCGAAACCTCTTGGCTCGCATAAAAATCCTCCGGCACCAGGGGTCCGGCGCCGATGCGCCCGAAGCGTTCATCCCCTTCCGTCAGGGTCGCTGGCACCACTGAGAGCTTCAAGGTATCGGCGCCGCGCTCGACCTGGATCTCCAGCGCTTGCCCCGGATGGGAGCGCACGGCATCGACCAGATCCGCCCACACCTGCACAGGTTGGCCGTCTATCGCCGTGACGCGGTCTCCAGTTTGCAATCCCCCCGCCAGCGCCGCTTGTCCCGGCACCAGCTCACCAATCACTGGCGGCAGAGCAGGTCGCGGCCCACTCAGGCCGAGTGACAATAAAAAGCCCCGGGCCGGGTCCAGCCCGCCAAGCTCAGCACTCGGCAACCACCGGTCCTGGGGCGAGCCCGAGGCGTCACGCACGCGCACCAGGACGTCCTCGTCGTTCAATGAGCCACGCAGCAATGCGAGCCACACCGCGCTCCAGGTCGGGGTCTCGCGCCCGTCGACACGTTCGATCAGATCGCCTGGGACGAAACCGGCGCTGGCTGCGATGGAATCGGGAACCACTTCACCAACCTCAGAGCGCAAGCCGGACTCGCCCGCCATCATCACCAGCCAGTAAACCAACAACGCGAACAGAAAATTCGCCGCTGGCCCTGCCACCACGATCGCTGAGCGTTTCCACAAGGACTGGCGATTGAAGGCGCGTGGTAGATCGGCGGGATCGACGACTTCCTCCTCGCGCTCATCGACCATCTTCACATAGCCGCCGATTGGCCAGGCGGCGAGGACATACTCGGTTTCATCGCCGCGCCGATGCCAGGTCAGCAGGGGCTTGCCGAATCCCAGTGAAAAGCGCAGCACCTTGACACCCAGGCGCCGCGCCACCCAGAAATGCCCAAACTCGTGCACCGCGATCAAAATCGCGATCGCCACTAAAAAGGCGCCGAGCTTGAGCAGCAGGTCAATCATTCAGCCCGGGCTCCCGAGGATACGCCAAGGCTCGCGACCGACTGGCGCGCCAGTGCGCGCGCCTGTGCATCGACTTCTAGCACCTGATTGAGCCCCGCCTGCATGTCGGTTTGCTCGACCGGTACGACGGGCATCTGATCCATGGTCATCTCGACAATCCGACCGATGTCGGTAAAGCCGACATCCCCGTCCAGAAAAGCCGCCACGGCCACCTCGTTGGCGGCATTCAGCACCACGGGGGCAGTGCCGCCCTCGCTCGCCGCACGATAGGCGAGGCGCAGGCAGGGGAAGCGCTCCGGCGCGGGCGGCTCGAAGTCCAGTCGCGCGACAGCAAAAAGATCGAGCATTTCGACGCCCGAGGCGATGCGTTCCGGCCACGCCAGTGCATGCGCAATGGGCGTGCGCATGTCGGGGTTGCCGAGTTGTGCCAACACCGAGCCGTCGTTGTATTGGACCATGGAGTGAATCACGCTTTGCGGATGCACAACCACCTGAATACGCTCAGGCGGCGTATCGAACAACCAGCAGGCCTCGATGATCTCGAGCCCCTTGTTCATCATGGTCGCTGAGTCAACGGAAATCTTGCGCCCCATGCTCCAGTTGGGATGCGCGCAGGCCTGATCGGGAGTCACCCGCAGCAGATCCTCGGCCGGGGTGTTGCGAAAGGGCCCGCCGGAAGCCGTCAGTAGAATGCGCTCAACGCCCGCGGGTGCCAGACCTTCCGGTCGCTGTGGCGGCAGGCATTGGAAAATGGCATTGTGTTCGCTGTCGATTGGCAACAGCTCGGCGCCGGACTCGACCACCGCGCGCATCAGGATGGCGCCCGCCACGACCAATGCTTCTTTGTTCGCCAGCAATAGACGCTTGCCTGCTTTCGCTGCGGCCAGGGTGGACAGCAGTCCGGCGGCACCGACGATGGCCGCCATCACATAGTCGACCTCCGGCAGGGTCGCAATCTCCTCAAGCGCTTCCGCGCCGGCCAGCACCTCGGGTGGGTCGCGCATGTCCGCGAGGGCAGCGCGAAGTCGCGCCGCGGCCTCGGCATCGACCATGACCGCATAGCGCGGTTTGACCGCCCGGCATTGGTCGGCCATGCGCTCGACATTGCGGTGCGCACTCAAGGCCACCACTCGCATGCGCTGCGGGTGGCGCCGCACCACGTCCAGCGTACTCACACCGATGGAACCGGTCGAGCCAAGCACGGCGATGCCAATCATGCGGTTGCCTCCCACAGCAGAAAACCAAGTGCAAACAGGGGCACCGCGGCCAGCATGCTGTCCACTCGATCGAGCATGCCACCATGACCCGGCAGCAGTGAGCCGGCATCCTTAAGATTGCGGCGGCGCTTCAGCCAGCTCTCAAGCAAGTCGCCCACCACCGACACCCCAGCCGTCAGCATGCACAGCAGCACCAGCCACAGCCAGGACACCAGGGTTGGCGCGACAGGAATCAACATCAAGCTCCACAATCCCGAAGCAAACAGCCCTCCGATCACACCCTCGACGGTCTTTCCCGGGCTGACACGGGGCGCGAGCTTGCGCCGCCCGAAGCGACGCCCGGCAAAATAGGCGCCGGAATCGGTCAGCCACACCAGCATCAGCACAAAGAGCACCATCCAGGGCCCGCCAGCGGGAATCGCATGCAGCGCCAGCAGTCCAATCCAGCATCCCAGGACCAGCGGCAAGGAAAAAACCAGCATCCAGCGATCGACCGCGGTGGCTGGTTGCACCGGCCCCGCGCGGAGAATCCATGGCGTCAAGAACAACCAGAACAGCGCCGTCGGCAGCAGCAGCGGCCAAGGTATGGCAACCAAACCGGCTAACCAGCCGAGCCCCATCACAGCAAGCGCTGTGATCAGATAAGCCCAACGCCAAGACGTCCGGGACAAGCCCAGCAAAAAAGCAAGCTCCCAGGCCGCCAGCCCGACAACTGGCGCCAGCGCAATTGCAAGCCCCGCAGTGGGCAGCCAGAGCACGGTTCCAGCTGTTAGCAATGCCAGCACCAGTGCGGTCCAGAACCGCTCGCGCAGCGCCCCGGACATTGCCGTTGTATTTGGCTCAGACATGGAGGAGGGAATATTCAAGGGTCCGCAATCGCGCTATCAGACCATGTCGTAAGACGATCGCACCGAGGTAGTGGCGATAGCGGCGGACTGCCCGGCAGACGGCCCAGTAGAGTCCGGGATGGACTCCTGCTCGCCCGCTTCCAACCCCGCACCCAGTTCCCCGTCGACTGCGTCAAGCTGCTCGCCAGTTAGGCCGAAGCGCCGCTGGCGCCGCGCGAAATCCGCGAGCGCCAGAGAGAAAGCGTCCGTATCGAATTCTGGCCACATCAGGTCAGAAAAATACAGCTCGGCATAAGCCGATTGCCACAGTAGGAAATTGCTCAGCCGCTTCTCGCCGCCGGTGCGGATAAAGAGATCGGGATCTGGCAGACCGGCTGACGCCAAGCGGTTGCCAATCATCGCTTCGTCGATTTCACTGGCCTTCAGTTGACCGGCAAGCAGTTCGTCCGCCAGCTGCCTCACCGCCTGAGCGATATCCCAACGCCCGCCATAGTTGGCAGCCACCTGCAAGGTCAGCGCCTGGTTATCTTGTGTCGCCTGCTCGGCCTCGCGTACCTGGCGCTGGAATCGTTCCGAAAAAGCACTCAGATCGCCAATGACGCGAAAACGCACATCATTCTCTACCAGGCGACGCATTTCGATGCGCAGCGTACTCATGAAAAGTTCCATGAGCACATTCACTTCCGACTTGGGCCGGCGCCAGTTCTCGCTACTGAAAGCAAACACCGTCAAGGCTGAAATGCCGCGGCGCAAGCATTCCTCCACCACAGCGCGCACGCTCTTGGCACCCGCCCTGTGCCCGGCCGTGCGCGGCAGGCCGCGTTGCCGCGCCCAGCGACCGTTGCCGTCCATCACAATGGCAACATGCACCGGCAAAACGTTCGCCGAGTCGGTTGTGGATTCCCATTCAGCTGGGACCATCAGATTGCCATCAAATCGGCTTCTTTGCGCTCCAGAACCTGGTCGACTTCCTTGACGTACTGATCCGTCAGTTTCTGCACGATTTCCTGACCGCGATGATCGTCGTCCTCAGAAATCAGCTTCTCCTTGACCAATTCCTTGAGATCGCTGTTGGCATCGCGGCGGATGTTGCGCACCGCCACACGGGCCTGCTCGGCCTCCTGACGCGCGATGCGCTGCAGATCGCGCCGGCGCTCCTCAGTCAACTGTGGCATGGGCACGCGGATCACGGTCCCGGCGGTATTGGGATTTACGCCAAGATCAGACTGGATGATGGCCTTCTCGACCACTGACACCATGGTCTTCTCCCACGGGGTCACCGTCAGGGTGCGCGCATCCTCGGCAGCGACATTAGCCACCTGGGAGATCGGCACCTCGGAGCCGTAGTAGGACACCTTGACATGATCGAGCAGCGACGGATGGGCGCGGCCCGTGCGAATCTTCGCAAGTTCATGGCCGAGCGCCTCGACGCTCTTGGCCATGCGCTCGGCGGCGTTTTTCTTGATGTCGTCGATCATTCTCTGGGTTCACTCTCTACCAGGGAGCCAATATCCTCGCCGGCCGCGGCCCGCACCAGCGCGCCTGGCTCGTAGATGTTCATCACCCGCAGCGGAACCTGATTGTCGCGGCACAGCACAATGGCCGTGGCATCCATCACCTTGAGGTTCTCGCGCAGCGCCTGTTCGTAAGTCAGCCGACGATACAGCACGGCGTCGGGGTGCGTCACCGGGTCGGCCGAATAAATTCCGTCGACCTTGGTCGCCTTGATGAGCAAATCCGCCCCGATTTCGATCGCCCGCAGGCTCGCGGCTGAGTCCGTCGTGAAAAAGGGACTGCCAATGCCGGCAGCGAAAATAGCCACCCGTCCGGCATCGAGATGCGCCACCGCACGGCGGCGAATGTAGTCCTCGCACACCTGATTGATCTTGAGCGCCGACATCACCCGGGTTGGCACGCTGATGCGCTCCAGTGCATCCTGCATAGCGAGCGCGTTCATCACGGTGGCGAGCATGCCCATTTGATCGGCGGTCACGCGATCCATGCCGGCGCCGGCAAGCCCGGCACCGCGAAAGATGTTGCCGCCGCCGATCACCAGCGCGATCTGCGTCTTGGCAGCGACCACCTCGGCAACCTCGGCGGCAATGCGGTTAAGCACTGCGGGGTCGATGCCGCAGGACGCATCCCCGAGCAAGGCTTCGCCGCTCAGCTTTAGCAGAATTCGCCGATGCCCCATGGCTGCTCCGTAATCAACTCAGCGCTTAGACGCACACATCAGACGCCACGCGCCTGAGCCTGCACTTCCTCGGCGAAGTTCTCGGTCTTTTTCTCGATCCCCTCGCCGACTTCGAAGCGCGCGAAGCGCTTGACCCTGGCCCCGGCTTTCTTCAGCAAACTGCCGACGGTCTGCTCGGTATCCTTGACGAAAGCCTGACCGTGCAGGGTGATTTCCTCGAAGAACTTGCGCACCCGTCCCTCGGTGATCTTGTCGATGATGTTCTCAGGCTTGCCGCTGTCGAGTGCCTGGGCGCGGAAAATCTCGCGCTCCTTGGCGACCGCCTCCGCAGGAACTTCGTCCTCGCTGACCCAGCCCGGGTTAGTCGCGGCAATGTGCATGGCGATATCGCGGCCGAGGGCGTCATCGCCGTCAATCAACTCGACCAAGACGCCGATGCGGGTGCCATGACGATACTGATGCAGACGGCCCTCGCAGTTGCTGAAGCGCAGCAGCCGGCGCAGCTGAATGTTCTCGCCGACCTTGGCGATCAGAGCCTCGCGCGCAGTATCGATGCTCTCGCCAGAGGCCAGATTCAGTGCCGCGAGCGCGGCGACATCCTCGACCTCGGAGGCCAGCGCCGCATCGGCGACCGCGGCGGCGAAGGCGGAGAAGTTCCCGTCTTTGGCGACAAAGTCGGTTTCGCTGTTGATCTCGATCACCACCGCCTGCTTGCCGTCGTCGGAGACACGGATCTCGACCACGCCGTCAGCAGCGGTGCGGCCGGCTTTCTTGGCCGCCTTGGCCTGACCGGACTTGCGCATGGCCTCGATCGCCGCCTCGATATCGCCGGCGGTCTCGACCAGCGCCTTCTTGCATTCCATCATGCCGGCCCCGGTACGCTCCCGAAGCTCTTTGACTAAACTGGCAGAAATTGCCATGAAATCCCCCAAAAAAATGTATCAAACTGTCTGTCGGGCGATGCCGCGATGGGATTCTCAGGAAGCAGCCGCTTCCTCAGCCGCCGCGGCGGCCTCTTCAGGCAGGAACTCGCTTTGCCCGGCATCGCGACCACCAGCCATGGCCGCCGCCGTCTGCCGGCCATCGAGAATGGCTGATGCGGCAGCCTCAATGTAGAGGCTCACGGCGCGAATGGCGTCGTCATTGCCGGGAATGACATAGTCCACCGAACCCGGGTCGTTGTTGGTGTCGACCACTCCGACAATCGGGATGCCAAGTTTGTTCGCCTCGGTCACCGCGATGCGCTCGTGACCGACGTCGATCACGAAGAGCGCATCGGGCAAGCCCGACATATTCTTAATGCCGCCAAGGCTCAGATCGAGCTTGTCGCGCTCGCGGCTCAGCGTCAGCTGCTCCTTCTTGCCGAAGCGCTCGATGGTGCCGTCCTCGAACATCGCCTCAAGATCCTTGAGGCGCTGGATGGATTTACGCACCGTTTGGAAATTGGTCAGCATGCCGCCGAGCCAGCGGTGGTTCACATAGGGCATGCCGCAGCGCTGGGCCTGCTCGCGGATGGGGTCGTGCGCGGCGCGCTTGGTGCCGACGAACATGATACGCCCACCGTTGGAGGACAGCTTACCGAGATAATTCATTGCATCCTGGAACAGCGGCAGCGTGCGCTCCAGGTTGATGATGTGGATCTTGTTGCGCTGCCCGAAGATGTAGGCACCCATCTTTGGGTTCCAGTACCGGGTTTGATGCCCGAAATGCACGCCGGCCTGCAGCATCTGGCGCATGGAAACGTCTGTCATTGCTTTAAACTCCGCTTGGGTTGGACCTCCGCGACCCCCATCACACAACCTCGCAAGCGGAGGCACCCAGCATGATGTGTCGGAACGCGTGTGGCGTTTGTAGTAACAAAGTGAGTTCGAGATTTGCTTGCGCGCGACATCTAATCGACCGCGCAAGATCAAAACCGCGACACCGCCAAACCGGTTTCTGTCACTCCGGGACCCTGTAACGCATGGCCCCTGCCAATTTCCCGTGCAGGCCCGACAGACGGGCCAGGACCTCCTTCAAGGTCGACACATCAGGCTTGCCGGGACGGCGGACAGCCAACTGAGACCATCCGTGGGGTAATCCGGGATAACCGTTGCCGTTGGAGCGGCCGAGTTGAGGTGTGGTTTGCGGCTTCGCGGCGCATCTTATACCATGGCGGGCTGCTCTTGGGCAATGATGCACCCGAGCACCGGCGACCATCACCGCGTTTTTTACGCGCCCTGTTTTTCTTGCGCGACTTGCGCCACACCTTGAGCAATACCCTGCGCCGCACCTTTCGCCTCACAGGTGAGCGCCCGCACCAGCATCATTGATTCCCGATCCATGAGCGTTACCATTAAGACCCCCGCTGAAATCGAAAAAATGCGCGTCGCCGGACGGCTCGCGGCTGCAGTTCTTGAGATGATCGGCGAGCATATTCAACCCGGCGTCACCACCGGGGAACTCGACCGCCTGTGCCATGATTTCATCACCCGGGAACAGAAAGCGGTCCCCGCGCCGCTGAATTACCGGGGCTTTCCAAAATCGATCTGCACCTCGGTCAACAATCAGGTCTGTCACGGCATCCCGTCACAGAAACGCCTGAAAAAAGGCGATGTGCTGAATATCGACATCACCGTCATCAAGGATGGTTATCACGGTGACACCAGCAAGATGTTCACCGTCGGCCAGCCATCGGTGCTGGCCGGTCGATTGATCGATGTCACCCAGCAGGCCATGCGTGCCGGCATCGCCACAGTGCGCCCCGGTACCACCCTGGGTGACATCGGACATGCCATTCAAACTCTGGTAGAGCGCAACAAGTTCTCGGTAGTACACGAATACTGTGGTCACGGTATTGGCCGACAGTTCCACGAGGAGCCCCAAGTGCTGCACTACGGCAAACCGGGCGACGGGCTGGTGCTGCAACCCGGCATGTGCTTTACCATCGAGCCCATGGTCAACGCCGGCAAACGCTATATCAAACTGCTACCCGATGGCTGGACCGTGGTCACCAAGGATCGCAGCCTATCGGCGCAGTGGGAACATACCATCCTGGTCACCGAGAGCGGCCATGAGATCCTGACGCTGCGCGAGGAAGAGCGCGCGCAGATGCAAGCCGCCTGACGTTCATGCTCTCGCCCAACCCAAACGATGAAAGCAGCTTTCTCATGGCAACCCGAAGATGACGCCAGACGCAATCGCGCACCAGCCGCTCACAGACCAGGAGCGAGAAAGCCTTGCCGGCGCTTCACGTAACCAGGCCATCGGCCTGTTTCGCGAAGTCCTCGCGCGGGCGACTGGCCGCCTGTCGGATGCCTTCGACGCCGCGGTGCCCATCGGGACGCTCGGCAGCGCCCGCAGCCACCTGATCGACGAACTCCTGATCCAGGCTTGGCGGCAGTTCGGGCCGGACGACGAGCAAGCTGCGCTGGTACCCGTCGGCGGCTACGGGCGCGCAGAACTCATGCCCGCCTCGGATATCGATCTGCTGATTCTGATCGCACCCGACGCGCCTGAGGCGACTTCAGAACACCTAAGCGCCTTTCTGACCTTCCTGTGGGACATCCGCCTGGAGGTCGGCCATGCCGTGCGCACCCCTGCCGACTGCGAGGTCCAGGCGCGCGACGACGTGACCGTAATCACCAATCTGATCGAGGCCCGCCTGCTGGCTGGCAGCGAGGCGCTGTTCGCGGACATGCAGCGCACCATCGCGCCCGAGCGTATCTGGCCGAGCGAGGCATTTTTCGACGCCAAGTGTCACGAACAGCTCGCGCGTTGGCAGAAGTATGGCGACACCGCCTATAGCGTCGAGCCAAACATCAAAGAGAACCCGGGCGGGCTGCGCGACATCCAGATGATCGCCTGGGTGACCAAACGCCACTTCGGCACCACGGATTTCGCCGAACTGGTGCGCCATGGCTTCCTGACCGAGACCGAATATTTCACCCTGATCGAATGCCAGGCCCTGCTGTGGCGCATCCGCTTCGCGCTGCACCGGCTCGCCGGGCGACGCGAGGACCGGCTACTGTTCGACTACCAGCGCACCCTGGCGGCCCAGTTCGGTTTTTCCGACACCGAGACCGATCTCGCCGTCGAGCAGTTCATGCAGCAATATTATCGCGCCGTGATGGAGCTCAACCGGCTGAACGAAATGCTGCTGCAGCTGTTTCGCGAGGCCATCGTGCTGCATGATCACATCGGCCCGCCGCAGCCGATCAACAAGCGCTTCCAGTCCCGCAGCGGTTACCTGGAAGTCACCCACGCTCAGGTGTTCAACCGCGCGCCTTTTGCGCTGCTCGAGCTGTTTCACCTGCTGCAGTTGCATTCCAATCTCAAGGGCGTGCGCGCCAGCACCATCCGCCTGGTGCGCGAGAACCGCCACCGCATCGACGATGACTTTCGCGAGGATCTGCGCACCCGCAGCCTGTTTATGGAGATCATGCGCCAACCGACCGGGCTCAGTCGCGTGCTCACGCGCATGAACCGCTACGGGGTGCTCGAGCGTTACATTCCGGCCTTCACCAACATCGTCGGGCGCATGCAGTATGACTTGTTCCATGTTTACACGGTGGACGAGCATACCCTGCGGCTGATTCGCAACCTGCGCCGCTTCAGCGTCAGCGAGTTCGACCACGAATTCCCGCTGTGCAGCGCCATCGCGCGGCGCATTCCCAAGCGCGAGCTGCTCTATCTGGGCGGCCTGTTCCACGACATTGCCAAGGGCCGCGGCGGCGATCACTCCCAGCTTGGCGCCCGTGATGCCTGGGACTTCTGTCAGCTGCATCACTTAAGCGAATACGACAGCCGCCTAGTGGTGTGGCTGGTTGAGACCCACCTGCTCATGTCCCTGACCGCGCAGCGCAAGGACATCCGCGACCCGGAGGTCATTCAGGAGTTCGCCACCCTAGTCGGCGACATCAACCGGCTGAATTACCTCTATCTGCTCACGGTGGCCGACTCCCGCGCCACCAACCCCAAGCGCTGGACCTCGTGGAAGGATGCGCTGCTGCGCGAGCTCTACCTCAGCACCCGCGACGCCCTGGAACGCGGGCTCGACAACCCGCAAGCCCAGGATGATCTGATCGAGCAGAAGCAAACCGAAGCCATGCGCATACTCGCCCGCGCCGGCATCGAGGCCGAGCAATGTCGCCGCCTGTGGCGCAAGCTCAGCGCCGAGTTCTTCGCGCCCGCCTCGCCCGAGGAGATTGCCTGGCAAAGCGAGCAGATTCTCGCCGGCGACCGCCTCGGCCTACCACTGGTAGCAATCCGTTCGCTGCCAGCGCGCGGCTGCAGCGAGATTTTCATTCATGCGCGCGACAACAAAAATCTCTTTGTGCGCACCACGGCGCTGCTCGACCAGCTCGGGCTTAACATCGTCGATGCCCGCATCACAACAACCGACGACCACAGCGCAACCAACAGCTTTCAGGTGCTCGGCGCCGACGGCCAGCCGATTCCGGAGGACGAACAAACGGAAGAACTGTGCGCCCTGCTCCACCGCGAACTCGAGCAACTCGACAACGACAAGGTTGAGGTCGCCCGGCGACTGCCGCGCCAGCATCATCATTTCCCCATCGAAACCCGCGTCAGCTTCAGCGATGACCCCGGACACCAGCGCACCCTGATGCGCCTGGTCACGCTCGATCGACCAGGACTGCTCGCGGAGGTCGGCAGCGTCTTCGCCAGCTGCGATATCCGCCTGCACAGCGCCAAAATCGCCACTGTCGGCGCCGAGGTCGACGATGTTTTTTTCATCACCACCCGCGAAGCAGGCCCGATTCGTTGCGAGAGCGCCCTGTCGTGTCTACGCCAGGAAATCCACCGGCGACTTGAAAAAAGCCCAAACCCGGTCTAAACCATTGGAAATGGGACAAGGAAACAGGGTCAGGATCTAACGGCTCTGCTGACCGCCAGGACCGGCGCCCTGCGATCGACTGCACGCAAACAACAGGGAAGCGCTTTGGCTTTATGCTTCGCACGCATCACATCTCCGACGCCGCCCCGGGCGTCTCGGTAACACGGCTGCCCGCTGCCATCTCCCGCGCTGCTGTGGCCGTGGTTTGCATCCTGCTAGCGAGTGCCCTTGCCCCCGCATTGGGTCAATCAAACCAGCCAACAGAGAAAGCCACCATCCAGGAACAGCCTCTGGACGGGTCGCATGGAGCCGCTTCGTTCAACCCTGGTATGTTCGGCGACGCCTTCTCCAGGGTTGCCAGCACCAGTGATTCCATGACCAACGCGGATCGCTTGCCACGCTGGATCGCCGAGGTACGGGCGCAACGCCAGGCTCTGGCCAAGCACCGGCGCGAATATCATGAATCGCGACTTCGATTGAACGAAGAAGCCCTGCAGGCCCAGGCAGAATTGCACCAACATCAGCATCAGCAAGTCAGCGATCACCTGAATGCGCAACGACGGGCCTTGCTTGGGGATCGGCAGCCGATCCTCCCGTTCATCCCCCCGCCTCCCCTGGACGCACATCACCCAAGCGCGATCCCGCACGCCCCGATGGCTCGCTGGCTGGGTGGCCCCTGGGCCACGCCGGCTCAGAACGCGAAACGTCCCGTCCGCATGCCGCCAGTCGGCATACCCTCAGTTCCCATGCAGCCGGCCCAGATGAAGCCAACCCAGATGGAGCCAACCCAGATGGAGCAGGCACAACACACGCAGACCGCGAGCGAATCGCCTGTCACCGGCGATGAAGAGCCCGCCTCTCAGGCGGCCTATCCCGCAACCAACACTTTTTCGCCAACCCAATGGGACAACCGCTGGTATTACCGCGGCTGGTAAGGCACGCGGTAAGCCGCCGGGAGAGCAGCAGCCTTGCTCAGGCAGCCGCCAACGCCTGCTCGAGATCGGCAATGATGTCATCGACATGTTCGATGCCGATCGACAAGCGCACCAGATCCTCCGACACACCCGCCGCTTTGAGCTCCTCGGGGGAAAGCTGGCGGTGGGTGGTGGTGGCCGGATGGCAGGCGAGCGTTTTGGCGTCACCAATATTGACCAGGCGCACCGCCAGCTGCAGCGCATCGATAAAGCGCCCGCCCGCCTCGCGTCCGTCGCCGGAAGAACCACGAATACCAAAGGACAGGATGGAGCTCGCGCGCGCATCGCGCATGTATTTTTGCACCAGCGGATAGTCTGGACTGTCGGGCAGACCGGCATAGCGCACCCACTCCACCTTGGGGTGATCGCGCAGGAATTCCGCCACCGTCAGCGCATTCTCGCAGTGACGATCCATGCGCACATGCAGGGTCTCGATACCCTGCAAAATCAGAAAACTGTTAAAGGGCGAAATCGCCGCGCCCATGTTGCGCAGGGGAACCACCCGCGCCCGCCCGATGTAGGCCGCCGGCCCCAAAGCCTCGGTGTAGACGACACCGTGATAGGACACATCCGGCTCATTGAGTAGCGGGAAGCGCGCAGCATGCTCGGCCCAGGGAAACCGCCCGCTATCGACCAAACAGCCACCAATGGTTGTGCCATGCCCGCCCATGTATTTTGTCAGCGCATGCACTACGATATCCGCGCCATGTTCAAACGGCCGACATAAATAGGGAGACGGCACCGTATTATCGACAATCAAAGGCACGCCATGGCGATGCGCCATCTCGGCAATCGCTGAAATATCCGCCACATTCCCGGCCGGGTTGCCGATTGACTCGCAGAAGACCGCGCGCGTGTTGTCATCAATCTGCGCTTCCATGGCGTCGATGTCGTTAGGAGCCACCAGTCGCGCTTCAATCCCGAGACGCGGCAGCGTATGCGCAAACAGGTTATAAGTCCCGCCATAGAGCGTGGCTGTAGCGATGATGTTATCCCCGGCCTGGGCAATCGTCAGGATGGAGTTGGTCACTGCCGACATGCCAGAGGCCAGCGCCAGCGCGCCGACACCGCCCTCCATGGCCGCCACCCGTTGCTCCAGCACGTCGCTGGTGGGATTCATCATGCGGGTATAGATGTTGCCCTGCACCTTCAGGTCGAACAGGTCGGCTCCGTGTTGGGTATCGTCGAACGCGTAGCTGGTGGTCTGGTAGATCGGCGTGGCCACCGACTTGGTGGTCGGGTCCGGCGCAAAACCCGCGTGAATCGCCAGTGTCTCGATATGCATGCTCCCCATCTCCTGTATTTGCCTTCAAAGGGCCGCCATTAGGGCGTCCCCCTTGCGTCCATCGCCCTGCTCCCGCACAACAGGTTAACGCTTGTGATTCGGCAAAGGCGTGGCTCCAAAGGCGTGGTTATATTTATTGCAAAGCCATGGCGGCCCGCTCAGCGAAGGATCATAGTCGAAAAGGCCCGTTCGGCGAAAACCAGCCCGGCATGTGCCGGACGCGATCCGGATCCAGCCATCGGGTGGCATCCGGGGCGCCGATTGCCTCAGCGGTATCAAATGGCATCGCCAGCAGCACCGCTCCGGGGTATCCTTGTCATTTCCATTCGGTTCTGCCAGAAAAACGACTGCTATGCCCTATTTTGTCTACAAGATCTCGCCCAAGCGGCAGCTGACCTATATCGACACCAAAGATCGCTACCAGGAAGCACGCACTCTGGTGCGCGATCTGCGCGCGAAAGCC